>URTM01000005.1 GCA_900550865.1 uncultured Dorea sp. | reverse complement strand
TAAGGATTACATCATAATACTGAACGTTTGCCATTATGCGTACACCTCCTCGATTTTAGCAACAACAGCTTTTGTTGTGATTACTGTGTTGTATTTTAAGATATCGTACACATTGATTGTATTAGTCTTTGCAGTCTTAACGTCAGCGATGTTTCTTGCTGAAAGCTCTGCGTTCTTGTTGTCATCCTCTAATACTACTAATGCTTTAGATACATCTAAACTCTTAAGAATGTTTGCAAAGTTCTTTGTCTTTGCTTCTTCAAAGTTGATCTCATCGATTACGATGAATTTGTTCTCTTCAACTCTTGATGTGAGTGCAGATTTCAGAGCTGCTCTCTTCTCTCTCTTATTCATTTTGAAAGAATAATCTCTCGGAACTGGTGCGAATACAACTCCGCCGCCTGTCCACTGTGGAGCTCTTGTAGATCCCTGTCTTGCATGACCGGTTCCTTTCTGTCTCCATGGTTTTCTTCCACCACCAGAAACTTCAGAACGTGTTTTTGCTTTCTGTGTTCCCTGACGGTTATTTGCAAGCTGGCTTACAACTGCCATGTGTACAAGATGTTCATTTACTTCAACACCGAATACAGCATCGCTTAAGTCGATCTTACCAACTTCTTTACCTTCGATATTATAAACAGATACGTTAGCCATCTTAAGTGTCCTCCTTCCTTCGCCAAATCTTAGTTAGCTTTTACTGCTTCTTTGATAGTTACTAAAGATTTCTTAGGTCCCGGTACTGAACCCTTAACCAGAAGTAAGTTATTCTCAGCGTCAACACGTACAACTACAAGGTTCTGGACTGTAATCTTCTTACTTCCCATATGTCCCGGCATGTGTTTTCCCTTGAATACTTTACTTGGATCTGAACAAGCACCGTTTGAACCAGCATGGCGATGATACTTAGAACCATGAGCCATAGGTCCTCTTGACTGATTGTGACGTTTGATTGCACCCTGGAATCCTTTTCCTTTAGAGATTGCAGTTGCGTCAATCTTATCTCCAGCAGCGAAGATATCAGCTTTGATTTCCTGACCTAACTCATATTCGCTAGCATTTTCAAATTTAAATTCTCTTACAAATCTCTTACCTGTAACACCGGCTTTAGCAAAATGTCCCTGCTCTGCCTTTGTTACACCGTGACGGTGAACGATTTCTTTCTTTCCACCTTTGTCTTTGTTGATGATCTTGTCTTTTTTGTCAACGAATCCAACCTGAACAGCTTCGTATCCGTCATTCTCAACAGTCTTGATCTGTGTTACAGCACAAGGTCCTGCCTGAAGAACTGTTACCGGAGTAAGTGTTCCGTCTTCGTTGAAGATCTGAGTCATTCCGACTTTTGTTGCTAAAATAGCTTTCTTCATTTTATTTTACCTCCTGTGATTTACAGCGGAACGCCCATTCGGACGCTCATCCTAAATTTTAGGAATTACTGCTTCTTATTTCATTTTGATATCAATAGCTACACCAGCTGGCATCTCTAATCTAGATAATGCATCTACAGTTTTCTGTGTTGGTGCAATGATATCGATCAGTCTCTTATGAGTTCTCTGCTCGAACTGCTCTCTGGAATCTTTGTATTTGTGAACAGCTCTTAAGATTGTAACTACTTCCTTCTTTGTCGGAAGTGGTACAGGTCCACTCACCTTAGATCCATTTTTCTTTACAGTTTCGATGATTTTCTTAGCGGATGCATCTACCAACTGATGATCATACGCCTTTAAAGTGATTCTCATTACTTGACTTGCCATAAAAAAAGTCGCCTCCTTTTCGTACTTTTCACTTCAGTACGACAAGCGGTGACTGTACACTCTCCCGTGTGTGTCGTGAGAAACTCACACGTTGTTTCATACTTATACCTAATGGTAATCAGTAATCAGTTTTTGATTCGTACAGTGACTTGTCGCCAGTTTCCTAACTTGACATTCGCTCCACGGAAAACCTGCTAATCCTCAGCAGCAACCTCACGCTTCAACGCTATCATGTCACAGCTCTCTTAGTATATCCTAATCAATCGAATAATGCAAGTACTATTTTTGTATTTTTTCGCATACAATCTTATATGGTTTCATCCCTGTCGTGGCAACATTTCATTTCCATTATATCGGATTTTTTTCCACTATTAATTGTTTTTTGCTGCATTTTATGCTATACTAAATTTGTTCTAATTGACCAAGGGCGGTTTCTTTACAAAAGTAAACTGTCCTTTTTCCTTTTATATAGGGTTTTTAAGGCTGTTCCTCCAGGCAGTCCATCCCCGATGCATATTTTCTCTATATAATAAGGAAGCATCTTTATAAAGGAGGAATAGAAAATGAGTATTGCAACAATCTTACTTTTAATCCTATGGGTCTATACGGTAATATTCCTTGTCATATTAGTCAAGGACATTATAGCACACAAAGGAGAGGCAAAAAGTGAAAAAGGAACTACTGTTGTAACTAATTCTGTTGTCAGTCTGATTGCCAACTTCTTTGATACATTAGGTATAGGAAGTTTTGCGATTGCAACATCTGCCTGGAAATTCACAAAATCCATTTCTGATGATTTGATTCCCGGTACTTTAAATGTTGTGTTTGCGGTACCTGTCGTTACCGAAGCAACGATCTTCATCCAAAGAATTGACATGGATCCGTTAACACTTGTACTTATGATCGTATCATCCGCCATCGGTGCAATGATCGGAGCAAAGATCATGTCAAAGCTTGACATCATGAAGATCCGGCTTGTCCTGGGAATTGCATTGATCATCGTTGCAATCATTACCCTCTGCAAGATTAATGCTATTGGTCCTTTTGGTATCATTGGTTCTGCAAGAGGTCTGACTGGCGGAATGCTTATAGTCGGTGTAGTTGTCAATTTCTTCCTTGGAGCTCTTATGACAGCCGGCATCGGCCTCTACGCACCTTGCATGGCTCTTGTCCTGCTTCTTGGAATGAGTGCTGATATCGCCTTTCCGGTTATGATGGGATCTTGTGCATATCTGATGCCATCAGCAGGCATTACATTTGTAAAAGAAGGAAAATATGACCGCACTTCGGCCATTCCAATGTTAATCTTAGGTGTGATCGGCGTTCTGATCGCCGGATTTATTGTAACCTCTCTGCCTCTGACCTTACTTACATATCTCGTATGTATTGTTATGGTCATCTGTGCACTTATGTTCTTCCACGATGCGCGGAAACAATCTATTAAATAGTATCTTTAACAGCCTGCTCATCAAATGAGAGGCTGTTAATTTTTCGCTAAAAGTATCACTTTTTCTTATATCTGCATTATGTTTTCTAATATTTTTATTGATATTTTTATTTTTTCAGACTATACTGTTATTATAAACCAGCGCAGGCAGGGAAGTCAGACATCAGAGATGTTTTGCTTCCCTTTTTTGCAAAAATATAATAGAGAGTGGAGTGTGTTACATATGAGCGAAAATAGAAATCAATCTCGTGAATGGAACTCAAGGTTTGGATACATCATGGTTGCGGCCGGTGCTGCGATCGGACTTGGAAACATCTGGAAATTCCCATACCTCGCTTATCAGGGCGGTGGCGGTGTATTTCTGGTCGTCTATATCCTGATTGTTGCCGTCATGGCTCATCCAATGGTGGAGATGGAGACTGCAATCGGACGCCACAGTGCTTCTGACACAGTAACCTGTTTTGAACGTATTAATAAAAAATGGGGATTCGTCGGCTGGCTGGCAAATGTCTGCACACTGCTTATCAATATGTATTATGTCGTTGTCGGCGGATGGGTACTCAAGTACGCTTTTCAATACATTATAAGCGGCGACTTCGGTTCCGACAAACAGGCCTACTTCACAGATTTTACTACTTCAACTGTCGAACCGATTATCTGGGCTATGATCTTACTGGTATTCGTCTCTGTATTGTTACTGTTCGGAATCACCAATCTTGTAGAAAAAGTAACCAAGATTATCATGCCGGTACTCTTTCTCTTCCTTATTATATGTGGTATCTGGGCGATCTTTGTAACCGATAACGCAATTGAAGGATTAAAATACTATCTTCTTCCTGATTTCAGCAAGTTCAGTTTCACCGTATTTTCCCAGGCTGCAACACAGGTGCTCTTCTCTGTAGGTATCGGCTGGGGAATCTATGAAACACTGGGGGCAAATATTCCAAAAAAGAATAATCTAAAGAGCGATGCCATTCTTGTATCCATCTGCGATACCGGTGCTGCCATCCTTGCCGGCTTTGTAATTATTCCATCCGCATTCGCAGGCGGAGTCGATATGCAAAGCGGCCCGAGTCTGATCTTCCTTGTAATGACCGGTATCTTCAGCAAACTGCCTGGAGGGCGTCTGATCGGCATCTGTTTCTTCCTTGCGATTGTATTTGCCGTGATTTCATCATTATTTACATTCTTTGAGATTTCTATCCGCACTTTCGAAGATAACCTGAAAATGGGCCGGATCAAGGCAACACTTATCATTTCTCTGATCATCGGAGCCGGCAACATTATCGTTTCTCTCGGATTCGGAGTATTAAGCGGCATAAAGCTTCCATGGCTGGACGCTTCCGGTATATCCTATCTCGGACTCTATGACTGGCTTGACACATTTACCGGATATATCCTGCTTCCGCTCGGTTGTCTTCTTGTCTGTCTCTTCGTATCCAAGGTCTGGGGATTTGAAGAATACGAAAAAGAACTTACAAACAACGGCAAATTCGGAAGAATTACTTTATATGATAAGATTCTTACTTACATTGTCGTTCCGGTCTTCATGGTGATCATTATTCTGAATGTATTTGGATTCATACGCTAAGATCCGGTGTCAGACACTGACAATTTCTTCGTCATATGATATTTTAAAAATTTTAATTTTATCTACTTGTAATTTTTATATTTTTTCGCTACTATTAATAAGCAAATAAATTTTCACGAATTTTTGTATTTTTTATACATTGGAGAATAAAAGAATGGACATCAAAAGTTGGAAAATCATGCTGGCCGTAGATGATTACGGCAGCTTTACCCGTGTAGGCGCTGAACTCGGTTACACGCAATCCGGCATCACACAAATGATGAAAAACCTGGAAAAAAAGGTCGGATTTCCGCTCTATATCAAAGATCACCACGGTATCACACTTACAAATGAGGCCAAATCACTGATTCCGGCAATCCGCACATTATTGAATGCCGACGAGGTGATTCATCAGGAAATTGCAGCGTTAAACGGTGCTCAAAGAGGCACAATCCGGATCGGTACTTATCTCAGTTGTTCGATTCACTGGATTCCAAAGATCATCCGTGAATTCCAACAGAAGCATCCGGATATTATCATCCAGGTAATCGAGGGTGTTGAAGGCGAACTTGCCGACTGGATTCAGGAGCGCCGCGTAGATATCGGATTTATCAGCCTGCAGAAAAATCATAAGTATCAATTTCTTCCTGTCATGGACGATCCAATGTATGCAGTTATTCCGGAAAACGATCCGCTTGCCAAAGAAGAGGAAATTCCGATCGAAGTATTCGAGGGAGCTCCTTTTATCATCACTGAATATACACCTGGAAGCGATGTGCACCGTGTCTTAAGAAAGAATAAAATCCATCCAGATATCCGTTACGTAACCCGAAATGAATTTTCTTCTCTTTCTATGGTAGAACACGAACTTGGATACTCTATCCTCCCAGGTCTTCTGCTCCGTGGTCAACAGGGAAAATTCGTCAAACGTCCGCTGAAACCAACGATTACCCGGCAGTTAGGCCTGGCCTATTCTTCTTTAGAAGATTTGTCACCGGCTTCCAAAACATTTCTGGAATATGCGAAAAATTTCCTGTTAGATGATTAATCCCGCAAAGCTGCTGTTTTATCTGTATACTTTACTTAACCAACAAAACCCTGCTGTTTTTCAGAGCGATTACAGCAGGGTTTCTATTATATATAATGTATCATATGCACTCAATGCCTTAAATAAATCCAAACACATGAAGTATTACAATCAATGTAAGCACCGGACAGATCACTGCCAGAGACAACTTATCATACATAGATAACTTTCCATGTTTACCATTATTCGTAAGTTCTTTTTCATACTCATTAAATCCCCATGCTTTCACAATATAGAAACACGTCAGCAATACGCCCAGAGGCAGGAGTACATAACCACTCAGGCAGTCGCACCAATCATAAATATCATAATAAGCAATTCCCTGAAAACTCGGCCATGGAAGTTTCAACCAGCTAAGTACGCCTTTTGACAAAGAGCAGAGAACACTTCCGCCGTACACCAGAGCCGCTGTAATAATCAGAGAAACCTGATGTGACGTATGCGTCTTCTCCTGTACATACATACGCGGAATTTCAAGAATCGTAAAGAATGTTGAAATAACCGCAAAAATCAAAGATGCGAAGAAAAAGATACCAATAATTCTTCCACCCGGTAACGTTTCAAAAATCTGTGTCATTGCGACAAACACAAGCGATGGTCCGGAAGACATCTCACTTCCTGTCCCGACAACAGTCGGGATGATAACAAACCCGGCAAGCAGCGCAACAAAGGTATCGCAGATATCTACCCACCATGCATCCGCCTTCAGATTAGCGTCTTTATCCATACTCGCGCCAAGAGTTGTAAAGATACCCCATCCAATACCAACAGAGAAACATACTTGCATACATGCATCTGCGAACTGCTGCATTCCGAATTTACTGAAATCCGGCACAAAATAATATTTCAATCCATCCACGGCTCCCGGCACAACGATTAATGCATAAATACCGCATACAAGAAGTAATACTGCCAGCATCGGCATAATCACCTTTGAAGCTTTCTCAACAATATTCGTGATTCCAAAGAAAAGGAAGAACACGATGATTGCAATAATAATCAGGCTATAGATCAGCGGCTGCGTTGTACTGCTGATATAATTATCAAAGTATGCCTGTTTATCCTTACCAAAATCACCGGACACTACATAAGTAACAAAATATTTGAGCACCCATCCAGATACAACCAGATAATAAATATCGATCAGGAATGTACATACTATATTAATTACTCCGACGAAACGCCATTTCGGATGAATTACGCCATAGCTTGCAGCTGCACTTGCACGTCCTCTACGTCCAACTGCCTGCTCCGCCTGAACGATCGGATGTCCCAGAAGAATACAGATTACAATGTAAACCAGAACAAACGCTCCTCCTCCGTCACCGTAAGCCAGATACGGGAACTTCCAAATATTTCCCAATCCTATCGCAGCACCTGCTGCTACCATAATATAACCGAATCTCGAGAAACTTTTTGCTTCTTTGTGATTACTCATATATAATCACTCCTATCCTTTTAAGTATTCTACATGACCCTCTTATTGCCTGGTTTGATTATCCATATTTTCTGCTGTCGCATTCATACTTTGGTCTAAAACAAAAAGGGCGTTACTTCTCTTTCCCCAAGAAGTAACACCCTTGTCACGTAAAATCTGTTCCCATTATAACAGTCAGGAAATTATCTGTCAATATTTATATTTCGTGCATATTTACATATATTTCCCTGTAAGCATTACTATTCACTCATATTTTTTCACAACCCCGACTCTTCAAGCTGCTTCTTGGCTACTATTTTTGACATCCTTTCTCATTTATTCATTAAAATTGCACGAAAGAGCACCCATCAATTCCACATTTTCTTGTTGCAATGCCAGTTTTTTACATCCTTATTGACATCATCGGATTAACGTGCTATATTAATAACAACTTAAAGACAGACACAGACACCAATGGCGGTTCCTTAACAGAGTTATATTATACAGGGACTGCTCTTTTAGAATCAGACATTATAACCGTCTGTTTTTAAGAAACCATTATTATGGTTGTTATTGCAGTTATACCTGAGCCGGTCGTTTCCCCCAAGAATGATCTTGCAAAGGTGAACTCCAATTGATATATACATCCTCTATACAGAGGAGCATTCCCCAGCTTTGTATATAAAGACAAAACTGCAATGCAACGAGGAAAAACCTCTCAATGACATACCAATAAGAAAGAGCACGACATGTTCAGATGTCGTGCTTTTTCTTATTGAATCTGTCTATATTTTTCATGTTTGATTGACTTTTAACGATTTAATTGGTAAAATACTAATACAAAGCAATGCGTGAATTTATAGAAAATCTTTACAAATCGGGGTGTATAAGATTTCTTTTTTTAAAGTGCTAAAATACATTTTGCACTTATGTATTCACATGTATAGCTTGTCAACAATTTAATATGAAAATCTGGAGGGATGAATTTATGTTATTAGCAATCCAAATTTTATTAGGTGCTTTGTTAGCCGGAACAGGTATCGGCCTTGTTGTCGACATCGGCAAGAACCGTATGGATGAACTCAAAGGTTCTACAGGTAAGCAGTGGGCTTCCGCTTTTGCGGTTGGTATCGTAGCCAACTTCCTTGATACTTTAGGATGTGGTTCCTATGCACCATCAACATTCATGTACAAACTTTTTAATCAGATTGATGATATCAACATTCCGGGTACACTGAATGTTGGTGACACATTCCCAGTTATTTTTGAGGCATTCATCTTCACAACTTCTGTAGAATGTGATCCTATCTTCTTATGGGTAATGTATATCTGTGCCGCTGTTGGTTCATTCGGATTTGCATCCATCGTAACAAAATGGCCACGTAACAAGATCAGAATTGCTCTTGGAACAATTATGATTCCTCTTGCTGCGATCATGCTTTGCAAGAACTTAGGTGTCGGACCTTTCGGTATTGTCGGTACTGCAACAGGATTAAGTGGATGGAAACTGATCGTTGCTGCAGCTTTTAATATCTTATGGGGTGCTTTAATGGATATCGGTTTCGGTCTTTACGCACCATGTATGGCAACATGTCTGCTTCTTGGTGTTGATGCTGCTACATGCTTCCCTGTATTCATGGGATCTTGCGCATGCTTAATGCCGGCTTGTTCTATCGAGTTCATTAAGTCAGGCAGATATGATGTACCACACACAATCGGTAACGCAGTTGGTGGATGTATCGGTGTATTCATTGCATGGAAACTGGTTACAGGACTTCCGATGTTCTGGCTCATCAACTTAATCTGTATCGTTCTTCTTTGGACATCATACACATTACTTAGCGCAGCAAAGAAAGATAAAGCAAAAGGTATTGCTTAGTAAACACTTATTTAAACAATATCAACACACGGATGGCAGTCTTCACAGACTGCCATCTTTATATCAAAAATGTATGGGCTCTTCTGCCATCGGCAGTTTCCATTCATTATAATGTTATTATGGAGAATATCATATGTTTGTTAACGAATATGTAATGACGCGCAAGCGTTATGACAAGTGGGCAGCCCCAAAATTCTGGAAGCTTCCTATCTTCTACGTATATTGTGTAATCTTCGCAGCCGGAACTTTTGGCTGGATTTATTTTCATCATGTTGGTGCATCACTCAGATGGCAGTCTGTTGGTGCGACGCTTTCATTTATAGCCATCTACCGCGGAGTATTTTTTAAATGGATGCATGCTGACAAAACTTTCCGTGTGACACGTGCACAATATTTCAACGGCAAAGACTGGGCATGCAAAGTGATGATCCGTGAGAAAGATATAGCACTCTTTATCAACAATAAGATCAACAATCATGTAAACTGGGAAGATCTCACAAAATTTGAAGAAGCAAAAACTTATTATAAATTAACTTCCAAAGATCAGATAGAAGGAGTTATGCTTGACAAAGACTCTTTTACAGAAGGGGATTCGAGCAGTTTTAAACAATGGATGTTAGAACAGCATCCGG
The DNA here is from genome assembly GCA_900550865.1 of uncultured Dorea sp. Taxonomy (GTDB): domain Bacteria; phylum Bacillota; class Clostridia; order Lachnospirales; family Lachnospiraceae; genus Dorea_A. The sequence goes on along the minus strand of URTM01000005.1, from coordinate 96,883 downwards.
AAATCAAATACGGACCTATTGATCCGGCATTTGACAAATAGAAAAAGAGAAGATTTCCATCGCAAAATGTGGTAATCTTCTCTTTTTATACATTTTTACAAGTTCTCCGTTTTCCTTTTTTCAGACATTCTGTCCAGATATTTTAACGTCCTTCCAGTTCGTCTTTATGGCGCATCTTGAGTTTCAAAAGTGCTTTCGCCTTCAGACAGTCTACTTTCACCATATTATTTTCTCCGACAACGTCTGTTTCTGTGCCATCGGCACTCTTATTAATATCAACGATTCCATCCAGGTAATCATTGACTACAACGAACTTCGCAACTGTTCCGCTGAAATTAAGTCCCGTTACCGGGATTCCACGGATTCCAAGCTGTTCGCATGTGTTGGTATAATCTACATCACTGTTTCCCCATCCATCTGATGATATGATCACACCATCTGCCCGCATACACTCAGCCATTGCTGCCGCTCTGGTTCCAACCAGCATCTTATCTTTGTTATCATCCGGAGTTCCGACTATGATAAGTCCAAGAAGGTCCAGATCTGTATCCTCAGATACTACCTCCAGAAGAGGATCCCTGAAATGATGTAATGATGTTTCTTTCGTCGATGGTCCAATACCCATAACTTCTGCACCTCCTGTTATTACTGCATCGAACGGATAATGCCGTCTCTGTACTCATTCGGAGTAATCATAACCGGCATATTGCCCATATCGATAATCGAACGTCCGCTTTCAACCCCTGACGGTTCATCCGGGAACATCCATGTATCATACATAGCGCCCTGACCAGCAACCTGACGAATAATTACGACACGTTTCTTTCCTGGCCGTACCTTATCATGGTATTCATGACGTTCCGTGCACTTGTCACCCTTGAATTTTTTCAGTTTCTCTCTGTATGTCTGAATGAATTCATCACAAAGTCTGTGTGCAGTAAATGGACCGTGTCTCTCCTGTCCCATTCCTGCTGCAAATGTTACATCAAAAGAAATGATATAATCATCATCCCCCGGTGTACCTGCACGGTTCAGGTATAACTGTTCTTTCAGATTACCTTCCGATGAACCGAATTCGTGACACTGCTTTCCGTTCACATCAACGCCTGTCAGCATTACATATACCCCGGTTATGGTGTGAGTAATTCCTTCTCCCAATTTACCAAGCACTTTTGTTGAGATTGGAATGATATCCATGATCGTGTTCGTCCATCTGTCGTGGTCTCCCGGTTTTATGATCTGAATATCAATCTTCTCAATACAATCATCCTGTGCAACAAGCTGATCGATCATCTCTTTACTGACTGTCATATGTCCATCCGTTGTGATATTATTGTGCTCACCCCATTCCACATCTGTCATATGAAATGCTTTGATCACAAGGCGTCTTAAGTCTATTTCTTTCTCAGCCATCATGTCACCTCCTAAGTATTCTACGGGCATATTATTTTCCCATTTCATTCAGGGAAATAAGCATATTAACACTCATTTCTATGCCCTCTCCATATCTCTAGTATACAATATACTGTAAGAAATTCCAATATATTGTCTTATTCTTTTTTTAAAAAAGGGCAGATGCAAAATACATCTGCCCTTCTTAAGATCATATAAAATCCATCAAATAGAATTAGATCTTAGCAACATACTCGAATGGCAACGGAACAATCTTTCCTGGAGTTTCGATTTTCTCTAACTGCTCCAGAGTTGCCTTTACGATCTGTGTCTGCTGTTCTACGTTGTGAGGACCACCCGCATTAGCACCCATAGGTACCAATGGAGCTACCGCACGAGGAGTACCAGTCTGACGAACAACTGGTGGAAGAGCTGCAATAATAATTGTAGGAATTCCAGCTTCTTCAATCGCTCTCTGCACCAATACTGCAGAGCGGTGGCAGGTACCTCAGCCAGCGGTGAGGATTACTGCGTCAACATCCTCATTTTTGAACATTTCAGCGATAGCAGGACCAGTTTCGTGTTTGAACTTCTCCTGGTTTCCACCACCACCCATGAATCCAGCATGTACAGGAGCACAAGCTCTGATAAATCCTTCTGCTGCTAATTCATGAATTCTGTCAATTGGGAACATACAGTTGATGTCCTTGTTAACATCACTGTTATCATATCCACCGTGTGATACCATCAGATCACTAGATGGTGTAGTGTTTTCGATCTTTCTCCATGTGAAGTCACCAGCAAGGTTAAATCTCTCCTGGCTCTTCTTGTGAACACCTGCTGCTGTTGCAAGAGCGATAGACATATCTTTCAGCTCTTTTGTTACAGGAGCCCATACTGACGGTGGAGTAATAGGAACGAATATTTCAGACTGTAAGCCTTTAACAACCGTTAAACTCATTTTTAATCCTCCTTATTAGCATCCAAACGTGCTTGCATTTCTTGTTGTTTGCGACGTTCTTTTTCAATATTGCTGACGTATTTCTCATTTACTTCCGGTCCGAGTTGTTCCGGGAAACTCATGTTCCAGCCAACTTCCTGACCTACTTTCGGTTCTGTATCGCAGATGAACATTCTCTTCGGAGCTTTAAAGAACCCCAGACGTCCTTTTAAGTCAACGCTGATACTGCAGTCGTCAACCGCTACGATGACACCTTCCATATAAATGATCTTATCGCCATAGTGTAAACGTTCATTATCCATTATGATAACACCTGATCTTAGTCGTATTTTTCTTTACGTTTCTGGCTCATTGGCAGAGACTGCTCGTTGTCTACGAGTTCAATCTTCTTACCGCAAGCTGCTTCGATCAGCTCTACGTTTGTAGATTTAACGTTTGGATTCCACTTCTTCTCAGCGGCCTTTACTTCTTCACCAGCCATAGCTGCTTTCAGCATAGCGAGGGCACGGATACCTTCTTCCTGGCAAAGTGTATTACATCCAAGTACCTCATTTTCGATACCAGACTCTGATTTGTTATTGTCAACCATGTACTGCATGTACTTGTTACCAACAACGAGTGCACCCTGAACAGCACAGAATGAAAGTCCTACTACAGGAATTCCTCTCATACCGATCTGCTCGATGTGGCTAGCGAAATCGATGTGGTTATTTCCGAATCCTTCTGTTGTAACGAAAGCTCCGTCAACATCCATCATCTCTACTGTATGTCCTACACGACGAGATACATAGTACTTCTCTGCATTGATCTGAGGTGATCCTACGAATACAACTCCGCAAAGGTCAACTTCTTCATCATGTAAAGCTTCAAGTACAAGTGGCTCTCTCCAGTAATGTCTTGACATCTCTTTAGATGCAGGTCCGATACATGTTAATGCATGGATACATCCATCAAGTACTTCCAGTGGAGATACGCATACTGGTACGTTTCCTAAGTCTACGTTAGCTCTTGCGCCAAGGATACCAACTGGTTCTACAGGAAGGATGAAGTTATCATGCATAGCTCCCTGTCCCATGATCTCTTTAACGATTACGACTTTCTTCTTACCTGGACGACGGATTGATTTCAGTTCTTCGTCTTCAGCGATGAAGCTGTCATCTAATTCTTTCATTACTTCACGGATTTCCTGAGTAATGATGTCGAATGCTGTATGTGCAGCCATAGGTCCACGACGTTCCATGTTAGTCTTTTCCTGAACTACGATGTTACCTTTGATAAAGATTTCTCCCTTATCCGGGCATCCAGGACGTCCCCACATGATGTTCTCGTCAAGGTATCCTTCTGAAGAACCGAACTCACCGATCTGAACTCCGCCTTCATCAGTTCCTGTCAGCATCATAACAACGCCGTCAAGTACTCTTGTTGCACCTTCACCGATGATCGCATCGCCTTCTTTTGTAGCGATTGGCTGAACATCCATGATTGTCTCTGAGTATGTGTGGTATTTGTCAGGAGTGATGATTTCAAGATGGAAATCTTTAACCAGTTCCTGATCAGCAATTACTTCTGCTTCAATTCCTTCACGGATGTAAAGAGTTGTTCCTTCGATCTTTGTCTCTGGTCCTCTCTTAACCTCTGTGATCTTAATGTGTCTTCTTGTTAATGTTCCTACTACTTTTTCTTCTTCAACAGGTGCTTCTGCTGTTGCTGTAGCTGCTACTGCTGCTGCAGGTACTTCTGCTACTGCTTCTCCTGTTGCTCCAAGAGCTCCAACCGGAATTTCAAGATTGATGTCTTTTCCTTCTCCGATGTGGATCTTAAGTGTTCCTCCAGCTACTGTTGCTGCTGATGCAACTGGTGCTGCCGGTGCAGCTTCCTCTGCCGGAGCTTCTTCCTCTGCCTCTTCTACTGGAGTTGTAGGCGCTTTCACACCATCCAGAACATCACTTGTTAATGGGCAAAGAGAATCACAAGTTTTTGTAAGTTTTGCACCCAGTACTTCTTCAATAGTAAGGCATCCGTCCAGGTTTAATAATCCTGAATCTACCAGATCATCAAAGATTGCTGGATCTTCGAGATTAGCCGGCTCAATTGTGATACCAGCTTCTGCTCTACAGCACAGTACTGCAGGATCATGAGCATGCGCTTTTGCTGTTTCAGCTGTGATTGACATATTGTTTCCCTCCTTGTTTTTGTTACATTACATATTCCCTTATGGAATATTGTAGTTAAAAATTATATATACAGCTGCGTCCAACTTCCAGAAGAACCTCTCAATTACTTCTGTCAGGCAAAAGAATCGGGGGTCTCCTACCTCATTGTACGCAACGGTAATACCGATAATATTATGTTTCTTTCAGGTTGTGATTAAAAATCAATTTCCTGACTTACTTCTTTAGAAACCTTCAGGCTTCTGTACAGTGGATGTCCAACTGTTCTCATAACATGGTCTGTCTGATGGAATACTTTCAGTCCCATCTTCGGTCCAGATGCCATTACAGTGTTTGAACAGTCTGAGCAGTTACCGATCAGAATGTATTCACATTTATCTTTCTTGAACTGCATATTGTTCTTAACCTGTCCAGGACAGTTACCAGGTCTTAAGCACTTCAGAGGTGCTCCCGGTTTGTTTTCAATTGCCTGTTTACATTTGCACATAGATACTACTTTGGCATTCATCTTAGAAGCAATCTCACGCATACGCTCTTCGCTTCCTCCGCAGGCACATACGAGGATTCCCATTGTTGCTCCGTGGAGATCCGGGAATTCAACTGTAACAAGAACTGCTCCTGTTGTCTTTGTTGTAGGTGCATCTAATGTAGTAGATTTTCCTGTGAAAGCTCCACCCATGATGATCTCACCATATTTTCCGTCGATTCCGCCGGCTTTTTCGATCATCTCTCCAACGCTTACACCAACCGGTACGTCAAAGAATACGTGCGCTTCATTTCCACCATTTAATTTACCACGTACTGTCATGTTCTTGCTGATACAAGGTTTCTTTTCATCAACCGCTTCAGCGATCTTACAGACTGTCTCTACGTTGATAACAACGGATCTTGCTGCTGACGGAAGCTGTGTAGTTGTGAGTAATACCCCAAGACACTCTCTTACTACTGCACGTTCCTCACCCATCGGGTAGATATCAGCCATCAGATGCATCTTGATATCAGGCTCATTCTCAAGAGCTTTCTGTAATACCTTGATTGCTTTGTGATGTTTTTTCTTAATAGCGATGATTGCTTTCTTTGCGTGAGTGATCTCCATACTATATTTAATACCACGGATCAATTTATCACTCTGTTCTTCAATCTGTCTTGTATTGTGTTCCAGTCCCGGTTCACATTCAGCTGCGTTTACAAGAATGTATCCACAATCCAGTTTGAAATCTTTTGGAAGTTCCGGGTTGATCTCAGGATCAAGCTCACCCATCGGAGTTTCTTCTAAATTAATGTTAAGTTTTACTCCTGTCGGGAATCCGGCTCCTCCCATTCCAACGATTCCGGCTGCTTTCACCAGATCAAGCTTTGATGACTCATCTGTGATACCTTCTACTGATTCGGTAACAGGAATGAATTCATCCGGCTGTTCAGCGGCCGGCTCGATGATGATGCGGTCTTCTGTAATCTCTGTTACTTTTCCATACACGCTTGAAAAAATGTTAGCTCCCAGGCCTGTTGGTGTAGCAATGAGAGTACCTTTTTTCACCTCAGCACCAACTTCTACACATGGTGCGCAAGGAGCGCCAACATGCTGGCGTAATAACATCTGTACATTTCCCATGACACACTTCTCCTTTTTTAATATTTTATCTAAGTCAAAACGAAACTATACAGTTCGTTTACTTATTCACAATTTTTTCGTTATAGATAAATTCTATAAATCGATCTTCGCCATTTTTTTAACGGAATTGCTTATTTTTTTGGCGGAGGCATGTGGGAATCGAACCCACCCAGGACGCTCTTAACGCCCTACACTAGTTTTGAAGACTAGGAGGCACACCAGTTACCCAACTACCCCCATGTGCCTATTAACCATATCACATTTGTCCCCAATTTTCAACACTTTTATTTATTTTTATAATACCAAAAAATCATTGACTTTTCAAGGCATTTCGTCCATAATGGAATCAACAGATTGAACGAAATACTAGAATGCAGTCTATTTGTTAATTTTGTGTCGTAATATCTGTTAATTTACTGTTTTTATTTTTTACCCATAGAAAAAGGCACTACGAAAATATAGATGTTTTCAATGTGTTTTTATAAAAACTTATAGATTGTTTCTATAAAAAAACCATAAGGAGGTAAGGATTATGAAGTTAGAAGCAAAAGTTAACTTCGACCGGTTTGAAGAGGCACTTCAGGTTGTAGATGCTCATACAGCCGGTGAGTTCTGTCGTATGGTCATCGGAGGATTCCCTGAGCCAGAAGGCAGCACAATGATCGAAAAGAAAAAATGGATGGAGGAAAAATACGACCACGTTCGTACAGCATTAATGCTGGAGCCGAGAGGACATCACGATATGTTCGGTGCTTTCCTTTGCGAGCCGATCCACGAAGAAGCAGATCTTGGGGTAATCTTCATGGATACAGGCGGATACCTGAACATGTGCGGACACTGTACAATCGGAGCTGTTACAGTAGCCCTTGAAGCAGGTCTTGTTGAATGCCACGAAGGAGAGAACCACGTAGTACTGGATGCTCCTGCCGGAATCATCAGCACAACTGCTAATGTAGAGAACGGAAAAGTAACAGGTGTTACACTTACAAATGTTCCTGCATTTGTTTACAAAGACAACTTAACAGTAAATGTAGATGGCGTAGATATTCCTTACACAATCTCATTTGGCGGAAGCTTCTTCGCACTGGTTGATACTACAAAACTGGACATCGGAGAGATTAACGCAACGACAGTTCCTGCTTATACAGAACTGGGAATGAAGATGCGTGATAAGATCAACGCTGAAGTTAAGATCCAGCATCCAACTCTGGACATCACAGAAGTTGACCTGGTTGAATTCTACGGACCAACACCAAATCCGGATCAGGCTACAATGAGAAACGTTGTTGTATTCGGAGATGCTCAGGCTGACCGTTCACCTTGCGGAACAGGAACAAGTGCAAAACTTGCTACCCTTCATGCATGGGGCGAACTCGGCATCGGTGAAGAATTTATTTACGAAAGTTTCATGGGAACACGCTTCAAAGGTGTGATCAAAGAAGAAACTAAGATCGGTGATTACGACGCTGTAATCCCAATGATCACAGGAAGTGCATATCTTACAGGTGTTGCTACTTACTTAATCGACTCTACAGATCCATTAAAATATGGTTTTCTTGTAGGTTAATGCATATTCGGGGTTGAATTAGATTGCATTATCATATATGATGATAGAAGCGGATTCGTATAATCCGCTTCTATTTTTTTACTTAAACAGATCTATCATATTCAGAGAAACATTATCCGGACGTGTTCTCTGTTTTGATAAATAACGAGAGAAGGGAATGATCCGATGCCACGTAAACGCAGATCTACAAAAAGCCGTATTGTAAAAGCAGCCTGGAACCTGTTCTACAAGAATGGTTATGAACAGACTACGGTAGAAGACATTATCAATGCTTCCAAAACATCAAAAGGTACGTTTTATCATTACTTCAAGGGGAAAGAAGCACTTTTAAATTCACTTTCCTACCTTTTTGACCAGAAATACGAAGACCTTGCCGCAGTGATCGATCCGAATCTTTCCTGTTACGATAAACTGTTATTTTTAAACCATGAATTATTCTATATGATCGAGACCAGCGTGGATATCCATCTGCTTGCATACCTTTATTCTTCGCAGCTGATCACCAAAGACAAGAAATCCCTTTCCGACAAGAAAAGGATCTATTTCAAATGGCTTACCGAGATCATGAAAGATGGTATTGCAAAAGGTGAGTTCAAAAACACCAGCACTGCCGCTGAACTTATGGATGTTTATGCCATGTATGAGCGGGCACTTTTATATGACTGGGCATTATTCAAAGGGAAGTTCTCTCTGACTGAACGTTCGGACAAATTGCTTCCACACGTGCTGGATACATTTGTAGAAGGACTTTAATACAGAGAAGTTGTCACTGGCAACTTCTCTTGCATACTTTGGTATCTCCAGGACCTGCATACTTTGGTATAGAAAAAGACGCCGATAACAGAAAACTTTCTACCTTCGTTTCTGTTATCAGCGTCTTTTTCTATCCGTTTTTCAAAATTCCTCTTATAAAATCTTTATCCGGAATTTTTCATACGAATCCCTACACCAGACATTCATGAACATCTTCCTGTTCGATCCCAACATCTTTCATCACATCAAGAATCTGTTCTCTGTCTGTCAGGTCTGCACACCAGGAAAGCCCACATCCTGCCGAGATTGCTCTCGGAACCGGAATCAGTCTTCCCGGTACACTTCTTTCCTTGCATATCTTTTCCATCGCCATCGCATCGGATGTCGTATGGAATGTTACGACAAGTTTCATTACTTTTTTTCTCATATTTACTCAATCACCACTTCGTAGTAACCGTCTTTCTCTACAGACGTTGTCTTTTTGCCTTTATCCTTGGCAAATTTCTCAACGTTCATCTTCTGATGAGGCTCTGTGACAAGAATTTTCACAGGTCCTGCTGCTCCTTTTAATGCTTCTGCTGTCAGCATCAAAGGTTCCGGACAAGAAAGACCTCTTGCATCTACTTCTTTCATATTTAATTCCTTCTTTCCTAGAATACTATGTATTTGCACATATTTCAATCTTATTTTATTTCTTCTGCGACACGTGAACTTCCGCTTCTGACAATTCCTATACCAGTGAACTATTTTGCTTCTTCTCTCTTATTCGTGAATGCAATAATGAAACAGATCACAATACAGATGATACATGCAACTTTTCCATTCGTTGGTACGGCACCTGCTACGACTTCTTTTGTCTCCGGATTCAGTGCTGTTCCGCTTGCTGCAAGTCCAAAGTTGTGGCAGATTGCAGCTCCGATGAACATTCCGACAACTGTCATAGCTGAATCGGAAGATCCCTGACCAGCCAGGATCAGCTGACGAAGCGGGCATCCTCCTGCGAGAACTGCTGCAAATCCTACCGTGTACATTCCAAGGATATTCCACAGATGTTCAGAGTGTGCAATGATTCCCGGTGTATCGAATCCAAGTACAAAACGTCCTGTTGCGATATTGAATACCAGCATAACAACGAATAATCCTACGATTACACTGATCAGATCGAAGTTCTTCATCAGGATGATATCACGGATACTTCCTGCGAAGCACATTCTTGACTTCTGTGCAAATGCGCCGAATACAAGTCCTCCGATCAGCGATGCAATGATTGGTGCATGCATGCTTCCAGGTCCCATCTCACTTGCTTTCAGAAGCGTTGTACATGTAGCCAGAATCAGAATTCCTACAACGATTGCTGGGAGAACAGCTCCACTTGTCTTATTCGTCACATGTGCTCTTCCAAGACTGAATCCTTTCTTTAATGCGAATACGCCGGTTGCAACTCCGAGGATAAATCCAACAAATGCAACCCATGCATTCAGATCACCTGCCGACATACGGATCACCATACGGAGCGGGCATCCAAGGAACACCAGTGCACCGATCATAATGATCACACCAAGTACGAAACGAATCATCGGAGATGATCCCGCCGTTGAACGGTATTCTTTTGTTGCTACGGAAATGATAAATGCCCCAAGTACAAGTCCGATGATCTCCGGTCTTGCATACTGTACCACTTCTGCCTGATGCATTCCCATTGCTCCTGCTGTATCACGGATAAAGCATGCAATACAGAATGCCATGTTCGCCGGATTTCCAAGTGCTGCAAGGCATGCCGCTACAATACCACACACAACACCGGCCAGCGCCAGTTTCTTCTTTGAATCTGATAAATTCATAAGTGTTTCCTCCTATACTCTCATTTTTGCATTTCCCCATAACTATATGCCTGACATACTTTTTATGAATTTATATCACTTTTCATACATATTTACGGTTCTTCTGCCAGTTCGTGGATCGCTCTTACTGCTATATCCACTTCTTCCTCCGTGTTGTAATGCGAGAAACTGAATCTCACAGCTCCCTGCTCTACCGTTCCGAGTGCCTTATGCATAAGCGGTGCACAATGTCCTCCTGATCTGGTAGAAATATCATATTCCATAAGAAGCTCATCACTCACTTCTGAAGAATCATAATCACCGATGTTCAGCGTTACGATCGCACAGCGCTCCGGCTGGCTGTAATCCCCATAGATCTTAACGCCCGGGACATCTTTTACCCCGTTGTAGAATCTCCACATCAGTTCATTTTCCCTTCTTCTGATATTGTCGATTTCTTCCTCTTCCAGATATTCCAGTGCTGCATGCAGTCCTGCAATCCCGTGTCCGTTCAGAGTTCCCGCCTCCAGAGCGGTCGGCATCTGCACCGGATGTTCTTTACTGTAAGTCTGGATTCCGCTGCCACCTGTCTTCAGCGGCCTTAACTCAATTCCTTCCTTTACATAGATTCCGCCCGTTCCCTGAGGACCAAGCAGTCCCTTATGTCCTGTAAAACAAAGAATATCTATATTCATCTTCTGCACATCGATTGGAAATACTCCTGCCGTCTGCGAAGCATCCACGGCAAATATCACTCCATGGCGGTGTGCCATCTCTCCGATGACTGCTACATCTATATAATTACCTGTAAGATTTGATCCATTGGTACAGATGATCATCTTCGTATTCTCTTTTACCGCTGCTTCCATCGCAGCAAGATCCGGCATTCCTTTTTCGTCACATCCGATAATCGAAAGTTCTACTCCTTTTTTCTCCATCTCATACAATGGTCTCAATACAGAATTATGTTCCAGCACCGTTGTAATGACATGATCTCCCGGATCCAGTATTCCTTTAATTGCAATATTCAGACTTTCTGTAGAATTCGATGTAAATGCAATCCGTCTTGCATCTTCTGCACCGAACAATCTCGCCAGTCTGTCTCTGGTATCATAAATAATTCTTGACGCACTGAGTGCCGCCTCACTTGCACCTCTTCCGGCATTCCCCATCGAACTCATTGCACTTACCACTGCGTCGATCACTTTCTGTGGTTTGTGCATCGTCGTTGCCGCGTTATCCATATATATCATACTTGATTCCTCCAAATATCCGCACACGATTCAAGTATTATTCTAAAATGTTCATTCCATTTACACAATACTCATTAATTTCTGAGTAAAAATGTACTTTTTTCGTATGCTTTTAGTATAGTCCATTTTTCCCATTTCGTCTAATCGAAACATTACATAAACCCACAGTATTAATAGCTTCTATCTATCAATACTGTGGGTCTGTTCTATCAATCGAGCTATATATTACAGAAAAATCCTATTACGGTTTTCTTATAATCTATTCTTCAATTCCATATACTTCTTTCACTACCTTTACAAAACGTTCTGCACTTTTTGACATCTGGTAGTTCTTATTATATACCAGGTTAATATCGCGCCCCTGATCTGCTTTCGGAATCGGAAATGCCAGAAGATCTCCGTATTTCACTTCATCTGTCGCGGCAAGCTTGGATATCACGGAGATTCCCATTCCCTGCTTAACCGACTTTTTGATTGTCTCCTGGTTCTCAATACTTGCAATGATCTTCAGTTTATCCAGATTAATTCCGGCAGCCCGAAGCTGCTTTCCTGCTTCTTTTCTCGTACCGGATCCTTCTTCCCGCATGATCAGACGTTCTTCACTGATCCAGCTTATATCCTCAAGATTCTGGTATAAGGCCTGATATTTCTCTGTATTTGGTGTGATCACTACCAGCTCATCTTTATAGAAAGGAATGTACTTACAATGCTTCTTTTCCAGAACCGTTCCGGTAAATCCCACATCTACCATATGGTCGATGATCTGTGTGATTACCTGGGTGCTGTCTGTTTCTATCAGTTTCACCTGTTCTTTCGGATATTTCTCATTGAATTTCAACAGGATCTTCGGAAGCAGATACTGCGCCGGAATCGTAGATGCCGCAATCGTGATCAGATGCTTGCTTTCTTCCTTTCCGGTCGAAAATCTCTCTTCGATCTTCTTCTGGAGATCGATCATCTGTCTCGCATAGCGGTACAGATCCTTTCCATCGTCCGATAATTTCACTTCTTTTGTATTTCTTACGAAAAGCCTTGCATTCAGTTCTTTCTCCAGTGACGAAATATGCGCACTGATGGTCGGCTGTGTCAGGAACAGCTGTTTTGCTGCCTTGGAAAAACTGCCTCCCTCTGCCACCTGAACGAAAGCTTCTAATTGTTTCAGATTCATTAGTATGCCACCCTTTCGCTCTCTGCTCCCGTTTTCTTCGTTACTTTGATACTGTCCATATATTCCAGGATCGGTTTTGCACTTTTCCTGCTGGTTCCAAACATATCTCTGACCTGTGCGATCGTAATCAACGGATTCTCTTTCAAGTGCTCTTTGATTCTCTCTTTCGCAGTCTCCATATACGAAGTCAGCGTATACATCTCATCATTTATTTTTACAATCTGCTTTTCCTCTAATAAGATGTTCAGGATATCATCCATGATCTCCTGTGGAACATCTTTACATGTGATCTCGGAATACCTTGCAAAGTCAAATCCGGCTTTTTCAAATGTATCCAGCATGATTCTGGACACTTTATCGTATGTCTGATCTTTTCTCACCTCATACTCCGGCGTACACAGGAATTCATCCACCCTTTTCAGACTTCCCTGTTCTTCCAGAAGTGTCAGGATCTTATCGTACACATTTGGTTTAATCTTCTTAAAGTACGTCGTCTGCACCTGGGCTTTCTTCATGCCATAACGGTAAGGATACTGTTCTTCATATTCTTTCAGTGCTTTTAACAGTATATGTTCTGCTTCTCTCGCCGAATCACTGTGCCATACATACGTATCTTTCCGCATCGGGAATACATATACGGTTCCCTGTCCTTCCAGTTCCTTTACATCCTGCTCAACTTCTTCTGCCGACAATGCCGTAAGCTTGGCAAGCTCAGCGACTGTGATCAGCGTATCCGCATGATTCTTCACATGCATCTCGATCACATCTGCTGAAGATCCCTCTTCCTTGCGCTTCAGTTCTTCGATCACTTCCGGCTGGAATCTCCTCTTGATCTTCGGATTCGGTTCCAGAACGACACCGCCTCCGATCGTCTCCATCGGTGAATAGAAACGTACGACAAACTTATCTCCTCGTCTCACCGCCACTTCTTCTTCCATACGAAGCTGTACATAGCCGCTTTCTCCCGGTCCGATCTCTTCCTTATCCAGAAGTACCGCACGGCACAGAACTTCACTGGTTCCTGTAAAGAAATGCAGACGCGTATGATTCGTCAGGATTCTCACGGAAGAATCCAGTACATTTAACTTTACATCCAGAAGATCTGTATTCTTCATACTGTCCGGAGGTGCCAGTACGCATCCTCTCTTGATCTCTTTCTTTTTCACATTCGAAAGGTTGATCGCCACACGCTGTCCGGCATAACATTCTTTCTTATCTTCTCCATGGACCTGAATGCTTCGGATCTTGCATTCCTTTCCGACCGGATACATCTGAAGTGTATCTTCTCTGGAAATCGTTCCGGATACCAGTGTACCCGTAATGATCGTTCCAAATCCGGATAACGAAAATACACGGTCGATCGGAAGGCGTGGAATCGTATGAATATCTTTTTGCACGACTTCGTCTCTTGTCTGATGCTCGATCTCTTTTACCAGATCATCCAGACCTGCTCCCGTTGCCGAAGATACTTTCACGATCGGTGCATGTTCCAGAAATGTTCCGGATAACTCTTCCCTTACATCCTCTTCCATCATCTCCAGCCACTCTTCGTCTACGAGATCACATTTATTCAGCACAATGATACTCTTCTCAATTCCGAGAAGATTCAGGATATCCATGTGCTCTCTTGTCTGCGGCATGATTCCCTCATCTGCCGCGATTACCAGAAGTACCAGATCCATTCCGACTACTCCGGCAACCATGTTATTAATGAATTTCTCATGTCCAGGTACGTCGATGATTCCCGCACGATCTCCTCCCGGCAGGTCAAAATACGTAAATCCTAAGTCAATCGTAATTCCTCTGCGCTGTTCTTCTTCCCAGCGGTCTGTATTTCTTCCGGTCAGTGCTTTGATCAGTGTCGTCTTGCCATGATCAATGTGTCCGGCCGTTCCGATAATAATATTCTTCATAGCCTTCTTTCGCACCTACCGTTCTTCTTTCTTTCCTAATAATTCTACAAGCTCTGCTGCGATCATCTTATAATCCTTGTGTTCGATCGTTCTGACATCCAGACAGATACTGTCATTGATCGTTCTCGGAATGATCGGGATCTCCAGATGACGCATCTTCTCTTCCATCTCTGCAACACTCATGCCATTTGGCTGGATTGCAACTGCACGGCTTTCCATCCGTTCAAGCGGAAGTGAACCACCTCCGATCTGTGATTCACAGGATACCATCTGGATCTTCGCATCCATTTCTGTATGGCGCAAGATACGTACAAAGCTTCTGGCTTCTTTTTCGATCTCTTCCAGAGGCGTTGCGATCATACGCAATACCGGAATATTCTGAACGGCTGTCTCTTCTGACAGGTATTCCATCAGAACCATTTCCAGCGCTGCTGCCGTAAACTTATCAATACGAAGTGCACGGGTGAGCTGGTTCTTCTTCATCATATCGATGTACTTCTTCTTACCGATAATAATTCCCGCCTGCGGTCCTCCAAGAAGTTTGTCACCGCTGAAGCATACCACATCTGCTCCATGAGCAATGGATTCCTGTACCGTCGGTTCATGTGTCAGACCATATTTTTCCAGATCGATCAGCACACCACTTCCGAGATCTTCCACGACCGGGATCTCGTGTTCTTTTGCAATCGGTACCAGCTCATCAATCCCTACACTTTCCGTAAATCCAACGATACGGTAGTTACTGGTGTGTACCTTCAGAAGTGCTTTCGTATCTTCTGTGATTGCTTCTTCATAATCTTCATAGTGTGTTTTGTTCGTCGTTCCGACTTCCACAAGACTTGCACCACTCTGTTCCATTACATCCGGGATGCGGAACTTCCCGCCGATTTCAATCAGTTCCCCTCGGGATACGATCACTTCCCCGCCCTTTGCCAGAGAACTTAAGATCAGAAGTACCGAAGATGCGTTATTATTAACCGCCATAGCAGCCTCTGCTCCGGTAAGCTTACACAGCAGCTTTTCAAAATGCGAATAACGCTCTCCTCTTCTTCCTGCTTCCAGATTATATTCCAGATTGGAATATCCGCTGACGATCTCTGCTGCTCTCATCATGTGCTCATAACTGATCGGTGCACGTCCGAGATTCGTATGCAGGATCGTTCCGGTTCCGTTGATCACCTTTTTCATATTCGGTGTATGCATTGCTGCAACGGCTTTTGCTATATTTTCATTCAATAATGCGATCTGGCGTTTTGCTTTTTCTTCATCATCGCATGTTCCGATAAATGCACGGAGCTTTCCCATCTCACTGTGGATGGCTTCCATCACACTTTCGCGGCTGTAGGTCTCGATCAATACTTTGATTCCTTCATCCGCCAGAAGAATATCTACTTTCGGAATACTTCGGTATAATATATTCTTATTCATTATGCTTCTCCATTCTGTCATTCTTTTATGACTTCATATTTTTAGAATAACCGGATCAGCTTATCACTCTTTGGTGCAACTGTTCCGATTACGGAAACGGTTGTATCCAGTCCTGATGCTTTAAAATCTCTCATCATATTCTCGTATTCCTTAGGTGAAACACTGATGAGAAGTCCGCCGGAAGTCTGTGGATCATAGAGAAGATCTAAGTATGTCTCTTCTACCGAACCAACTTCCACCTGATTGATCGAATATCGCTTATTCTTATAAGCACCTGCCGGAACAAGGCCCATCTTCGCATAATCGTATGCATCCTGAAGATACGCAATGTCATGTACACTGAGTTCAAATGTCACATCACTTGCCGATGCCATCTCCACACAATGTCCAAGCAATCCAAATCCCGTGATATCCGTACATGCGGAAACATCATACTTTTCCACAACCTGCTTGCCTATCTTATTCAAGGATGCCATGACCGTCTGTGCTTCGCGGATCGCCGATGGCGATGCCATCTCTGCTTTGATCGCTGTATTCACAATACCACTTCCGATCTGTTTTGTAAGAATCAATATATCTCCCGGTCTGCAGCCGTAGTTCTTAAAAATCTTATCCGGATGAACGAATCCTGATACGCAGAGTCCGTACTTCGGTTCATCATCCTGTACCGAATGTCCTCCGACTAATACTGCACCTGCTTCTTTTACTTTGTCTGCACCTCCCGCAAGGATATCGCCGAGGATCGCCGGATCCAGGCAGTTCGGGAAACCTACGATGTTCAGGGCTACTGCCGGCTCTCCTCCCATCGCCCACACATCACTGAGCGAGTTCGCAGCGGCGATCTGTCCGAACATATATGGATCATCCACGATCGGAGTAAAGAAATCAACCGTCTGAATCATCGCAATATCATCTGTCACTTTGTAGATGGCAGCATCATCGGAAGTCTCGATTCCTACTATTAAATTGTCATCCTCAAATTTTGGCAGCTTACTCAGAACCTGAGCAAGGGTCTCCGGACCAATCTTGGCCGCTCAACCTGCTGTTTTGCTTAAACTCGTTAATTTTACATCTGATTTCATTCTTTCTACTCCTCCTGTTTTTCATACCTTTTTCAGAGGCAGTACAGTCCATGATCTGTCATACAGACTTTTTGTATTCATTATACATACGCAGTAGTACAAGAAAGCCGGAACTCCTGTATCTTTCTTCAGGAATCCGGCTTTATATCCAGGTATGTAACTAAATTTATGATGGTCTGACGATTCTTCCTGCTTTTGCCATCGTTTCAACAATGCTGTACATGTTCGTTACTGTACCAACTGCAAGCTTGTCTTTCAGACCATAATAATCCAGGCAGGTTCCACATGTCATAATCTCTACTCCCTGTGCTTCCAGAGATTTCAGATCTTCCAGAGAATCAGAACCTTCTGTTGTCAGAGTTGCTCCTCCATTATAGAAAAGCATTGTCTTTGGCAGTGTATCAAGCTGTGTCACTGCAAAGATAAATCCTTTGATCAGAACTTTTCCTAATTCATCATTTCCAGATCCCATACGGTCAGAAGAAACGACAACGACTGTATTGTCTCTTGCATCCGGTGCGCATACTGCTTCTGCTTCGTCTGCTGCCGGTGCTCCTTCCATTTCAATCGTAACTTTAAATTCAGCATCCCCCAATTTTTCAGAAGTTACTTTTCCTCCTGAGCTAGATGCCATCTTTGTTACGTTCTGCACTGCGATCTCATTGTCAACCAGAACTTCAATTGTCTCCGGTCCTGTCAGTGCAGCCATTGCCTTTTTGGTCTTGATAACCGGGATTGGGCAATTATCTCCCATAGCATTAACTGTAATCATAATGATTCCACCTTTCTGTCACCATTTCCACAATCAACACATATAGATTCATTCTATCATTATTTATGGAAAAGGTAAATATATAATTTATAGAATTATTATATAAAAGCCTGAAAACGTCTATCCTTAGAATCCTACCTCCGGGTAGCCATTCCCATACTCTTGTACCTCCAGTACGTGATATGCACCCTCCTCATAATACGCAGGTTTCATACCACCTTTTTTCAGAGCCCGCATGAACTCTTCCATCGTATTTACTTTTTCCGGAAACCAGGTCGCGCACACACCAACTTTCTCCGGTACATGGCAGTCACTGGAACCCATGGTACAAAGACCAAGTTCCTGTGCATACCTTGCTGCCTTCTGACATGCCTCTACAGACGTGCTTCCATTTAAGACTTCCAGTCCGTCCAGACCTTTGACCGTCCGTAAGTTCCCTTCCAGTCCTCTGTTATTATTGCGGAACGGATGTGCCGCAAAGCAGAAGCCGCCCTGCGCTTTCACCAGATCAATAAAATCCTGTGCCGGAATCCTCTCATCCGGATATTCCTCTATTCCAAACGCAATGATATCGCCCTGAAGAGAAAAGAATTCGATTCCCACAAAGATCGGGAATCCTGTCTTCTTCGAATATTCTGCTGCGTATTCTTTCAGTCCCATATCATCATGGTCTGTGATGCAGATTGCACCGAGACCTTTCTTTCTGGCAATTTCTACCATCTCTTCTAATTTTAGGAAACTGTCTTTTGAACAGGTCATTTCGTGCATATGTGTATCTATAAACATTGATTCCCCGGCTCCTTTATTTTTATTTATACTCCAAGCTTTTCTCTTACTTTTCATTATATAAATAACTACTCCGGGTTTCAAATAGGGAATATTAATATGTAGTTTTGATATATAGATCATTTCTATATATCATCCTACGGAAATCTGACACTGACAGCTTCTTCCGAACACTTGACGCTAAAAGGCACTGCTTGCAGCAGTGCCTCCTGCATTCGTTATACATTCATTAGTCTAATCCCTGCAGAACCCGCTGGTCCTGCCTGTTACTCTCTTTTGTCTTTGTACTTATATTTAACTCTTCCTGCTTCTCCAGACATTCCTGGATTGCTTCATTCAGCGACAGCATCTTCTCATCCAGAGTCGATACCATCTCTGCACATTCTCTCAAATCCTTGCTGATATAATCCGGTGCATCCCCTTCAAATTTGTAATAAATCTTATGCTCCAGACTTGCCCAGAAATCCATGGCGATCGTACGGATCTGGATCTCTACCTTGGTATCCACAACGCTGTCAGAAAGAAATATCGGTACGGATACCAGCATATGGTAACTCTTATATCCACTTTCTTTTGGGTTCTTAATATAATCTTTGATCGACAATACTTTCAGATCACTCTGATTACCGATCATCTCTGCCAACCGGTAAATATCCGATGTAAAGGAACAGATCAGACGTACCCCTGCGATATCATTGATATACTTTACCATATTCTCGATCGATATCTCGTATCCGTATCTGCGTAACTTCTTTACAATACTTTCCGGTGTCTTGATTCTTGTCTTAATATGTTCTATCGGATTGTATTTATGCACATGTTGGAACTCATCGTTCAGTATCTCCAGCTTTGTCCCCACTTCTTTTAATGCTGAATTATACAGGAACATGATCGTCTTCCAACTGTCGACATCCTCATAGTTCTTCATCGTATTTTCCATATAAATGTTCTCTCTCCTCTCTTACCGAAGAGTTAAACCAGCACTGTTAATATTATACCATAGGCACTGCTAATATGTCATATTTTTCACATTTATTTTAGAAAGATTATACTTGCTTTTTACAAATATATGGCAGTTTCTTTTACATATCCTGACAGTTCTTTCCGAACGCATGATGACAAAAAAGAAGCCATCTTCTGACAGCTTCTTCAACAACTTTATTATTAGAATTCAATTCCTTCTCTTGCAAGCACCTTACGGTCATATGGATGCTTCACTTTCATCATCATCGTTGCATAATCCGCAAGATCCAGCATATCCTGAGACACCTCATGTCCTGTCAGAATAATCTCCAGTCCGCGCGGCTTGTGCTCCAGAAAACTCCTGATCTTCTCTTCACTTAAGACATTCAGATGGATTGCACACAATGCTTCATCCAGCACCAGCACGTCAAAATTCGTGCAGAACTTCACGATCTCATCCAGTGCCTTATTATTATAATGACGTAGTTCCGCTTTCTCATCCCCGTTCATCCGGCTTACAAACTTCACCTGATCACGTCCCGGAAGACAGGTGATCCCCGGTACTGCTTCCAGAATCTTTCTTTCGTTCGAAGAATTGTCTTTCAGGAACTGGAAGAAGAGCACCTGAAGTCCATATCCAGCGGCTCTGACTGCCTGCCCTACTGCTGCTGTCGTCTTTCCTTTGCCATCTCCGTAATACATATGAATTCTTCCTGTGCCCATCATAACTTTCTACCTGCTTTCTCCTAAAAATCTATGTAAAAACTGAACTCATTTTTATTCTATTGGACATTATAATCGTTTGAGCCTGAAATGTAAATGCCTGGAAATCTACTAACCGCAGTTTTCCAGGCACTCTTTACATTGTATTATGAAGTTTTTTTACCCTGTCATTTTTCATACATGTTTTTTACACACAACAATTTAAATATAACAATTTAAAATTCCAGCTTCATATCTCCCATTTTGATCCAGTCTTTCTTTCTCATGAATTCTGAAACACCAAGTGTCACAACCGCCGGAAGCACAATCTGGATCAGTAAGATCTTGATCAGTACCATTTGTGCAGACTCTGTCTGGATCATCGTCTGCCATGTCATGATCTGTCCCACTAATCCTGCGGTTCCCATACCGGAACCGGTCGCATTGTTCGTCATGTGGAGTACCATCGTTCCGACAGGTCCGAGGATTGCACTTGATATAATTGCCGGAAGCCAGATCACCGGCTTCTTCACAATGTTCGGAACCTGTAACATCGAAGTTCCGATTCCCTGTGCCAGAAGTCCTCCGACTTTATTCTCACGATAACTTGCCACGGCAAATCCTACCATATTACAGCAGCATCCTACCGTTGCCGCACCTGCTGCCAGTCCGGACAGATTCAGGATAACGCCAAGTGCAGCCGAACTGATCGGCAGTGTCAGGATCATTCCCATCAATACCGATACAATGATTCCCATCAGGAACGGCTGCTGCTCTGTTCCCCAGTTGATCAGCGAACCAAGCCAGCTCATGAATCCTGAGATCGGAGGTCCGATCAGGAATCCTACCAGACATCCACTTCCAATCGTCACGACCGGAGTCACCAGAATATCTACCTTCGTCTTACCGGATACCATATGCCCGAAGAAGATTCCCACATAAGCAGCAATGAATGCCCCCAGCGGTTCCCCCGGTCCGGCAAATACCATAGCTCCGTCTACGAATACCTTACCTGCCAGAATACTGCTTGCAAATGCCCCTGCCATTCCGGCGGTTGCTGCCGATACCACTACCAGCGGTGCTTCCTTAAACTTATAGGCTACTGCCACACCAATACCGGCTCCGGTAAGGGCTGCCGCAAGCTTGCCTGCGATGAAGATCATCTCTCCGATATTTCCACCCATAAATGTTCCGATCTGCTGGATGATCGTGCCGATGATCAGCGTTGCAAACAGACCGTGCGCCATGGCACTTAAACCTTCAATGAAGATACGGTCCAATACTTTCTTTACTTTTTCCATACTCTCTCTCCTGTGTAATTTCATAAATGCTTCTGTTATTCTCATAGGATGCCAAAAAGCAACAGCTTGTTTTACATGTGTCTTGTCATATGTCACGAGTTTACCATACACATGCATGAAAGGCAAGAATTGTTTTTTTCGTGACAATTTTCTGCCTTTACTTTGTGTTTCATTACCTGTATACTTGGGATATCGAGATTGTAGATTTCTCAGAATTTATATTCCGGAATAAAATATATGGATATGTATCTGTACATGCTATACACGAACAGGAGGTTTTACAATGTTCCGTTTATGGGGAAAAGAATTTAAAGATAATCATATGCTGCGTGACACCGTAATCTGTGATAAGACGGACGACACCAGAACACACAAGATTTTTAATGCTCTGGATTCGATCTGTTACGAATTCGATCTTAGTAAGCCGATCTGGCTGGATCATAATATTGACGAATTCAAGCGTCATGACAAGACGAGATTCTATCAGGATAATTTTGTAGATTCGATTGATTTTGATTATCTGGAGATTCATATTATTGAAGAATAATATAAATAAAAATAACCCAAATAACAAAATATGAAATGCGCTATATTTACTCAAGCCTATGATTCTCCAGAATGCTTCGTAGAGAATCATAAGTTTTCGAGTGTATATAGCGCATTTTCTATTTTTTCATCTTTCAAGTTCTGTTATTCTGTCATATTGTAAAACTCTTTAAAATTCTACTCATTCCGGATCGCCGCCAGCGGACTTAACTTCATCGCCCGTTTTGCCGGGAAATAACCCGCAAGTACTCCGACCAGCACAGCAAATGCCATAGACAACAGTACAAGCCACCACGGGATATACGAGATACTACTGTCTGTGCCCGTAGACAATACTCCACTGCTTCCCGCCACGACATTGATGACCGCCGACATCACAAAGCTTAGAATATTTCCGGCAATACCGCCCAGAAGTCCGATAAATGCTGCTTCTAACAGGAACATTTCGCGGATATTCCTAAGGCTGCATCCCAGCACCTTCATTACTCCGATTTCTTTCGTCCGTTCGTAAATGGACATCATCATCGTGTTGGCAATTCCGATCGCCGCTACCAGTAACGAGACAGCTCCGATGCCTCCCAGTACCGCCTGCACAACTGCGAACTGGCTCTTCATGCTGTTCAGATATTCCGCATTCGTCTCGACATTGTAGCCCATATTGCGGATCACATCGGCGACTTCATTTACATGATCCATATCGTCGGCTTTCACTTTCAGTGATGTGTAATAGAATTCTTTCAACGGTTTTCCCGCTTTGGTCTGCGGCTGTCCCGGGATCACTCTTCCCGTATATTCCTTCCGCAGAAGCTGTTTTAGTGTCTCCAGATCACAGTATACACTGTCATAGTTTGCAGAATAATCCTCCAGACCGCCGCTTACAATACCACTTGCCCTTACTACATACTTCTGTATATTTCTCGGCTTTCCGGAGTCCGACTGTCCATCACTTCCTGAACTGTCAGTACTCTCTCCGAAATCTGTACTGTTATCCGTGTCATAATTTTCTGTATCTGTGATTAGAAACATAGAATCTTTCATCAGATTAATATTCGGGGTCTCTCCGGTATCATAATAGCCATTCCCGCTTCCTTTTTCATAAAAATCCGTGATCACACCATTTCCAAATACAAGCTCCAGTTTTCCTGTTCCGGTCTTCGGAAGCGTTCCTTCTCCAAGATCAATATTCTGCGCTTTTAACCCTTCCGGCGTCATGCTCTGTAACTGAACATTTGCGATATAAGATCCTTTCAGCAGAATTACGGATGTCTCGTAGATTGGTGCTGCCAGCTTCACATGGTTCAATTTGCTGATCGTCTCTACAAGCCGGTCATCAATTCTTTTTTCTGACTGGTCATCCGATCCGGTGCCGTCTGACATCATGCCGTCACCGCCGTCTGTTCCCGTCACAGTGATGCTGGTCAGTCCGCCGGACTGCTCAACCTCCTGATAAAGCGACTGCTGCATACCAAGTCCAAGCGAGATCATAACTACAATGGATGCTGTACCGATCAGCACACCGAGGACCGTCAGGAATGTACGAAGCTTTCTTCTCCGCAGACTATTGATGCTCATCCTCAGAAGATCGTTCCAGTTCATCCAGTAATTCCTCCTCTTCACTTTCTGCCAGTTGTTTCTTTTTGCGCTTCTTTAAGATTACGACTGCTGCCACTCCTGCAATGATCAGAACCACGATCACAACAGGGATCACCGGGAAGCTTTTCTGCGTCTCTTCTTCCGGAACATCTGTTGCCATCGCCTCATCATCCATTTTTTCTGTCACTTCCAGTGTCAGATCTTTCGTTGTCTTGGAAATGTTACCCGACTCATCTTCATAGCTGAGCGTCATTGTCACTTTTGCCGGACCATCTGATACTTTCTTTCCTTCCAGCATTGCATCGATCGAACCGGTCGCTCCGGATTCTACATTTCCGATAAATACTTCGGATTTCTTGATATTCTTTCCTTCAAATGTTGCCTTTACATTGTAAAGCTTGATCCGTCCCAGATTATAAAGACTGCACATAACATTGGCCTCTTCACCGACCGCAATGCTCTGTGGACTGATCTCAAAATCACTAAATTCAAATCTTGCATCCTGCTTAACCGGAATGGAAATGCTTGATGAGCCTTCTACCTGTGTGGCATTCGGATCTTCGTATTTCATGGAAAGATCCATGCTGTAAGGCTTCTGCAACAAATCCGCCTTGGCATTCAGTTCAATGCTGATATCTGCCGTTCCATTCGGCGCTATGCTGTCCAGATAGATGGAGCTTGCACCGGACGCCGGTAAGAATGCCGGTGATGTGGACTGTTCGTCACTTCCCTCGGTCGGTGCTGCAAGATCGAATAACATATTGCTGACTTTCATCTTGGATGTGTTCTTCAAGTGAATCGTCAGTTTGAAATTGCTGCCCGCACGTACCTCTGCCGGATCGGTGGAAAATCCGGTAACGATCACACGTGGAACCGAACCATTGCCGGATGCTGTGCTTCCATCAGAACCGCCTCCGCTGTACGCTGCATCACCGTTGCTGTAACCGCCTGCATCCAGACTCTGATAAGAAGCATCCGAGCCGGAACCACTGCCCGCACCTGCGCCATTGGTCTCTCCGCTGCTACTTCCACTGCCTGCATTATTATCTGTATCTTTATCGTCTTTGTTATTATCCGTCTTCTGCTCCGGCTTTGCTGTCGTATTCACATAAAACTGCTTTTCTGCTTCTTCTTGTCCGTCCGCTGCAATCTTGAACTTCAAGGTATAACGGGATGTCGGAACATCTTCTCTCTGTGTGAAATCAAATGCCACATCTTTGGATTTTCCATTCTCCAGAGTTCCAAGATTCTTCTGGTAACTCTGCATCTCTGTCTTGAACGGCCAGACATCATTGTTATCCCCGAGATCCGGTGTTACCGTTACGTTGTTCATCGGATTCCCTGAATGGTTCGTCACGGTAAATGTCCAGGTCTTCTTTTCTCCGGCTTTGTAGGTCGGCACTTTATTGTCCTTGGACTCAATCGTGATTCCGGCAGCTGCTGCCTGTACCATCTGCGGGCGCAGCATAGCTGCCATCATGATGACCGCCAGAATAACAACAAGAATCCTTTTCAGGTAATTATTTTCTGCTTCTTTTTGTGTGATTTTCTGCATGTTTTCCTCCCTCTGCTCTTCCTTTTTTTATTGTCTCGTTCTTTCTGTTTTTGTTTTCTACCATCTCATTTTATGATCACTTTTCTTCCACTTCTTCACAGCGTTCCGGTTTCCTGTTATCTTCAATCTTCAGGATCTTTCCGTCCCGGATATGGAATACCCGGTCCGCATAAGTCGCCAGATGATCATCATGCGTAACCATGACCAGTGTCTTCTTCTGCTCTCTGACCACGTTCTGCATCAGTTCCATAACTTCTTCTGATGTATGGGAATCTAAGTTTCCCGTCGGCTCGTCGGCAAATATAATATCCGGATCGACCACCAGTGCCCTGGCTACACCGACTCTCTGCTGCTGCCCTCCGGACATCTGATTCGGCAGATGCTTTTTATGCTTTCCGAGCTTTACCAGATCTAACATTGCATTGGCCTTTTTCAGCCTGAGATCTCTTGGCACACCGCGGAAGCTTAATGGCAGTGCTACATTTTCCACTGCATTCAGCGTCCCCATCAGATGAAACGACTGGAAGATAAAGCCGACATGATCACGCCGGAATGTAACGAGCTGTTCTTCATTTAACTTTTCAATGTGCTTTCCGGCAATGCTGACCTTACCCTTGGTCGGTTTTTCCAGACCCGCCAGCATATTCAGAAGTGTGGATTTCCCGGAACCGGACGTTCCGACGATTGCACAGAATTCACCTTCATATATCTCAAAATTCACTCCGTCCAGTGCCCGCACGATCTCGTCACCGACACGGTACAGCTTATATAGATTTTTCACTTCGATTACCTTCTTCATAGTCCTCCCCTCTGTCTTTTTTCAGACTTTTCATAGTATAAATTCATGTTACTATAAAAATATAAAGACTTCTTCATTAAAATTATGAAGATTTTATGAAGATTGTTTCTCCGTCAGATAATACATTTTTCTATCTGCGCTCTCAGGATGATACCGTATCGCATTTTGTACAATTTTCCCTTATATTCTTCGTGCACATTTTTTCAGAAGTGGTATAATTGGTAGGACAATTTTTACAAAAAATACGTGAACACACTTCTTGTTCACCAGAATATGGGAGGAAAAAATGAAATTTGTAAAACAGTTCATGATTATTCTGGCGATATCTTTCGTCGGAGAAGCGTTACACTTTTTGCTGCCGCTCCCGGTTCCTGCCAGCATCTATGGTCTGGTCCTGATGCTGATCGGATTACAGACCGGCATACTTCCACTCAGTGCGGTTAATGAAGCCGGAGGATTTCTGATCGAGATCATGCCGATGCTGTTCATTCCTGCCGGAGTCGGACTTATGGTTTCCTGGGGCGCATTAAAACCCGTGATTCTTCCGATCAGTATCATCATCGTCGTTACGACCATCCTCGTTATGGGCGTCAGCGGACGTGTGGCACAGTTTATATTAAAAAGAGAGGATAAGAAACATGAGTAAATTATTAGCAGATTCCACATTTTTCTGTCTGGCGATCAGCCTGATCGGATATGAGATCGGTATTATTCTAAGACAAAAGACGAAACTTGCGCTTTGCAATCCATTGCTGATCTCCATTGTATTTGTTATTATTATTTTGAAAGTTACCAATATTAAATATGAAGTATATGAGGATGGTTCACAGTTACTCAGTTACCTGCTGACACCTTCTACGGTCTGCCTTGCCATTCCGTTGTACCAGCAGATGGGACTGTTAAAGAAGAACATGAAAGCGATCCTTGCCGGAATTCTCTCCGGAGTATTCACAAGTCTTGCCGGTGTGTGGGTATTCTCGACATTGTTCCATCTGGACAAACAGATCTACGCAACGTTACTTCCGAAGTCGATCACAACGGCGATCGGAATGGGAATCTCGGAAGAGCTTGGCGGAATCGTCACCATCACAGTGGCTGCCATCATCATCACCGGTATCATCGGAAATATGTTCGGAGATGTGATCTGCAGACTGTGCGGAATCAGACACCCAATCGCAACCGGACTTGCGATCGGTACTGCATCACATGCCATGGGAACTGCTAAAGCCATGGAAATCGGCGAGATCGAAGGCGCTATGAGCAGTCTTTCCATCGCAGTTGCCGGACTTATGACCGTTGTCGGCTCAACGATCTTCTATCATTTGTATTAATACAGTATGAATCAGACATATGGAGGTAAATGATTATGGAAAAAACAATTATCTGCATCGGACGTGAATATGGAAGCGGCGGACACGCCATCGGAGAAATCCTTGCAAAACGCACCGGATATGAATTCTATGACAAGGACCGTTTCATTGCGATTGCAAAAGAACGCGGATTTGAAGGAGAAGTCGAAGAATATCTGGAAGAGCAGCCGATGAACAGCTTACTGTATTCGATCGCTCTTAATTACTCCAGACCAAAGAAAAAGCCATTTCCTTTTGAACTGGTAGAAGAACTGGCTGCCGAAAAGCCCTGCATCATTATCGGACGCTGTGCCGGTTATCTGACACACGGACAAGACAATGCATTCAGCGTATTCGTTCATGCGGATATGGAGAAACGTATTGCAACCGTTATGGCACACGATCATATCAATACTCGATTAAAAGCCAAACGTAAGATTGAAGAGATCGACGAGAAGCGCAGTGCGTTTCGTAAAGAATTCACAGGGGAAGAATGGGGACAGTCAAAGTATTATAATCTCTCTGTCGATACTACACACCTGACTTATGAGCAGGCTGCGGATCTGATCCTTTATTATAAGAAGCTTGCGGAAGAATCACATGAATAGATATCCTTTCTGTGATCAGGTTTTTATGATAAGATAAAGATACTGATTTGACATAAGGAGGATTTGGCATGATCAAGGTCATTGGTCTCAATACCAAAGTATTAAAAAAAGAACCTTTCTCCGGCTCTCATCACGGGATGCGGTTCTTCATGCGTGCGGAAGGTGATACGCTGCATGTATGGGTGTATCCGGAACCGTGGTGTTTCGAGAAGACTTCCGATGATGTGAAGACTGTGAAAGATTTTCCATTCACCCAGGAAGGACTGGATGAGTCCCTGGAATGGATCTCTCAGGAGTTTGATGCCCGCAAAGATTACTGGATGCAGATGGAGAAGGATAAGATGAAGATGATATTGCAGGGGTAGGCCTTTTTCATCTCATTCCAAAAGAACTCAGGTTTTATAATCAACCTGAGTTCTTTTTTAATTGCCATGCATTCATAAGGAGCTGCCGGTGGCAGGTCCTGTAGATTTTGCAAATATATACTTCAGATATTTCCGCTCTTCATTCGGATCGATGACATTTACAATGCTGAGACTGTAGACATCCGAGCATAATTCTTTCTTTTCTTTATGCAGTAACACTTTCATCTCCTCATATATCTCGCTGATATCCCCGTCACTTTCCCTCGAAACAGCTGTAATATATTCCCCGGGATTCATCTCCGTAAGAACTGTCTGCTTTTTATCTGCAGTCTCATCATTTTCTGTTCTGTTATTCCCCGGTTCTGAATTTTTTATTTCCGCAAAGCTGAATACATTTTTGTAAGAGTACTCTCCCTGCATAAATTGTTCTTTTCCAATTGATGCTCCCATAGGAAATGCCTGCACCTCCGGAGCCTCACACCGTTTCAGATGCTTGCGGATATCTTTCTCTATCTCCCCGGATGAAGTAGCCGGTGAAGACCGGACTTCTGTCAGCATCAGATATAAGGGATGTTCCATTTTCCGGATGACTGGCTTTCCGACATCTGCGATACGGATCTGGTTCAATATCTTCTTGGTTCCTGCGATCGTATGGATCTTCCGGTCCAGTTCCTGTCTCATCTCAAGCAGCCTGTTATATTGCAGATCCACGAACTCATCGAATCTCACTTCTTCCCCGCCAAGCAGATATTCTTTGATATCTCTGACAGAACAGTCCAGTCCACGGAATGTTCTTATAAAATAGTAAGAACTGATCTGGGCATAACTGTAATAGTGGTATCCATTAACCGGATTCTTCTTCGGTACCAGAATTCCCTGGCGTTCATAATAACGGAGCGTGTCTCTGGTGGTCTGACACATCCTGGCAAATTCTCCTGCAGTGATGCAATATTCGTCTTTTTCCTGCATAGCTTTCACTTCTTTCTTTTTTCTTCTCTCGACTTTTTACATCCAGTAATACTTTTTTATAAACCAATTTCTTTCTTGTTCTCTTGACATGGGGGTTACACCCAGTTTTATTCTATCACAGGATTTGCGGTATAACACTGCATTTTCCCCAATTACAGGACTTACAATTTTCACATTCACCTGAAATTTTCTGACAAAGCCAAATGTCTGAAAACTTCAGGAATACAACATACGAGATGGAGGTTTCTCATGAATATTTTTAAGAAAATATACTGCCGCATTTTTCAGACTTGTTTCCGCATCGCACTCCCTGTTCTTCCGTACAGAGAGCCGGAACTGATCGACGGGTTCAAGAACGTCCCGGAGGTCCTGAAAAAGCATCACATTTCCCATATCCTGCTCGTCACAGACCCGGGTGTATACAAGCTTG
The DNA here is from genome assembly GCA_900550865.1 of uncultured Dorea sp. Taxonomy (GTDB): domain Bacteria; phylum Bacillota; class Clostridia; order Lachnospirales; family Lachnospiraceae; genus Dorea_A. The sequence continues at coordinate 67,025 of URTM01000005.1, read as the reverse complement.
GACTTACAAAACCTTTGGAAAAACAGCTTTTAAAATCTGAAATTTCATGTACAATATATAAAGATACAGTTGCAAATCCAACTTCTGCCAATGTAGAGGATGCAAAAAATCTCTATCTGACCAATGGCTGTCAGGCGCTCCTTGCGTTCGGCGGTGGTTCTTCCATGGACTGTGCAAAAGCAGTCGGTGCAAGACTGGCACGTCCGCACAAGCCCCTGGCTAAAATGGAAGGTATCTTAAAGATCTGGCACAAGCTTCCGCTTCTGATCGCCGTCCCAACGACAGCGGAAACCGGAAGTGAGACTACCCTCGCAGCTGTGATCACCGATGCAGATACGCATCACAAATATGCAATCAATGACTTTAATCTGATTCCGGATTATGCGGTACTGGAACCATCCGTCACTTACGGACTTCCGCCGCAGCTTACAGCGACCACAGGAATGGATGCGCTGACCCATGCGGTTGAGGCTTATATCGGACGTTCCACTACAAAACAGACGCGTGCCGCATCCATCGAAGCAATCCAGCTGATCTTCGATAACCTGCAGAATGCTTATAAAAATGGAAATGATAAAACTGCCAGACGTAATATGCTCCGTGCCTCTTATCTTGCCGGAACCGCATTTACGAAAAGCTATGTCGGATACGTTCATGCCGTTGCCCACAGCCTGGGCGGACGCTATGGAATTCCTCACGGACTGGCCAATTCCGTACTTCTTCCGATCGTACTTGAAGCATACGGAACCGCTGCTCATAAGAAGCTGGCAGCACTGGCACGTATCACAGGTGTCTCTGATTCTGCACTTGACGCCGTTGCCGCAGAAGAATTCATCAATCATATCCGCAGCATGAACATTTCCATGAATATCCCGGAGACCTTGGACGGTATCTGCGATGAAGATATCCCGGAACTTGCCCGTTATGCCGATAAAGAGGCCAATCCGCTTTATCCGGTACCGGCACTGTGGGGACCTGAAAAACTGGAACAGATGTATCATCTTGTACAGGAGGTAAATGAACATGACAGAAACAGAAATTCAGAACATCCTGGAAAAGCAGCATAAATTTTTCCAGAGTGGACAGACTCTGCCTGTAAACCATCGTATAGAACAACTTCAGAAATTAAAGGAATCCATCATCCGGCATGAACCGGATCTGAATCTTGCATTAAAAGCTGACCTCGGAAAGAGCGAAACCGAAAGCTACATGTGCGAGATCGGACTCACTCTTTCAGAACTCACCTGGATGCTGAAACACATCAAGAAACTGACGAAAGAAAAATGGGTTCCAACGCCGCTGGCACAGTTCGCTGCCAAAAGTTTTCGTTCCCCTTCTCCATACGGAACGGTTCTCATCATGAGTCCATGGAACTATCCGGTCTTGCTGACACTGGAACCACTGATCGACGCACTCGCAGCCGGCAATACCGCTGTGGTAAAACCAAGTGCCTATGCGCCTTCTACTGTCCGTGTCATGCAGGAGATCATCGAAGAATGCTTCCCGGAAGAATATGTTGCCATGGTTACGGGCGGACGTGCCGAGAATCAGGCACTTCTGAACCAGCGTTTTGACAAGATCTTCTTCACCGGCGGAAAGACCGTCGGACGCGAAGTCTTAAGACATGCGGCCGAATACCTGACACCGGTTACACTGGAACTTGGCGGTAAAAGTCCATGTATCGTAGATTCCACAGCCAAGATCTCACTTGCCGCAAGACGTATCGTCTTTGGAAAATATTTAAACTGCGGACAGACCTGTGTTGCACCGGATTACATTCTCTGTGATCAGGCCATCCGTGACCAGCTGATCGATGCCATCAAAGCGGAGATCCGCCGCCAGTTCGGCAAACATCCGCTGGAGAATCCAAGCTATGGCAAGATCATTAACCGCAAGCATTTCCAGCGGCTTCAGGGACTGATTGATTCGGATAAAGTTGTAACCGGCGGACAATCCGATGCCAAGATCTTACGTATCGCCCCTACAGTTATGATGGATGTTACCTGGGACGATGTCGTTATGGGAGAAGAAATCTTCGGGCCGATCCTTCCTGTTCTGACTTACGAATCACTGGATGAAGCCATCCAGACTGTGGAATCCCATCCACATCCACTGGCACTGTATTTCTTCAGTGAAGATAAAGTCGCACAGAAGAAAGTCCTTGCCTGCTGTCATTTCGGCGGCGGATGTATCAATGATACGATCATTCATCTTGCTACCAGTGCGATGCCGTTCGGCGGTGTCGGAGAAAGCGGAATGGGCGGATATCACGGGAAAGCCGGATTCGATGAATTTACACATTACAGAAGTATTGTGGATAAGAAGACCTGGATAGATCTGCCGGTGCGGTATCAGAGGTATAATAAGTTTAAGAGGAAGATGCTGCGGGTATTTTTAAATTAAATACCAAATCCCTCCAGCTCCTCCTGCATCTCCCGGAAGAATTCTGACGTATGCCACCCATCCATGGCTGCATGAGCAATTGTAAGTGTCATCGGAAGTGTCAGTTTTCCATCCGTTTCTGTGTACTTTCCAAATGTTATAATCGGGAATAATGGCACATGATCGGATGCTGTCGAGCTCGCAAATCCTGTGTAATCCAGCCATGGCACGCAGGAAATGCAATAAAAATTCGCCGGCTGTCCGGGTTTTGCTTTGATGCCTCTGACTTTCTTTGCAGCTTCTATATCCGTTTCGATTCTCTCATAAAAAGTCGCAAAGTCTGCATCGTATTCGCTCCAGCAGTCAGAGAATGTGTGATCTTCTTTGTGGAAGATCGTATAATTCGGATGTATCACATCCCACACTCCCGGATTGCCTTCTTCGTCCGTCATCATCTTCATGAAGGGCCGACGGTTCACAACATTTGACGTACACCAGATGAATGCCGCATAGAAATGCACCCCCAAGCGGTCACATTCTGCTCTTAATCTTGTTACATCCAGGCGTGCTGTCATACTATAACTTACTTTTAATTTTTCTGTATAATACTTATAGTGATCCTGTCGCGGCCAGGCTGACAGGTCGATTTTTCTATATGGTGGAAGACTCATAATGTCACCTCTTATTGTATATTATTTCGAATTAATATTAAAGTGAGCTTCGGCTTAACCTGCTTCGGACTAGGATATACATTTGGCAAAGATAACAATCCACAAAAATAGCCGCCCACAGTCTGGTAAACTAGGCGACTATTTTTAATACATGAATTAATTATCAGGACTGACCGTCTATCGGCAGCACCCTTTTTCTATAACTATACTAACATCATCTTATAAATATGTCAATTTCTTATTTCATCCCAGAACGACTCCCCATCTCCCCTGTACGTACTTCCAAGAGCTTCCGCTATCGTCGCCGCCATATCTGCAAACCCTTTTCTGGTATGCAGGTTTACTCCCGCTTTGATCTCTTTTCCGTAAATGAGGCAAGGCACATATTCCCTCGTATGATCCGTTCCGGTATATCCGGGATCACAGCCATGATCTGCCGTGATCATCAGCATATCATCATCCCTCATATTCACAAGGAACTCTCCCAGCTGTTCATCAAATCGCGTAAGTGCTCCGGCATATCCTTCGATATCACGCCGGTGTCCATAGACCATATCCCCGTCTACCAGGTTCACATAACAAAGTCCATCGAAATCTTTCTTCTGTATCTCGATCGTCTTTTCCATATTCTTTTCGTTTCCCTGATTCGGATAGGTCTCTGTCACGCCCTGCCCTTCAAAGATATCGTAGATCTTTCCGACACCGATCACATCTTTTCCTTCTGCTTTTAAGGCATCCAGAAGAGTCTGTCTCGGCGGTGCAAGTGAAAAGTCGTGCCGTCTGATCGTCCGCTCGTAATTCGGCCATGTTCCGATGAATGGCCGTGCAATGACTCTTCCGACTCCCAGATCTCCGGTCAGCATCTCTCTGGCAATCTTGCAGTATTCATATAACTGCTCTACCGGAATCACATCTTCATTAGCCGCAATCTGGCACACACTGTCCGCAGACGTATACACGATCAGTGCTCCGGTCTCTTCCTGCTCCCGTCCATAGTCATGGATAACCTGTGTTCCGGAATACGGAAGATTGCAAAGAATCTTCCTTCCCGTTCTCTTAGCGAATTCCTCTATGAATTCTTTTGGAAATCCATCCGGGAATTTTGGCAGTGGATCCGGTGTAACGATGCCCGCCATCTCCCAGTGTCCGGTTGTCGTATCCTTTCCACAGGATAATTCCTGCATTCTTGCAAAACTTCCGGTCGGCTTCTCTGCAGTCTTTGCATAATCCATGCCGTCGATCTGATAGATTCCAATCTTCTCCATGTTAGGAATGTGGAGCTTTCCGCTGTCATAGCAGCTCTTCCATGTATTACTTCCGGCATCTCCAAATTGCTCCGCATCCGGCGCTTCCCCGATGCCGGCACTGTCCAACACGATCCAAAAAATACGTTTCATAGAATCAGTCCTTTCGGTCTTTTTCTTTTTATTATAAGTCTATATAAGAAGACTGTGCAAGATTTTTCAGCTATCATCAGTTTCGGCTTATCCTGCTTCAGCATCGGATACACCATTGGCAAGGATAATCATAAGACACAAAAATAGCCGCCCCAAGTCTGGTAAACTAGGCGACTATTCTTTAATACATTAACTACTGGGCTAACCGTCTATCGGTAGCACTCTTTTTCTATAACTATACTAACATCATCTTATAAATATGTCAAAAGATTTTTCAACAATGAATCTACTCTACTACTGATTTTCTTACATTCACCTTCGTACGCTCTTCCCGGTCGAAGAATTTCTTAGTTTCACTGATAACCACTTTTCGAAGTCCAAGTAATGCGATCAGGTTCGGAATGATCATCAGTGCATTGGTGATATCTGCCATCAGCCAGATTGGTTCCAGTGTCAGGAACGGCGCTGTTGCAATTGCCAGGATATAAACAATCTTAAAGATCTTGATACTTCCTGTCTTTCCGGTGAGATACAGCACACATTTTTCCTTTTTTTCATTCTTCGTACTATATATTTTTCTTTTTCTCCTATGTTATACTGCATATTAAGAAATCAATTCTATATTTTTATTTCTATATACCCAAAATGTATTTCAGGAGGTTTATTCACATGAAAGTTGTAATAGCAATCGATTCATTAAAAGGAAGCTTAAGTTCCATGGAAGCCGGAATGGCGATCAAAGACGGGGTTCTTGCAGCAAAACCAGACGCGGAAGTTATCGTAAAACCACTCGCAGACGGAGGAGAAGGAACAACCGACGCACTGATCGAAGGAATGAACGGGGAACGCATTGACCTTACCGTTACAGGTCCGATGCACACACCGGTAGGCGCTTATTACGGATATCTGAAAGATACCAACACTGCTGTTATGGAGATGGCATCCGCAGCAGGTATTACTCTGGTTCCTGATTCAGAAAAGAACCCGCTTCTCGCAACCAGTTATGGTGTTGGCGAAATGATAAACGATGCTATCCAAAGAGGCTGTCGTAACTTTATCATTGGTATCGGCGGAAGTGTCACCAACGACGGCGGTATCGGAATGTTAAAAGCTCTCGGCGTACGTTTTCTGGATGAAAATGGCGCAGATGCCGGAGAAGGCGGACAGGCCCTGACCAATGTTGCCCGTATCGATGTATCCGGTCTGAATCCGCTTTTAAAAGAATGCCACATTCAGGTCGCATGCGATGTGAATAATCCACTCTGTGGTGAAAATGGTTCCACATACGTTTATGGACCGCAAAAAGGTGTGACCGAAGATATGAAAAAAACATTAGATGAAGCGATGGCAGATTTTGCCAGAGTTACTTCTGAAACTCTTGAAAATGATTATATGAATACACCAGGTGCCGGTGCTGCCGGAGGACTTGGCTATGCATTCCTTGCATATACCGGCGCAACACTGACACCTGGTATTGAACTGATCTTAGATGCTGTCGGACTGGAAGAAGAGCTTTCCGGCGCAGATGTGGTCGTTACCGGTGAAGGCCGCCTTGATTTTCAGACCGCAATGGGAAAAGCTCCTGTCGGAGTTGCCAGACTTGCAAAAAAATATAATGCAAAGGTTATCGCATTTGCAGGAAGCGTCACAAAAGAAGCGACTGCCTGCAACAAAGAAGGGATCGATGCATTTTTCCCTATCTTACGCGGTGTCTGCACACTTGCGGAAGCTATGGATCCTGTCGCTGCGCGCAATAATATGACCGCAACTGTAGAACAGGTTTTCCGTTTACTTTAATGTGTATCAGTAATGATTAATTCCCCCTTAATTACCGGCTCTATCGTCTGTTCCATCAGGCGATGGAGCAGATTAATACCTCCGTTCTCCCTGATACGGGCATAGATCGGATGCTTCGTAACTTCTGTCGTGATGGATTCCACTCCTTCCATGATCAGAGCCTTACCTGGTGATTCGTACCATTTTATTTCTATATGTTCCGGCGGTATTAAGTCCCGGTTATTCCCTGTATTCCTGACAAATGTCACGTATAACTTCCGTCTCATCGCTTCTTCCAGATACGCAATTTCCACTTTCAAAACCTGGTTATCATCTGCATCTGAGGAAAGTTCTCCCTTCACTGCAACCAGATATGTCTCTCCATGAATAGTCAGTTTATTTTCTATATATTCTGACCACCCCATTTCAAGTTCTATCAATTCTTCCCCTTCCCGAAAGCATAGTATCATCCCTTTACGGAAACCGATTTCCGATATCCCGTCTGTCATATTATTGTGCATCACCTGCATGACCAGTGGAAACAGACCGGCACTTGACTGATCCAGTTCATAGTATACACCATCCAGCAGATCCTCCAGTAAATGAATCTGTTGTTTCTGTGCTTTTTGTGCTTCCATATACTTCCCGCGGGCTCTATATTTTTCTGAGTTCTTCTTCCATCCTCCTTTGCAAATTGTGAGAGGATTATTATAGTATTGCTGCTTCTTTAAACAGGTTTCCGTCAGTTCCTGCAGTTTTGCATACGCAATTGGGTTCTCCGGAAGTGTCTCTTCCGGCATCCAGTCCACCGGAAAATATTTTCTTATAATATTCAGCATGACATTATCCTGGAATAGTTCTTCATTTCCCGCATTTGTCGCGATCACCATATCAACATCCGGGTAAATAAGCACGTTCTGGCCAAGCATTCCGTTATATTCAAAACTACCCGGACGTTCTTCCATCCAGAGCTGATAACCGTATCCATAAGTACCTTCTATACTGTCTGCTTTTTTTATAATAGATGCTTCCACCCAGCTTTCCGGGATAATCTGTTTTCCATTCCATTTTCCTTTATTCAGATATAGCTGTCCAAGCTTCGCCATATCCTCTGTATGCATGAAAAGTCCCCAGCCGCCTTTCGTAATTCCTTTCGGACATTTCTCCCACAGATAATCTGTAATCCCCAATGGCTCGAACAGTCTCGGATTCAGATATTCATCCATCGGCATTCCGGTCCGTTCGGTTATGATTGCGGAAAGCACATAGGAATTCAGGCTGTTGTACTGGAATTTTGTGCCTGGTTTTTCCGATACCGGTGCATTCAGATAACTTTCCAGCCAGTCATTTCCGGACACGATCCCTGATTCATTAAATGTTACGCCGCTTGTCATCGTCATCAGATTCTCTACCGTGACCTCCGGCCGGAATATTTTCGCCCAGGTACTTCCTTTATCGTGAAAAATTTTATAAATGTTTTCTGAAAGCTCCAGTTTTCCCTCATCTATCAGAAGTCCTACTGCCATTCCGGTGATGCTCTTACACATAGAATGCGTGATATGCCAGATGCCTTTTCTGTAAGGTGCAAATTGCGTCTCACAGATGACATTTCCATGACGCAGTACCATAAAATGGTGCATATCGGTGTCTGGTGAGTATGCCAGTTCCTGCACCAGATTCCTCAGATGCTCTGAATGAATCCCCTGGCTTTCCGGAGTGTTTCTCGGGAAATCCTGCCCCGGATTCTCATATACAATACTCTGTGGTTCCGGGCACCGCATTTTCTGAGGTACAAAGTCCACTTTACTGATTCCATCTGTCTTGCCCAGGATCATATTCGTTACCATCTCTATTACCGCAAGCTGCTCTTTTGCCATAAGATCACCTCTTTTTACCATTCTTGCTTCTGTTCATTTCTATACAAACCAGAACAGATCAGCGTTTCTATATATGATGTAGTATAACAGAAAAACCCGGACATCTATACTGCGATATCCGGGTTTTTCCATATTTTTATATATTTTATCTTTTGTTTACGTTATTCTTTTCTGTAATACAATTTCCTGTATTACACATGAATTATTCTGCTGCTTCTGCAACTTCCTCATCTGCATCATCATCTGGTACATTGTTGTGTACATACTGTAATGTAACAACTGTAGTCTCTGGATCTGTCATGATATCTACATCTTTATCACTTGCAAGTGTCAGATCTTTTACCTTGATAGAATCTCCGACTTTCATGTTACTTACATCGACTTCAACTTTGTCAACCAATGCTGACGGATATGCCTTGAACTGAACTTCTTCCAGTAACTGCTCCAGTACTCCACCTGCGGCTTTCTCATGTCCGACCAGAACAACCTCTGCTACAGAATGTACTTTTTCATTACTTACCAGTGCCTGGAAATCTATCTCATCTACCTGACCTTTTAATGGATTAAACTCGACATCTTTGATCAGAACATTCATCTTCTCACCCTCGATGTCCAGCATTACCTGACTACCTTTGTGACAGGTCTTCAGTAAACGGTCAACGGTTGCTTTTTCCATCTTAACCGGAACAGATTCTTTCATTTCTTTTCCGAAGACATTACCAGTAACGTAACCTTCTCTTCTTAATTTCTTTGCTTTGATGTCCATGCTTCTTTTTTCAGCTTTTAAAGTATTCATTTATCTTTTCCTCCAAAAATCTGATGCTTAGCAGCCTTCGCTTTGTGGTTTCAACGCTACAAAGAGGTTTTGTTAAGTAGGTTTCCTTTGTTACAGTCGTATTATAACACCTACAGCAGATAAAGATTCACTAAAAAGTTGATTTTTTTGTCCGGATTTTTATGCACAATTTATCTGCGTTTTTCCAGTTCCTCCGTCATCTCACCACGGATACTGTCCAATTTATAAAAATATGTCAGAACTGCGATCAACCCACACAGCACGATCGGGATCCAGATAAAGCAGATTTCAATATGTGTCAGTGCTCGCGATGTCTGTACCGCATTAGCTACATAACCACCTTTTTTCAGGAAAATTCCGATAATGAAACTTGTCAGTCCCATTCCACCTTTTACGAAAAATCCCTGGAATGCAGCAATCAGTCCCGCTACACTTGCATTTTTCTTATATTCTGAATAATCGATCACATCCGGCTGCATTGCAAATGTAATTCCGAATATTCCATAGATTCCAAGTCCGGTAATTACGAGTCCTGCCAGCAGGCATGCTGCCGAATTCTTACCAATAAAGATCAGAAGGTCTCCGATCACATACAGACCCACACTTACGAACATTAAATTTCTCTTACTGAATCTCTGTTCCAATGCAGGCAGCGCCAGTAACATCGGTAATCCGGACAAGATTCCCAGAATTCCTACCAGTGACAGCCAGTCTTCTCTTCCCAGGTTATATTTAAAATAATAGATAACCGTTGTATTCCTTACTACATATAATGAGAAATAGAACAGGTTCAATAAGAACAGAATCCACGCCTGTCCAGTCAGTCCCTTAAAATCCTGCAGAAGTGAACGGTGTTCCTGTGTCGCTGTCGGTGGAACGACCTCTTTGGTACTTGCAAATGTGAGGAAGAAAATGCACATTGCTGCAATACCATAAATTGTCATTGTGATCAGATATCCTCTTCCTTCGTTGCCATGTCCGAAGAATTTGACCAATGGTGCTGTAATCGACATAACGATTGCTGTTCCCGCCATTGCGCAGATCATTCTTGTAGATACAAGGATATCACGCTCATGAATATCCGATGTCAGCCTTGGCACAATCGTATTCAACGGAATATTTACAACTGTATATGCCGTACAAAGCAGACAGTAAGTTACATATGCCCAGATTAATTTTCCGGTACTTCCAAAGTCTGGTACGAAGAATGTCAGAACCGTAAACACAGCAAAAGGGATCGCACCAATCACAAAATACGGACGTCCCTGTCCCCATTTTGTATGTGTTCTGTCGACGATCAGTCCCATTCCTGTGTCAGTCAGTGCATCGATAAATTTTGTTACCAGCATCATCGTACCTGCCGCAGCCGCCGTAATTCCAAATACATCGGTGTAAAATACCATCAGATACGAAGCCATCGTACTGAACACCAGGTTACATCCCAGATCACCGATTCCATAACCGATTCTTTTTGCCCATTTTTTCATTTTTCTTTTCTTCTCTCTTTCGCATTCATTTTTCCGAGGTTAAAATGTAAGGAAGTCTGCCGCCACAAACTTCCTTATATTTTTCATGTTAGAAGCAGGTAAATGCTCCGTCAACTACGATGTCTGAACCTGTTGTGAATGAGCTTGTATCTCCTGCAAGGTATACGCAGATTGCTTCAAGTTCTTCTGGTTTTCCCATTCTTCCCATTGGTGCCATCTCATTCCATTTTTCAATCAGTGGAATCAGTGTTGGTGAGTTCAGTGTTAACTCTGTTCCGATGTATCCAGGGCTTATGCAGTTTACACGCACGCCGCGTTTTGCCCATTCGATCGCAAGTGATTTTGTCAGCTGGATCACACCTGCTTTTGATGCGTTGTATGCACACTGTGGCTGCGGTACATTTACAATATGTGCTGACATGGAAGCTGTATTGATGATGGAACCTCCGCCATTTTCCAGCATATATTTTCCTGCTGCGATATCTGTTAAGAAGATTCCGTTCAGGTTAATATTAATTACCTTCATCCACTGTTCATATGTCATCTCTTCTGCCGGAGCGTTGATGCAGATTCCTGCATTGTTATGACAAAAGTCCAGTCCGCCGAGTTCTTTTACGACTTCTTCTACCATTGCATCTACCTGCTCTTTGTCTGTGCAGTCTGTCTGGATTGCAATGACTTTTCTGCCTGTCTTTTCTGCAAGCTCTTTCGCCGTCTTCTTTGCTTCTTCAATGTCAAGGTCAACGATTGCCACATCAGCTCCTGCCTCTGCAAATGCCGTTGCCGTGCACTTTCCGATTCCTCTTGCTGCTCCTGTTACAAATCCTTTTTTCCCATCAAGTCTCATGTTTTCAATAATTCCCATTTTTGTTTCCTCTCTTTCTTTTTGTTATTTTAAATAATTTTATATTTTAATTTTATAAAATCGTTTTATTTAATGTGTTTACATAATAATTCTTTTTGATATTTTTTACAAGATGTAAATATTTACAAGATTTTCAATTTTATTTTGTGCACTTTTAATAAAGCAAAGAGGCTTTTCAAGATACGAATAAAATTGTATAATTATTTTATTAAATTGCTTTATATAATTAGAGCATATAAAGGGGAGATTATTATGGAACAATTTTCATTAACAGATATAAAGAAAAAGAATTTATCAGACGTCTATCAATATATATATATGAATCCCTCCTGTTCAAAACAGGAAATTGCAACTGCACTTTCTGTCAGCCTTCCGACTGTCACGCAACACCTTACGACACTGGAAAGCCAGAATCTGATTGAGAAATGCGGCCGGCTTTCTTCTTCTGTCGGACGCCGGGCAGTTGCCTACCAGATTCTGTCTGATGCCAAGATTGCGATCGGTATCGAGATTCTCTCTCATACCGTACGGCTTCTCGCAGTAAATCTGTATGGAGAAACCATTACAAAAGAAAAATTAGCGCTTACTTTTGAACCGACCAATGCATATCTTTCCAAATTAAGCAATGCCGTAAAGACATTTTTTGAATCGAATCATTATAAAGAAAATAACATTCTTGGAATAGGTCTTGGCGTTCAGGGCCTGATCTCACCGGATGGCTCAGAATTTACTTATGGTAAGATATTAAATTGCACCGGATTTTCCCTGGAAGCATTTGCAAATACTTTTTCTGTCCCATGCAAATTCATCCATGATTCTGAATGTGCATGTAACACGGAATTATGGAAAAGCCCGGATATCAAAGACGTAACCTACATTTCATTAAATTACCATCTAGGTGGTGCCATCATCGTAGACGGTCGGCTTCTTACTGGTGCTACAGGAAAAAGCGGAACTTTTGAACATATGACACTGGTTCCCGGAGGTCATGACTGCTACTGTGGACGTCAGGGATGTGCGGAATGCTACTGTTCCGTGAACTCGCTTCTCGGAGATTCCGACAACCTGGAAGAATTTTTTGAAAAAAAATCAGCCGGCGATACTGACTGCATAGAAAGATGGGAAGATTATTTAAGACATCTGTCCATTCTGATCAACAACCTGCATATGGTTCTGGAGCATACCGTTATATTAGGCGGACATGTCGCCCCTTACTTTACAGATGAAGATCTCTTAAAAATCCGTCATTACGTGGCCGAGCGTTCTACCTTTGACGATGACACCAGTTACATCATTCCCGGCAAATGTCCTGGTGATACAGTAGCGATCGGAGCTGCTCTGCCATTTATCAAAGAATTTATCGACGGCATTTATCTTATATAACCTTATATTCATTTATAAAATACAGAGAAGTTACCACCTGCTTTTACAACTGGTAACTTCTCTTTTTATCGACATGCGTTCATCATGTAGATATTATTCCCTTGAATTATTTTCAGAATATTTTGTCTTTTTTATGTTTTTTATATTTTTTTCAGATTACCCATTGACATTTTCGCTTTCGTGCGATATTATAATATCAACAAAAGAAAAGGAGGACGGACCACCAATCAGTTAAAATCTTTATTTTAAATCTAAAGAAAGAGGTACAGTCCAATGCAGAGGACAATCTAAACTGAAAAGAGTCTAATAAAGAAAAAGGAGGACAAACCACCAGGAACGTAAATTTAACATCATTTAAAAAATGATAAAAAAACAAATCGAAGAAAGAAAGAGGTATAGTCCATTGGATGAAATATCATAAAAATCCATCGTATTTAAAAGATTATTAAGTACGGTGGATTTTTTATGCTTCTATTGATTTTTATTTCTAAACTAATGTACTCGGTTACCTGATCATCTCGACCTCCTGAAATGCCTTGATGAATTGTTTCTTTCCATAATTGGGAAATTCTACTTCTACCATCATATCGTCTTCCAATGTCACAATACCGGTTCCATATTTTGGGTGTATCGCTTTTTGTTCCTGAACAGTTTCTGTTTTCTCGGATTCCGTTTTTTCTTCCTGAACATTTTCCGCTTTCTGTACTTCTGCTTTTCGGATTTCTTCTTTTGCCCGTCTCGTTAATTCTTTAAGATTTATCCGCTTTTCTTCATCACTGCGCAATTCTTTCCACTCAAGTAATTCCTCTGGGATCATTTTCAGATAATTACTGTAACTGCCCAATACACCCGGTTCTCCCGGATTTGTATAATAAGAAAGTTCCAGGTGATTTCTTGCACGCGTGATCCCTACAAAGAATAATCTCCGTTCTTCCTCTTCCTGGTCAAAGTTACTGCATCTGATCGGCAGCAGTCCCGGATTTACTCCGATAATGAATACCGTATCAAATTCCAGCCCCTTCGACGCATGTAATGTCATGAGTTTTACTCTGCCGCCTGCTTCTTCTTTCTCATCAGAATCTTGCGTATCCTCTGGACTTTCTATTGTTCCGAGTGCCACCCCATTTAAGAATTCCCGGATTCCGTCTGACATATTCAGCTTCTTTTCCCTGCTATATGTACAGATCTGATCCAGGAAATCCAATACCTGCTCTGCATCTTGCTGATAATCTGCAGAGGTAGGGTGCAATGCTTCTTTCAATCCAAGCGAATCAAATATATCTTCTCCTGACAATACTTCTTTCTCTGTATAAAACAGCATCATATTCTTATATATCTCAGATTTCTCTGTCTTGTGATTCTTTATAATGTCTTCTGCTTTCTTTTTTGTGCATTTGTCTCCGAACCTTTTATCCATCAATACCTGCATTCCCGTCTGTATATCGTCCGGATGTGTCGCAAATCTTAAGACATACATAAGCCAGTTCAATACCGGAATATCTTTCCACGACTTTTTCACCGATACTTCATATGGAATATTCTGTTCCTCAAACATCTTTTCCAGGATTTCTGCCTGTTTTTGCAGCCTGTAAAATACTGCAATATCCCTGTATTCCTTTCCTTCCTGATGAAGTATCCGGATCTTGTCTGCCAGATACATTGCTTCCTGAAACGGATCATAATGATTCCTTATCTGAATCTTCTCCCCGCATTCATTACTTCCCTGAATCTTACCGCCAAATTGAAGGAAACGGTTCGCCGCCTCCAGAATGAATGCATTCGATCGGTAATTAACCGGAAGTGAAAGTTCTTTTGCCTGAAACCTGTTCTTTAACATGAAAAACATATTCTGAGTTGTCCCGCGAAAACTATAGATCACCTGATTCGGATCTCCTACTGCAAAGATCTTCGTCTCCGGTCCTTTTAATGCTTCCAGAAATTCCAGCTGTGACCGGTCGCTGTCCTGTACTTCATCCACAATAATCCATTCCGGCCAAGAAGTTTTCCCCATTTTCAGAAGTCTTGTCCCCTCTTCCAGCAGATCTGAAAAGCTCATTTTGTTCTCTTTCTTCTTTTCCTTCTGTAAGAGAGGATATAACTGAAACAGTTCATCCTTATAGCGGCTGGTTACTTTTCCGGCCTTATAATTTGGATATTCCTGCTCCAGTCTTTTTTTTAAACGGTTTTTATACTTTACTTTCAGACTATATTCTGCAATCAGACGAAGCGCCAGTTCCTGTTCCTCGTCCGGATCTATAATTTCAAACTCTGAAGTCCATTCTTCCGGTGCCGTGCTGCTATTTTCCACTGTATGATCTATTTCTCTATTCTCTGCTTTTGCCTGTAACAGTGTATTTTTCAGCATCCGCATAGCAACACTGTGGAATGTTCCGAAAAAATGCACTTGTTCTTCCGTAGTTCCCGGCTCTTTTTTCTTCAGACGTTCGATGATCTCTCCTGCTGCCTTATTCGTAAATGTCAGCACCACCATCTTCTCAAGCGGAACCTTCTTTTCATAATGCAAATATAAAATTTTCGCGATCAGTACGGTCGTCTTCCCACTTCCTACATTGGCATTTACAATACATGCATCATTTTCATCCGTCACTGCTTCCATCTGATAGGAATTCAACCAATTCCATTCTTCCTTAAAACCCATTCCTGTCACCTAAAACTTATCTTCGTATCGTCGTTTTAACTTGCCTTCTGTCTTTTTCTTTCGCTCCATGTCCTCTTCTGCACGGACAACAATCTCCATATCCTGTGGACATACTGCATGAAATTTTAATATATTTTTGATACTTTTCGCATTCTCCGGTATCTTCAGCCAGTCCTCATAAAAGTAACTGTCCACGATCAATATCAGATTATGCTTCTCTATTTCTACTCGTTTTGCAGTCTTCAGAAATGCGCTGCCGCTCTCTCCATTCTTAATCACTGTCTCACAGAATTCGTTCCATTTCTCCGGAAGTTTAAAGAATGAATACTGTTTGTGGACACCAGGACGCTCTTCTTCTACCTGCTTTTTCACATATTCCGGAGCTTCCAGCTTTTCCTTCAGACTCCTAAGCCCCCATAACACCATCTTCTTACTTAATGTATAGTCTCCCACACAAGCCGGACAGCCATCCTCACAGGAACATCCCTTCACCATCTGAATCGCATGGTCGATCACCTCAGGAATCAATTCATAGATTTTCTCTGAATATCCAAGACCACCTTCATACTTATCATAGATAAATAATGACACCACTTCGTGTCCTTCTGATTCTCCGCTTCCAGAATCCACATATCCCTGCACGGTCGCATTATTAGACATTCCTGTATTGATATCATCACGTTCCGTCATTGTCACCATCATCGCTGCGTTCTTTATCGCATTTTGCAGACCTTCGAAATGATTATTCAATACAAGTTCTCCTGCCCCATTCGGTAACAGCAGACTTCTGTATACGCGCACCACATCTTCCGGAATATCAATCCAAGTACTTTCTGTATCATAGTCTTTCTGAAGCGGCTGTGTCAGTGATACATACCCAAGATTCTGATGATTATGAAACTGTAATTTCTTGAACATTGAAATCACTTCGTCTACATTAATATCTCCGAAATGTATCTTCGTTCTTTCCACTGTTTTTTCCTGAAAAGTCTGAAGGATCCGGATCTCTTCGGTTCCTGCCGGGACTGTATAGTAATTTCCTTCAAATGACTTCGCCGTTGCTGTCCTGCTTACCAGATCCAGTTTCAGGACCTCATACAATGCACCGTCATGCATATAGACTGCTCCCGGATGTAATTCATGATAGGCCTGCGACTCATCCATCTCTGTAATCTCACGCTTCTCATTATCCAGAATTAATTTGAATCTCGTCTTATCCATATTCCTCAGGCTGTAATCACCTGCAGGAAATGCAGGACCCGACCAGGCAAATCTCCCGGCCATACTTTTTACTTCTTCTGCCTTCATCAGAACAGGAATGATCTCACCAAGACTCGGAAACAATGCTGCATCATCCAGACTCAGTGGAAGTTCTGCTGCTGCCGCACGGATATGTGCCAATTCAATCAGCAGATTATCCGGGTCTACGATCGCATTCTCACTTTTTCCTTCAAAAAGCCACCCCGGTTCTACTGCAATGTACTGGTCAAACGGTTGATTTTCAAGAATCAGATAATTCACACAGGTCTGTCCGTTTCTCCCAGCACGGCCACTCTGCTGCCAGAACGATGCCCGCGTTCCCGGATATCCGACGATCACCGTCGTATCCAGGCTTCCGATATCGATTCCAAGTTCCAGTGCATTGGTCGACACCAGTCCATTCAGTTCCCCGGACATCATCTTCCGCTCAATTTCTTTTCGTTCCAGAGGTGTGTACCCTCCTCTGTATCCGGCAATTTTTCGGCTGTCTGCCTGACTTAAGAAACCTACCGCATCAAGTTTGTCTCTTGCCTCTTTCAAAATAACTTCTACCGTTCGTCTGGATTTTCCAAATGCAATAAAATACCTCTGCTCTTTCACCAGATCCGGAAGCATATCTGCCGCAACCGTAGACGCCGCATACCTTCCATAAACCTTGTCATTATGCCCTTTGATCTCCGGCGGCTGGATAATTCTATATTCCCTGACCGGTGATGGAGATCCATCCTTCTCAATCAGCGAAAATGCAGTGCCACATACTTTTTTTGCAAGTTCTACCGGATTGGCGATTGTCGCAGAACTGCATAAAAACTGGGGGCTTGAATGATAATACTGGCAGATTCTGTGCATCCGCCTGAAAATATTCGCAAGGTGGGCACCAAATGCACCCCTGTAACTGTGTAATTCATCGATCACAATATATCTCAGATTTGCAAAGATAAAGTCAAACCCATACTTACTGTGATTCGGAAGAAATGCAGAGTTCAACATTTCCGGATTCGTTAATATAATATTCGCACTCTTTCTGATGCGGCTGCGCTCTGCGGGCATCGTATCTCCGTCATAGACTCCTGCCTGAATCTTCCCTTCTCCGAAATATTCCAGTACCGGCTGCAATGAGCGGTACTGATCACTCGCCAGCGCTTTCGTCGGATAGACGAAAATCGCCCTTGTGAGTGGATCTTCCAATATCTTCTGCAGGACAGGAAGAAGAAATGCCAGCGTTTTTCCGCTGGCAGTCGATGTCGTGATCACTGTATTCTCTCCCCGTCCGGCTTTTTCAAACATTTCTGCCTGATGTGTATAAAGAGCCTTTATTCCCTGCTTTCTGAGATATTCCTGTATTTCTGCATTCATGGCATCCGGAAATTGGGCATAAGAAGCTTTCCTCTCCGGCACAATGCGCATATATACTGTCATATCTTCGATTGACATCTTTTCATCCTTCTTCATTCTTACTCCTTGTATTCAAACTTACGGATCTCACAATTCTTGATACCGAATCTTGCAAATTCATCATTCGTCATATCATAAAAATAAGACTGTATCGCTCTTGAGATCCCGTTATGTGCAACCAGAAGATATGTCTTCTGATCTGATTCTTTCTTAATATCATCGAGCAGATCATAGATTCGGTGACAAAGCTTCAGCATCGATTCGCCGCCTTCATAAGAATTAATAAAATTAGCCTTGGCCTTCTGGAATTCTTCTCCATTTCTCGGCGTACCTTCGTATTTTCCAAAGTTCTGTTCTTTCAGGCGCATTTCTTCGCGCATCGGGATCCCAGTTACCTCGGATACATGTCTGGCGGTCTCCTTTGCCCTGATCAATGGTGAATACAGTATCTCATCAATCTGAATTCCCTGCTCTAAAATTGCCTGCCCCAGTTCTTCTGCCTGCTCATGGCCAAGTTCTGTCAATTCACTATCCGTTGCTCCGCAAATCTTATTCTCTACATTCCAGACTGTCTGTCCGTGTCTTGCAAAATAAAAATGTCCCATTCTGTTCCCTTTCTACTCGTTTTCTCTGCACCGGACATTTACTCAGTCAAATATCCGGCAATTTATATTTCACATTCTATCATGAACAGATAAATCCTTCAAGCATTTATTCGAACATACGTTTAGTTATCTGTTCTCTATAAAAGTTCTGCCAGAACCGGCAGTTTCTTTTTATAAATTCTTCCTGAAAATGCAATATGCGGCAGCTCATAAAATGCTACATTCTCCGGGCAGACCGGGCGATACAATGGATCCGCCACGATGCCTTTTACATTCTTTAATCCCTGAAGTACCTGTTCCAGTTCTTCTTCTCCACGAACTGCAATATCTCCATCCGCAAGTAATCCTTTCTTTTCCCTTAGAGGACAGATTACTCTTACAGATATCTGATATTCCATCTCGATCGCTGCTGCCAGAGATTCCATGATCACCGGTTCTCCGATTAATATGAGCTGGTTTTCTGACCTTTTTTCCGACTCGTTTCCTGTCAGGCCGATACGCCTTCCCTTTTCGAGATATGCCACCTGCTTTTTCTCTTCCATTGCATTCAACAGAGTTTTCATAAATCCCCGGATCGGTGTTCCTGTCACATAAGGCGTCCCGAATCTTTCCTTCAACACTTCCGCCGCCCGGAGTCCTGTAGAAGAGACCACCAGATTCAGCTCTGCCTCCGGTGCACGAGCAAGATCTTCCAGTGTATCTCCCATTGCCCAGGTCGACAACACCTTCCATCCTGCCTCTTCTACATTTCTTTTTAAAGCATCCACATGCTGCTGTGGTCCGAAATCCAACGGTGTCACACCAAGAAGATTCACACTCTTTGGCGTCACTTCTTTCTTTCCTTCGATACGTTTTGCAATCTCTGCAAGTGCCATTCCCACACCATATACATAATCATGCATCCCGTTTGTCGGAACGGAAAATGCCGGAATTCCGAGATCTTGTTCCAGTATCTTGGCGATTGCTTCAAAATCTGTTCCATTCATATAGGGGATCGGGGATCCCGCAAGTGCTATAAACTTCGGCTTTAATTCCTCTGCCGCAATCTCGATATCATAGATCAGTTTCTCATCATTTCCCATAACGGCATCGATCTCCGTAAGTCCCGAGATATAGATCATGCTGTCCTGGTCGTACCAGCGGATCTCATCGTGTGTATTATAGGTAGAATTACAGCCGGACGGATCATGCATCACTGTCATCCCGCCAAGTTCGTAGAGTGCTGAGCAGACACCGGATACATCTGCTGTATAGATTGGTATGATCTTATAACTTCGTCTCATATGCAGCTTTCGCACCCCCATCCTTTCCGGATGATCAGATCTTCCGGATCTTTTTCTTCCTGCCAGGCTTCTATCATCAATTCTGCCACTCTCCGGATTCCGTCGAATCCATACAATCCGGCACCTTCCACCAGATTGACGAAATGCTTCGTTCCGGTAAACCACGCCGCTTTCTGCCCGATTGCCAGTACATTTTCTTCTTTTCTCGGATGCATCCGCATATCGGGACAGATCGTTGGTTCATATGAAAGGTCAGGATATTGTTCCTTTAACCATTCAAATGTGTCTTTTTCTTCCGGATTTACCGCATCCAGATAGATTCTTGTCACAGAAAAGCCATGTGTCAGTAACAGCTTGGCAAGCTCCAGCGGTCTTGGATGAAATGTATGATCGATCATAACCGGTACATCTCCGACCACTTTTCCGGCTTTTTCTAAAACAGTTTCACACAGTGCAATCTCTCTTTGTATAATTCCTTCTGATGATTTCTCCATGTGCATATCTGTATCTTCCATACTCTCAATATCTTCCACATTTCCTTCAACCGCCTGCTCCAACGTCTTCCACTGCCTGATAATCTCATCATAATCAAAGCTTCCCGGAAGATATAACGCTTTCTTTCCAATCCTCTCTGCCTGACTTTCCAGTCCATATTTTCCAGACGGATAGCATGCTATGAATATTTCACTGTCCGCAAGCTCTTCATAATCCTTCCATGAATCACATGCCGGAAGTTCTCTCACTTCTATATTTTCTGCCTTTAACAAACGTTTGATATCACTCGTCTCATCCAGCGCAAAATCACTGCCTAAAATTGTCACTGATTTTTCTGACTCAGACATTCCGTTATCGGACGTCTTTCTGTCAGACTTTCTTGCATTTCTTTCTGCATTTTTTCCTACATTTTTTTCCGGAAGTGCATCATAGATAGACTTCCGGAGCTTCTGATCCGGAGTCAGTCCGTGCTTCTGCATGATCGGGTCCATATAACAGCGGATGAAGAAGATCTCCGGGAATCTCGCTTCCAGTTCTTCATACACCCGTTCCAGATCACATCCCAGGAAATGATGCAGGCACACGGTAAACAGGAGTACCGCCTTCGGATGATCCCCCCGTTTCTTTAATACATCTGTCACACCCTCGATCGTCACATCTTCCAGATTGCCATTCAGAAGATCCTCTTCTTCCACGATCACAAAAGAAAACCGGTCTGCAGCATTCATCTCAGCAGCCGTCAGAACGACACCACGCATACAGTTATCTGCACAGACATAGATCTGAACCGCTTCCGGAAGCAGCATTCCTGTATGGACAATATTCCAGTTTCCATGCGCCGGGGAATTGAATTCAAGACCGCTTGATTCTCCGGCTTTCTTTAACATTTCCATCCCTCCCCGGATTTTTTTGACAACTCATAGATTGCTTCCGCAAGCTTTCTGTATTCCTCTGCCATCTCACTGTCCGGAAAACACTCCATGACCGTCTTTCCTTCTTCCTCTGCTTCTGTCACAAGATCACTGTGAGACAATATTCCTATCACCTGCGTCTGGAAATCATCTGCCAGCTCTTTTACCTTCTCTTCTTCTCTTGCCACATTTCTGCGGTTTAAGATGATACCTCCAAGAGACGCATATCCCCGGTTCTTGAAATTCTCCACCGCCATCGCAATATTTGCCCCGGCATGGATCGCCATATTTTCTCCCGATGTGATGATAAAGACCTTATCCGCATAGCCTTTCCGCATCGGCATGGAGAATCCTCCGCATACGACATCTCCAAGCACATCGTAAAGTACCACATCCGGCTGATATACTTCATACGCTCCTGTCTCTTTTAACTTTTCCAGTGCGGTAATGATGCCTCTTCCCGCACAGCCAAGTCCCGGCGTCGGACCACCGGCTTCCACACAGATGACCCCGCGGTATCCGGTCCGCACCATATCTTCCAGGCTCAGATCCTGCTTCTTTTCCCGGAAGATATCCAGTACGGTCGGCACTGCTTCCCCGTGTCTTAATGCAATCGTCGAATCTGCTTTCGGATCACATCCGATCTGCATCACTTTCAGACCTTTCTCCGCCAGTGCCACAGCCACATTGGACATCGTCGTTGATTTGCCGATCCCGCCTTTTCCATATACTGCAATCTTAATCATACTATTTTTATTCTCCTGCTTTCGTAATGATATTGGAATATGCCGTCTTCGTGGATACCCCGCTCAGACGCCCGATCTTACCGGATAACGTACTGATCACATCCTGCGGTGCATCAATGGCAATACTGATAATATTGATGCCTTTTTCTCGATATGGAATTCCCATTCTTCCGATAATATACTGTCCTGCCTCATGAAGCAGATGATTCAATGTCTCAATCGCTTCCGGATTCTCCACAATAATTGAAATAACCGCTACTCTTGTATCCATAGATTTCCTCCTAACAGATACGCGGCAATAATTCTCCGCCCGGCTGCGGAAGTAATGCCTGCGTTCCAATCTCCGTCAACATCACTACTTTTCCCGGCTGCTCTTCGGTCACTTCACCGATCACAGCCGCATCTTTGGAATATGGGCATGATTTCAACGCATCCACGATCGTCTGGGCATGTTCCTTTGGTGCCATGATCACAAGTCTTCCCTCACAAGCCAGATACAGTGGCTCCAGTCCGAGCATTCCACATACACCGCGCACCTCCGGTGCAACCGGGATCTTCGAAGCATCCAGACGGATGCCGACCTGACTCTGTCCGGCAATTTCATACAACACGGTTCCGACTCCTCCTCTGGTTGCATCACGGATCACATGAAGGTCATGTGTTGCTTCCATTACCGCTTTTACATTTCCCCAGAGTGGTGCACAGTCACTCGTCACATCTGCATCGATTCCAAAATCTTCTCTTGCAAGAAGAATCGTACAGCCGTGTCGTCCGATATCACCCGTTACAATAATAGCATCTCCCGGTCTTGCAAGATTTCCAGCAACCTCGACACCTTCCGTAATCTCGCCGATACCGGTTGTGGTGATAAATATACCATCCACCTGTCCTTTTCCGGCAACCTTTGTATCTCCCGATACGATCCGGACTCCGGCTTCTTTCGCCGTCTTCTCCATTGCTTCTGCAATCTCTTCCAGTTTTTCCATCGGGAATCCCTCTTCGATCACAAATGCACAGGTCAGATACAATGGTTTTGCCCCCATACATGAAAGGTCATTGACCGTCCCGCAGATGGATAGCTTTCCGATATTCCCGCCCGGGTAAAATGCCGGTGATACGATAAATCCATCCGTAGATACTGCCATCTTACTAGCCGGAGGTGTCAGAACGGCCGCATCATCTGCCGTCAGATCCGGATTTTCAAAATGTGCTTTAAAAATCATATCGATCAGTTCCGATGTCTGGCGTCCGCCTGCACCATGCGCCATCGTCACAGTTTTCCCCACTAATTTCGCTTTTCTTGCTTCGTTATCCACATACTCGTTCATTTTATCCACTTCCTTGTTATTTTCTGTCTGTTTTTCTTATTCTCTTCCGTACATATAATATGCAGAGCAGGCACCCTCTCCCGATACCATACACGCACCTACCGGATGCTGCGGTGTACAGACTTTTCCAAATACCTTACAGTCAGAAGGTTTACATTTTCCCTGCAATACTTCTCCACATCTGCACGCCGGATTTGACTTTCCTTCCACCTTAGGAATCTGATACTTCTTTCTGGCGTCATACATTTCCCATTCACTGCGTAACTGTAATCCCGATCCCGGTATGATCCCAAGTCCACGCCATTCACTGTCGCAGGCTTCCATAAGCATATCGACCAACCTCTGCGCTTCCTTACTTCCTTCTTCCGTCACCACACGTGGATAACAGTTTACAAAGAAAGGTTTCCCTTTCTGAAAATGTGTCAGTGCAACTGCAAGTGCGGTCAGGAGTTCCTTTGCCGTAAATCCTGCCACAACACCGCTCACGCCTTCCTGCACCAGTTCTTCACAAAGCTTCGTTCCTGTGATCGCATTGACATGTCCCGGATACAGGAAAATGTCTGCACTGCCTTTTAATGCTTCATATGCCTGCGGCATTGTCTTATTTGCAATCAGCATAGAATAATTGGAAATGTCATCTTCTTTTGCTTTTTTTACTGACAGACAGCCTGCCGGAGTCGTTGTCTCGAATCCTACAGATAAAAATACAACCTCTTCCTCTGGATGCTCTTTTGCATATTTTTCTGCATCTGCCGGAGAATATACGATATGAATCCTACCGCCTTCACTTCTTGCATCTGCCAGACTCTTCTTACTTCCCGGCACCCGCACCAGATCTCCGAATGTACAGATCGTCACGCCCTTTTCCAGTGCCAGATACACCGCCTCATCGATATAACTTACCGGTGTAACACAGACCGGACATCCCGGGCCGGAGATCAGTTCTACCTGCTTTGGAAGAAGTTTGCGGATACCCAGACGGAAGATTTCATGCGTATGCGTCCCACACACTTCCATGATCCGGACTGCCGGACCGTCATATCCTTCTATGATCTCTCTCGCTGTTTTCTTCTCACTCATTACAGAAATTCCTCCATCAACTGATCTGTCTCACTGTCATCTTCATCTGTGATCTTTGCAATGGCGATTCCTGCATGTACCATTACATAGTCACCCGGTTCCAGATCCTCCAGTAATTCTGAAGAGACTTCTCTTTTTGCACCGCCCGCATCTACAACCGCTGTACCGTCACTGATACGGACTACTTTTGCTGATAATCCTACACACATATTATTTTTCCTCCTGAATATACTGCATTGCATATGCCGCCTGTCCCAGTGCGATCCCGCCGTCATTTGCCGGGATCAGATGATGTCTGAGTACGGTAAAATCTTCCTTTTCCAGACGTTCTTCCACCAGTCTTAACAGCAGACGGTTCTGAAATACGCCACCGCTTAACGCCACACAATTACATTTTGTTTTCTTTCTGATCTGCCTACAGCCACAGGTTATGAAGTCTGCCAGCTTTTGATGGAAGATATAAGCTAATTTTTCTGTCTGAATGCCTTCTATTTTCTTCTCTGTCAGATATTTTATAAGGCTTCCTGTCTTCATAATCAGCCTGTCTTCCGGCTCTTTCTTTTCTTCATCCGGACCGCTTTCACTATCTGCCGGCTCATCAATTTCCCACATCTCTTTCTCATAAGCTTCTGCGGCAAATTCAAGTGCCATCGAAGCCTCCCCTTCGAACGTAGACTTCGTCCGGATTCCGAGAATTGCACTGACTGCATCGAACAGCCGCCCCGCACTGGTTGATAGCACAGCATTCATTTTTCGGTCCGCCATGGCAAGAATGACCTTACATTCCGGTTCATTGCACAGGTTAAGCTTCTTTACAATCTCCATCGTCTGCTCTTTATCCTGTGTCTGCTGATAGATCAGTGAAACGGCGATCCTCCATCCTTCCTTTGCGGAAATGTCTCCTCCAATCTGAAGAAATGGTTCGATACTTCCCACCCGTTCAAATCCGTGATAATCCGCAAGCAGAAGTTCTCCTCCCCATATGGTTCCGTCTGTACCATATCCGGTTCCGTCGAATGCAACGCCGATCACCTGCTCTTTCCGGTCATTTTCTGCCATACAGGATAAAATATGTGCATAATGATGCTGGATCCTTACGACTGGAAGTCCCAGTTCTTCTGCAACGACTGTCGAGTTATATTTTGGATGCAGATCACACGCTGCAACTTCCGGTTCTACTTCCAGAAGTGTCTCAAACCTGTGGATCGTCTCTTTCAATGCCTTTACAGTACGGAGGTCTTCCAGATCTCCTACATACGGGGACGGATAGAACCGCCCATCCACTCCGATGCAGAAGGTATTCTTAAGTTCCCCTCCTGCTGCCAGCACCTGTCCTTTCCACGGCATTGTCACCATCGTCGGAAGCGGCGCATATCCTCTGGAACGGCGGATCATATAAGGCTCCCCCTTATAAAAATCCATAACCGAATCATCTGCCCGGATCCGGATCTTACGGTCATGCGAAAGGATCAGGTCACACAGATGCGACAGTTCCTCCACCGCCTCCTTGTCATCCCTGCAGATCGGTGCACCGGAGGTATTGCCGCTCGTCATTACAAGATAATCCGGCATCTTGATTCCATCGTCATATTGGAATAACAGCATCTGTACCGGAGCGTATGGAAGCATGATGCCGACTTTCGGATTGCCCGGAGCGACAGATTCACAAATTCTTGCTCTGTTTTCGTCTGTTTCCATCATATTTTCGGCCACGTGCTCTGTAATTCTTTCTATACTTTTTTTCCGTTTTTCAAGTAACAGAATCGGCTTCTGGTGTCCATCCAGGATCTCCTCCTGTACTTCATTTACCAGACATTCCTGCTTTACCGCTTCCACATCCCGCGCCATCACGGCAAACGGTTTCGCCGGACGGTTCTTTAATGTCCGCAGTCTCTGTACTGCTTCCTCGTTCGTCGCATCACAGCAGAGATGGAATCCGCCGATTCCCTTGATTGCCACGATCCCGCCATCATGGATCATTTTTCTTGTGGCAATGATCGCAGCTCTTCCCCGTTCTTCCCTGCCGGTCAGATATACTTCCGGACCGCAATCGTTGCAGCATACCGGCTGTGCATCATAACGTCTGGTCGCCGGATTCTCATACTCCGAAGCACAGTCCGAACACATCGGGAATTCCTTCATGCTGGTCCGTTCCCGGTCATATGGAAGTGCATCCAGGATCGTAAGTCTCGGACCACAGCAGGTGCAGTTGATAAATGGGTGCAGATAACGCCGGTCTTTTGGATCGTACATTTCTTTTTTGCATTCTTCGCAGATTGCAATATCCGGCGAGACGAAGATCTCCCCTTTTGTCTTCTCACTTTCTATGATCTGAAAATCATTGTATTTCCCGTATTCTTCCTCTTTTACATCTTCTGTATTGATTTTCAATATGGCAGCTCTCTTCGGCGGCTGCTTTTCCAGTCTCTCCAGAAAATCTTTTACACATTTTTCCTCTCCCTGTGCAAAGATTTCCACATAGGGACCTTTGTTACACACACTTCCGGTGATTCCGGCAGCCACTGCATGACGACTCACAGTCGGTCGGAAGCCGACACCCTGCACAATTCCGTAGACACGGATTTTCTTTGTTATCATCCGTTTCTTCCCCCTGTCTAAAACATATAGGTTTCCCATATATCCCGCTTACACGTTAAGCTTTCCTGACACTGCAAAATGCGTCAGCGGAATAAATACCCCTTCAAATCCCAGAATCATCCGCTCCATACACGGATCTGCAAAGATCACATCATATTCCTCTTTTTCCACCAGCGAAGTGAAATCTTCCTCTTCTTTCAGACTCATATCCTCTGCGGCATTAACATTCAGATCCGTTAAAATCTCCTCTTTCCGCATGAACCATGTCGCTGTTGTGATTGCTTCTTTTTTCCCGGTTCGTTTTTCGATCTCCTTACGCACTGCATTTGCAATCACCTGCTGCTGTACGATCAGGATCTTCTTTCCTTGATAATTCACTTCCGGCACAAGTTCTGATGCCAGTGGATAGGCAATCTCATATGGTGTTCCGAACTGCTTTTGCAGATACTGCGCTGCTTTTAATGCTGCCGGAGATACGACCACATTCTTCGCTGCCAGAGAAGCATTTCTCACTTCATCCAGTCCGTCTCCCATGCCATAGCAGATGGCACGCATTCCCTGGTCTGCATATACTTTCCGGATCTTATCTGCTGCCTTCAGGTCACTGACATCCTGCGGAGTCATGCCGATAATCCCGATTCGTGGTCTGTCTTTATCATTCATATCCTCAGACTCTTCGTTCTTGTCACTGAATTTCTTGAACAATGCAAGATATGCCTTCTCTTCTCCCTTGTCATACAATTCCATGCCATCCGTATTCACCGTCAGGACCGGAAGCTCCGTCTTCTTAGACAGCATCCGCTCCAGCGCCCGGTAATCAGTCCCGATCACTGCCGGTACCGGAGTCCCAATCACTGCCGCAAATGTCACATCCAGCTTTTCCGCTGCATCCGCAAGCTTTGCGACAAGCCGATCATCCCTTCCGAGAATTGCATCCATATCACGGAGCCCCGCACTGAATACCGCACTTCTTGTTTCAAACCATCTCGGCTCATCGAATCCACATACATTTCCCGTACAACCGCCTGCATCACAGATGACCAACATTCCGCCAAGTTCATATAACACTGACACTGCGCCCGACTGATCCGGTGCAAATGGTGTCAGATATTTTCTTAATCCTTTCATCGCCTACACCTCCAACAGCTTTTCGCACAAATGCTTCACACCTGCATATCCATACGGCTGTACTTCTTCGTTCCACATCACATTTTCCGCATCCGGATGATAGTAGCAGGCATCTTTCCCTATCGTGACCGTTACACCGCTCTTCTCCGGATCGTAATACAGCATGGTTGGTTCCATATTGGAAAATACTTTTGTCTGCGGACTCAGTTCGGATAAATTCTTCAGGTATACAAAATTCTCAGCGGTCAGCGTTCCATAGATCTCCGCCACCCGGAATCCATACTTTACAAGCGCCAGTGCCAGTTCGAACGGATCCCCGTTCATGCATTCCCCAATAGCAAAAACTGCATCCGGTTTAGCAGATTTCAAGCATTTTACGGAATCAAGTGCGGCTGCCTCCGCTTCTCTGTCTTCGAACGGAATGCCCAGAACATTTCCCAGTGCCTGATACTGTTTCGTTATCTTATCGATCTGGTACAATCTCCGAAGTTCGATAAATGGGATCTTTAGATTTTCATGAAAATCTTCCGCTGCAAATCTCGCTTCCGGATGTAATACCAGATTAAAATTCGCCTCCGCCATCGTCTGATACTCTTCGTAATCTTTGCATCTGGATATCTCGTGTACCGTCTTTACGCCCGCTTTTTCCAGCATTCCGTATAACTCACAGTCATCCATAAGCGGCGAGAAGAATCCCAGCAGATTCACGACATTTCCTTTTTTCTTCTTTGGTTCCAATAAAGAATATAAGGACTGGCGCACATGCACCATCGGCGGCTTCCGTCCTTCTCTTGTCAGGGCATACATATAGCATGGTCTCACCGGAAGTCCCGCTTTTTCTTCCGACTTTCTGCAGATACGCTCCATATCCGTACCCAGAAGTGCATCCACACAGGTAATACAGATCATCACAACCGACGGCTTCTTCGCAAGGCTGTCGCAGATCTCCTGCACTGCCTTCGGTACCTTCTTCAAATGTCTTCCCGTTACGATATCCGTCTCATCCATCGTAAGATAAAAGAAACGGTCCTCATACTGCGGCATGGAACTGATCATGGACGTATTTCGTCCGCAGCATCCCGGTGCCACGATCAGCATGATTGAATCCGGGATCGCAAGCCCCGCTCTCTTTACGCCGAACCCTTCCGCTCCCGGCGAGTTGAAAGCAAGCGTCGCCGGAGAACTGTAGATCAGATGTGTATTAGACCGGAACTGTTCCGGAATGTCATCTCTTCCCCGCTTCTGTAATTCTTCTACCGTACAATAATAGGCAGTTCCTCTCATACCTGTTCCTCATCTTTCCATAATATTTCCGCCAGATCATAGAAGCATTTACTGATGTCCGACTCCGGATTGCCCTCGATCACCGTCTTCCCCTGATCTTCGCAACGGTTAATTTCATCACTTCTTGGAATCTCTCCCACGATGTCAAATCCATGTTCTTTTGCAAATGTCTCTACTTTTTCGGTCTCATTTTCCACATTTCTGTGGTTCAGTACGATTCCAAACACTCTTGCATAACTTCTGTCTTCAAAGTTCTTTACTGCTTTGGAAATGTTGTCTGCCGCATAGAGTGCCATTTTCTCTCCGGATGTCACAATCAGCACTTTCTCTGCATAATCTTCCCGGATCGGTGCTGCAAATCCCCCACAGACCACGTCCCCAAGTACGTCATACAGAACGACGTCCGGCTGATAGGTCTCGAATAATTTCAAATCTTCCAGTAACTGGAATGTCGCAATGATTCCTCTCCCGGCACAGCCAAGTCCCGGTGTCGGACCTCCCGTCTCGATACATAAGACATTTCCGAATCCTTCTTTTGCAATGTCTTCCAGTTTCTCCGGTTCCTCATCTTCTTCTCTCATATAATTCATGACCGGTCTTAACGGTTCCCCGCCGAGCAGGTTCATCGTCGAATCTGCCTTCGGGTCACAGCCGATCTGGATCACTTTCTTCCCCATCGTGGCAAATGCTGCCGCCAGATTGGATGTGACGGTGGATTTCCCGATTCCGCCTTTGCCGTAGATTGCTACTTTTAACATGTGTGTTCCTCCTGCATGTTCTGCTTACATATTTGTTCAAATGAAAAAGAACATTTTATATACATAAGCCGGCTCTCTTTTCGTTATCTGAAGCCGCCTTATTCTGTATACAAAATGCTCTTTTTTATTTTTTCCAATGCATAATGCGAATACATGGTATCGAAATACCATGTGTCGGAAATAAGGAAGTTCTTAACTATTCCTGCTCGGGATGCTGCCTTGCAGTCAGAGTCGTCCTTGCATATTCTGTTTTCTTTTCTGCTCTTTTGCCACATCCGGATAGATTCTGATCATTCCGTTTGTGCTTATAGATTTATTATACTCTTTGAATAAGTGGTCAGTCAATTCGAACTCTTTCTTACACTAACGTATTATTCTGTCCTCTTTATCCAATTAATACTTTTTTCCCTTCGAATGCAAATCCATAATGCAGAATTTTCTCTTTCTTAAAACCTCTTGCAAGCAATTCTGCATCGTAATTCTTTTCTTCGATCTGCTTTTTTGCTGCCTGTACAGCTGATTCCAGATCTGTTTCTTTGGCCTCACTGCGTACTTTAAATTCTATAATGACCGCCGGATATCTGTCATCCTTCTTTCTCGGAATCATCATTACATCATAACGTCCAAATCCACTTTCTCTGTTCGAACGGATTTCATAAATATCAATCTGCTCAGCTATCAGTCCCAGAACAAATCCATGGTAAAACCGTTCTGGTTCACTTTGTCCGCCTTCTGCTCCATTTACATCAAAATAACTGAATGTTGCCATCGTTATCTGATTCATATAATAGTTCAACGCATCTATATCATTTTGCAAAAGTGCTTTGATAAACTGATTATAATTTGTCCGACTCTGATTAAACCAGCTCTTGAACAAATTCGTGAACATTGCTGTCGTCTCAAGATTGGTAATCTTCAGATGATACCATGGTTCTCTTAATAATCCACGGTATTCCACCTGTTCTGCTTTCAGATATCCGCTTGCCAGCATAAGACTCCATATAGCATTTTCATCCTGATCCAGCTGTTCAAACACAATCTGTTCATCAAAATTTACGATAATTTCTTTCCCTTGCAGAAGTTCTTCCATCTGTTCCTTAATACCGGCAGATGCCTTTCGTATCAGTCTGCTGATCAAACTATTCGAACTTGTATCTGCCCAGTACGTACGCACCTGTTTTTTATCCAGATAATTTGTAATAGACCATGGATTATAAATATCTTTCTGATTTCCAAATACGAATCCATCATACCATGATTTCACAATTTCTTTCTGCTCTGACATTCCCATATTATCCAGTGCCGTAAATACTTCTTCTTCCGTAAATCCAAAACTTGTCTCATATTCCAGCGATGTGGAAGTAATCAC
Source organism: uncultured Dorea sp. (assembly GCA_900550865.1). Classification (GTDB taxonomy): domain Bacteria; phylum Bacillota; class Clostridia; order Lachnospirales; family Lachnospiraceae; genus Dorea_A. Next base: position 35,492 of record URTM01000005.1, on the reverse strand, counting down.
ATTCAAATTATTCAGATCTGAAAAAACCGACTCCTTTGACACCCGGGTAATCCCTGTCATCATAGCCCGTTCCAGATAGGGATTCGTCTTAAATGTTGCATTAAAAAGACTTCGCACAAATGCGGTAAACTGGTCCCAATATCCATATAGATATGCTTCCTGCATTGGTGTATCATACTCATCCAGAAGTATGATTACTTTTTTCCCATAGTAGCGGTAAAGACAATTCGCCAGATTCTTGACTGCATTACAGATCGTATCGTTGGCTACCGATTCCTTGGCTCCGGGATTCTTGGCATAATTATCCAGCTCTTCGAAACATTTCCGCTCTCCTTCAGTAAGTTCTTTACTTTCCAGCAGATAGCGGTGTTCTGAATATGCTTCATTAATTGCCATAATAATACCATCTCTGGCATCATTATAATTGCTTCCTTTTATCGATGCAAAGCTTAAGAAAATGACAGGATAACTTCCCTGTAAAATACGATACTTTTCATCGTTCCAAATTGACAATCCTTCGAACAGCTGCTTCTTTCCGGCATACTGATTGGAAAAAAAACAATTTAACATGCTCATATTCAGTGTCTTACCAAAACGCCTTGGTCTGGTTATCAGCGTGATATCATCCTGCGATTCCCACCATTCTCTGATCAGTTCTGATTTATCTATATAAAAGCAATCATTTTCCCGTAATGATGCAAAGTTCTGTTTTCCAATACTGATAACTTTCCCCATGTTGTTCCTCCCTGCTTTCTTTCTGACTTTCAACTGCCCGCTTCTTACTTTTTACTATTTTACATTTTATCATACTATATTATACTTGTGCATCCAAAAAGAGCTGCTGCCCTGTGAATTTTCATCTCTTCACGCCTTTCCGATACACCACATATGCGATCACCGCAGTCACCACTTCCGTGATCCAGAATGCATGCCACACACCGACTGCCCCCATAAAGCGGCTGACGATGAATGCTACCGGAATGATCACGACTACATATCTGCACAGTGAAATAATCAGTGAATGCACACCTTTTCCAAGTCCTTCCAGTGCCCCGCTGCAGATAACCGATACCGAAGAAGCAAGGAATCCCAGACTGATGACTCTGAGTGCCACGCTTCCCGCCTGCATCGTTACCGGATTCGCTGTGAATAATCCCATCAGCTGTCCCGGAACTGCCAGACAGATTGCTATTCCTGCTGCCATCATCACGAGTACAAGGATCAGGCCGTCCTGAAAGATCTTGTGTACACGCTTATGCTCTCCCGCTCCGTAATTATATCCGAGAAGCGGACGCATTCCCTGCACGATTCCATTTGCCGGAAGGTACAGGAAGGTCTGCAGCTTATAATAGACTCCGAGAACGAATACATAGGCTTCCCCATAGCCTGTAAGTATTACATTCAATACGGAGATTAAAAGTGACGGAAGTGCCAGGTTCAGGCTTGCCGGAATTCCGATCACATATAACTTCTTCCATAATCCAAGGTCCGCTTTCAGGTATTTCTTTCTGTATTTCACCGGAAGCGGATTCGCGATATAAAGGATCAGATACAGCAGTGCCGCTGCTGCCTGTCCGATTCCTGTTGCAAGTGCGGCTCCTTCGATTCCCATCTTCGGAAATGGTCCGAGTCCGAAGATCAGGACCGGGTCCAGGATAATGTTGATGATCGCACCTGACATCATACAGGTCATCGACTCTACCATGCGGCCGACCGCCTGAAATGTCTTCTCAAATACCAGCTGCCATGACAATGCCGTGGCAAATAAAAATGCAATTCTTGAATAACACACTCCGTATTCCACAATCTGTGCATTTTCCGTAAACATCTGTAAAAACGGTCTCATCACGGCAATTCCCAAAATCATAAATCCGACTCCGTGAATGGTTCCGAGCAGCATTCCCTGTGTTGCTGCCCTGTCTGCCCTCTCTTTATCCTGCGCTCCCAGATAAAATGAGATGACCGCATTGATTCCGATTCCAAATCCGATCATCACCGCATTGACCAGATTCTGCACTGGATACACCAGTGATAATGCCGTCATGGCATCTTCGCTGATCTTGGCAATGAAGAAGCTGTCCACAATATTATAAAGTGAATTCACCATCATAGAAATGACCATCGGCAATGCCATCGATACGATCAATTTTAATACCGGTTGTTCTTTCATATATGTCTGATCCATATATATCCCCTTTCTCTCATATGTACTATCTATTAATCTTCTAATTCTATTGCGGATCTTTGCAATACTTTTCTCTATTTCTCCAGCTTGTCACAGATTGTTTCAACCGAATATGTGACACTAAAAAACCACATGGTTACTTCTATCCAGTAACCATGTGGCGAAAAATAGATTGCTCCAGAAAAATCCACACTCATTTTAGGGTTGTATTATAGCACTGTCTTTCATGGAATGTCAATTGCTGATTCTATGAAATCATCTTCCGGATCTTTACTCATTTGCCACACCCGCTTAACAGATCTTATTCCCATTCGCCTTCATCTTGAATTTCATTCCCAGCATCTCCGCCGCACGCTTGCACATCAGCATACGCTGCAAGAAGATTTCAAAATAATCTAATATAGAACAGATTCCTTCATCCAGTTCGATCTCCAGCAGAATTACCTGCTTTTCTACATTTACATGAAGACTGGATGCCACCGCAGCATAATTAACCCGGTCATGCTTGTCAAAGCTTTCCTTGATCGTATTCCGCACACGATTTCTTCTTACATCTGTCTTATCTGCCAGGATCAATGCCGCAGAAACTGCATCCACAGCCATACCGGTTGCTTCATCGTGCTGGCCGATCGCACTGACGATCACTGCAATGTCTTCATCCGGTACTTTCAGATCACGCAATATCTGAAATGTCATGATCGCAGAACTGTGTGCATGATCCACACGGTTTACACAATTTCCCATGTCATGCATATAACCCGCAATTTTTGCAAGTTCGATCGTATGCTGGTTATAGCCTAATTTGTCCAGTATATTTCCTGCAGTTTCCGCCACTTTTACTGCATGTCCTCTGGAATGTTCGGTATATCCAAGTGCTCCGAGTACTCTGTTTCCCTGTTCGATATAGGCATTCACCTCCGGCATATTTTTGATTGCTTTATATGTTACTTTATTCAATTTTATTTCGTTCCCTTCTAATTCTATAATCTATGTCTATAATCTATGAATCGCATCCATCGCAAGTTCGGAACGCTCGCATTCTTCTGCTGACATTGTAATCTGATAGCATAACGGGCTGCCCTTCATATATTCCGACGCATAACTGAGTCCATTTGTTCTTTCATCCAGAAACGGCCGGTCGATCTGATTCGGATCTCCAAGCAATATGATCTTTGTTCCTTTTCCGGCTCTTGTTATGATTCCTTTCACCTGATTCGGAGTCATATTCTGCGCTTCATCTATGATCAGATAAGTCTTGACAAATGACCTGCCCCTGATGAAATTCATTGCTTCTGTCTGGATCAGCCCTCTGGCAAATATCTCTTCGATCTTGCCCTGTAATTCCTGTTCATCCTGATAACGTTCTTCCTCATCTGAATCGATCAGCTGCTCTAGATTATCGACGATCGGACGCATCAGCGGTGATATCTTTTCCTGCTCATCACCCGGCAGGAATCCGATATCCTGATCAAACTGCGCATTCGGTCTGCAGATTAAAATTCTTCTGTATTCCCCGGTCGGATTGTTCAGGACTTTCTCCAGTCCGACCGCCAGTGAATAAAATGTCTTCGCCGTTCCTGCCATTCCTTTTACAATCACAAGTGGTGCTTTCTCAGCAGATTTCATCAGTGCTTCCTGAAGGAAATACTGCCCTGCATTCCTTGGTTTGATCCCGTATGGCTGGCTTTTTCTGAATTCTAACGGTACTACTTTCTTTCCCTCGACTCTTCCCAGATGTGTCTTTTTCACAGACTGATCCGCCTTCAATATGATAAATTCATTCTCCGTAAGTTCCGGCTGGATCTTATTACCATCTTCATCGGACAAATACAGTTCCTTCAGATGAGCACCTTTTTTCTTGAATTCCTTGAATTTATCTTCCGCTACATAACAGATCTGTCTGCCGCTGTACTGACCTTCTTCTTCGATCACCTGCTCTGTACTGAAATCCTGGGCTTCAATTCCGAGAATCTGTGCTTTTAACCTAAGGACCAGATCTTTGGTCACCAGAACAACCGGTTTTTCTTCTTCCCGTATCCCTTTGCACACTTTCAAGATCCGGTTATCCGGTTTGTTCTCTGGAAGGCTTTCGGGAATATCTACATTTACACAATTGGGTTCTACGCGCAGGATTCCTCCGTTTTCCATCTGAACGCCTTTCAGGAGATCCCCCTTCAATCGAAGTTTTTCCAGAAAACGGATCGTGCGTCTCGCATTTGCACCTTTTTCCCCTTCTGCTTTCTTCAGTCCATCCAGTTCTTCTAATACAACCAATGGCAATATCACCCTGTTCTCTTCGAAACACTGACATGCATAAGGTGCCTGGATTAAAATATTGGTATCAATAACATAGGATTTGATCATAGATATTTCTCACACTTTCTGATTTTGTTTTTTGTACACTTTCAGGTATAGTATGAGAATATTGAATTTACTCGATAATTTTGTAAAAAAGACGTTAAGTTATTCTTGAAATCCACTGGAATTTTCAGATGGATGTATAGAATGATTCTGCAAAATAATACAGAGAACCTGTCAGCGGCAGATTCTCTGTATTTATCCGATTATGTATTTTTTATTTTCGCAGATTCTTGATTATTCTCCAAGGAAATATTTACCATATGCATCTGCTGCCTTGATTGCTGCACATACAGTCTCCGGTGTTACCTCGAATGGCATATTATGAAGCGTATCGTTCTCTGCGCAGGCTGCTGTTGCAACTGCCATCAGCTTCTCGTCTGTCACTTCTATGATTCCCAGTTCTTTTAATGTCACAGGAAGTCCCAGTTCAATACACCAGTCGATGATATCTTCCAGCTCTTCTGCCGGGATATTCTCCAGTACCAGCTGCGTAATCGTTCCAAATGCAACCTTCTCACCGTGATACATGTGGTGGCACTCATCCAGTACGGTAAATCCATTATGAATTGCATGTGCTCCTGCAAGTCCGCCGCTCTCAAATCCGATACCGCTCAGCAATGTGTTGGCTTCGATGACTTTTTCCACAGCCGGTGTACATGCTCCTGCTTCCAGAGCAAGTTTTGCCTTTACACCTTCTGCCATCAGAGTATCAAAACAAAGTTTTGCAAGTGCAATCGCTGCCTGTGTAACCTGTCCGCCGGCACATGTCGTTGCCCCGCTTGCCTGACAGGCTCTTGCTTCAAAATATGTTGCCAGTGCATCACCCATTCCGGATACTGTAAGCCTTACCGGTGATTTTGCAATAATCTCAGTATCCATCAGAACCATATTCGGGTTAGCCGGAAGGAATAAGTACTCCTCGAATACGCCGTCATCTGTATAAATAACTGACAGTGCACTGCAAGGTGCGTCTGTCGATGCGATTGTCGGGCAGATCAGAACCGGAGCTTCTTTGTAATAAGCAACTGCCTTGGCTGTATCCAGGATCTTACCACCACCGATACCGATCACGACATCACAGCCTTTTTCATTCATAATGTCTACCAGACGGTTGATCTCATTCTTACTGCATTCTCTGTTGAAATACTCATATACAGGTGTGATCTCGTATCCTTCAAATCCGGTATTTACAACGTCTCCGATACGTTTGTATCCGGATTCCGTGATCAGTACGAGTGCTTTTTTGCCATACTTCTGAGCATATTCACCCAGTTTCTTCAGCTCACCTGCACCCTGTACATATTTACTTGGACTACATAAAATCTTTGCCATGATATTACCCTCCTGCAATCTTCACGTTTTCTTGTGTTATTTTATTAACAATTTAACCTTATTGTATACTTTTGATATAATTGTGTCAATAAAATATGGGGAAATATTTCTCACTGTTATATCACAATTCCCTGACAATGATCTATCTCATGCTGGATGATCTGTGCCGTCCATCCGCTATATTTCTGTCTCTGTTTTTTGAAATTCATATCCTGATATTCTACTTCTATCTCTTGATATCTGGTGCATGTTCTCACACCAGTAAGAGAAAGACAGCCTTCTTCCGTCTCATATTTTCCGGAACGTTTTACGATCTTCGGATTGAACATTGCTACGTTCATGAAGCCCATATTGACAGCTATAATGCATTTCTTCACCCCGATCATATTGGCTGCCATGCCGACACAACCCTCTTCGTGTGCCTTCAATGTGTCTAATAAATCTACTGCCACCTGCTTATCCGCTTCTGTTGCAGGCTCGGATCTCTGGTTCAGGAAAAATATGTCTTTCATAATCGGTCTTATCATATTCGGTTACTCTCTTTCGTATGTGTCTTCATATAATTATAAAATTCCTGATGCAGCCGCTGGAATTCTTCCGGCGCATGCATCGCATGCCGGTAAAGGAATTTGTTGCCAAATTCACTCTGATATGCCCTGCTAAGGACTCCTGCCAGCATTCCTGTCGGCATGTCCTTGATCATATAGAGCTTTGCCGGGCACAACATTCCCTTCTGGGCAATCCATTTCAGATTCTTCTTGATCCGGTATGCGGTCAGCGTCATCAGCTTTTCATTTGCACAGATTTTTTCCGGATGTCTACTCTGGTAATAGGCATCCGCCAATGGTACGATCACACCAAGATGTGAGATCTGCCAGTGATGCATCTCCGGAACGATCTGATATGGAATATGGCTTTTTCTAAATATGTACGCCAGTGCTTCTTCCCTGCTGCTCTTTCTTCCTCCGATCTCACCGAAAGTCGTCGGCTGGATTGCTCTTGGCAGAAGCTGTGCATCCAGAATTCCGCCTTCGATACAGCCGCCCGCTCCCGGAAATGCCGGAAGGATCCTGCCTTTTCCACAGATTTTCTCCCATCTGCCATATGGCTTTATCGTATTGACCATCGTAACGATATTCGGACTTTTATTCTCTCTGATATCTTCCAGTGCTTCTTCTACCTGATTCTCCCGTACCGTCAGAAAAATAAACTGATAGCGGTCATCCGGCTTCAGTTCACTGATCGTATTGACCTCTACTTTATGCGTTCTTGTCTTGCCTCTGTACCAGAGACCATGTCCCTGTAATTCTTTTAACCGCTGCCCTCTTGCTAAGACTGTCACATCCAGTCCCACTTTGGCGAATCTGGATGCGTAGAAACTTCCGATGACTCCGGCGCCGTAGATTAGAATCCGCATGGTATATTCCTCCTTGGTGTATGTTCGTATATTCCGTGTTCTTTCTTGTGTTCTTTGATATCTTTCTGTTATATATCTTCTGTTATAGCATCTGTTGTAATTCTAACACCCGGACTTTTTGATTTCAACACTGTCCCGGTTTATGGTGCATCTGATCGTATTTTATTTTATGTTTTTGATTTGTTAACAATTTCTTCCTAATTCCATCACAGTTTTATCACAATTCAATTCTATACTAGGAATTGTTCAAGAGAACAAACACTTTAAATCTTTTTCATAACTTTTTCCTCAGGACTGCACTCCTCCCAAACAATGCAGTCCTATTTTTTTACAAAATTACCAAAGGGGACACAAAAAAAGCCACAAACACCGTCCCCAATGGTCTAGTCATTTCAACCAATTTATGTTATTATCTTAAATAGGATTTTTATCAAAACGCACAGGAAGGAGCATTTTAACAATGGACGAAAGAATTAGCCGCGTATTGGAAAAAATGAAAGAGAAAGGAATTGATCAGTTACTGGTATCTGATCCACTGAGCATCCGCTTTTTAACAGGAATCATGGTAAATCCTGGGGAAAGATTATATGCCCTGTTACTTAGAACAAGTGGAAAGCATACATTATTCCTGAACTATCTGTATTATGTATCAAATACAGGATTCGAGGAAGTATGGTTCAGCGACATGGATGATCAGATCGGTGTTCTGATGGAGCACATCGATACAAAGAGCACTCTTGGTATTGACAAGACATGGCCTGCACGTTTCCTCATCCCACTTCAGGAGCGCTGCCCTGAGATGAAGACAATCTGGGGATCTGACTGCGTAGACGGTGTTCGTGCTGTTAAGAACGCTGAAGAGATCGAGATCATGAAACATGCATCTGTGATCAACGATACCGTTATGGAAAGAGTTGCTAACTTCATCAAAGAAGGTATGACAGAGAAAGAAGTTGCTGACTTCATCGACGCTGAATACCTGAAAGAGGGAGCAAGCGGAGTTAGCTTTGATACAATCGTATGCTTCGGACCTAACGCTGCTGACCAGCACCATACACCAAGTGAGACAAGAACTCTGAAAGCCGGAGAATGTGTCCTGATCGATATGGGATGTGTATGGAAAGGTTACTGCTCAGATATGACAAGAACATTCTACTGCAAGAGCGTAGATGATGAGCAGGCTGCTATCCACGATCTGGTTCGTACAGCAGTTGAGAAAGCTGAAGCCGTTATCAAACCTGGTGTACGTTTCTGTGATATCGACGCTCAGGCAAGAGATCTGATCGACGAAGCCGGATACAGCGAATATTGGAGAATCCGTCTTGGACACTTCATCGGACAGGAAGATCACGAGTATGGTGATGTAAGCCCGATCAACAAGAATGTAGCTGAGCCTGGTATGATCTTCTCTATCGAGCCTGGTATCTACCTCGAAGGAAAATACGGTGTTCGTGTTGAAGACCTTGTTCTCGTAACAGAAGACGGACATGAACTTCTGAATGCTGTAGATAAGAAATACCGCATTGTTGGTTAATTTTAAATTTTACATATTAGAAAAAGGCAGGATTTGTTTCCTGCCTTTTTTATGTGCCAAAGTTTTCTGTATCTACAGAACCTGCCACTGGCAGCTTCTTCCGAACGCATGGTGATCTACAGAACCTGCCACCGGCAGCTTCTTCCGAACGCATGGCGATTAAAATAAGCCGGAAGACATTACATCTTCCGGCCTATTCCTAATTATTATTCAATTTCATATTTTCTATTCTATATTTTTTATTCAGCTTTCTCTTACTCAGCCTTTTCTCTACACTCATCCAGTTCTTTTCTCACTGTCGGGTAAATCTTATCAATTCCCATGAATAAATACCAGATAATAAGAACAATCACCGTAATCACTAATGGCAGATACAGGAACAGTCCTTTGATTGCGAAGATTGCACTTGCTGACTGAACGGCTGCTGTTCCGTCATAATGTCCGGCTGCCAGGATCCATCCGAGTGCTGCTGGTTGCCCGGAATGTCCCAGTAGTGCCACAGTTCGATCTGTTTTTTCTTTGTTGCTTTTGCTTTCTCTTATTTCTGACAGCCTCCGCACAGGAACATAGTGGCGATCATTACCACACACAGGCAGACAGAAATGTATTTTCCTGTTCTCTTCATCTTCTTTCTCCAATTTTTAAGTTCTTTTTTTGTCCCTTACTGCTTTTAGCACTTAGTACTTCCAACGCTTACTACTGTACCTTTATCTGTCCCAGTATCTCCCCGATCGGTGCCGCGATTGTCAGTTCCGCGCCAACCTCTCTGGCTGTTGCACTCTTATTGATCACCACCAGGTGTTTTCCTCTGAAATAATCAATAAATCCTGCTGCCGGATAAACGATCAGGGACGTGCCTCCTATGATCAGCGTATCTGCTTCGCTGATCGCCTTCACACTCTTATTGATCACATCGGAGTCGAGACCTTCCTCATAGAGTACAACATCCGGTTTGATCATTCCACCGCAGCTGCATCTCGGGATTCCATCCGCATGTTTTACGTAGGCTGCATCATAGAATTTGTGACATTTCATGCAGTAATTGCGATGAATACTTCCGTGCAGTTCCAGTACATTTTTGCTTCCTGCCGCCTGATGAAGTCCGTCAATATTCTGCGTGATCACAGCCGTTAATTTGCCGGCTTCTTCTAATTCTGCGAGTTTCCTGTGTGCGGCATTCGGTTTTGCATCCAGAAACATCATCTTCTCTTTATAAAATTCATAGAAGCTCTCCGGGTTCTGTACAAAGAAACTGTGGCTTACGATCTGTTCCGGTGAATATTTATATTTCTGCTGATATAATCCATCTGCACTTCGGAAATCCGGAATATTACTTTCTGTCGAAACGCCTGCGCCTCCGAAGAATACGATTCTTTCGCTGTCATCAATGATTGTCTGTAATTGTTCTACTTCTTTTTCGTACATATCCTTGTCCTCCTAAATTTTTATAAATTTATTTTATACATTGATTAAGATTCCTGCAAGCAGTTTCTTACGACTGCCTGAAGATAAAAAAAACTGCCACGCAGTCTTCAATCCAGCTGCATGACAGTCATTTCTATCTTCTTATTTGTTATTCTCTTTCTCTATCCATGCAGCTACTTCATGCAGATCTACCAGTTCTGCCGTGATTCCTTCCTTTGCTTCTTCCGGCACAACCGCCACATCCGGCACATAGATTGTATAACCGCCAGCAGCCTTGCCCGCCAGAAGTCCCGGCGCACTGTCTTCCAGCACCAGACATTCCTCCGGTTTCTGTCCGATCAGCTCTGCTGCCTTCAGAAAAATGTCCGGCTCCGGCTTTCCATGCTCCACCATATCTCCATAAATCGCATTCAAAATCAAATGTTCTACGCCAGACACATGTATCAGCCTGCTTGCGCGCTTTCTCTCTGTGGATGTCGCAACCACAGCCGGAATCCCCTGCGTTTTCAAATATTCCAATAAATCCTGCAGTCCTTCTTTATGTGGAACAGATTCTTTTGTCACTTCATCGAAATACTCATGTTTCATTGCTCTTGCCGTATCATAATCCAGTCTGTCTCCAAAATATTCTGCAAATTTTTTACGGATCGACTGTGGATTTCTTCCCCGGAAAGAATCTGTCAATGTAACTGGAATGTCTTCGCCCAGCTTTTCACCTGCGTAAAGCCATCCCTTTGTAGAAAGACGTTCTGTATCGAACATCGTTCCATCCATATCAAAGATTACACCTTTTACCATATATCTTATGACTCCTTATTCTCACTGTAACCGGTAAAGAATTCGGATAAAGCATCCAGTGTCTTCACAAGTACCGGAAGCTCGGTATCATCCAGTTTATCCAGGATTGCCTGTGTCATCTGTCTGTGGTAATCTTCATGATGATGATAAGCCTTTACACCTTTTTCCGTCAATTTGACCAAAACGACTCTCCGGTCTTCTTCACTGCGGTGACGCTCTACATATCTTTTATTCACCAGACTGTTCATGGCAGTCGTAAGGGACCCTACCGTAATATTCAGCTTTCTGGCGATCGAAGACATATTATTCCCTTCCCCGAGTCCGATTGCTTCTATTACATGCATATCATTGTTCGTAAGATCCTTGAACTCGTCCGTAATAATCGCCTTTTCTTCCAGCTCCCATATTTCATTGATCAGACTGACCAACGTCTGATTGATCATCTTATATGCGTCATCCATTCCCATCTTCTGTAATTTCCTTCACTTTAACTCTTCATTCTTTACTCTTGCCTTATATTATACCCTTTCTGGTATCAGAGAATCAATAACTTCTTTCACAGTTTCCAGATGATCTGCCCTGTATGCATATGCCCCGCAGAAAAGTAATGCATCATCGACATTTCCCTTCGCCGCATTGATCAGTGCCTGCGTAATACAATATGGTGTCGTTCCAGGATTACAGTGTTTCAGACAGCTGTAACAATGTGCGGGAGCGATCCTGCCCTGTTCTTTTACTTTTTTCATAAATGGATTCAGAATCGCACGTCCCGGCATTCCCACCGGACTTTTTACGATCACGATATCCTCTTTTCTGGCATTCAGATATGCCTCTTTATAGCGGATGTCTGCGTCACATTCTTCCGTCGTAACAAATCTGGTTGCCACCTGTACCGCATCTGCCCCAATGGAAAATGCATGTGCGGCGCTTTCGCTGTCATGGATTCCTCCACCGATTGCTATCGGAATCTTCTTTTCGTATTTATCCGAATAGGTCTGTATGATTTCTTTGATTTTCTGAATCTCCTGATCGTATATTGCCTGTCCTTCATATTCATCCAGCTGTTCTTCACGAAATCCCAGATGTCCCCCGGCAAGCGGTCCTTCGATCACTACCAGATCCGGCATCCTTTGATATTTTTTATCCCAGTACTTTAATATGACATTCGCCGACTTTGCAGTAGATACGATCGGCGCAAGCAGAATGTCCGAATCCCCCACATATTTCGGAAGTTCTGTCGGAAGTCCCGCTCCTGATACGATCAGATCTGCGCCTGCTTCTACCACCGCATGTACATATTCTTCATAATGCTCCATGGCAACCATCAGATTAAATCCTATGATTCCATCCGGTGCCAGTTTTCTTGCTTTTTCATATTCCGATTTCACCGCTCTTAAGTTCGCTTCTAATGGATTCTTTTCAAAATCCTTTTCTTTAAAGCCTGGTTGAGCGGCAGAGATGATCCCTATGCCGCCCTCTTTTGCAACTGCTCCCGCAAGATTTCCAAGGCTGATCCCTACTCCCATGCCACCCTGGATAACCGGAACTTTTGCCATCTTTGTTCCTATTTTCAATGGTTGTATTTCCATATTTTTTTCCTCATCATATTATAGAATCTATGTGTCCATACCTATTACATATTTCTGAAGCGCTCGTATCTATGTCTTATCAATTCCTGTTCCGACAAGCTTCCATATCTCATCAGGAATTCTTCTATTGCTTCATTTATCTGCATGATCACAGCATCCATGTTCTGAACCGTATACGTTTCCGGTTCTGCAAAGACACGCTCTACGATTCCCTGCGCTTTCAGATTCTCCGCCGTCAGCTTCATCACTTCTGCAGCTTCTTTGGCTTTCGAGCTGTCTTTCCAGAGGATGCTTGCGAATCCTTCCGGCGAGAGAATGGAATAGATGGAATTCTCCAGCATCCATACTTCATCCGAAGTTGCCATTGCAAGTGCTCCGCCGCTTCCACCTTCCCCGATGATAATTGAAACAACCGGGACTTTTAAGCCGGACATCTCATAGATATTTCTGGCAATGGCTTCTCCTTGTCCGCGTTCTTCTGCTTCTAATCCACAGAATGCTCCCGGCGTATCGACCAGACAGATGACAGGACGTCTGAATTTTTCCGCCTGTTTCATCAGTCTTAAAGCTTTCCGATATCCTTCCGGCTGCGGCATACCGAAGTTTCTTTCGATATTTTCCCTTGTATTTCTTCCCTTAGCCTGTGCGATCACCGTTACCGGCATACCGTGGAATCTTGCCACACCGCCGATGATAGCTTTGTCATCTGCAAAATAGCGGTCTCCGTGAAATTCTACAAAATCTGTAAATAATGTATCGATGTAATCACTGCCTACCGGACGGTCTTTGCGTCTGGAAAGTTCCACTCTCTGCCATGCAGTCATATTCATCTTGCTGCCTGATACCAGTTCCGGATCACATTTCTTTCTACTGAATCCTGTTCCTTCTCCAGCCTCATGAAGTGCCAGGATCTTAGAAAGTGCTGCTTTCATCTGAGGACGTTCCACAATGGCATCCAGGAATCCATGTTCCAGCAGGAACTCTGATCTCTGGAACCCATCCGGAAGCTTCTGTCCGATGGTCTGCTCGATCACTCTTGGGCCAGCGAACCCAATCAGAGCTTTTGGCTCTGCCAGAATCACATCCCCGAGCATCGCAAAGCTTGCGGTTACTCCGCCAGTCGTGGGATCGGTCAGTACGCTGATGTAAAGAAGTCCGGCATCACTGTGGCGCTTCAGCGCTGCGGATGTCTTTGCCATCTGCATCAGAGAGACGATTCCCTCCTGCATGCGGGCCCCTCCGGAACAGGCAAATAAGATGACCGGAAGTCTTTCTTCTGTTGCCCGTTCTACTGCCCTTGCTATCTTCTCTCCAACTGCTTCTCCCATGCTGGCCATCAAAAATCTCCCATCACAAACTCCGATAGCCGTCTCACGGCCGTCAATCTTTGCTTTTCCTGTTATGACTGCTTCTGAAAGCCCTGTCTTTTCCTGTAGTTTTTCCAGTTTTTCTTCGTATCCTTTGTATTCCAGAGGATTTCCTCCCTGAAGATCAGAATCCCACTCTTCAAAAGAACCTTCATCCGTGACCATCTCGATCCTGCGTCTCGCATGCACGCGGAAATATCCCCCGCACTTCGGACAGATATAATGCTCTTTCTTTACATCCTCTGCAATAATTGCTCCTCCACACTTGTTACATTTGCGGAGTAATCCCTCCGGTACTTCCGGTCGTCTGGTAAATGTAATATAATTCTTTCTTCCGACAGCAATTCTGGTTTTCTTAAATACGTTGTCCAGCTTCATCAGCAGTCACCTCTACAGTCTTTCAATAAATTCAATATCTATATTTCCCTCAATGTAATCCGGATGATTCACAATTCCATACTGATAATCCACATTCGTATCAATTCCTTCAATGATGACCTCACCCAGTGCGCTCTGCATCTTGCGGATTGCTTCCTGACGGTTCTTCGCCCATACGATCAGTTTTGCCACCATGGAATCATAATATGGCGGGATCGTATACCCACTGTATATCGCAGAATCGATACGGATCCCCTTTCCTCCCGGAAGATACATATCTGTGATCGTTCCCGGAGACGGGCGGAATCCTTTCTCCGGATTCTCTGCATTGATCCTGCACTCGATCGCATGCCCGGTCAGTTTGATGTCTTCCTGTGTATAGGACAACTCCTGTCCGGATGCGATACGGATCTGTTCCTTTACAAGATCTACGCCGGTTACCCATTCCGTTACCGGATGCTCCACCTGGATCCTAGTATTCATTTCCATGAAATAAAAGTTTCCGGATTTTTCTAATAAGAACTCAATTGTTCCGGCATTCTCATACCCCGCTGCTTTGGCGGCTTTCACCGCTGCATCTCCCATCTTTGTTCTCAGTTCATCTGACAATGCAACAGATGGAGATTCTTCAATCAATTTCTGATGATTACGCTGGATAGAACAGTCTCTTTCTCCCAGATGGATCACATTGCCATATTTATCCGCCAGGATCTGGAACTCAATATGTCTTGGATTTTCTACAAAGTGTTCAATGTACATTGTCGAATCGGCAAATGCCATCTCTGTCTCTTTCTGCGCCGTCTGAAATGCAGATTCAAACTCCTCCGGTGTCCAGGCAGTACGCATGCCTTTCCCGCCGCCTCCAAGGGCAGCTTTTATAATAACCGGATATCCGATCTCCTGTGCCAACGCAGCACCTGTCTTTGCATCATAGACCGGTTCCTTACTTCCGGGTATGACCGGCACGCCTGCTGCCATCATCGTATTTCTCGCAACCTGTTTATTACCAAGGCTTGCAATAACCTTAGAATCCGGTCCGATGAATGTAATATTGCATTGCTCACATAATTCTGCAAATTTGCTGTTCTCAGACAGAAATCCGAATCCGGGATGAATTGCATCTGCACCACTGATGATCGTTGCGCTGATGATATTTTCCATACTGAGATAGCTGTCTTTTGACGGAGCAGGACCTATGCAGACTGCTTCATCTGCAAGTTTCGTGTGCAGTGCTTCTTTGTCCGCCTCGGAATAGACCGCCACAGTCTCTATTCCCATCTCGCGGCAGGCGCGGATGATACGCACTGCAATCTCTCCCCTGTTTGCGATCAATACTTTTTTAATCATCTTTCCTTACACTCCTATGCTGCTTCTGTTTATCCAACCATGAATGTCAGTTCTGCACTGACTACTACCTTTCCATCCACACTTGCGACTGCCTCGCCGACACCGACAGGCCCTTTTCGCCGGATGATCTTCGTCTCCAGACGTACCTTATCTCCCGGAATGATCTTACCTTTGAATTTGCATTTATTGATTCCGCCGAAATATGCAATCTTTCCTTTGTTTTCTTCCAGACTTAAGATTGCAACCGCACCGGCCTGCGCCAGCGCTTCCACGGTCAGTACTCCCGGCATCACCGGTTCTTCCGGAAAATGTCCTGCGAAGAATTCTTCTCTGTAAGACACACATTTATATCCCACTGCGTATTCTCCCGGTACATAATCCTCAATGTAATCCAGCAGAAGAAATGGGTGACGGTGCGGGATAATTTCTTTTATCTGATTGATATCCAAATGATTCATACTGTCCTCCTACACGATGCGGAACAATGGCTGTCCATATTCCACACCTTCCTGATTATTTACCAGAATCTCTGCGACCGTTCCGCTGTAATCGCTTTCGATCTCATTCATCAGCTTCATTGCTTCTACAATTCCGAGTGTCTGTCCTTTTTCTACTCTGTCACCGACTTTTACGAAACTTTCCGCATCCTCCGCAGGTGCTGCATAAAATGTTCCTACCAACGGGGATTCCACCACATTCCCGACAGGTGTTTCTTCTGCAGACGTTCCCGGTATCTGATCTCCTTCTGCTGCTTTTTTTATCTCCGCAGCAGAAGTTGTTACCGCATTCACCGGTGCAGACAGATTTTCCGTCACATAGCATGTATTTTCTTTCTTGCTCAAATGCAGTTTGATTCCATCTTCCTCATATTTAAATCCTGTCAGATCTGACTTTGACACGGCATCTATGAGTTCGATCATTTTCTCCATTTCCATATGCTCTTTGTCCCTCCTGTGGCTTCCGTTAGCCTTCATACCGCTTCAACAATAACACTGCATTATGCCCTCCGAATCCAAGCGAGTTGGTCAGTACATAATCCACTTTCTTCTCAATCGGCGCACCAATTGCATAATTCAGGTCACATTCTTCATCTGCGGTTTCTGTTCCGACAGTCTGATGAATGAAGTTATCCTGAATTGTCTTCACACAGGTAATAAACTCTACACCTCCTGCTGCGCCAAGCAGATGTCCGATCATAGATTTTGTAGAATTAATCACAACATCCTTTGCCGCTTCGCCGAGTGCCAGCTTAATTGCACGTGTCTCGAACAGGTCATTATGATGTGTACTGGTTCCATGCGCATTGATATAATCTACCTGAGAAGGTTCGATCCCGCCTTCTTCCATTGCAAGTTCCATTGCTTTGGCTGCTCCGCTTCCGTCTTCTGCCGGAGAAGTAATGTGATATGCATCTCCCGTAGAACCGTATCCGGCAAGCTCGGCATAGATGACTGCACCACGTTGTTTTGCATGTTCCAGTTCTTCCAGAACAACTACACCTGCACCTTCTCCGAGAACGAATCCATCCCTGTCTTTATCAAATGGTCTGGATGCCTTCATCGGATCTGTAGAAGTCGAAAGTGCTGTCAGACTTGTGAATCCTGCGACTCCGGTCTCACAGATACATCCTTCTGCTCCACCCGCCAGCATCACTTCTGCGTCACCATACTGGATCGCGCGGAATGCATCACCGATGCAGTTTGTTCCACTGGCACATGCTGTAACAACATTCGTGCATTTTCCCTTCAGCCCAAGCTGGATGGAAATATTACCTGCTGCCATGTTCGAGATCATCATCGGAACCAGCAATGGATTGACTCTTCCCGGTCCTTTGGTCCGGATCTTTTCATATTCTTTTTCTACTGCCTGAAGGCTTCCGATACCGGAACCTACGATCACACCGACACGGAACGGATCTTCTTTTGACATATCAAGTCCGGCATCCTCGAATGCTTCTTTCGCCGCTGCTACCGCATACTGGGAAAATGGCTCCATTCTTCTTGCCGCCTTAAAATCCATTCTGTCTTTTGCCTGAAAATCTTTTACCTCGGCTGCAATTTTCACCTTATATTCCGTAGTGTCGAATTTTGTAATCTCTCCGATTCCTACTTTACCTTCTTTGATGCCGTTCCAGAACTCCTCTACGGTATTTCCGATCGGAGTCACTGCTCCAAGTCCTGTCACTACAACCCTTCTCTTCATATATCTTAATCTCCTTTACATCACCATACCGCCGTCTACATGCAATACCTGTCCGGTAATATATCCCGCATCCTCTGACGCAAGAAATGCTACCGCATTCGCTACATCTTCTGCTTTTCCGAATTTTCCAAGTGGAATCTGTGCGGCAGACGCTTCCTTTATCTTTTCCGGAAGCACTTCTGTCATGTCGGTCTCGATAAATCCCGGTGCAACTGCATTGACCGTAATTCCTCTGGATGCCACTTCTCTGGCCGCTGTCTTGGTCAGTCCGATCACACCTGCTTTGGACGCCGCATAGTTTGCCTGTCCTGCATTACCGCTGACACCTACAACAGATGCCATATTTATGATGCGTCCGCTTCTCTGGCGGATCATCTGGCGGAGCGCAGCTCTTATTGTATGAAATGTTCCCTTCAAGTTTGTGTCCAATACCTTATCAAAGTCTTCTTCTGACATCTTCATAAGGAGTCCATCCTTGGTAATTCCTGCATTATTAACCAGAATATCAATTCTTCCCTGTTCCTTGATCACCGTCTCGATGAATTCTTTACAGGCATCAAAATCGGCCACATTACATTGTATGATTATTGCTTTACCGCCCGCAGACTCAACTTCATTCTTTACTTCTTCGGCTCTTTCTCTGGAACCGTTATAGTTGATCACAACTGTTGCTCCTTTTGATGCAAGCTTTACAGCGATTGCTTTTCCGATTCCTCTGGATGCTCCGGTTACAACCGCAACTTTTCCTTCCATTGTCTGATCCATCTTTACGATTCCTCCATCCTGTTTCCACCATCTGCGAGTTCCTCACAGACTTTATCCACATCCTCCCACTGGGAAATGTGGAATACTTTCACATTTCGATTGATTTTTCTTAAGAATCCTTCCAGTGTCCTGCCCGGTCCGATCTCAACGAAGGTATCCACACCATCTGTGATCATGCGCTCCATGCTCTGCATCCAGCGCACCGGTGAACTGATCTGTGTCGTAAGAAGTCCCGGAGTTTCTCTGATATCCGTCACTTCTTCTGCCGATACGTTGGTTACATACGGAATCTCCAATTCATGGAATCTGGTATTCTCCAGCTCTTCTGCCAGCTTCTCTCCCGCCGGAACCAGCATTTGCGAATGGAACGGCCCGCTGACATTTAACATAATTGTCCGTCTGGCACCTGCTTCTTTTAATTTTCCGGCTGCTTCTTCCACAGCCTTCGTCTTACCGGTGATAACGATCTGTCCCGGACAATTATAATTTGCAACTGATACATCTTCGATCGGTTCGATCACTTCTTCGATTTTCTCTACATCCATGGAGATGACCGCACACATAGCGCCTTCTCCTGCCGGCACCGTATTCTGCATCAGAATTCCTCTTTTTCTCACCAGACGGATCGCATCCATATCATTCATCCCGCCGGCAATTGCAATTGCCGGATATTCACCGAGACTTAATCCTGCCGTAACATCTGCTTTCAGCCCTTTGTTCTCTGCAACTCTTGTCATCGCAAGACAAGTAGTAACCATCGCTGCCTGCGTATACTCCGTCAGATCCAGTTTGTCATTCTCTTCAAAGCAGAGTGCTTTCATATCCAGACCAAGCTCCTCACCTGCCTGATCGAATATGTATCTTGCAATCTCGCTGTTCTCATAAAAGTCAGCTCCCATGCCGGCTTTCTGAGCTCCCTGTCCAGGATAAATAAATGCCGTCTTACTCATAGAATCCTTTTCCTCCGATCAATGCATCTGTCTCTGTTACCAGTTTCCGGATCAGCTCTTTGCATGACATTCTTTCTTTTACCATGCCGGCAATCTGTCCCGCCATTACACTTCCGTTCTTCACATCACCTTCTACGACTGCTTTTCTAAGTCCGCCAAGTGTAAGCTTTTCTAATTCTTCAAATCCGGCTCCGGCATTCTCCAGTTCCAGATATTTTCTTGTCATATCATTGCGAAGGGCTCTGACCGGATGTCCTGTGGTTCTTCCTGTTACTTTGGAATCAATATCCTTCGCTTTGATAATTCTTTCTTTGTAATTCTCATGTACCTGGGATTCATCTGTAACGACAAAATGTGTTCCCATCTGGACACCTTTTGCTCCCAGCATGAATGCCGCAGCGATTCCTCTTCCATCTGCAATTCCTCCGGCCGCAATAACCGGAATACTGACTGCATCTACAATCTGTGGAACAAGTACCATCGTTGTACTCTCGCCGATATGTCCGCCGGCTTCACAACCTTCTGCTACCAGTGCATCCGCACCGCAGCGTTTCATTCTCTTTGCCAGGGCCACAGAAGCAACAACTGGAATAACTTTTACTCCGGCTTCTTTCCACATCTTCATGTATTTTTCCGGATTACCTGCGCCGGTGGTCACAACTTTTACGCCTTCTTCGACGATTACTTTCGCAACTTCATCTGCGTAAGGACTCATCAGCATGATGTTGACACCGAATGGTTTATCTGTCAGTTCTTTTGCCTTACGGATCTGATCTCTTACCCAGTCTGCCGGAGCACTTGCTGCACCGATGAGTCCCAGTCCGCCGGCTTCGGATACACCTGCTGCCAGATGATATTCTGCCACCCAGGCCATACCGCCCTGGATGATCGGGTATTCAATTCCTAATAATCTGGTTACTTCTGTCTGCATAATCTCTATACTCCCTGTCTTTTTATAATCTCATTTTTGTGTTACTATCCTGTATTTCTTACTCTTTGTGAGCATTTACGTACTCTACAACATCGCCTACTGTTACGATCTTTTCCAGATCTTCGGATGGAATCTCGATTCCGTATTCATCTTCCAGTGCCATTGTCAGTTCAAAAAGATCCAGGGAATCTGCTCCGAGGTCATCTTTGAATGATGCATTTTCTGTGATCTTGCTTTCCTCTACTCCTAAGTTGTCTGCTACCATTTTTTTAATCTGTTCTAACATGTTTTTGTTCTCCTTCTCATATTTGTTTTTACTGTTTTTTACCATTCCAGAATACTTGCGCCCCAGGTAAGTCCTGCGCCAAATCCTGCGAGGATAATCTTCTGACCTTTTTGCAACTTTCCGGCCCTGTTCAGTTCATCAAGAAGAATCGGAATGCTTGCGGAAGATGTATTTCCGTATTCTTCCAGATTCATCGGAAATTTTTCCAACGGCTCGCCCAGCCGCTTTGCGATTGCTTCTACGATTCTTTTGTTCGCCTGATGTAAGATATAAAAGCTGATTTCTTCCTGGGCTACATTATTTTTTTCCAGTACTTCTTTTACTGCCTGCGGCACGCTCTTTACTGCAAACATAAATACTTCTCTTCCATCCATCTGCATCAGATATTCTTTTTCATCCGGCTTCGGCAGATCTTCCGGCGATAACTCGCTTCTGTCATATCTGCTCCGACAGCACAGTGCTTCTCCTTTGAAACCATCGGAGTGTGTCACCGGAAGATAATATCTCATATCTTCACTTTTCAGTACCGCTGCTCCGGCACCGTCTCCGAACAGGATGCATGTTCCACGGTCCTTCCAGTTCGTCAGGTTCGACAAACTTTCACTGCCAATGATCAGAGCCGTCTGATACACACCCGCATTCAGATACGCCGCCGCTGTATTATAAGCGACTACGAATCCGGTACATGCCGCACTCAGATCAAAACAGGTTGCACGCTTTGCTTCGAGTTCTTTCTGCACTTCACAGGCTGTACATGGAAGTATCACATTTGAAGAAATCGTAGAAACGATGATCAGATCCACGTCGTCTGCAGTAATCCCTGCATTTTCAAGTGCCTGTCGTCCGGCTTGGACGGCCATGGATACCGTCGTCTCTTCTCTGATGATATGACGTCTCACGACTCCGGTTCTCTCCCGGATCCACTCATCACTGGTATCAACCAGTTTTGCAATGTCATTGTTATCCATTGCAAATGATGGCACGCAAGATCCTGTCCCACATATTCTTCCAGTCATTCTAAATACCTCTGATTTATTTTGATTCTAAATTATTTTGACTGTCAAAGTATAAATCAAGAAATTTTGTTTGTCAAGTATTTTGAATATCAAAATATATTTTTTTATTTTTCCGGGCATCTGATGTTTACTGGAAATTCATATAATTATGATAATGTATCTTAACTTATAGCAACTTTTCTTCCCACTCTTTTTCTTTGAATCCGGGCAGAACGAAGTTGTCTCCGATTACGAGTGGGCGTTTTACGAGCATTCCGTCGGTTGCCAGGAGTTTTAACTGGTCATCTTCGGTCATTTCTTTTAGTTTATCTTTCAGGTTCATCTGCTTGTACAACATGCCACTGGTATTGAAGAATTTTTTGAGTGAGAGTCCGCTCATTGTGTACCATTCTTTTAATTCTTCGTAAGTTGGATTTTCTTCTTTAATTGCTCGTTCTTCATATTCTACGTTGTGTGCTTCCAGCCATTTTAATGCTTTCATGCAGGTGCTGCATTTTCTGTATACGAATACTTTCATAATAGGTTCTCCTTTTTCCATTTTTCTAATTTATTACAATATCATCACTGGCGTTTCATATCGTTCTTCCAACGTTTTATTTCTTCTACACTATGTCCTACTGCTTCTGCTATCATGTCTTCCCTTGCTCCTAATTCAAGCAACTTCATTGCTGTTTCATATTTTCCTTTTTCTTTTCCACGCTCTTCTCCTATTAACTCTCCCGCTTTGTAAATCTTATCCATCTCTTTACACATAATCTCCACTCCTTCCTGTGTCTCTTTCAATACTCTTACCCGATCTGCCAATACTTCGCTATACATGTCCTCTGCTTTTGTACAGTGAAAATCATGCATCAATCTGCCCAGTTCTGTATCTTCTTTTAGCCGGGCGTTAATATATATAATTTCACTTTTATCATTATAATCTCCACCTGTTTCTCTTACAGTCCGTTTGATATGTAAGATAGGTTCAACTCCAGCATCTGATTCCTCATCTACAATAAAAATGACCTTCGATTTCGGCAGTTTTTCAAAATCTTCTCCTGCAAACAGACTATGTGCGTCTATTATACTGCTATGGTAGCGCAATCTTTTTGGACTTGCCCCGGCTTTTTCCTGCTGTACTTCTATATCATATATTTCTTTCCTGCCATTCACAGCCACACAGTCAAGTACAGCTGATCTTCCCTGTAAATTCTTGTAATCTTTCTGAACAACAACTTCTGTTAATTCCAGATCATCATTTTCAGTAATAACTCTTAATACATATTCCGCACATTCCAGAATATTTAACACGTTCCGCATGAACATATCGCTCATCATCGTCAGTTCTGCGACTAACTTTTCATAATATTGGAATCGTTCATCAACAGAAGCTGTCTTTAATAAATTTGTATGAGTCATAGGCTTTTCCTCTTAGTATAAACTTATCTTTACAGTATTTCAATACGATAATAATTATATTATCAAGTATATTCACAGGTAATTTTATTCTTCAAGTTCCATACTTCATATAGAATCTATCCTGCGTATATTAACGTTGTTCCCATATTGGGAATACGTGATAATTCAACATTTTTATTTTTTTTATTATAATTTTTTGAAAATTTTTTGATATATTTATTGATGTATTTCATGATTGGAACGAAACGTCCCTTAACTCAATTGATTATTATATAGAATTTTCTATCATGAAGGCATCAGAACCTGCCTGATGCCTTCATTTACATACCAAAATCTGCAATAGAACCTGCCAACTGCTCGTTATCCAAGCTTTTTCGCTTTTGAAACCATGCTGGATCTGATATACGTCATTCCTGTGACCAGATAGATCACAGCTACAACAAGAACCGCCAATATACCAGTATTCAAGAACATATTTGCTATTAATGTAAGCAACAGTAATATCGGTATCACTTTGTTCAATACGATATAGGTCTTATATGCACTTTTGTATATAATTTCTTTTTCTGCTTCATCACAACTTTCCACCCACTGTTCCGTGAATTTACTTGAGGTTGGATCACCTTTTTTCTCCGGATGTGCAGCCTGTATTGCTTTTACATAACGTACAGAAAGATAAATATCGTAGAAATAGCACAATATGAATATAATGCAGGCAAATAAAAAATATCTGGATTTTCCTGATTCTATATACTTCAAAGAATATCCAAAGGATAAAATTATGATGCAGGCCACCTGTGACACCAAATTAATCCCGCTGGTCCACGCTCCCCATTTTTCTTCTTCGTAATCCAATTCATAGAATCTGTCTTCATCGGCCTCGTTCATTTCTTTATATACATTCTTTAACCGGTATAAACTGTATTCACCAACAACTATCGTAACAATGGCAATCACGATCAAAACCGGAAATATACATTGCTGAATCATTCCGTTAATCGTTCTGATTCCTGCATCTATTCCTTTTTTCATCAGTTCATAGATGACTACCGACACGCCTCCGGCGATTCCTCCGATTACCACTGCCGCCAGCATCTTCCACGTTGCAGTAAAATAACTACTTTTCTTTTCCTTCATCATTTATCTCCTCCTCATATATAAAAATATCTTCTACACTGACTTCACAAATCTTCGCAATCTTTAATGCGAGTGTTACTGACGGCGAATAGTCCCCTCTCTCTATCTGGCTGATTGTCTGTCTGGATACGCCCGCAAGCTTTCCCATCTCGGTCTGATTGACGCCGAGTCTTGACCTGTATTCCTTTAATCGGTTTAGTAAAGGCAAATGCTCATCCCCTTTATCAATTATATTTTGACAACTTTTCTTGTCATTCAAATTCTAACAGATGACAACTATACTTGTCAAGTTGCTATTAAATCAAATAGTTATAAAAATTTCCGGTGGAATATGCCAAAATAAAAATAGGAAATAATGTTTTTATTGGAGCAAATACCACATTACTTTATGATGTCAGCATCGGAGATAATGTGATAATCGGAGCGGGAAGTGTTGTTACAAAAGACATTCCGGATGGAGTTGTTGCAGCAAGGGTTCCATGTAAAGTGATCGGAAAATACGATGATTTCAAAGAAAAATGAAATTAAAAAAATAAATCAGGCTTGAATGGACACTTTCCATTCAAGCCTTGTTTACTCATAATCATAAATCAACCGGCAAACATTCCTCCAAACTGTGAAAATCCCAATATACAAGCCGCACATACCAGCATAAATACAATGATTACTTTTATCCCTATAGATATCTTCGCATAACTTTCACAGATTGGAATCTGTTTATACTCCCATTCCGTCTGCATTTTTCTTCTCTTCCATTTCTGAACCAGTGTGATGCAGTCACATACGAAAAACGCGATAATAAATCCAAAACTGAATACCATGGCTGCTATATAATATCCTGCATCGGCACCTTCGATATCTATCTGCCGTTTGCACAATACCACAGCCGTTATGATCAATAAGAAATTTAGTAATGTATCTACAATAATCATCTTATCTACGATACTTTTTCTGCCGATTTCCTTCATACGCTCCGCTCCTTCCTGTAACAACCGCTTTTCATCCAGGTCTACTTCTTTTTTCTCTTTCACCATTTCCAGTTCCGTTTCTAATTCCTTCATATATTTCCTGCATTCACTACATTCTGATAAATGGTCTTCTACCAGTTTTCTGCTATCTTCGCTGCATACATTATCCAGATATAACGGTATCAGATCTCTGATAATCTCACATTTCATCATCGCCTGCGCCTCCCATCTTTTCTACGATCATTTTCTTGGCTCTGTAATAGGTTACTCTCGCCCAGCTTTCACTTTTTGAAAATAACTGTCCGATATCTCTGTATGATACCTCTCCCATCACCCGCAGCATGAATACTTCTTTATACGGTTCCTGTAAGTCATGTAGAATCTTTCGGATGATCTGTCCATTTTCCTGATTGATTATGCCATTTAACAAGTCCTCCCTTTGATCTGCCTGATTTTCATCTAATTCATTTGCATATCTTTTCTGCTTTTTTGTCCACGCATAATATTCATGCTTTGCAATCTGACATAACCACACCGATAATTTACATTCGCCTCTGAAATTTCCCAATTTTTCAAATGCAATGGCAAATGTCTGCTGGGTAAGTTCTTCTGCTGTTTCCCTGTCTCCGGATAATCTCAGCAGAAAATAATATACCTCTTTTAAATATTTCTGATATACTTCCTCAAAAGATTCCATGAACTCACCTCTCTTCTCTCATTTATATCTTCTTTTACTATTAAGAGTCATTTTTTCTCAATTCGTTACAAACTTTTTTTATTTTTATAAGACGAAGGTACTTACATAGATGCCCTTGACATTTCCAATTATATCTATTATATTACTTATCACAATTGTTTACAAAGTAAACTATTATAAAGGAGCAACTATGAAAGACAAAAACTGGACCAATATCGTATCAAAGCAAGGCGATCTCCGGCATTTTGCAAGTATGGCGATCCGAAAATCCGGAAAATCAGAACACACTTCTGCTCAGGAGATTGATTTCCTGTTCCGGATTGCACTTTCGGAAGAGCCGCTGACTCCAAGGCAGATTACCAGTGCCATGGGCATCAGTAAGACCATCGTAAGCCGGCTGACCGACCATCTGGAAGCAAAAGGATTCATCCGGAAGGAGGCATCTGCATCTGACCGGCGCAGTTACTGCATCCGCATCACTGATGCCGGAAAGGATGAGATTGACCGTATGTACTATTACTATCTGGATCCACTCTATACATTACAGAAAAATATGGAGAAAGAAAAATTCGAGACTTTATTCCAACTAATCCGTGAAGCAAACGAGATTCTTTCTTCGCAGAAATAAATAAAGGAGATTCTACCATGACATTTTACCAGGAACTACAACTTAGCTCGACCGGCTCCAAGCAGCTGATCAAAAATACAACCGATAAAAAGGAAAAAAGACGTCACATCCTCATTTACAATTTTAAGGTATATCTTGTAATGGCATTCTGTGTTGCAGTCGTATCGTTATATAGTAAATTTATCGGAAATGACAACAGTGTTGTCGGAGTTACCGTACTTCTGGCCGTACTCGTTCTCAGACAGGCCGACTTCGGAATCCGGACCACACACGGACTTGCCTCTATCGCAGGCATCTACGCAATCCTCATGACAGGTCCCCGCCTTGCCAACATGGTATCCCCGGTTCCGGCATTCTTTGTCAATGCAGTCTGTATTATGCTGCTGATGATCCTCGGATGCCACAATGTGATCATGTACAATCACTCTACTTTTGTCCTTGGCTATCTATTATTATTTGGATATGATGTAAGCGGACATGCCTACCTTTTAAGACTGGAAGGACTCCTTGTAGGAATGATCCTCTGCATGATCATCTTCTATAAGAACCAGAAGAACCGTCCTTACCAGCGGAAATTCTCTCATCTTTTTCAGGAATTCAACATCCATTCCGCACGGAGCAGATGGTATATCAAGCTGACATTCATCGTGTCATCCGCCATGCTCATCATGTCCCTGCTCGGACTTCCAAGAGCCATGTGGGCAGGAATCGCATGTATGTCCGTATGTCTGCCATTTACGAATGACTGCGTTGCCCGTTCCGGAAAGCGTTGGATGTTCAATATCGTAGGAAGCCTGTTATTCATTGTGCTGTATACGGTTCTTCCGAAATCTATGTATGCTTACATCGGAATCATCGGCGGTATCGGTGTCGGTTATTCAGCAGGATATTCCTGGCAGACGGTATTCAATACGTTCGGTGCACTTTCCATTGCTTCCAGTCTGTTTGGAATGCCATATGCGGTAGCACTTAGAATCGGAGCCAACCTGTTCGGTTCTGTTTATACAGTCCTGTGTAACAAATTATTCGATAAAGCTCATGCTTATTTTCATAGCACCGATTTAAAAACAACGCTCTCATAAAAAGGGGATGTAGCTTGCGCTACATCCCTAATTTTTCTACTACTTCCTGTGCTGCAGGTGTTCCGGCAACACCGCCGATACCGGTTTCTCTTAATGATACGTCCATCTTATCTCCGACTTCTTTCATCGCATCAATCACCTGATCGACAGGTATCTTACTGGTAATTCCCGCCAGTGCCATGTCCGCTGCCGCCAGTGCATTCACCGCACCGCCTACATTACGCTTCACACACGGAACTTCTACCAGTCCTCCAACCGGATCACATACAAGCCCCATCAGATTCTTCAATGCCATCGCACAGGCATGTCCGATCTGATCGGTATCTCCACCTTTGATGTAACAGATTGCTCCGGCTGCCATTCCGGAACCGGAACCGATCTCCGCCTGGCATCCTCCCGATGCTCCTGCGAGATATGCCCTGTTGGCAATGATCTGACCAAGCCCGGCCGCCACATACATCGCCTCTATCATCTTCTCTTCCGGAACATTGTATTCCTTATAATAAGTAACAAGTACTGCCGGAAGTACACCACAGGCTCCTGCTGTCGGTGCCGCAACAATTCGTTTCATACAGGCATTGTTGCATCCCATCTTCAGTGCATTCGACATCACCTTTGCGACGAAATCACCACACAACGGTTCTTTTGTTTCGCGGTAATTGTCCATAAGTCCGCCCTCGGTTCCAACAAGTCCGCTTCTTGATACCTTGTCCGGCTCATAAGCGTCCAGCGCATCCAGCATGGACTGCCACATATATTTCATCTTTTCCCAGGAATCTTCTATCTTCACATCCCGTTCCTGTGCATCTTCTAACTGGATTGCTTTCCAGAATGGAATGTTCTCTTTTTCCCCTCTCAGTTTCGCCTCTTCCATTGACTGATATGACATATGTTTTTTTCCTCCATTATCTATACCGATCCATTCGGATCAAGAAATTTCACACGGATAATTCCCGGCTTGCTCTCCAGTTCATCGATTGCACTCTGCGGGATCACCTGATCTGTCTCAACAACCATAACGGCCGTTCCGCCACGCTTGTCACGGAACACCTGCATGGTCGCCACATTGATCTCGGCTTTACTGAGTGCCGCAGCAACCTCCATGATCCGTCCCGGCTCGTCCACATTACGGATAATAAGCGTACAGCTCTCTCCGCTGAAATTCACATCAATCCCGTCTAATTTACAGACGCAGATACGTCCGCCTCCGATGGAATGTGCCTGGATCTTCATCTGCGGCACACCTTCTGCTTCCATAATGATCTGGGCGGTATTCGGATGTGCACCCTTGATGTTCTTATTCTTCATTACAAAATCCATCCCCATGTCTTTTGCAACTTCATAACTGTCCGGTATACGCATATCGTCCGGCATCATCCCCAATAAACCGGCGATCAGTGCCCGGTCCGTTCCATGTCCCTTTCCTGTTGCGGCAAAAGAACCATGTAAGATAACTTCTGCCTTCTCCGGCTGACGGCCGAACAACTGTCTTGCGACCATACCGATTCTGACCGCTCCCGCTGTGTGCGAGCTGGACGGACCTACCATAACCGGTCCTAAAATGTCGAATATATTTCCCATATTCTTCTTTCCCTTTCTTCTTTACTATAACTATCCCCTTCCCCATATTTTCCAGTGTTGAATAGTTACGTATTTTGACATATTCTATCTACTATTATACGTTCACGCCCCATCTTTTACAATGGTCAATGATTGTTTTTTCCCGGCTGATATGCTAACATTTTATGATACCGGGATTAAATATCCTCCCAGCATATGATAATAAGGAAGTGGCAAATATGAACAAAAAAGAAGTATTAGAAATCCGTAAACAGTTTTCTCCTGAAAATTGTGCCATCACACGTATCTGCGGATGCTACGTGGATCATGAAAAAGAGAAAAAAATGGAAATGAAGAAAGCCTTCTTATCTTTACCGGAAGAAGAGGCTTTCAAATATTTTGATATATTCAAACACACGCTTTCCGGAACGATCGGAAAGAACCTCATCAACATGGAATTCCCACTCGACCAGGAATTAAACGGCGGCACACAGGAATTCCTTATGAAATTAAAGAACAGCAAACTTCAGGATGACCTGCTGCTGGAAGAATTCTATGATAAGGTCGTAGAAAGTTATGAATATGGCGAGAACTACTACATCATCCTGATCCATGCCGTATACGATGTTCCAGGTAAGACCAAGGACGGTCTGGAGATGGAGGACGCATCCGACACCGTATATGAACACATCCTCTGCAGTATCTGCCCGGTCAATCTTACAAAAGCCGGACTTACTTATAACGCACAGACCAATAATATCGAAGACCGTATCCGCGACTGGTTCGTAGAGGCTCCGGTCAAAGGATTCTTATTCCCTGCATTCCAGGACCGTGCAACTGACGTACATAATGTCCTTTATTATACGAAAAAACCGGAAGAGTTACAGCCTTATTTCGTAGAGCATGTCCTTGGAAGCATCACACCACTGACTGCAGGCGACCAGAAGACAACCTTCCAGGCACTCGTAAGTGACACTCTTGGCGAAGAAAGTAACTATGAAGTGGTCCGCAACATCCACGACAACCTGAACGAAATGATCGAACAGGCCAAGGAAGAACCGGAACCACTCGAATTATCCAAAACCGATGTCAAAAAGCTCCTGACACGCAGCGGAGTTGCCGAAGAAAAGCTGGAATCCTTCGATGATGAATTCGATGAGACGGTCGGCGTACACGGAACACTGCTCGCCTCCAATATCGCCAGCGCCAAGACTTTCCAGATCGAGACACCGGATGTCGTAATTAAAGTTAATCCAGAAAGAGCCGATCTGGTGGAGACCCGTGAGATCGACGGCCGCCGCTGTCTGGTTATTGCGATCGATAATCATCTGGAAGTAAATGGAATTGAGATCAACTAATATTGTTTTTATTCTCCGCTCTATTGGTTGCATTCAGGCAGTTAAAAATCGTATTTGAAGAAAAAATTAAAAAAATTTCAATTTTTTGCAAAAAACATTTGCATTTTCCGCCAGACTATGATATCATACATTTTGTCAAGCGGAAATGGCGGAATGGCAGACGCGCTAGATTCAGGTTCTAGTGGGAGCAATCCTGTGAGGGTTCAAGTCCCTTTTTCCGCATGAGAGAAACCTTGAAGATTCGTTCTTCAAGGTTTTTTATTTAATCGATTAACGTAGTTGGCCTCTCGATCCTTGAAGAACCCAGTATCGGACGCTTCTTGTTCAGGTTCCATGAGGAAGAAACACTAAGAGCGTGGAAATTTACGCTCAAGTATTTCTAACCTTTATTCCGGTCCGGGTAGCCGGTCTGATGAACTAAATAGCCATTTATTTACTCCGCCGCACGCGCTCCCGCAGCTCCTCAAAGATCTCCTTATGCTGCCTTGACTGCATCTTCGGGAATGCCTTCACGAGACGTTCGCCAACTTTGGTACGATTTTCTGCCATCTCTTCGTATTTCGCTTTTAATTCTTCCATACGGGCCTTCGGCTCTTCCAGTCGTTCCTTCAGCTCTTCTCTGGCGTTACTGAACTGTTCTTTCTTCTCTTCCTGGAATTCCATACCTTCCATTACATTCTCATATATATTCTCTCCAACCTTATTAGACAGATCTTTCAGCTCGGCAGCAATCTTCTCCATTGCTTCCAGTCTGCGGTTCATCTTAAGGATACCGGAAGCTGTTACATACAGATCCGCCAGAAGTCCGACCGCCAGGCATGCCATAACCACAATTCCAAGAACAAGAGGAATCATCGTCAGCACTTTGTAGATCAGCGGATGGATGACCTTCACGATCAGGACACAGAATACACCCCAGATCAGTGAAAACAACACACATACATATCCACCGATGTTCAACGGCTGATCCGAATAATCCCACCATTTATTATGAAAGATCTTCTCCAGCAGGAATCCGGTAATTCCTTCGATCACCGTCACAAGTATCGTCGAACTGATATACAACAACACGATATTATTCTCGACCGGCGTCAGGAACTGTACTACAACACCAACCCCTATTCCATATACCGGACAGATTGGTCCGTTTAAGAATCCACGGTTTACAAATTTTCCCTGTTTTACCGCCGCATATGCAACCTCCGTGCACCATCCAAGGAATCCATATACAAAAAATGATAATGCAAAATAATAAAACTCTGTCAAATATACTCTCTCCTTCTTTTTCATGATATGCCGCCAGGTTCAAAAAATATTTTTCCCTGCCTTCATTATATTAATAAACTTCATTATACGTGATTCTTTCTCATTTCTCAACAAACTTCTTTTTCATATCTGTTAAGCTTTTATTGCATATAATACAAATCTAAAGTTTTTCTTACAACTTCGTGAATATTCTGTGACCACTCTTGAGAGTTTTTTTCAAACATTATAGAATAGAAGACGGGTATAAATAGGAGGGACTAATAATGAGTTTAAATAATAAGAAGAAAACACAATCTACTTCTGATATTTTTGACGATGATTTTGAAGTGATCTACGAAGGTGATCTTCCTGATATCTCTATCGATGATGACGATGATGATTACCGCGATGTATTATCCGGATTGTCCGATATTGATCACACTGATTATATCAAGAAAAATGATTATGACAGATTAACCAAGAAACTAAAGAATAAAAATAAGAAAGCTTCCAGGAAAAATAAAAAACAGGGAAAAAAAGATAATTTCTTTGACACCGCTTACTACGATGACGATATCTTCGACGAGTTAGATGATGATCTCTACGATGACTATGATGACTATGATGACTACGACAATAATGACCGTGATTACGATGATTCTTACAACGATTCACGCAGTAATGGTAAAAAAGATAAAAAACGCCGGAAAAAACGTGGTGTTAAAGTTCCAAATGTCGCAAAACCAGTTGCAAAAACTGCAAAAGCAGGAGGAAAAATCTTATTCAAATTGATCAATTTTCTGTTAAGAATAGGAACACTGTTATTGATCGCATGGATCATTTATCTTTTAGGGCTGCATTTCCTGGCAAATGTAGGTCCTTTTGGTAACATTATTTCCCGCCTGACAGCTGCAGATCAGGAACTGATCGCTTATCTTGCGGTTGCCGGAGTATTAGTGCTTTATGAGATTATTATCTTTTTCTGTGTTCTCGGCGGAAGCAGGAAGCAGGGTCGTAATGGAAATACCATCGATAACGGCCGGGGGCTCACATCCTTTATCATTATCGCAGCCGGCTCTTATCTGTCTGCTATGTTTGCAAGCCTCATTCCGCAGATTCCTGCCGCACTTCAGGGCATCCAGAGTGCATTGACTGTTTACGGAAGTTTAAAGAATACATTACTTCCAATCTGTGTTGCAGGAGTTGTAAGCTGTATAATCCGGAAATTTATTATAAAATAGTTAAATAAACACCGGGGCATTCTAATCTGCTCCGGTGTTTTCATTTCATTTTCTTTTATTTTTTCTTTTTAATACGAAATTTCCTGATTAATTTTCGCATCAGCCAGATAATCACTATAATCAGGACAATAAGTCCCGCACAGATTCCCACGATCATTCCGGCAAATTTATTTGGATGTTTTAACAGATCTGCAATATTCCTGCTGTCTTCCACTACTTTCCGCCCGTGTGTCGTACTATAGTAATCAGAAACATTTGCTATTCCATCTCCGTCTGTGTCTTCAAATGACTGCATATATCTTGCAATTGCCACCCATGCCTTTAATTCTGTCTTACCGTCTGTAATCGCCTCATCTTCCAGATTCTTTATCGGCTTTCCATTCTTATCCTTCGGTTCAATCTTTAATAATCCATGTGATACATCCATGACAGAGCCCAACATCTGTCCTGTATACAGATCCGTCACAACCCTGTATAACTTATCATCCTGAATCTCTTCTCTCTCTCCATCTTTGGTCAGATAACAATCTGTTACTTTGTTCAGAATCATGCGGTGCGGATTATAAGTAAAATTCATTCCGCTGCAATATAATCTTGCAATCGTCATATAATCAGAAACAGACGCATCTACTTCTGCTACCAGCTTTAATTCTTTTCCGGTTAAATATGCAGTGATCAGTGGATAACCGGCAAGCCCGTCTTTTCCGATCCCCAGTGAGAAAGAATTATAAACCTTTTCTACCGTAATATCACCTTTTGTGTATGTATCACGTACCGTTCCACTTGGCACAACCGCCACATCTACCGGCCTGCCATCATATCCTTCGGAATTTTCCACCGCATACACATAGGCGTCAGACATAATGTCTCCCAGATTCAGTTCTTCATGCTTTGTTTCCATTTCCTCAAGGCTGTTGAACTTAATATCATTTTCTGCAAGTACCTGATCTTTTGTATAACCGAAATTTATCAGATAATTGGTATCGACGGTATCCATAAATTTATCGATCTGCTTCTGGGTTGCCTGATCAGATTTTACATTCTTTGTTACCGGAAGCAATTTATAAGTATTTATTTTCCAGCGTTTATCTTTCTTCTGGGTCATGGAAATGCTTCCAAGATTCCTACCGTATTCCCCACAGGATACAATATAAGTATTCCCGTGTCTGATCGGCCGGTCTAATTGCGTATGTGTATGACCACTGATGATCAGATCAATATCCGGTACTTCTTTCGCCAGAGTCTCATCTTCCGATACCTTCTCATCTTCCCATGTCCCACTGTGGGAAACGCATGCGATCATATCGACATCTTCTTTTTTCTTAATCTCTTCTACTGTATTTTTGGCTGATTCCACAGGATCCTTAAACTCAAGTTCACAGGTAGGCGCACATTCTAATGCATCTTCCCCGAATACCCCGAGAACTGCTATCTTTACACCGCCTTTTTGAATAACCACATAATCCTTCACTCCATACGTCTCAAATGCCGATTCTATTTGTTTCTGCCCTTTGCTTAATCCTTCTTTTTCCATCGCATCCCAGTCTACATTACACACTACAAGCTCCGGAACTGTCTCCTCTGAATTCTTTGCAGTCTTCAGCATATCTGCAAGTCCGTCGGAACGGTAATCAAATTCATGATTGCCAAAGGTCGTAACATCACAGCCCAGATATCCAAGCATCCTAAGTTCTGCTGCTTCTGTCGTGTACACTGTCTGGATCAGGGTTCCCATGGAAAAATCTCCTCCGTCCAGGATAAGTGTATCCGGATTTTCTTTCTTCTTTTCGTCAATCAATGTTTTCAGCCTTGCAAAGCCTCCGACCTCTTTTTGTTTCCCGTTTACAATTGTAGAATAGCTGTTCAGATGTGAATGTGTGTCATGCGTAAATAATACATCCAGATGTTTTTCCTCATCTGCAGCCTCGGTCTGCACTCCTGTCAGCAACGGCATACATAACATCACGACCAAAAGCAGCACAATAACTCTTTTTACTCTTCTCATACGTTTCCCCTTTCTTTTTTATATAAACAGGTGTGAAAAACTGCTGGCGGCAGATTCTCCTGTATACCTTCCTATG
This sequence comes from uncultured Dorea sp., assembly GCA_900550865.1. Lineage (GTDB taxonomy): Bacteria > Bacillota > Clostridia > Lachnospirales > Lachnospiraceae > Dorea_A. The sequence goes on along the minus strand of URTM01000005.1, from coordinate 211 downwards.
CAAAAAATCCCGAAGAACTGCATCATACCATACTGTTCTCGGGATTATCTTTTCATGCGGATAACAGGACTTGAACCTGCACGTCGTGGACACTAGATCCTAAGTCTAGCGCGTCTGCCAATTCCGCCATATCCGCGTGTAAACTATGAGAAACATGCTTCGCGAGTTTCTCAAGTTATCGCGGCAGTCGCCAAGGTCTCGTGCAAGCACG
>URTM01000004.1 GCA_900550865.1 uncultured Dorea sp. | reverse complement strand
GCAGAGGACTGAAAATCCTCGTGTCACTGGTTCGATTCCGGTTCTGGGCATTTTTATTTTATGTAAACGGAAAGACTGCGTATACCGCAGTCTTTTTTCTATATTTTATTATTAGAGAAAGAACTCTAATGCAGAAGAGTAACTGTAGATTTATGATTTGATGATAGGGAGAGATTGATTTGGCAAGCATTGGAGATGTAGCAAAATTAGCTGGAGTATCAAGAAGCACTGTTTCACTTGTGTGTAATAATAAAGGATATGTATCTGACGAAACCAGGAAAAAAATTGAAAAAGCAATGAAGGAATTAAATTATATTCCAAGCGAGCTTGGCCGTAATCTGAAGATGCAAAAATCAGGAATTGTAGGAATTATTGTTCCAGATATCGCACATCCCTTTTTCAGTACGTTTATTAAATACGCAGAGAAAGAACTGTATTCCAGAGGGTATAAGGCACTGGTTTGTGGAACAGCTGGGCGTGAAGATGTAGAAGAAGCTTACCTTCAGATGCTGGATCGTAGAACTATGGATGGCGTGATTATGGGAGCTCATTCACTGAAGAAGGAGAGATATCTTAAGATTGACAGACCAATCGTAACAATTGATTGTTATTTGGCAGATTATATTCCGACTGTTCATGTAGACAAGAGACAGGTTGCAGAGAAAGCAGCGTCGCTTTTTCTGGAGAAGAACAGAAAGAAAGTCGTACAGCTTGTAAGTTCTCATACGATTAAGAACTATGAGGATGAAAAGGAGAAGGTATTCCGCGAAATACTTCAGAAAAAAGGTTGTGAAGTTGTAGATATTTCTGTGGGATATAATACATTTACTACTGAAAAGTATCAGGATGCTGCAGCTCGTGCATTTGAGACATGTAATGATATGGATGGAATTCTTGGTGTTGATATGGCTGCAGCTGCCTGTATGAGAGAAGCGCAGTTACGAGGAAGAAAAGTTCCAGAGGATCTCAGCATAGTTGCGATTGATGGAACGTATATTACAAAAATCGGACCAGAAATTCTGACTGCGATTGTTCAGCCAATTGAAGAAATGGCTCAAAAATTAGTGTCAATGATCATCTCGCAAATTGAAGGGAAAAAAATTGAAGAAGTTGAATCTATTTTTGGCGTGACAGTCCAAAGTGGTGAAACATGTTAAATTACATGTTACTTTTTACCAAATATCACGACTTTAATTTGTTGAAAAATACAGAAAACAAAAAGAATTGATTAAATTCATTGACAGCGAAATGGTAATGATCTATTATAATCAACAGATATCGAAACGATTCGATAAACAAAAATAACAGTGGCCGATAGGAAATATTCCAAGGCCACTATAAAAAACAAACATATCGAATCGATTTGATAAAAACGATATATGTTATAATAGCACAAATAGGAGGTAATGAGAGATGAAAAAAGATCCTGTAAAGACAGCGCAGGAAATTCTGAAAGCATTTGGCGGAAAAGAAAATGTAATCAGTGCGACACATTGTGCAACCAGGCTTCGCGTGGAAGTAAAGGATGCATCTATTATTGATGAAGAGGGGATGAAAGAGATTCAGGGAGTAGCAGGTTATTTCTCAAAGAGTGGCCAGCATCAGGTGATTCTTGGAACTGGATTTGTGAATAAAGTTTGTGCTGAGTTTCAGAAACTGGCAGGAGTGACAGCTGGAGATGCTGAAGTAACAGAAAATGGGGAGAAGGAAAAATTATCTTTCCAGAGTACAACAAAGATGATTTCTGATATTTTTATTCCTATCATTCCGGTACTTCTTGCAACAGGTATTCTGATGGGAGTAAGAAGTCTTCTTGTAAATGGATTTGGAATTGAGTTATCACCATCTTTTGATACAGTATTTTCTGTATTAACAGACACAGCATACACATTTATCCCAGTATTAGTTGCATGGTCTGCATGCAAGAAGTTCGGTGGCTCACCGATCCTCGGTATTGTACTTGGGCTGATGCTTGTATCACCAACTCTTCCAAATAAATGGGATGTGGTAAATGGAGTTGCTGATCCGTTAAGTTTTGTCTTTGGACCGTTGCATTTAAATATTACAGGTTATCAGAGTTCTGTAATTCCTGCATTATTCATGGGATTCTTTGCAGCAAAACTGGAGAAGAAGTTACATCAGGTGATTCCGGATATCTTAGACATGCTGCTTGTACCATTCCTTACTTTACTTGTTTCACTTTTGGCAGGACTCTTTGTTGTAGGACCGGTTCTTTCAGGAATTGAAAAAGGAATAACAGATCTGATCCTTATGATGCTGAAACTTCCATTTGGAATTGGAGGAATCGCTTATGGAGGACTGATTCAGATTCTCTGTTCTGTAGGTATGCATCATACAGTAACACCGATTATTGTAAGTATTTTTACAGAGACTGGTGTAGATTATATTAACCCAATGGGATCTGCAGCAATCGCAGGACAGCTTGGAGCAGGACTTGCAATTGTCATGATGCAGAAGAATAAGCAGAAGAGAGCTAATATGATTCCAGCTCTGATCCCGGCATTATTCGGAATTTCCGAACCTGTTATGTATGGTCTTACATTCCCAAGACTTAAGCCATTCTTCATGGGATGTCTTGGAGGTGCTGTAGGTGGTGGATTCGCAGCAATCGTTGGTTTGTGTGCAAAGGGAACCGGAGCGTCTATGATCCCTGGTATGCTGCTTTACCTTCAGGGAGGAATGATTGAGTATATTATTGTATTACTGCTTTCTGTAGGAGTTGCATTTGCAGGCACATGGCTGATTATGAAGAAGAATCCAGAAGCAGTATAAAGGAGTAAATTTATGTTTCAGTATGATTTTTCAAATCATCAGAACCGGCATATTCGGATTACGGATATGCCGGCTGAATATTTTCAACGGATACAGGAGACAACCAGGAAAGATCCGTATTATCCGGTATGGCACATTGCACCGAAATGCGGTCTGATGAATGATCCGAATGGGCTGTGTGAGATTAATGGGATACACCATATTTTTTACCAATGGTTTCCGGCTGGACCGGTACATGGGTTGAAACACTGGTATCATTTGACAACAAAAGATTTTATTCATTATGAAGATCATGGTGTGGCAATGTACCCGGATACAGAATCAGACTCTTACGGGTGTTATACAGGAATGGCATTAAAAGAGGGAGAAAAAGTACATGTTTTCTATACAGGAATTGAAAATGAAGAGATGATCCCATGTACCTGTTATGCCAGATTTGATGGTGAGAAACTGACAGACCGGAAAAAGATTGTAGAAATGGATCCGGATCAGACGACAATGAATTACCGTGATCCATATGTCTGGAAAAGGGACAGTGAATACTGGATGCTGACAGGAGCAGAAAGTAAAGAACATGAAGGAATTCTGATGTTGTACAGAGGTAAGCAGGCAGATTCATATGAGTACGCCGGAAGAGTGAGATTACTTCAGAATGGACAGGAAGCAATGTTAGGTTACATGTTGGAATGTCCAAATTATTATGAAGAGAATCAAAAAGGAGTGCTGTTCTGTTCTCCAATGGGAATTTCAAGTGAGAATAAATATGATTATAAAAATGTGTTCTCCGTAGTTTACATGATAGGAAAACCATTGGATACAGAACGAAAAGAATTTCAATTTTCAGAAATGTATGAACTTGATAAGGGATTTGATTTCTATGCGCCTCAATCGTATGAGGATGAAAAACATCGAAGAATTTTATTTGGATGGCTTGGAAATTCTAAGAGCGAATATCCAACTGATAAGAATAATTGGGCTCACATGTTAACACTTCCAAGAGAAATTTGGATAGAGAAAGATAGGTTGATCCAGCAGCCGGTAGAAGAGCTAAAGCAGCTTCGTGCAAATGAAAGAAGCATTGCAGAGCATATAAAGGTTGAAGAATGTTCTTTTGAGCTTGAAGGAAATACAGAAGGTGCGTTTTCTATAGAGATAGGAAATAAAGATGGTAACTGTTTGATTTTAAGCGCAGATGGGGAAGAATATTGTCTGGACAGAAGTGGTATGACAGAAGTGTATGCGGAGAAGTTTGGAACGATCCGTTATGCAAAACAGTTAGAGAAGAAACAGACTGTCCGGGTTATGGTAGATCATTCCAGTATCGAGATTTTCTGCGATCATGGGAAAACGGTATTTACTTCGAGAATGTTTATAGATCATGTTTCTTATGTAAAGGTGAAAAATCTGAGCGGAAAGTTCTATGATTTGAAAAAATAAGATTGTGTCTCGCCATTTAGAATCGCCTGTAGCGATACGGCGAGATGCATTTTAAAATTAAAATCTGAAAAAAGTGCTTGCATTTATATAAGACTTATGATATTATTACTTCTGCGAGTGTTTAAGGGCGTGTAGCTCAGGTGGTAGAGCACTTGACTTTTAATCAAGTTGTCCGGGGTTCGAATCCCCGCACGCTCATGGAATGAGAGTGAAGTAGTATATAAGTACTGCTTCTTTTTTTTGCTAAAAATGATTGACAGAAGTCAGAAAAATGTTTATATTATATTTTAATAAAGGGGAGTAATCGGCATCTATTTATTTTTATAGGATTTTAGAACAGATAAAACAGATAGATGTTTACGATGACGTCAGTACGATGACAGACAGGTCATCCGTATCGTAATGAAATGGTGAGACTTTTATTGCATAGTTTTTGTGCAATAAAGGTCTCTTTTTTATATTAAGATTTACGCTTTATTTTGCACAACGGTTTTCTATAACTTTGTATAACAGAGAGGAGAATAAGATGTTAACAAGTGAACAGGCAAGAAAGAATCAAGAAAAATACGGATTCAATGAATTGACGGAAGGAAAAAAGAAAAGTGTACTCCGGATATTTCTGGAACAATTCAAAGATTTTCTGGTTATTATATTGATCGTATCGGCGGTCATATCAGGAATTCTCGGAGATGCGGAGAGCGCAATTGTTATCTTCGTCGTGATCACGATGAACGCGGTTCTGGGAACAATACAGACGGTAAAGGCAGAGCAGTCACTGGACAGTTTAAAGCAGTTATCGGCACCGGAAGCCAAGGTTGTGCGTGATGGCAGCGTGGTCCAGATTCCGTCCAGGGAAGTCACGATCGGTGATGAAGTGATCCTTGAAGCAGGAGACTGTATCCCGGCAGACGGAAAACTGATTGAATGCGCAAGTCTGAAAGTAGATGAAAGTGCTCTGACGGGAGAAAGCATTTCCATAGAGAAGAATCTGGATGAAGTGGAAGAAACTGCGGCACTGGGAGATCAGACGAACCGGGTATTCTCCGGAAGCTTCGTCACATATGGAAGAGGAAGATATGAAGTAACTGCGATCGGTATGAAGACAGAAGTCGGAAAGATTGCAGATCTTATGAAGAATACTTCGGAAAAGAGAACACCGCTTCAGGTGAATCTGGATGATTTCGGAAAGAAATTATCGATGCTGATTCTGGCGTTCTCCGTAGTGATATTTGGAGTGAATGTATTTCAGGGTGAATCGTGGGGTTCGGCATTTATGTTCGCTGTTGCACTTGCGGTTGCGGCAATACCGGAGGCATTAAGCTCGATCGTTACGATCGTGTTATCCTTCGGAACGCAGAAGATGGCAAAGGAACATGCGATCATACGTAAGCTGCAGGCAGTGGAAGGTCTGGGAAGTGTATCGGTTGTCTGTTCGGATAAGACGGGAACGCTCACACAGAATAAGATGACGGTCGAGGATTATTATGTAAATGGGAAGAGAATCCCGGCAGGAAAGATTGATCTGAAGAATGAAAATGAAAAATTACTTTTAAGATTCAGTATCTTGTGTAATGATTCTACGAATACGGACGGACAGGAGATCGGTGATCCGACAGAGACGGCGCTCATCAATCTTGGAACGAATCTTGGCATTGATGCGATGCAGGTAAGGGAGAGATACCCGAGATTGTCGGAAGTGCCATTTGACAGTGACCGGAAGCTGATGTCGACTGCTCACAATATGAATGATGCACTCCTTCAGGAAGGTCATATGATGATCGTAAAAGGTGCGGTAGATGTCCTGCTGGAGCGTATGGACAGAATACGGGTTGGGAATACTGTAAGGAGGATGACAGATTCCGACCGGGAGGACATTGCCGCCCAGAACATGCAATTTTCCAGAGAGGGATTAAGGGTTCTTGCATTTGCATATAAGCAGATGCAGGAAGAAAAAGAGATCGGTACGGAGGATGAAGACCAGCTGATATTTATCGGTCTGATCGCAATGATGGATCCGCCGAGAGAAGAATCCAGACTTGCGGTGGAGGAGTGCAGACGTGCGGGAATCCGTCCGATTATGATCACCGGTGACCATAAGATTACTGCAGCGGCTATTGCAAAGAGAATCGGTATCTTAAAAGAAGAATCGGAGGCCTGCGAGGGAGCCGTAATCGAAAATATGTCGGACGAAGAGCTGCAGGATTTTGTAGAAGGGATCTCTGTGTATGCGAGGGTTTCTCCGGAACATAAGATCCGAATTGTCCGTGCATGGCAGGAGAAGGGGAATATCGTAGCAATGACAGGTGACGGCGTGAATGATGCACCGGCATTGAAACAGGCCGATATCGGTGTTGCGATGGGAGTGACCGGAAGTGAGGTTGCCAAGGATGCAGCTGCGATGGTCCTGACGGATGACAATTTCGCAACGATTGTAAAAGCTGTGGAAAATGGAAGAAATCTGTATCAGCATATTAAAAATGCGATTCAGTTCCTGCTGTCCGGTAACTTCGGGGCAATTCTGGTTGTATTATGTGCATCCATTGCCGGACTGCCGGTTCCATTTGCACCGGTGCATCTGCTGTTCATCAATCTGCTGACAGACAGCCTGCCGGCAATTGCACTGGGAGTAGAACCACATTCCAGAGCAGTTATGGAGCAGAGACCGCGGCCAATGAGCGAGTCAATCCTTACAAAGCCATATCTGCTGAGTATCGCAACAGAAGGAGTGAGTATCGGTGTAATGACGATGGCGGCATTTCTGATCGGATACACAAGCCAGAATGCAGCTCTTGCAAGTACGATGGCATTCGGAACTTTGTGCATGAGCCGTCTGGTGCACGGATTTAACTGTAAGGATGATAAGCCGGTAATATTTACAAAGAGATTCTTTAATAACAAGTATCTGATCGGAGCATTTGTTCTGGGTATGATCCTGATCACAAGTGTTCTTATGATTCCGGGACTACATGGAATGTTCAAAGTAGTTACGTTGGACCTGAAGCAGCTGATGACGGTATACGGGCTTGCATTGTTGAATCTTCCTGTGATCCAGGGAATGAAATATTTGAAAGAGAGATAGAAACAGAGAATGGAATTGAGAAAAGAAACAGTAAAACAGATCAGGGGGCTGATCGTATTTACGGCATTATTGATCGTCTGTCTGTGGAAATATGATGTTGTAATGGATGCGTTCCGCTTCGTATTGAATATTTTATATCCATTTCTGCTTGGTGGTGCGATTGCATTCGTTTTAAGTGTTCCGATGAATTTTGTGGAAAGAAAATTATTCACGGAGAGAAAGCTTCCTGAAAAATATAAAAGAAAATATGCCAGAGGGATCAGTCTTCTGATCGTTCTTTCCGGTGTGATCGGGCTTCTTGCACTTATCATGTTTGGGCTGATTCCGCAGCTTGCCGGAACATTTGCCAGTCTTGGAAAGAGTATCCAGGATTTTATCCCGCAGCTGCAGGAATGGGCAGATCATTGGTTCCATAACAATAAAGAGATTATGAATGTAGTCAACAATCTGGAATTTGACTGGAACAAGGTGATGGAGGCTGCGATGGAGTTTCTGAAGAACGGAGCCGGAAGTATGCTGGAATCCACGATCAATACGGCGAAAAATATCATTGGTGCTGTGGGGACATTCTTTATTGCATTTGTATTTGCGATATATATTTTGCTACAGAAAGAAAAGTTGGGAAAACAGGCGAAAAAAGTGTTATTTGCATTTGTCAGAAAGGGAAGGGCAGAGGCTGCGCTGGAGGTTCTTGCATTGACATATAAGACATTCTCAAGTTTTCTGACGGGACAATGTGTCGAGGCATTGATTCTGGGATCTATGTTCGTGGTTGCGATGACACTGCTTAGGCTTCCGTATGCACTTCTTACGGGAATTGTGATCGCATTTACCGCATTGATCCCGATCTTTGGAGCATTTATCGGCTGTGCGGTCGGTGCGTTTCTGATATTTATGGTGAGCCCGGTCCAGGCATTGATATTTATCGTGCTGTTCCTAGTACTCCAGCAGATAGAGGGCAATCTGATCTATCCGCATGTGGTGGGAAATTCGGTTGGACTTCCGTCTATCTGGGTGCTGGCAGCAGTGAGTGTTGGAGGCAGTCTGATGGGAGTCGTTGGAATGCTGGTATTTATTCCGTTGATGTCGGTAATGTATGCGTTGTTTCGTGAAGTTGTCTACATCAAATTACGGCAGAAAGAAATTTATCCACAGGATATTTTGTAAATGTGGATAACTTTGTGGAGTCAGGAATTTCATGTGGATGGAAACAGCACTGCATTATCACGATGTGTGAGAGGAATGTATGTGTCCTTTCCATTTGCAATAAATGACTGCAACTGCGGTACTGAGAAGAGTGGATAAAATACCTGCACCGATAATTGACGCAGGATTCACACTTCCGTACTGGCTGCGGTAGGCAATTACATTGATCGGAATGAGCTGCAGGGAGGAAATGTTAATGATGAGAAATGTACACATCTCATTACTTGCCGTACCGGCAGGGCGGGAGATACCGGGAGCCAGCCTTTTGCGGCGTTGGTCTTCCAGACGGGATAATTCTTCCATCGCTTTTAACCCGGCAGGGGTAGCGGCCCAGCCAAGTCCCAGAATATTGGCAATGATGTTAGTGGTGATCGGTTCTTCGGCGGAATGACCGGGTGGCAGCTGGGGAAAAAGGAAATGGATGACCGGCCGGAGCTTTTTTGAAGCAGCCTGGATGATCCCGGCTTCGGAGGCAATCTCCATAAGTCCTACCCAGAATGACATGACCCCGATCATGGTGATACACAGCGAAATGGCTTCCTTTGAGGAATCAAGAGCGGCATTGGTAATGTCGGGCATCCTGCCTGTGAAGGCGGCGTATACGATGCCTGTAAGGATCATAAAAGACCAGAGGTAGTTCAGCATAAAGAATACTCCTGCATGTGGATATCTGATAATAAGTATGTGGAATATGTGGAAAATATGACATTATAAATGGGGACGGGGGATTTCTAAAAATCCCCCGTCCCCATTTAATGTATAATATATACTCGTTGCGCATAAGATATAAAAAAGAATAAATAAGACGATAAGGCAGGCATATGAAGATATTGTTATACCTTACAGATTTTATTGTTCCACTGGTAATATTCGGGATTATAAGTTATGGGATTTTAATGAAGGTTCCGGTCTATGATACGTTTATTAAAGGTGCGAAGAAAGGATTTCTCACAGTAATCAAGATCATGCCGACGCTTGTCGGGCTGATGGTGGCAGTGGGGATATTAAGGGCGTCTGGTTTTCTGGAGATGATTGCAAATGGAATCGGAAGGGTTACGGACAGGATCGGTTTCCCGGGAGAACTGGTTCCACTTACAATAGTAAAAATGTTTTCTTCATCGGCGGCAACGGGACTTTTGCTGGATATTTTTAAGGAATATGGGACAGATTCATATATCGGTCTGATTGCATCGATCAGTATGTCTTGTACGGAGACAATCTTTTATACTATGAGTGTCTATTATATGACAGCCAGAGTTACGAAGACGCGCTATACGTTGACCGGTGCGCTGCTTGCAACTCTGGCTGGGGTGATTGCCAGTGTGGTGCTGGCGGGTATGATGGTGTGAGAGCAGGGTCTCACTATAGTGTTCTGGAAAATCTAATTATTCCCAGGGTTTTTTGTGATGTCCGGAGGAATCATTGCCATCTTTGTGGTCTCTTCCGTTCTGTGATTTGCTCCAGATACGAAGTGCGGTGAGGATTCCAAGTGTATACAGGATCGTCACAAGTATTACCGGGTTATCCTTCAGAAAATAAATGACGAGGACAACGGATAAGAGGCAGATGAAAAGCTGGAATGTGGTCCAGAATCTTTTCTCACGTACTTCTTTTGCCTGCTGGAGCAGTTCCATACGTTTCTGCTCCATGCGGAGATATTCCATCAGATTATCATCGCTGATACGGGAGAGAATCTGCTCGTCACGGTTCATCTCGATCTTGCGTTTGGAACGGAAATTAGAGAAAAATTCGCGGAACGGATGCTCATCTTTGGAACGGGATTTCTCCTGATGTTCGTAGAAATCTTCTTCCAGGTCTTCGGTATCATCGAGGGCTTCGTAGTGAGAGGTCCGGGACTTCTCTGAGCCTGCTGATGCATTTCCTTCAACAGCGGAAGTTACAGACTCAGTAGCTGATGTAACTGTTTCAGCGGCTATATTTGCAGATTCATCAACGGGTTCTGCTGTAGAATGTGTATTTTCAGCAATTGTTTCAGTGATTGTTTCAGTGACTGTATTTGCAGGATTATCGGCAGGTTTCGCTTCTGTCTGCTTCTGCTTATCGGAAACCGGATAAGGTACAACATTGCTGCCGGCAGCAGAAGCTGCATCACCCTGAGTGTCCTGGCTTGGCTGGGATGTCTGCGGTTCCTGCGTATTAAGAGCATCTTCTTTCTGAACTGTATTTTCTATATTTTCGGACATATCTTTACCTCCGTATGAATTACTTATTGTGATTATTACCTTTTATCTTACTTTATAATATCAGTTATCCACATAAAAAACAAATAAAGAGTGTATAAATCAGTGGAAAATGTGTGGACAGAGGTGTGGATAGCAGCAGGATAACTTTCGGTAGAAAAACTCCCTTGAAAATGTTAAAATTGTAAGGAATCATTTGGAGGAAAACAAGATGCAGTTAATGAATGAAATCCCGGATACGTTCTGGAGTCTGTTCCGTTCGGTCAACCGGGATATTTATATTGAAGCACTTTTATGTATTAATGAAGAATACGAATATAATAACTATTTCCTGACGAAAGAGGTGTGCATCCAGATCCTGAGTGATATGAATGCGAAGAAGCGCTTTGAGTTGCAGCGGGAGGAAAATGATACCGACTTTGATATGCTGGAGACGCCGTCTTCGAGAATTCTGAACTGGCTTTTGCGGGCAGGATGGCTGAAGCGTATCGAGGATTATAATACACTGGTGACGAATATTGTCATTCCGGATTATGCGGCAGTGATGATCGATGCATTTGAAAAGCTGAATTCGGAAGATGCGTCGGAGACGGACATCTATATTCAGAATGTGTATGCGACGCTGTATGCATTTCGTAATGATCCGAGAGCGAGTATCGGACTCTTAAGAACGGCGCTGGTAAATACGAGACGGCTGAATAAGGCACTGCAGGACATGCTTCATAATATGAATAAGTTCTTTGCGAAGCTTTTACAGCAGGATTCTTACAGTGGGATCCTCAGAGAACATCTGGACAGTTATGTGGAAGAGATCGTGTGGAAGAAGTATCATATTCTGAAAACATCGGACAATTTTTATATCTATAAGATGGATATTAAGAAATGTCTGAGAGAGATCCGGGATGATGAAGCATTTATCATGAAGGTACAGGCACGGTCGAGAATGCTCGGGGATAATCAGGATGACGTGTTGGAGCTTCTGGATCTGATCGAGCGTGGATTTGACGACATCGAGCACCGCATTGCCAATATGGATAAAGAACATACGAAATATGTCCGGGCAACGGTAACGAGAATGAATTATCTTCTGAGTGGGGAGACGGATACGAAAGGTCTGGTGGTACAGCTTCTGAACAAGATGTCGGAAGATCCGGAACAGATGGAAGAGATCATTACAGAGAGCGGAAAGCGCATGAATCTGTCACTTCTGGAGATCTTGTCGGAGAAGTCTTTATATAAGAGAAGAAAATCCAGAAAAGACTTCATCAGCCAGCTTCTTCCGGATGAGACGACGGGAGATCTGGATAAGGATGACATCTTAAGACTGAACCGGATACAGATGCGGTTCAGCAAGAAGCAGATCGAGGAATTCATCGAAAACAATATGGAAGATGAAGTGATGGATGCGTCGAAGATCAATATTGCGGACGAGGAAGAATTCGAGAAACTGATTCTGGCATACGATTACAGCACACGTAAGAATAGTAAATATATGGTGCTGGAAGAGGAACCGGAGATGGTGGAAAAAGATGGATACCGCTATCCGGCATTAAGATTCGTGAAGCGCAGGGCCTGACACTTTATAAGAGGAAGGACAGAATAATAAAGCAATTTTACGACAGAGAAGTTCTACAAAAAAGGAGTTCTGAAAATAAATGATAGATTACTACGAACAGTTAACCCAGGAAGAAAAAGAAGAAGTCACAGACGTCATCCAGACGCTATACCGGCAGACATTTCTCCTGGAAAGAAAATTTGATAAACGTGCGGGAAGGATGCAGTATACAAAAGAATACCGCACCTGCACGAAGCATCTGGAATTTTTTAAAGCATATTTTGAGGTGGCGGGGATCACACTCAAGGAAAATGTACACATGGGCGTGATCTACATCCAGGGCGAGCAGTTATGGGGCGAGAAGCTGCCGCGACTGGCCACGATCTATTTACTGGTGCTGAAGCTTATCTATGATGAGCAGATGCAGACCGCATCGTCAAGCAGCCATGTGGTGACAACCCTTGGTGCGGTAAATGGAAAAGCGGGAGAATTTCACGTGTTGAAAAGTCTTCCATCCATTACAGAGATGAGAAGAACAATTGCACTTCTGAAGAAATATCAGATCATCGAGCCGCTTGATGTTCTGGAAGAATTAAACGAAGCGACCCGACTGGTCATTTACCCTTGTATCCATACGGTACTTTTAGGAGACGACATCCGGGAATTATTAGCAACATTCAGTGAGGAGGATCAAATTGGAGACGAAGCAGCCATTCAAAGCACTCTCGAAGATATGCCTGAATAACTGGCATTACATAGATAAAAAGATACTGACGCTCAATGAAGGAATCAACTTCTTCACCGGACATTCCGGAAGTGGTAAATCAACGGTCCTGGATGCGATCCAGATCGTGCTGTATGCCAATACGGACGGCCGTGGATTCTTCAACAAGGCGGCAGCAGACGATTCGGACCGTACACTGATCGAATACTTAAGAGGTATGGTGAATATCAGTGAAAATAATGAATCACAGTATTTGAGAAACCGTAATTTCTCCAGTACGATCGTGCTGGAGCTGACACAGAGCAACACAAGGGATAAGCAGTGTGTCGGTGTCGTATTTGATGTAGATACGTCGAACAATGATATCAGCCGTCTGTTCTTCTGGCATACGGGAGAATTACTTCCGAATCACTACCGTTCGGAAGGCCGGTGCCTTACCACAGTAGAAATGCGCGAGTACCTGCAGCGTTCCTTTACGCCGGAACAGTTCTATTGCGGACCGAGTAATGAAAGATTCCGGAGACAGCTTTATGATATCTATCTCGGCGGTCTGGATATGGAAAAATTTCCAAAGTTATTCAAACGTGCGATCTCGTTTCGTATGAATATCAAACTGGAAGATTTCGTAAAGGAATACATCTGCATGGAGCAGGATATCCATATTGAAGATCTGCAGGAAAGTGTCATGCAGTATGGACGAATGAGAAGCAAGATCGAAGAGACGATGGAAGAGATCCAGAGACTGAGACGGATCTGTGAAAAATATGGGCAGTATGCAGAAAAAGCGGAATTAGAGAGGGTATGCTCTTATCAGATCGACCGTCTGGAGATCATGACGCATGAAGTGAAGAGTCAGGAAGCAAGAGACAGGATCAAGGTAAGACAGGAAGCTATCGAAGATCTGAAAAAGCAGCAGCAGATGCTGGAACAGGAAGAAAAGGATCTGCAGAAAGAGTACGAAGAGATTATCCTGCGGATCGCAGACAGTGGGTATGCGAGACTGGAATCAGATCTGGATACATTAAATGAGACGCTGGAGCGCCTGAATAACGGAAAGGTCCGCTGGGAGCAGACGGCGGAGCATCTGAAGGCATGGATGGAGAAAGACATTACGCCAAACCAGGTGATCTGGGATATCGAAAAATTCGCAGACGGAAGCATTTCCGCAGAAGAGCTTGTGCGGCTGCAGGAAGGGTTAAAGGATCTGCAGGAGGAACTGGAAGATCAGAGACAGGAAGCAGATGCAGACCTTCGCCGGATCAAGAAAGAAGAGAAAGAAGCACGAGCAGAATTAAAAGAACTGAAGCAGGGAAAGAAAGCTTATCCAAGAGAACTGGAAGAGGCAAGATTCGAGCTGCGTAACCGCCTGCATGAACGCTGTGGCAAGTTCGTAAATGTGCATATTCTTGCAGACCTTCTGGATGTGAAGGACGAGCGCTGGCACAATGCAGTGGAAGGTTATCTTGGAAATAATAAATTACAGCTGATCGTGGAACCAAAGTATGCTAAAGCGGCGATGGACATTTACCAGGAGATGGATACGAAACGGTTCTTCCGGGCAGCAGTCCTGGATACGGAGAAGCTTACGAAGGATAAGCATCAGGTACAGCCGGGTGCGCTTGCCGAGGTGGTAAAAGCCAAAGAGCCATATGTACAGGAATATATTAATTTCTTCCTTGGAAATGTTAAAAAATGCGAGTCACTGGATGAACTGCGTGAGTGCAAGATCGGTGTGACACCGGACTGTATGTTGTATCAGAGCTACAAACTGCAGCACATGAATCCGGAGAATTACACCAGAAGAGCCTACATCGGTGAGACGAGTATGCGCCAGAGAATTCGCAAGCTGGAAGAAAAATGTGAGAAGTTAAATGAAGAGAGAATGCCGGTACAGGAGCTGTTAGAAGAGATCCGCCAGGCAATGCAGATGGAGATGTTAAAGCAGCCGGCAGAGGATTATCTCGGCTGGCTGGCCGACAGCAAAGCAATCATTTCCAAAGAAAAGAAAAAGAACCAGCTGTTGGAACAGATGCAGAAATTAAAGGACGAATCTGTTGCGGCTTGGGAAGAAAAGAAGAAAGAAGTACAGGCAGCACAGGATGCGAAGAAAGAATCGGTATCCAAGGTTCAGGAAGCAATCTGGGAGAATAAGAAAGAGATCGAACGTCTGAATGCGGAAGTTCTTGAGTCGGAAGAACAGATGAAGGATGTAAAGAAGAAAGTGGAAGATAAGCGTTACGAGAAGGAATTTCAGGAATATCTGGCCGGCAGAAAATCAGAGAATTATGAGTATCTGAGACGCCAGATGGTTTCGAAGGTGTATACGCTCAGAGAAGAAGAGGAAGAAGCTTATCAGAAGCTTGTAGAGGAACGGAGCAGTTATATCAGAGAGTATCCGAACCGTACATTCTCGACATCGATCCGTGATAATGCGCCGTATGAGAAGCTTCTGAATTCGCTGTCCTGTGATCATCTGGAGACTTACAGAGAGTCGGCGAAGACACAGGCGAAAGCGGCTGTGGAGCACTTCAAAGATGACTTTATCTTCAAGATCAGAAGTGCGATCCTGGAGGCTTATCAGAGAAGGGATGAGCTGAACCGGATCATCAGCAAGCTGGACTTCGGTAAGGATAAGTATCAGTTTGTGATCACGAAGAATAAAGGTGCAGACGGAAAATATTATAAGATGTTCATGGATGATTCGCTGCAGATCCGTCCGTCTGATCTGGATGATACAATGGACAACCAGCTGGATATGTTCACGATGGAGCATGAGAACCAGTACGGAGAAATGATGAACGAGCTGATCAACATCTTCATCCCGCCGGAGAATGCGACGAAGGATGAGATAGATGAGGCGAAACGCAACATGGACAAGTATGCGGATTACAGAACGTATCTGTCATTTGATATGCAGCAGATCGTACATGGCGATAAGGAGATGACGATCGGGCTTAGCAAGATGATCAAGAAGAACTCGGGCGGAGAGGGACAGAACCCGCTGTATGTGGCACTTCTGGCAAGTTTTGCACAGCTTTATAAGATCAACCTGTCACCAAAGATGCACCGGTCACCGACAATGCGTCTGGTCGTGCTGGACGAGGCATTTTCCAAGATGGATGCCGAGAAGGTGGCAAGCTGTATCTCGCTGATCCGCGGTCTTGGCTTCCAGGCGATCATCAGTGCGACAAATGATAAGATCCAGAACTATCTGGAGAATGTAGATAAGACTTTCGTGTATGCGAACCCGAATAAGAGACATATTTCCATTCAGGAATTCGAGAAGACGGAATTCGGGGAGCTGGCAGAGGAAGAATAAGAGCCAGTGGGGCCTGAGCCAGTGGGGACGGGAAAAGTGGATTTTTTCCCGTCCCTGCGGTTTTTCTGTATTTGTTGGTATTGCAGAGAAGAATGGAAAATATTGAATAAGACCGGATATTTGTGAAAAATGCCGAGTATGTATTGTAAAACATACACAAAACAGAAATATGAATGTTGTAAGAATCGCCGAATAGTGGTAATATGTGACTGGAAAAAGTAGATGGTGACTATGAAAGGAAAGTCAGTATACCACTGACAGGTGATAATATGAATACAACAAAGAAAAGTTTAAAGGACAGAATCTGGGATTATCTGATTAAAAATGAAGGATATATTGTGCCGGGAATCTTAATGATCGGCGGAAGTATATATTATCCTGAAAATTATAGAAGACAGTAATATAGAAAAAAAGTATGAGCCAGCGGGGTGAAAAACAGTGGATTTTTTCCATCTCCGCTGGCTCGTCTAATTTATAAAATCATTACAAATCATTCATCAACAGCCATTTCCAGATCGGAGTCACTTCAATACGAATGCCTTCACAGTCAAGAACGGCTTCTTCACTATTGGTGATTAGAATACATTTAGAGTCCGGTATGAAATTATTTAATTTAACGAAAGCACGGGTTTCGCGTTCTCGTATATCTATATTATCTAATATCTGCATACTGACCTGGATAGCCAGATTTTCTGACGGAACATAAAAGTCGATTTCAACATTATTTTCAAAGAAGTAAACATTTTCTACTCCGTAACGCCGAATTAATTCGATGGCGACAAGATTTTCCAACTGGGCGGATTTACAGTCTAGTAACATAAGTCCCAGAAGTCCGGTATCCATGAAATAGTATTTGGGAGAAGTCTCTTTTTCTACCAGTTTTGCAGCATAGTTTTGCAGAGTAAAAAGCAAATAGGAGTCAGTCATGTAGCCAACATAATTGATTACAGTTTGCTTGCCAATAGATGTTCCTGTACTTTTTAATATATTAGCCAGTCTGCTGAAAGATAAAGGTTTGGTAATAGATTCGGCAATCTTCTTTAAAATCAATCTCACAGCGAAATTATTGGTAATTTTATTTCTTGTAATAATATCACCAAGATATATGGTCTGATAGATGCTGTTCAAAAAAGCTCTTTTGTTATTTATTTCAGTTAATTCAGGAAAAGCTCCATATGTTACATATTGGTTATACTGAATTTGTACATCTGCTTTATCTTTGGTGCTGATCGCATCCAGATAATTCTTTTTCATATGATTGGCAATCAGGTATTCTGAGAAAGAATATGGATAAACATTCATAATTACAAAGCGTCCGCCAAGAGTCGATGCAATTTCATTGCTTAACATTTTTCTGTTGCTGCCTGTTATATGAATTCGATACTTCATATCAGCAATTCTGCGGACAAATTTTTCCCATCCAGAGATATTTTGAATTTCATCTAAGAATAAATATGGTTTAACATCAGTTCCAGATATCTCTAACCCGATCTCTAAAATAAGGTTTAAGTCAGCGGAGGTCATTTCCAGAAGACGTTCATCTTCAAAGTTTACATAAACGATTTGAGATAATGGAATTCCGCTTGCTTCCAACTGTTTTATCTGTTGATACATCATATAGGATTTTCCTGTTCTGCGAATACCAACGAAGCAGTAATTGACATTTCCTTCCAGAGAGTAATGTCTGGGAATTAGTGGATTATTAAGATAAATTTCTTTTTGGTCAATCATGATTTGTTTTAAACTATCTCTATTCATAACATGCCTCCATCTATATAGAATAATTATAATATGTTTTTGTCTTATAGATAAGACAAAAAACAATTAAAAACATTTCGTAAAGAGAACTAAATATAAGAATAATATACGAGAAGTAAGACAAAAATATGATTCTATGAAAGGAAAATTCGGGATAATTCCGTCCGATGTAGAAAAGCTGGATGTTGTTAGAAAAATGCGGAGAGAAGCAATGAGACACGGAAGACTGTTCTAACGATTCGACGAACCCGTGCCCCTGTGGTTTATTCCCGCATCTTTCGCACTTCCGTAGGCGTAGCCCCGAAGTGTTCAGAGAACATTCTTCGGAACAGCTTATAATTCGTAAAACCATGTCTTTCCAATATATCCTTGATCGAATCATCGGTCGCAATAATATCCTGATAAATATAAGAAAGTCTTAATTCATTCTGATATTCTAAAAACGTAATTCCCATACATTTTTTGAAAAAACGGCAGAAATATCCGGACTGCAGGTAGGCAACTCCGGCGATTTCTTCAATGCTGATATGCCGGCGATAATTCCGGTTAATATAATCCAGAATAGTGTCGAGCCTTGCGCGGTCTTTGTCATGCTGGGACTGGTTGGTGTGTATAACGCGGACACTGAAGTTGTGAAAAAGCTGGAAGAGGATTTCAAATAGCAGGCTGTTAAAGCGCAGGATGAATCCTTCCGGGCGGATATCGTTGACAATCTGCATCTGTGTTAGTGTGTCTTTGAAAATGTCTAACTTGGTGCGGCGGATGTCGCTGTCCTCCGGGTTATCTAGATTGAACACGAGCTGTTCGGCATCCGGCAGATACAGAGACAGGAAGGAAAGCGGTATCTGGAAGAGAATCGCTTTGTTCGGTGCGGTACATTTGGTGGAATGGATAATGTCCGCATTGATCAGGATACATTCTCCGGCGTGATATTCACGGACGGAGGATTCCATGGTGACGGTAAGGCTTCCTTCTAATAAGTAGATAATCTCCACGGCGTGATGGAGATGGGCGGGAATGTAACTTCCCGGATCAATCGAGGTACGGAAGTGGACACCCGTGGATTCCAGGGTGGAGATGACTTCGTAGGAGAAAGTGCTATTATCGGGAGAATCAGGAGGAGAAGGTTTCTTTTTGGGTGTAAACCGGAGATGTGTGGAACTAAGCTTTGGCATAAGATTAATGGCTCCTTTCTGGCAATGCTGAAAAAAATATATGCAAGTGACGGGATCTGCAGATATGAGTGTAGTATAACATAAATAAAATAAAAAGAGAATATCGACCTATGTTTTGCATATGATAAGACCTATCCGGCACATATCGCATATGGTACTATAATAGTGTAAACAAAAGGTTGTTCAGTGCGCAAAGAACAAAACGTATATAGTAAGTCTATTATGAAAGAGGAAAGATACGATGAAATCAAAGAACAAATTGACCTTTTCAAAAGTATTTGAAAGATTCTCCTATGGATGTGGGGATTTCGGATGTAACATTATTTATACGGCTATGTCAGCATTCTTACTGTTCTACTATACGGATTATGCAAAAGTAAGCGCACTGGCAGTCGGAACAATTATGATGGTATCACGAATTTTTGACGGCGTCAGCGATATTATCATGGGTGTGATCGTTGACCGTACAAAGTCAAAATTCGGTAAAGCAAGACCTTGGATCTTACGGATGTGTATCCCGTTTGCAATTTCAGGAATCCTGCTCTTCTCCGTACCGGCAAGCTGGGCAGCAACTCCGAAGCTTGTCTATGTATTCATTACATATAACCTGGTATCCACAGTCATCTACACAGCGATCAATGTGCCATATTCCGCATTGAATGCACTGATGACACAGGATCCGTATGAAAGATCCGTATTAAGTATTTTCAGAAATCTGTTGGCAACAGCAGGCACATTAACGATCAATACATTTACATTACCACTAGTTGAAAAATTCGGTAACAGTGCATCCGCATGGACAAAAACATTCTGCGTATTCGGTCTGGTAGCGGTTGTGGCATTCCTTCTTAACTTCTTCGGAACCAAAGAAAGAGTAAAACCGGCAACTACAGGCGAAGACGGTAAAGCGCAGGATGTACCGTTCAAAGAAGGTATCAAAGCATTATTCAAGAATAAATATTGGATCATGATGACTGGCATGCTTGCATTATTCTTCCTGATGTATTCTGTAAATGGCGGTGCAACTGTATATTATGCAAAAGATATCTTAGGGGACAGAAATCTGGTATCGACGATCAACGGAATCTTCAATGTGGTACAGATCCTTGCAATGTTCTTTATTGCGATGATGGTAAAACATCTCGGAAAGAGAAATGTATTTGCAATCGGTCTGGTACTGGATATTGTAGGAATGTTGCTTCTGAACTTTGCCGGCGGTTCAATGGCCGGAATCGTAGTATCCAGTGTGATCCGTGGTATCGGTAATGCGTGCAGCGGTGCAACGATGTGGGCGATGGTATCTGACACGATCGACTATGGTGAGTGGAAGACAGGATACCGTACCGAAGGTCTGGTAAACAGTGCCTGCAGCTTCGGGTATAAGATTGGAAATGGTATCGGATCTGCGCTTCTTGGTATGATCCTGGAAGTTGGCGGATATGTAGGAGATGCAGCAGTCCAGACAGCATCAGCACTTCGTTCAATCGAGATCTGCTTCGTGTGGATTCCGATCGCAGTATATGTAAGCGGTCTGATCATTATGAAATTCTGGAAACTGGATAAAGAGTTCCCGCAGATTATTGCAGATCTGAAGGCACGTCAGGCGAAATAATGAAATCATAAAAAGATACAGGAAAGGAAACGAATCATGAAAGTAAAAGGAGTCAATCTTGGAAACTGGCTGGTACTGGAAAAATGGATGAGTCCGGCATTATTCGACGGAACGACAGCGGAAGATGAATACTATCTGCCAAGACAGCTTTCAAGAGAAGTATATGAAGCAAGGATCAAGATCCACCGTTCGGAATATATTACAGAGCGTGATTTTGTAACGATCAAATCCATGGGAATGGAGGCAGTCCGAATCCCGGTTCCGTATTTTATCTTCGGAGACAGAGAGCCATTTATCGGATGTATCGAAGAAATGGACAAAGCATTTAACTGGGCGGAAGCTTACGGACTGCAGGTACTGATCGACCTTCATACGGCTCCTCTCAGTCAGAACGGATTCGACAACGGAGGCATCAGCGGCGTGTGCAAATGGGCACAGAATCCGGAAGAAGTGGAATTCGTATTAACCGTTCTGGAACGCCTTGCCAAACGTTACGGAAAAAGAAAAGGATTATGGGGGATCGAAGTCATCAATGAGCCGGTCACAGAAAATATGTGGAAGACGATGAATGTGCAGGAGAGATATCCGGCTGTTGATCCGGGACTGGCAGAAGGTTCCGGCCCTGTGACACTTGATTTCTTAAAAGATTTCTATAAAGAAGCATACGACAGAATCCGTGCATATATGCCGGAGGAAAAATATGTAGTCATCCATGATGGATTTGAATTAAAGGCATGGAAAGGTTACATGCAGGAAGAGAAGTATAAGAATGTCGTTCTGGATACGCACCAGTATCTGATGGTCGCAGAGGCGAACGGTTGTGAGCAGACAGTAGAAGGATATACAAAATATATCAAAGAATATTTCAAAAAAGATATCGAAGAAATGGAAGAATATTTCCCGGTAATCTGCGGTGAATGGTGTCTGTTCAATTCGCTGGCATGCGGATGGGATACGAAAGGCGGACAGTCAGTGTTAAACGGACTGGACGGAGAAGTGGAAAGTGTTGTGACCGCGGAAGAGAAGAAGAAAATCTACCAGGCAGTGGCAGAGGCGCAGCTTGATGCCTGGAATACCGGAAGCGGATATTTTTACTGGAGTTATAAACTTCTGACAGATACCGTCAATACCAAAGGCTGGACCGGATGGGACAGTTGGGATTTTGGAAGATGTGTGGACTTCGGATGGTTTCCGAGGGGATAACTGACGGCTTAGAATAGATCGAAGGAGGAAAAGTCATGATTCATAACCCGATTTTTAAAGGATTTAATCCGGACCCTTGCATTTGCAGAAAAGGGGATGATTATTATATAGCAGTATCAACATTCGAATGGATGCCTGGAATTCCGGTATATCATTCCAAGGATATGAAGAACTGGGAACTGTATACACACGTGCTGACAGACGATGAGCAAGTGGACCTTAAAAAGCTTCCGTCTGCGAAAGGAATATGGGCACCGTGTCTGACGTACTGTGAGCAGGAGGATCTGTTCTATGTGGTATATGGAGTGATGAATTCCATGAATGCGAGATATTTCGATGTAGATAATTATGTGATCACAGCAAAGGATATCCGCGGACCATGGAGCGAGCCGGTGTATCTGCATTCGGCAGGCTTCGATGCTTCGATGCTTCATGACGATGACGGAAGAAAATGGGTGGTTTCGCTTGAGTGGGAGACACGTGAAGGATATGAAAAACCAGGTGCGATCTGCATGGTCGAATATTCGCCGGAGAAGAAGGAAGTCATTGGTTATCCGAAGCGTATATGGAACGGCGGCACAGACCGTGGATGTATCGAGGCACCGCATCTGACGAAACGCAACGGCTATTATTATATTATGTGTGCAGAAGGCGGAACAGGATACAATCACTGTGTTACAATGGGGCGTTCGAAAAATGTATGGGGACCGTATGAAGGAGATCCGACAAACCCGATCGTGACAAGTGTACCGGGTGTGTCATATGAACGTCAGGATCCAGATCATCTGAAACCAAAGTATTACAACCCGGACAGCGTTCTGCAGAAATCCGGACATGGAAGCTATGTAGAAACTCCGCTTGGAGAAGTATATCTTGTACATCTGTGTGCCAGACCATTTGCACCGGAACTTCGTTGTACATTAGGCCGCGAGACTGCGATTCAGAAGATGAAATGGACAGACGACGGATGGCTTCGTATGTATGACGATGACAATCTTGCGAAAGAGTATGTAGAAGAAAGTAAGCTTCCGGAATATCCGGTTCCACAGATTCCTGACTTTGATGATTTTGACGATGAGGAACTTGGCAACTGGTATTATGCACCAAGAATCATGCCACAGAGATTTGCCGATGTGAAGGCACGGCCGGGTTATGTAAGAATCCGAGGACAGGAGTCCAGAACATCACTGAATAAAGTCAGCATTCTTGCGAGAAAGCTTACAAGTGTCTACGCAAGAGTGACGACCAAGATGGAATTCAAGCCGGAAGTGCATCAGCACAGTGCGGGACTTATCATGTACTACGACAACATGAATTACATCAACCTTCGGAAATATTACAGCCAGACACTGGGACAGAGCGCACTTTCCATCATCCATCTGGAAAATGGAACGAAGACAGAGCTTCTGAATACCAGAATCCCGGTAGAGGATGTGCCGATCTATTTACGTTTGAATATCGAAGGAAGAAAATCATGGTTTGAGTGGAGCTATGACGGCGAACAGTATGTGAAGATCGGCGGACCGTTTGATACAACAAAATTCTCAGATGAGTATTGCAAGTACGGGGAATTCACGGGAACATTCGTGGGACTTACCTGTGCGGACAGAGTGTTGCATAAGCATTATGCGGATTTTGATTTCTTTGAGTATGTTGCGGATGAATAGGCCAATGGGGACGGGGAAAATGGAATTTTCCCCGTCCCTGCTGGCTCTTTTTTGTATCGCCATGTGTTCGTAAGGTGATCGTGTATGACCTTGGAGAGGATTTTGGAGATATTATCAGGGAGATAGAAAATATTTAGTATATTTATATTATAAAAAGAAAAAATGAATATTATTTCAAAATCCAGTACATAACCAGTTGAAAAAAGTATGCTATACTGCTGATAGATGTACTACAAAAACCAGAAATGAAATGGAGAAAAGCATATGAAATTAACAATATTAGGAACCGGAAATGCAACGGTAAGTGAATATTACAATACCTGCTATGCAATCAGCGATGAAGGAAAACATTTCCTCGTAGATGCAGGTGGCGGCAACCGTATTCTGAAAGTATTAAAAGATACAGGAATCGATATGAATGACATCCACGATATCTTCGTTACACATGAACAT
This sequence comes from uncultured Dorea sp., assembly GCA_900550865.1. Taxonomy (GTDB): domain Bacteria; phylum Bacillota; class Clostridia; order Lachnospirales; family Lachnospiraceae; genus Dorea_A. The sequence goes on along the minus strand of URTM01000004.1, from coordinate 93,440 downwards.
GTAGACCATGTGCTTGGAATTATCTGGCTGGTGCGTATGATTGGACAGAGAATGAACCAGGGAAAATATGAAGGAGACCTTCGCATTTACTGCCATGAGGAACTGGCAGAGAAGATCCAGGCAATTGCAAATATGACGATCCAGCAGAAAGTTTGTAAGCATATGGGTGAGCGAATCCAGTTTGATGTCGTGAAAGACGGAGACAGCAGAACGATTCTCGGATGTCCAGTGACATTCTTTGATATTGCTTCGACAAAGGCGAAACAGTTCGGATTCACCATGCAGCTTAAGAGCGGTAAGAAATTTACCTGCGTCGGTGATGAGCCATATAATGAAGTGGATTACAAATATGTAAAAGGGAGTGACTGGCTGCTTCATGAGGCATTCTGCCTGTTCGGTGAGGCGGATAAGTTCAAGCCTTATGAGAAACATCACAGTACGGTAAAAGAAGCATGCCAGCTTGCGGAAAAACTGGGTGTGCCGAATCTGTTGTTGTATCATACAGAAGAAACACATCTGGCGGAGAGAAAGAAGTTGTATACGGAGGAAGGACAGCAGTATTATCATGGCAATCTGTATGTGCCGGATGATCTGGAGACGTTTGAGGTGTAAAAAATGCGAGTATTATCATTTGGATCTTTGAATATTGATTATGTATATAAAGTGGATCATTTTGTAAATAAAGGAGAGACCTTGGCATCGAAAAGTCTGTAGGTATTTACAGGCGGAAAAGGACTGAATCAGTCAATTGCACTTGCAAAAGCAGGAGTAGAAGTATATCATGCCGGCATGATCGGAGAAGATGGAAAGATGCTTCTGGAAGCATTGGATGAAGCAGGTGTTCACACGGAATATGTAAAAGTGCAAAGCAAGGTCAGAACAGGAAATGCGATTATCCAGAATGATCTGCAGGGGGATAACTGTATCCTGCTGTATGGCGGGGCAAATCAGCAGATTGAGGAGATGTATATAGATGAAGTACTGGAACAGTTTGGCAGTGATGACTGGCTCTTGATACAGAACGAGATTAATAATCTTCCGTATCTTGTCAGTCAGGCAAAAGAAAAAGGAATGCGTATCATTTTGAATCCATCTCCGATGAATGAGAAGATAGCAGAATGTTCAAAAAAGATCTAGCATATTATCCAGATAGATATGCTCTCTCACATGAATCTGATATTCCGGTTTCGTCATATAATAAAGCAGAAATTCAAGAATCAATGCACTTCCAAGCCCACGCCCTTCAATCTTAAAATTAGAAAATCCTATAGGCATGTAAATGTTCTGTATATCATCCACACTGATGAATCCGGGATTCTCCATTGCCTTGGAAAAACGGTAGCCGTCACCGCCATCCGGCGAAGCGCAGTGATACTCTGGGGCAGGCTCTCCGAGATTCTTCCGGCTGACGGATTCATAACAAGTCTTTCTGTCCTTACAGCCGAACCAGCAGCATTCATTGCATAGGAATTCTACTTTATCTTTCTGGTGCTGCGACATCCGGTTTAATTTATCGAAGGTTTTATTTAACCGGAAGTCCGGTACAATGTAGCGGAAATCTTCCCGATTTACTTCAGTTAAAAAATCCTGAAAATTTGTCAGGACTTTTGTGGTAGAAGAAACAAGGTAGAGATCAGGATAGTTTTTGCGTAAGTAGTTTAATAAAAGATCAGAGTGCACGATCACACCATTCTGGGGTTGCTGTATATATGGCGGTCTGGCAGTGGCAGAGGTACGCTCGAACATTTTACAAAGATCGTTGCATTTCTTATCCGCAAGATGTTCTTCCCGCAACAGCGAATTACTGAACGTCAGCCGGGCTGAGATGCTATATTCCCGCATCAGATCAAGTACTTCCTCTGGATCAGAATATCCGAAAGAAGTACGGCCACCGCCCCAGATACAATCTGAAGGTGCACCATAGATTGAGCCAATCTCACACCAGTCGTAAAAATATTCTCTGTGTTCATAGAATAATGGAAGGAATAAGCGGTATAATTCGTAAAATTCGAAGAGACCGGGAAGGTGGTAAAAGGATTTATATATTTTATTCATGTGTTTACCTCTATAAAAATTTCTGAAACTAATGATAGCACATTATTCCGGCAGTGCATGTGTATATTTCCACATATGATACACCACATATACCGCAATCACAAGTTCCGTAAGCGACATTGCGAACCACAGACTTCCGGATCCAAAACACATCGGAAGAAGGAAGATAAAAATTCCCTATGAATAAAAATGAGTTTTACATGCATTTCACTTGCATTATCTACATACATGTGTATAATAAAGCTTGTTCGGTATTTTTGAAAAAAAAGTATAGTAATAGAAAACTTTTGGAGATATGGAGGTGAAAATGTGGATATCGGAAAGAAACTGAGAGAGCTTAGAAAGCAGAATGATCTGACGCTGGAAGATCTGGCTTCGCGCAGTGAGCTTACGAAGGGATTTCTGTCACAGGTAGAGCGTAACCTGACGGCACCAAGTATTGCGACGCTAGAGGACATTCTGGAAGCACTGGGAAGTAACCTGTCGGAATTCTTTCATGAAGAGGAAGAAAAGCAGATTGTGTTCGGAGCAGATGATTTCTTCGTAGATGAGAAAGAAGATTATCAGGTGGAATGGATCATTCCGAATGCGCAGAAGAACCAGATGGAGCCGATTCTTATGACACTCTATCCGCATAAAAAGAGTCATATCCAGACATCGTATACGGGCGAGGAATTTGGCTATGTACTGAAGGGAAATATTACGATCGTGCGTGGTGGCAAAAAGTATAAAGTGAAGGCGCATGAGACGTTTTATATGGATGGTGCGAAGAGTCATTATCTTTATAATCACGGGAATAGCCCGGCAAAGATATTGTGGATCACGACACCGCCAATCTTTTAAAAATAAACCACAGGGGACAGTAAAAAAGCCGGAAAACCCGTCCCCATGGAAAGGAGAACCATGGAAGAGAAAAAACTAATTGAATTTCGCAATATTGTGAAAAGCTTTGATTCGCAGGTTGTGCTAAAAGGAATCAATCTGGATATATATGAAAATGAATTTGTAACCCTGCTGGGTCCAAGTGGATGTGGTAAGACTACCCTGCTCCGAATCCTTGGAGGATTTCTGGATGCGGATGAAGGAAAGGTGATCTTTGACAATGAAGATATCACCGGAAAACCACCGTATGAAAGAGAACTGAATACCGTCTTCCAGAAATACGCATTATTTCCGCATCTGAGCGTATATGAAAATATCGCATTTGGATTAAAGCTTAAGAAAATGAGTAAAGATATCATCGATCAGAAGGTTATGAAGATGTTGAAACTGATCGGTCTGGAAGGCTATGAGGATAAGAATACGACATTACTTTCCGGCGGTCAGCAGCAGCGAGTTGCGATTGCGAGAGCACTGGTCAATGAGCCGAAGGTACTGCTTCTGGATGAGCCGCTGGCAGCGCTGGACTTAAAGCTTCGTAAGGAAATGCAGTATGAGCTGAAGCGCATCCAGCAGGAGGTAGGCATCACATTTATCTTCGTAACACATGATCAAGAAGAAGCACTTACGATGTCGGATAAGATTGTCGTTATGCAGAAAGGTGAGATCCTTCAGATAGGAACCCCGCAGGAGATTTACAATGAGCCGACGAACCGTTTCGTTGCAAATTTCATCGGAGAGAGCAATATCATTTCCGGAAGAATGATGGAAGATTACAAAGTCCGTTTTGATGATATCACGTTCGACTGTGTGGACCATGGATTCAAGGAAAATGAGCCGGTGGATGTTGTGATCCGTCCGGAAGATATCGATATCGTGGATGTAAAAGACGGCAAGATGACGGGAGAAGTCTTAAGTGTCCTGTTCAAGGGTGTGCACTATGAGATCATGGTGGAGACCGTTCCTGGAACGAGTGTTACGGTCAACATGCGTGTCATCCGCAATCACGATGTGACCAGTGAAGACGGAAGTGAGAAGATCAGTGCCAACAACTTCTATGTGGATCTGGAGGATGTGGAGAATCTGGATGATAAGGAAATTGTCGCTCTGTCGAATGCACAGGCATGGGAGACGGAAAGCGACGAGTACATTTCCATTGCAAATATTGAATATGAACTGGAAGCAAAAGAAGGCCAGTATCCGGTTACATTCAGCACATCGAACGGAACCAGCATCGAGAGAACCATTTTCGTAGTCAACCAGCCGTTCGTTAAGAATGAGAAGGCAAATGAAGGTGTTATGGCATTCAACTTCTTCAAGACGGTAGATGAGATCACAGAATCCCAGGCACTGGATACAGATCTTAAGACCTGGGCAAATGCACAGGGATGGAAACTGACGGATGAAGATCAGAGCGTGGATATCAGTGTAGACTATGATTTTGATCCGGAAGAAGTAACAGAAGGCGTGTATGAGATTACATTTTCCACTACGGGACGTGAATTCAAGATCCATACAACGGATTATTCGGAGGAAGGACAGGAGGTCGGCCTGACATTCTTCCCGGAAGATATTCACGTTATGCCGAAGGTGGTATTCTAAGATGAAGAAATTTTCACAGTTAGCATTTCCGTATATCGTGTGGGCGGTACTGATGCTGGTATTCCCGATGGTACTGATTGCGCTTTATTCCGTGACAGACCAGGGAAATACCATCCTGTCGTTCACATTTACATTGGAACATTATGCCAAATTTTTTACCGACCCGGATTTCTTATTAATCCTCTGGCGTTCCATTGTGATTGCGGTAAAGACAACAGTGATCTGCCTGTTACTGGGCTATCCGATCGCATATTATATTGCGCGTAGTGAGCAGAAAAAACAGAATGCGCTGGTTCTTGTGATCACGATCCCGATGTGGATCAACATGCTGGTAAGAACGTATGCATGGATCGGACTTTTAAGTGACGGCGGTCTGATCCAGAGGATCTTACAACTGGTGGGATTGGGAAAGGGTTCTCTTCTTTACACAGAAGAGGCGGTGCTTTTGGGAATGGTATATAACTTCCTGCCATTTATGATCCTGCAGATCCAGACGTCACTTAGTAAGATGGACAATTCCCTGCTGGAGGCAAGTGCAGACCTTGGGGCAAGCCCGGCGCAGACATTTAAGCGTGTGACACTGCCGCTTTCCGTGCCGGGAATCATCAACGGGATTACGCTGGTATTTCTTCCGGCAGTCAGCTCTTTCTTCATACCGAAACTGCTCGGCGGCGGTCAGTATTTCCTCATCGGAAATATGATCGAGAACCAGTTCATTACGGTTGGAGAGTGGAACTTCGGAAGTGCTATTTCCATGATCATGGCTGTCATTATGATGGTACTTATGATGGTTGTCCGTAAGATTGAAATTCGTAACCAGGGCGGAAAGGGGGTATAATCGTTATGAATAATAAGGGAAAACGTCCGATAGGGAAGATCCTTATGATACTGGCGGTTGTGTTCTTCTATCTTCCAATCCTGTATATGATCATATTCTCGTTTAACGATGGAAAATCACTGACGAGTTTTACAGGATTTTCACTCCGCTGGTACAAACATATGCTGGATTCATCAGATATGATGGATGCACTGTCGACAACCTTCAGTATTGCATTGCTTGCGACCTTTATTTCAACGGTAACAGGAACAATTGCAGCAATCGGTATCAGTAAATCAAAGAAGATTGTGCGTGACCTGATGGAGCAGATCAACAATCTTCCAATCATGAATCCGGAGATTGTAACGGCAATCGGATTTATGTTATTATTTATTACATTTCATGTGGAAAAAGGTTATGTAACGATGCTTCTGGCGCATATCGCATTCTGTATTCCATATGTTATGTTATCGGTCATGCCAAAGATCAAATCACTGGATCCGAACCTTGCCGATGCGGCAATGGACTTAGGTGCAACACCGTGGCAGGCACTGACGAAAGTTGTTGTGCCACAGATCACGCCGGGAATCGTAGCCGGGGCATTGATCGCATTTACCATGTCGGTGGATGATTTCATCATCTCTTATTTTGTAACCGGACGTGGTGTGAAGAACCTAAGTATTATGGTGTATACGATGAGTAAACGTGTCAACCCGAGTATCAATGCGATCTCGACACTGGTGGTTGTGATCATTACGATCGTACTGGTGATCATCAACGTGGCACCAACGCTTTTTGCAAAACGTGCGAAGAGAAACAGCATCGGCAGACGAAATGTTCTGGTACCGGCAGTTGCGGTTGTATGTGTACTGGCGATCGTAGCCGGAGTTGTAACATATAATAACAAGAAAGAGCCATTGCCGTTCGAAGGGCAGACGCTTCGTATCTACAACTGGGGCGAGTATGTAGGTGAACATATTATCCAGGATTTCCAGAAAGAGACAGGGGCAACGGTACTTCTTGAAAATTTTGATTCCAATGAACAGATGTACATTAAAGTAGCCAATGGCGAAGCTTATGATATATTGGTACCAAGTGATTATATGATCCAGAGACTTATTTCCGAAGGATATTTACAGAAATTGGATAAGTCGAAACTGAACTGTATGGATAAATTAGATGATGCGGTCAAAGGACTTCCATATGATCCGGAGAATGAATATTCTGTTCCGTATTTCTGGGGAACAGTCGGAATCGTGTACGATAAGACAAAAGTCGACATCAAAGATCTGGAAAAAGAAGGCTATAACATTTTCCTGGATCAGAAATATAAAGGGGATATCTACCTGTATGATTCAGAGAGAGATTCCTTTATGATGGCATTGAAGGCATTGGGATATTCGATGAATACATCTGACGAAAGCCAGATCCAGGAAGCTTATAACTGGCTGGTACAGTGTGTACAGACCATGAAGCCGGAGATCGTTACCGATGAGATCATTGATAACATGGCGCAGGGAAGAAAGGCGCTTGGCCTGATCTATTCCGGAGATGCGACATATGTAATTAATGAGAATGAGAACATGGGATACTACCTGCCGGAAGGTGGAACTAATCAGTGGTCCGATGCCATGGTCATTCCGAAGAATGCGAAGAATCCGGAACTCGCACATGCATTTATCAATTATGCGAGCGATTATGACGGAGCTTATGACAATTCAAGTTATGTAGGTTATACATCAGCGAATAAGAAGGTTATGGAAGATCTGTATGGCAAGGGCGGAGAGTTCGAAGGAATTGATGCATATATACCAAGAACAGATAATAAGAAAGATGAAGTCTTTGAGTATAATGAGGAGACGAAGAAAGAGATCAGTAATCTTTGGAGCAAGGTGAAGATTGCGGCTAGTAATACAAATTAAGGCCAATGGGGCCAATGGGGACGGGGAAAATGGAATTTTCCCCGTCCCTGCTGGCTTTTTGCGGGTGTGCGTTGATTGCCATGCATTCGTAAGGAGATGCCAGTGGTAAGTTCTGTAGATTATATAAAAAATACATAAATAAATGTATAAAATATTGCAGACATATTTACTAATGTGTTAAACTATAACAAAGCATATTTCAAAAGAAATCCAAGGTGATCATCACCGTCTATATTCTAATTACATTTCAGAAATCTATGCTTTTATACCAATCAATGATAGAAAAGCAGGAGAGGACTGAAAAGAACATGTGGACTCCTGTGGTAAAGGAGAATTGAATATGGCGAAGAGAAAGAACCAGAAGAGAAGTAACAAAAAGTATCAGGTGAAAAATCGGAGGTTAAGAGCAAATCATCAGTATAAAGATACGGTTTTCCGGATGTTGTACCGGGATAAGGAAAATCTGTTGTCGTTATATAATGCAATGAATGGCCGGAATTATACGAATCCGGAAGAACTGCAGATTGTAACTTTGGAGAATGCAATCTATCTGGGGATGAAAAATGATCTGGCATTTATTATGGATATGAATTTATATCTGTATGAACATCAGTCAACGTATAATCCCAATATTCCTCTTAGAAATTTATTCTATATTGCAGATGAATATCAGAGATTAGTTGTTCAAAAATCATTATACTCGACTGCAATACAGAAGATACCGACACCAAGATTCATTGTGTTCTACAATGGAACGAAAAAGATTGAAGACCGCAGTGAATTCCGATTATCATCAGCTTATGAGAACCCGACAGAAGATCCGGACTTAGAATTACGGGTTACGATGTTAAATGTGAATGAAGGACATAATAGTGAATTAATGGAACATTGCCGGACGTTAAAGGAATATGCACAGTATGTGGCCAGAGTGAGAAAATATGCTGCTGAACCGGATATAGCATTGGAAGAAGCTGTAGAGCGGGCGGTTGAAGAGTGCATGAAAGAAGGAATTCTGGAAGAATTTTTAGCGAAGAATAAGGCAGAGGTGATCAAGATGAGCATCTATGAGTATGATAAAGAATTTGAAGAGAAGAAACTGCGGAAGGCGGAGTATGAGGCCGGACGGAAAGATGGAATCAAAGTTGGTGAAGAGAATGTCCTAAAAAGATTTATTGAGAAACGATTAAGGAAAGGAATGACTCTGGAAGAAATTGCTGAAGATTTAGATGAGGATGTAATGGTCATACAAAAGCTTATAAATGATAACAATGAGGTTATATAGAGGAGAGGATTCCATACAAGGAATCCTCTTATCTATTTAAAAACATACTTCTGAATCACATCAAACGACGCCGGCCCAACATCCAGAACCGCCTTATGAAACCGTATCTGCGTAAAGTTATCACCCCACTTATCCACGGCATCTTTCTTAAGTTCCAGAAATTCCAGATACCCAATATAGTATTTCAGGTAATTAGCCGGATCAGCAATGATCAGATCATAGATATCCTCAATAGTCGCATCATCCGTTATCCCATAAGTGTGGAAAAAAGCCGCCACATCGGCAAGCTTCCAGCCATCGTAATGGATTCCCATATCGGCAAGTGCATATAGGGCCAGAATGACAGAGGAGTTGCGTTGAAATAATGTGGCCTGTTCTTTGGTCAGTGTGGAAAAGTAGTAACTCATCATCTCGCTGTAAGTAGCCCATCCCTCGGTATAGCCCCCGTAATTCAAGACACAGCGGATTGGATCGGGATGAAGGCTTGCGTAATAGACATTCTGATATAAATGTCCGGGATAGCCTTCGTGGGCGAGGGTGGTGAAGCGAGAAAGGTTGTCAGTGATGTGCCCGTTGTTGATGTAGATTACATTTTCGGAAGTGTTGTCGATGGCCGGGATCATATAGAAGGCCGGACTTAAGTACTCTTCCATGGATTTCTGGACGTATTTGATCTGTGTATGGATCTGTGGATATGGTGGAAAATCTTTCGTAATCCTGCCGGATAATGTGGATAAAATCTTTTCCGGGTCAGATTCGGTGAGCAGTGTACCCTGGGAGCTGAAAATATCAGAAGTTACGGAGGAGGAGCCGGAGGAGTCTTCTGTTAGTACCCGTTGCATGACCGTAAGATCCGAAAGTATCTGTGCATTTGCAAGATTTTGCAGCTCTGCAATACTGCGGGAGGAGCCGGTCTCACTTTTTACCAGGTATTCGTAATAAGTCCGGCCATTCGGAAGATAGCACAGCCCGTTATTGTTTTTTCCGGAACTGCGGAGTTCGGATAAGCCGGAAATAAGTTGTTCATAGGCCGGAAAAATATATTTTTTTATGTAAACGTTGTTCTGCCGGGTATAGGCTTCCCGTTGCTTTTCGGTAAGGATACCGTCTTTGGCAGAAGCAAGTTCTTCCAGTCGTTCCACGAAAGAAGAATAGAGATAATTGCTTTCTTTTAAATTAACAAAATCCCGGCATTCTTTGATGATAGAGTCGGCAGTGTAGGATGCCATAAAAAGACCGGATTCGGATTTCGTATGTTCGAAATTCAGGATAGATCGGAAGTATTCCGGCGTCCTGGTAAGAAGTTTCAGGTAATTATCGATGTCGGAAATTTTATAAAACCGGTATTCGGATAAGATAACAGGAAGCTGTGATTGAGTTCCGGTGAGTGGCGCAAGCGGTTCTTCGTAAAGTGTATAGGGAGCCAGATCATAAGCAGAAGTCAGATAGTTATCCAGCACATCATAGGTGAGACGGTTGTCTTTGGAAAGAGAAGTTCTGTTATGAGACTGAAGTCTGGTGCGTTCAGCATCGACACTTGACCGGACGAGTCCGGGGTCGGTGGTGTATTGTCCATAAGAAATGGGTGTATTATTTATGCCATAGTTTTCGGGATTTTTCAGGGTGTAGTGGAGAGTGATCGTGTTTGCGCTGATTTCCTGACGGAAAAGTTCGGATGTATATTTAGAAAATGCCTGATCTGCGTCATGGTGAAAGTGGAGGAACAAGATGGAAAGAATCAGAAATACAGCGGCAGATGGAAAGAGCAGGAACAGAGGTTTCTGCCGGAATTTTTTCAGAAGTTTTTGCATAAAAATCCCCATATAAATCATTTGTAGTATTTATATGGGGATTTTCTGTAAATATGTATTATCCTTATAATCCGGTAATCAGTTCAACAATAAAGACGCCGAGACATGCAAACAAAGATACCTTCAGCAGACTCTTTCCCCGGTAAGCCAGGAATACAGCGATAATAAATCCGGCAAGCGCAGACCAGATATTCGCAGTGGCACTAAGGATTGCCGGGAATGTCATAGCTGCGAGCGTCACATATGGGACATAGTATAAAAATGATTTGATATACGTGCTTTTGATTTCTTTTCGGATCAGTGTCAGCGGAAGCATACGGATCAGGTAAGTGACTGCCGCCATTACAAATATATAGATATAGATATTATGATTCATGGTGCGCCTCCTTTGCAATGTCCACAGAATCTGTGCTGCCGGTCAGTTCCCCGGCTTCTTCCAATTCATCGTACTCGTCTTCTTTCACCGGGAAGAAATAAGCCGCAATTCCGGCAATGACTAAAGTAATAATGATAATACGGAATCCGGATGAAATATTCCGAAGACCAGGTGTCTTATCAAATAATAAGCTGGCTGCCATGGAAATAACAACAACACCCGCAAGCACACGGTTATTGCGTGCCGGCGGGATAATGATCGCAAGGAACATGCCGTAAAGTGCGACACTTAATGCGCTGACGACACGGGCCGGCAATATATTTCCGGACAGGATCCCAAGAAATGTTCCGAACACCCATCCGAATACAGAGATAAATATAACCCCGTAAGAATAAAAAGGACTCAGCTTTCCACCCTTACAGACTGTGACACCGAAGATCTCATCGGTCACACCGTAAGCAATGAGGAAGCGGTGGATCAATGGTGCTTCCGGATCAATTTTCTGCGAAAGCGCACAGGACATCAGGCAGTATCGTAAGTTGATGATAAGCTGCGTAACAGCCATTTCGATATAAGAAGCGGTCGATGCGATCAGGGACAGTCCCGCAAACTGCCCGGCACTTGTCACATTTGTAAGAGAGATCAGAACCGCATCAAAGATCGAAATTCCAACTTTTTTCGCCATGATACCAAATGTAAATGAAACCGCTATGTATCCAAGACAGATCGGTATTCCGTCCCTGAAACCAGCGGTGAAGTATTGTCTTCTGGTCATAATAAATTCCCCAATCTTATGTATAGTTTCTGTAAATACCGTGAATATTATAAGCGCTCTGATTGGTTGCGTCAATGATGTGAAAAGTGGAAATGTTATATGGGATAGAAAATAGTGTGGCACGAAATATAATCATAAATAGGAATATTTTATTAAAAAACAGAATCATCGCAAATCGTTTGCGACGAAAACAAAAATCGTTGCAAATCATTTGCGACGGTTCTATTATATAAAATAAAGAAACTGCTTAAAGCTACGAAACATAAGGTATACGAAAGACAGGAGGAGCAAATAATGTATACACCTGCAAAAGAACGATACAGTATCATGGAATATAACCGCTGTGGAAGAAGTGGATTACTGCTTCCCAAGATTTCGCTTGGCTTATGGCATAATTTCGGAGATGCTTCCGATTATGAAAATATGAGACAGCTTTGCTTCACAGCATTTGATAATGGTATCACACAGTTTGATCTTGCCAATAATTACGGGCCGGCTTACGGAAGTGCGGAGAAAAATTTCGGAAGAATATTAAAAGAAGATCTGATGTCATACCGTGATGAATTGATCATTACGACAAAGGCCGGATATGATATGTGGGAAGGTCCTTACGGCAACTGGGGCAGCCGCAAATATCTGCTGGCGAGCCTGGATCAGAGTCTGAAACGTATGGGACTGGATTATGTGGATATTTTCTATCACCACAGAATGGATCCGGAGACACCGCTCGAGGAGACGATGGGAGCACTGGCAACAGCTGTTTGTCAGGGAAAGGCACTCTATGTAGGACTTTCAAATTATGATGGAGAGACTTTGGAACAGGCAGCAGCGATCCTGAAAGATCTGAAATGCCCGTTTGTGATCAATCAGAACCGTTATTCTATATTCGACAGAACAGTAGAAAAGAATGGATTAAAGGATATGACCGGCAAGCTGGAAAAAGGACTCATTACATTCAGTCCTCTGGCACAGGGACAGTTGACGGACCGTTATCTCAATGGAATCCCGGAAGACAGCCGTATTCGAAAGGACGGAAGATTTTTGAAAGAAAGCGTTCTTACCGCAGAGCGTATGGAACAGATTCGTAAGTTAAATGAACTGGCGGCTCAGCGTGGTGAGAAGCTTGCGGATATGGCACTTGCCTGGCTGCTGCAGAAAAAAGAGGTTACCAGTGTCCTGATCGGTGCATCAAAAACGCAGCAGATCCTGGATAATATAAAAGCGATCCACAGTGCGCCATTTACGGAGGAAGAATTGCAGAAGATTGATGAGTACAGTCTGTAGACCTTGACATCCCGCCCGCATATATGCTACGATTTACATTACGAGTGGATATATGACAAACGCAGTGATGAAGAGAGTATGTAACAGGAAATCTTACAGAGAATCCCGTGAACTGCCGGTGAGAATACCGCAGTATGCTGCTGAGAGGGACAGGTGGAACGTTGCAGAAGATGGCTTACTGAGCGGTGTGGATGAGCATTGATAAAGATAGATAAAGATGTAAGTTCACAAAGGGTTCCGCCCTTTACAGCGGAGAGGTGAAGTGGACAGCTTCACCCGCAGAGACTGTCAGTTGCGAGACTGGCAGTGAATGGAAGTGGTAACACGGATTTTCGTCTTCCCTGGGATTTATGAATTGTAACAGAAGTTATGAGGAGTAAATGCAGGGGAGATTTTTTATTTCATATATCCGGCAAACATAAAAGGAGAGAAAAAAGACATGTGTGAAAAATGTAATAAAGGAAAATATTATATTACAACAGCAATCGCTTATGCATCAGGCAAACCGCACATCGGTAACACATACGAGATCGTGCTGGCAGATGCCATCGCAAGATATAAAAGAAGTCAGGGATACGATGTATTCTTCCAGACAGGAACAGATGAACATGGACAGAAGATCGAGCTGAAGGCAGACGAAGCTGGTGTTACACCAAAGGAATTCGTTGACAATGCAGCAGGCGAGATCAAGAAGATCTGGGATCTGATGAACACTTCTTATGACAAATTCATCCGTACAACAGACGAAGATCATGAAGCACAGGTTAAGAAGATTTTCAAAAAACTGTACGATCAGGGAGATATTTACAAAGGAGCATACGAAGGAATGTACTGTACTCCATGCGAGTCATTCTGGACAGAGTCTCAGTTAGTAGACGGCAAATGCCCGGACTGCGGACGTGAGTGTAAACCTGCAAAAGAAGAAGCATATTTCTTCAAGATGAGCAAATATGCAGACAGACTGATCGACTACATCAATGAGCATCCGGAATTTATCCAGCCTGTATCTCGTAAAAATGAGATGATGAATAACTTCTTGCTTCCGGGACTTCAGGATCTGTGTGTATCCAGAACATCCTTCAAGTGGGGAATCCCGGTAGACTTCGATCCAAAACACATCGTATACGTATGGCTTGATGCGCTGACCAACTATATCACAGGAATCGGATATGACTGCGACGGTAACAGCACAGAGCAGTTCAACAAGAACTGGCCTGCAGATCTTCACCTGATCGGAAAAGATATCATCCGTTTCCATACGATTTACTGGCCAATCTTCCTGATGGCACTGGATCTCCCACTTCCAAAGCAAGTATTCGGACATCCATGGCTTCTGCAGGGCGACGGTAAGATGAGTAAATCCAAAGGAAATGTACTTTACGCAGATGAGCTGGTAGATTTCTTCGGAGTAGATGCAGTACGTTACTTCGTGCTTCACGAGATGCCATTCGAAAATGATGGTGTGATTTCATGGGAGCTGATGGTAGAGCGTATGAACTCCGACCTTGCAAACACACTTGGAAACCTGGTAAACAGAACCATTTCCATGACAAATAAATATTTCGGCGGTGTCGTAACAGATAAGGGTGTTGCCGAGACAGAAGAAGAAAAGGCTGTCGATGCAGATCTTAAGGCTGTAACAGAAGATACTCCGAAGAGAGTGGATGCGAAGATGGATGAGCTGCGTGTCGCAGATGCGATCACAGAGATCTTCGTACTGTTCAAACGCTGCAACAAATACATCGACGAGACAATGCCATGGGCACTTGCAAAAGACGAGGCGAAGAAAGACCGTCTGGAGACAGTCCTCTACAACCTGATCGAAAGCATCAAAGCAGGTGCAAAACTTCTGGAATCCTTCATGCCAGAAACATCTGAGAAGATTCTTGCTCAGCTTGGCGATGGAAAAGTAACAGAAAAACCAGAAATCCTTTTCGCAAGACTGGATGTCAATGAAGTAATGAAGAAAGTAGAAGAACTTCATCCACATGTAGAAGAAAAAGAAGAGGCAAAAGAAGAAGCCGACGAAGAAGTGATCGACATCGAAGCAAAACCAGAGATCACATTCGACGACTTCGGAAAGATGCAGTTCCAGGTTGGTGAGATCATTGCCTGCGAAGAAGTGAAAAAATCCAAGAAGCTTCTCTGCTCACAGGTTAAGATCGGAAGCGAAGTAAAACAGATCGTATCCGGAATTAAGAAACACTACTCCGCAGAAGAGATGGTTGGTAAGAAGGTTATGGTTCTTGTGAACTTAAAACCTGCAAAACTTGCCGGAGTATTATCTGAGGGTATGCTGCTGTGTGCGGAAGACGCAGAAGGCAATCTGGCACTTATGACACCGGAGAAGAATATGCCGGCCGGTGCAGAGATCTGCTAATGTAAGTATAGATACAAAGAAACTGGTTGATAATAACGGGCTTTGTATATGAAAGAATGAAAATGAGGACGGAGGATTGTTGAAATCACCGTCCTCGTTTGACATATGTCCTTATTATCTTTCAATATCTGACATCTATATACAGTATCTGTCATGCAAGTTATCCACATGATGTGGATAAGTATGTGGAAAACATTGGGATAAGGGTGGGATAACCGAGAAATTCCTTGGGATAACGTGTGGAAAAGATGGGATAAATATTGGGATACTGGGGACAGGACATTTTTGATTTGGGACGGAGAATTTAAGACATTATTTTTTGAAAATCCTCCGTCCCCCGGAGGGATATATGATATTTGATACACATGCACATTATGATGATGAGCAGTTTAATGAAGACAGAGTAGAATTGCTGAACTCAATGGAAGAGCAGGGCGTTGGCACAATTGTAAATGTCAGTGCAACGTATAACTCATGCAGAAAGGTTATCGCACTTGCGAAGGAATATCCATTTGTATATGCGGCAGTCGGGATTCATCCGGACGAGGTCGGAAGCCTGAATGAAGAGACCTTTGCACAGATGAAAGAGTTGTTTAAAGAGGATAAAGTGGTTGCGGTAGGCGAGATCGGTCTGGATTATTACTGGGACAATGAGCCGAGAGAAATGCAGAAGAAATGGTTTATACGGCAGTTGGAACTCGCAAGGGAGCTGGATCTTCCGATTCTGATCCACAGCCGTGAAGCAGCAGCGGATACCATGGAGATTATGAAGGAGCATGCGAAAGGTCTAAGCGGTGTGATCCATTGTTATTCTTATTCCAAAGAAATGGCACAGGAATATATCAGGATGGGATTCTACATCGGTGTTGGCGGAGTGGTAACGTTCAAGAATGCGAAGAAGCTGAAAGAAGTAGTGAAAAATATTCCACTGACGTCAATTGTACTCGAGACGGATTGCCCGTACATGGCACCGGAGCCGAATCGTGGGAAGCGCAATAATTCTGCTTATATCCGCTATGTGGCAGAGAAGATTGCGGAATTAAAGGGTATTACGTATGAAGAAGTAGTTGAACAGACGGAGAAAAATGCAAGAGAGATGTACCGGCTGTAAAATTTATATTTATACATATTTCATTTTTTATCGCTGTCAATCCTGGCCAAATTATTGTATAATGAGGAATAATCAAGAAACCATATAACAGATACGGGAGGATCTATGAAGGAACCAACGTTAGGAAATCCGCAGAACACCATCGAAGTTCTGCAGAAATATAATTTTTCATTTCAGAAAAAATTCGGTCAGAATTTCCTGATCGATACACATGTATTAGATAAGATCATACAGTCGGCGAATATCACGGAAGATGATATGGTACTGGAGATCGGACCGGGAATCGGTACGATGACACAATATCTGGCACAGGCAGCAGGCAAAGTGATCGCAGTTGAGATCGATAAGAACCTGATTCCGATCCTGGAGGATACATTAAGCGGATATGACAATGTACGTGTTATCAATGAAGATGTATTGAAACTGGATCTTAAAAAGCTTGCGGATGAAGAGAACAACGGAAAGCCGGTCAAAGTAGTGGCGAACCTGCCATATTATATTACGACGCCGATCATTATGGGACTTTTTGAAAATGAGGTTCCGGTAGAGAGTATTACAGTCATGGTGCAGAAAGAAGTTGCGGACCGTATGCAGACCGGACCGGGTAATAAGGACTATGGCGCACTGTCATTAGCAGTACAGTATTATGCCGACCCGTATATTGTGGCAAATGTTCCGCCGAACTGTTTCATGCCGAGACCGAAGGTTGGATCAGCGGTTATACGCCTGACCTGCCATCAGGAGAAGCCGGTACAGGTGCAGGATGAGAAGCTGATGTTCAACATCATCCGTGCATCCTTCAATCAGAGAAGAAAGACACTGGCGAACGGTCTGAAGAATGCGGCGACATTAGATTTTACAAAAGAAGAAATAGAAGCAGCGATCGAGGCACTCGGAAAGGGCGCGAGTGTGAGAGGCGAGACACTGACACTGGAAGAATTTGCAAAATTAAGCGATCTGTTGAGCAAGGTCAGATAGTAGAAAACAAGAATATAAGAACGCACCCCGGCAACATTAGCAATTTCTATATTAGCTATCCCTATAACAAGAAAGGATGATGACGATGGACAGAAAAGAAGGACAGACACTATTTGAGGTAACACCGGAAATCAGCCATTTTGCAGAGCTTTGCGAGAAGAACAATGCGATAGACAAAGACCTGTATACGAAGTACGAAGTCAAACGGGGACTCCGTGACCTGAACGGAAAAGGTGTCCTTGCGGGACTTACGAACATTTCCGATGTATGTGCGAAGAAGATCGTGAATGGAGAGGAAGTGCCGTGCGCAGGAAATCTATACTATCGCGGCTACAATATCAAAGATCTGGTGCAGGGATTCTTAAAAGATAAGCACTACGGATTTGAGGAAATCGCCTATCTGCTGTTATTCGGTGAACTTCCGGATAAGACGCAGTTGCAGACATTTCATGAGACACTGGTGGAAAGACGGACATTGCCGCCGACATTTGTCCGTGATGTGATCATGAAAGCGCCAAGCCGTGACATGATGAACAGCCTGTCAAGATCGATCTTAAGCCTGTACACGTATGATCCTCATGCAGACGATACGTCGATTCCAAATGTACTACGTCAGTGCCTGAATCTGATCAGTCAGTTTCCGATGCTGATGGTCTACGGCTATCATGCGTACAACTACCGCATGGGTGATGACCTGTTCATCTATGCGCCGTCACCGGAATTATCGACAGCAGAGAATATTCTGATGATGCTGAGGGAAAATAAGAAATATACCAAGCTGGAAGCAAAGATCCTGGATATGGCACTTGTCCTCCACATGGATCACGGCGGTGGTAATAACTCGACATTTACAACACATGTAGTAACATCATCCGGAACGGATACATATTCGACAATCGTGGCTGCTATGGCATCCTTAAAAGGACCAAAGCACGGGGGAGCGAATATCAAGGTTACACAGATGTTTGATGATATGATGGAAAAAGTCAGCGACTGGGAAGATGATGATGAGGTACGCCAGTATCTGAACGATCTGCTGGACAAGAAAGCATTTGACCAGAAGGGACTGATCTATGGAATGGGGCATGCGATCTATTCGGTATCTGACCCGCGAGCCGACATTTTCAAGAAATTTGTTAAGCAGCTTGCAAGAGAAAAGGGCTGTGAGAAGGAATATGCACTGTATGAAAAGGTAGAGCACATGGCACCGGAGGTCATCGGGGAAAAACGTAAGATCTACAAAGGTGTAAATGCGAATGTCGATTTCTACAGCGGACTTGTATATAGTATGCTGGATCTGCCGCCGTCACTTTATACACCGATCTTTGCAGCAGCACGTATCGTCGGATGGAGTGCGCACCGTCTGGAAGAGCTTAAGAATGTAGATAAGATCATTCGTCCGGCGTACAAACCGCTGGCCGAATACAAAGAGTATGTCAGAATGGATGATAGATGATGAAGCATGAATTTTATTATACGTCCAGAGATTCCGTGACGAAGATTCACGCGATCGAATGGATACCGGATGGAGAGGTAAAAGGTATCTTACAGATCTGCCATGGAATGGTGGAGTACATTGACCGTTATGATGATTTTGCAAAATTTATGTGCGGGCACAGTTACTACGTGGTCGGGCATGATCATCTGGGTCATGGAAAATCCATACAGACGGAAGCTGATCTGGGATATTTTGATGAACGCAAAGGCAATCAGTATGTGATAGGGGATATTTACCGATTGCAGGAAATGACGAAAAAGAAATATCCGGATGCGCCGTATTTTATGCTCGGGCACAGTATGGGATCATTCCTGCTGAGGCAGTATCTGACGATGTATGCAGGCGGACTTTCAGGAGCCGTTATTATGGGGACCGGATACCAGGGCGCGCTTACGCTCAGTGCCGGCAGAATTGTCTGCAGGATCATCGCAGCGTTCAAAGGATGGAAATACAGAAGCACATTTGTGGATAATCTGAGCTTTGGAGGATTTAATAAGAAATTCGAACCGGGCGAGACATCGAAAGAATGGATTACGTCTGATAAGAAGAAGCGGGATGAATATGTCCAGGATCCGCTGTGTTCCTATACATTTACACTGGGAGCTTATTATCAGATGTTTACCGGAATGAAGGTCCTGGTGCAGAAGGAAAGTATGGAACGGATTCCGAAGACACTTCCGGTGCTGTTCACGGCAGGAGCTGACGATCCGGTGGGGGCATTTGGAAAGAATGTGACCAGGGTATATGAGAAATATAAGAATGCCGGGATCAAAGATGTGTCGATCCATCTGTATGAAGGCGACCGCCATGAGATCTTGAACGAAGTGGACCGGCAGAATGTGTATCAGGATATCCTGATGTGGGTTGAGGAAAGAAATCAATAAAAGAAAAAAAGCGGAGCCGTAAAAGCATCCGCAAAAATCATTATTAAAAATAATCGGTAAAGTGGACCGCCCGGAGTTTCCTCCCGGCGGCCGTTTACTTTATGAGGGGGGCGATAGTTGTTATCCAACTATCTGAAAGTATTATAATCAAGAAATGTGAAAAAAGTATGTTCAATTTATAAAAATATGTATTTTGTTGTTAAAATCACATTTTAGAGGTGGAAAAAGTATTATAGTAGGATATACGGACAGAATGTTAATGGGGAAAATCCATGACAATACAAAAATACAATAAGAAAGGAATTATTAGAAATGAGCATAATCAAAAATATCAGTAAAGCAGAAGTATTAACATTAAAAGAGCAGGTAGCTTACCAGGAGGGACAGGTAGTCAGCAAGACTCTGGCACAGAATGATGCACTGAGTGTGACACTGTTCTCATTTGACAAAGGGGAAGAAATCAGTACACACGAATCCGGCGGAGATGCATTTGTGACATGCCTGGACGGTGTCGGAGAGATTACGATCGATGGGGAAAAGTATGAATTACATGAAGGCGAATCTATCATCATGCCTGCAAAGCACCCACATGCGGTACATGGAAAAGAGCAGTTCAAGATGCTGCTGGTTGTAGTATTTTAACCAAATCAAGCAGCGAAGCGCTGTTTGATTAATTGAAGAAAAAAGAGCAACAAAAAACTCTCCATCACGGAGAGTTTTTTGTTGTTGTTATAATTACTAAAGGAATGAGAGTAAAGTGTACACCGAAGAGTGATTTCGGTGTTTTACTTTATGAGGGGGGTGATAGTTGTTGTTCATCAACTATCTGATACATAGTATAGACAAAAAATATGTCTAAATTATGTTAAAAACATAAAAGAATTCGAAAAAATCTTAACTAAAAATGAAGAAGGCAGAAACAGATTCTAAACAGCAGATAATTGAGGGAAGGCTGCTGAACATTTTTGCAGGTGTGCGGTTAAAATATCAAAAAATTCACCGGAGGTTGGTTTGAATTGAAGAGGACGGAGAGCAATTTTTTCCAACAGTTGTTTATTGCCATGTTCCCAACATACTTTGATTACTGTACGGATATTACGCTCAACACTATAACTGGTGGTATTATAATGCCGGGCAATGTCTGGATAAAGATATTTACTGACGAAAAGGAGGTAATTATCGTCAGACAGACAGAGCCGTGTACCATAAACCAAATATGCATATCCACGATAAGTAGCGCCGATTCCAAGAGAGCGGATAAGATATTCTATTTCTGGTTCATGCATAATACGTTCATCTTCTTTCTGAATATTTTTGGGTGCAAGCTTCTAAAACGAAACTATGCGGAAATAAAGAAAATAAAAAAGTTACCTGTTTATATTATATAGAAAAATTTAGCTAGGAAAATAAACGATATTATTTTTAGACAAATTATTAGCACTTTTTATTCCAACCGACAAAATGTGCAATTTCATAATATCTTAAGAATTTACGAGATCAGGACTTAAAAATTAGCTGATATTCTTGTATATTATAAGGGAGGTGATGAGGAATGTACAACGTACTTGTATGTGATGATGATAAAGAAATAGTTGAAGCGATAGAGATTTACCTGTCGCAGGAAGGATATAAAGTGTTAAAGGCTTATGATGGAGAAGAAGCCTTGAAAATATTGGATAAGGAGAATGTGGATCTTCTGATCATTGATGTGATGATGCCGAAGCTGGATGGAATCCGGGCGACATTAAAGATTCGTGAGAAAAAGAACATGCCGATCATAATCCTGTCTGCAAAATCAGAGGATGCAGATAAGATCCTTGGATTAAATGTAGGCGCGGATGATTATATGACGAAACCGTTCAACCCGCTGGAACTGACTGCCAGGGTGAAATCCCAGCTTCGCAGATATACGCAGCTTGGAAGTACGGTAGATAAGAACAACCAGGCAATGTATACGGTCGGGGGACTTACCATTGATGACGACCAGAAGGAGGTTACCGTTGACGGGGAGCCTGTAAAACTGACACCGATCGAATATAACATTTTATTGTTACTGGTAAAAAATCAGGGGAAAGTATTTTCTATCGATCAGATATATGAAAGTATCTGGAACGAGGATGCTATCGGAGTGGACAATACGGTAGCGGTACATATCCGGCATATCAGAGAGAAGATCGAGATCAATCCGAAAGAACCGAGATATCTGAAGGTGGTCTGGGGTGTCGGATATAAGATAGAGAAGCTTTAGGAAGGATCATATATGAAGAAATGGTACAGGAAGCCCAGAGCGAAGATCTTATTACTGGCAGCGGCACACATACTGGTAGCTGCCGGGGGGTTGTGTTTTCTGTGGGCTACACGTTATCCGATATTGACACAGGAATTGTTTTCTGCGGATACGGCAAAGAATTATGAAGAAAGCAATGCATTTGCCAATTCTGTGGCTAATGCTAATTATAATATCCTGGATGAGATCAGGTATCAGTCGTTATATGATACGGATGGAAAATACGATCCGGATAAGATCGTAGATGTGGCAAAGTATGATGATACCGGCGAGATAACAGGAAAAGATGAAACCGGACTGTCATTCCGTCTGGGAGATCTGTATTCCTGGGGAAAATTAATTGCAGAAACGATGACGGATGATGGTTCAGATTCGGACAAAACGGATAAGCAGGAAGGTATTATTGTGTGTCAGCGTTCGGATGGAACCTATCATTATTTTCGTTACAAAGAGTTCAAACAGATGATTGATCATGGGGAATTGTCATTTGTTATTACCGGAAATAGTTCAGCGGATGATATTCTGGATGAGCTGAAGCAGGGGGCGTATCAGGAAAGCGGCAACGAACAATCCAGATTCCGGGGACTTCAAGATATCGATGGAAAGATTGCCTATATCAATTGCTGGAATTATGACGGAGTAAGGACCGTTGGAGATTATAAGACGGTAAATGGAGAGACGGTACTTCAGCTGGTGAATAATTCCCAGGAGTGGAATGGCAGGCTGAATGACGCTTACAGAATGATCAATAATGTAGCCGAAAGTATCTATTCAGATATTGATAATTATGCAGTAAACCAGAATCAGTATCTGGAAGGGAATACAAATATTACGTATCTGTATGTGAACCAGGATAATGGAACGGTTATTACGAATAAGAAGAAATATCAGAATTATGATAATTATGAGGAGAGTCTGAAAAAAATAAGAAAATCAGGAAAATATGTGATCGTAAAGCCGAAGCTTGCAGATTATGAAAGCAATATTGAAAAGGCCGGAAAAGGAGAGTCGATGGCACAGGAGTGGCAGGCGACCGTAGACGGTTATGTGGATACATCGGATTATATATATGCATCGGTTGTAGATACGGATTATCCTGTGAAAGATGATTTTTACGAGGAGAATCAGATATTTACACAATATGCGGGCGGAGCGAAAGCGGCAGGCATACTGGGAATCATAGTGGCAGCGGGATATCTGGTGCTTCTGGTATTACTGACGATCGGAGCCGGGAAAGTTCCGGAAGACGAAGAAGTACATCTTGTGAAGTTTGATCATATCAAGACGGAACTGGCGGCAGCAGGTGTGATACTGCTCTGGGCGGTTATTATGTTGGTAGGAGTAAAGGCCGGAACATTTACATGGAAGGGTGCAACTGAAGGGACGATTTATATGCAGAATATGGAGTCGTATCTGCCGGGAATAGTGGTTGGATGTCTGGAAGCATTGTGCACATGTGCCTTATTCCTTACCGGTTATCTGAGTCTGGTAAGAAGAATAAAGGCGAAGACCGTATGGAAAAACAGTGTGCTCAGGTGGTTGCTGGTCTTCCTGAAAGAAATGTTCCAGAATATCCAGTATCTGTGGAAATCGATGATTGGATTCGCCGCCTTTTTCGCGATTCACTGGCTGACGTATGTATTTGCCTCAGACGGAAGTACTACCTGGGCATGGGCATTCATTCTGTTGGTAATAGACTGCGGAGCATTTATCTGGATGGTGCAGAAAGCGAAAGGAACCGGAAAGATCAAGACGGGAATCGAGAAGATTGCCGGCGGGGAAGTGGATTACCAGATTCCGGTAAATGGATTGATGGCGGAGCAGAAAGAGATTGCAGAGAAAGTGAATTCCATCGGAGAAGGACTGGAAGCTGCACTTGCAAAGAGCATGAAGAGCGAACGGTTGAAGACCGATCTTATCACGAATGTCTCGCATGATATCAAGACGCCGCTTACTTCCATTATCAATTATGTGGAATTGTTAAAGCAGGAGAATCTGCAGAATCCGAAGATCCAGAGATATATTGAAGTGCTGGAACAGAAGTCGCAGAGACTTAAAACACTGACGGAAGATGTTGTAGAGGCTTCGAAGGTAAGTTCCGGGAATATTACGTTGGAATTCATGAATCTGAACCTGGTGGAGATGATCCAGCAGACCAGTGGGGAATTTGAGGAAAAATTCAAGGTAAGGGATCTTCAGGAGGTCATGAATCTTCCGGAGGAAAATGTTATCATCCGTGCGGACGGAAGACGTCTGTGGAGAGTGCTGTCCAACATTTATAATAATGCAGCAAAATATGCACTGGAGGGGACACGTGTCTATGCAGACCTTGAGAAGAAAGACGGCATGGCATATTTCAGCCTGAAGAATATATCGGCACAGCCGTTAAATATCTCAGCCGATGAGCTGACGGAACGATTTATCCGCGGAGATGTGTCAAGAAGCACAGAAGGAAGCGGACTGGGATTGTCAATCGCACAGTCGCTGACAGAAATGCAGGGCGGAACATTTGAATTATATTTGGATGGAGATTTGTTTAAAGTGACGATAAAATTCCCGATTTCATAGTTGGGGACGGAGGATTTCTGGAAATCCTCCGTCCCCAACTGCGTTTTCCCCTGTCTCTTTCTGGAAATCCCCCGTCCCCATTGGTAAAATTGCCAGTCATGCTACTTGCGCTCTTCTCTAAAAAACAGTAAAATATAATATTATGAATGAATTAAGTAAATTATTACAGGAAAATTTAAATATAGATTTTATATCAGCAACGCTGAGTAACCCGAAGAATAAAGACGGTGTACAGAAGGTAAAAGTAAGACCGGTCCTGAAAAAGGATGTCCTTTACTTTCAGCTCGAGTCGTTCCGGAATAATCAGGCATTTCACGAGAATGTGGAGGAAAAAAAAGCTTGTGAAATACTTCTTGAATATATGGGAAATATGCGCCAGATGCAGATGGAGACGCAGAGAGCAGATTACACAGTTCTTGTAAGTAAAAAGGGAAAAGTAACGATAAAAAGCAAGTTAAGAAAAGGACAGAAAAAGCAGATCAACATGAGCCACGACCGTAAGAAAAAGTATGTGCTGGAAGAGGGTATTCCTGTGCCGTTTCTTAAGGATCTTGGTGTTATGACACAGGATGGAAAGATCGTACACGCGAAGTTTGACAAGTTCCGCCAGATCAACCGTTTTCTGGAGTTTATCGAAGATATCCTGCCAGAACTGGATAAGGACAGAGAACTTACGATTCTGGATTTTGGCTGTGGAAAGTCCTATCTTACATTTGCCATGTATTATTATCTGCATGAATTGAAAGAATATGACATAAGAATCATAGGACTGGATCTGAAGAAAGATGTGATCCGTCATTGTAATGAACTGAGTGAAAAATATGGCTATGAAAAGCTGAGATTCCTGGAAGGGGACATTGCCGATTATACAGGTGTTAATAAGGTAGATATGGTGGTGACTCTGCATGCCTGCGATACGGCGACGGACTATGCGCTGGCGAAGGCAGTCGGCTGGGATGCAAAAGTGATCCTGTCTGTGCCTTGCTGCCAGCATGAATTGAACCGTCAGATCAAGAATGAGGTGTTAGAGCCGGTATTAAAATATGGTCTTTTAAAAGAACGTATGGCAGCACTGATCACGGACGGACTTCGTGCACAGTATCTGGAGCGTGAGGGGTATGATGCGCAGATTTTGGAATTTATTGATATGGAGCATACCCCGAAGAATATCCTGATCCGTGCGGTAAAAAGAAACCAGAAAAAGGATCAGAAAGAACCGGAAAGACGGCAGAAGATTGAAGAATCCATTCGGAAATGTGAAGCTGAACTCAGAGTGACACCGACACTGGGCCGTCTGTTAGACGGATATGGTCCGGCATCCGACGATGCGGTGAAAACAGATTCAGAAAAAGCAAATCAGGATACAGCCAGTCTGAAGACCGATAATAAGGGAAAAACTGAATAAAGAGGGAGTATAAATGACATTAACAATAAAGAAACGTTTGATAAATGTGGGCGTTTTGTCTGCAGTATTTATCGTGGCTGTCATTATATTTAGCTACGTGACGAATAAGGGGAATGATAATATGACGGCTGACATGGGAGCCGCAACATTTCCACAGGTTTCGTTTTCATATGGAGATTATAAGATCAATACACTGACGGGTTATGCAAAACGTATGGATGTATCGTCTATGCATAGTACGATCACGCCGGTTGCAAATCAGAATCTGGATGTGAATGTAGAAGCGTACGGCAATAAAATTACAGGAGCAAGCTGCAAAGTCTATACAATGGACGGAACGGAAGAACTGGAATCAAAGAAGATCAAAAAAGCCGGAAAGAATTTCGCTCTGGATCTGAGCGGCGATAAGGTACTGGATGAAGAAAGAATCCTGGAGATCCGGCTGAACAGAAACGGGTCTGATCCGGTATATTTTTATACCAGAATTGTCAGCGATGAAGATGCAAATGTTACAGAATGCCTGAACTATATCAGCGACTATCATGAGAATGCACTGGAAAAAGCAGAAAACGCGGGAGTTGGTGCTGCACTGGAGCCGACAGATGATGCAGATAATACGACACTTCAGCATGTGACGATCAATTCGAACTACGAACAGGTTACATGGGGCAGTTTAAAGCCGCAGGTAGAGCAGGGAGAACGATGGAATATCCGGGAACTGAACAGTACCTGCATGTCGGTACAGCTGCAGTACCGGGTAAGCTGTAAAGGTGAGGAAAATGAGAATGACCGTTATGCGGTGAAAGAATTCTTTCGTGTAAGATATATTGCAGATGCTCAGAAGACATACCTTCTGGACTATGACAGAACGATGGAGCAGATATTTGATGCAACGCAGAAAGTACTAAATGAAAAAGGAATTATCCTTGGTATCGCATCGCCAAATTTATCATATAAAGTGAATAAAGACGGTACGATCGTATCGTTTGTCGAGGCAAATGAGCTGTGGAACTATAATAAAGATTCGGATGAAATCTCACTGGTATTCGGTTTTGCCGATGCAGAAAATACAGATGAGAGAAATCTGGTATCGGATCACAAGATTAAGCTTTTGAAAGTGGATGCGAAAGGCAATACGACATTTCTGGTATCCGGTTATATGGATCGTGGTGAACATGAAGGAGAAGTCGGTGTGGCCGTATATTACTACGACATAGAGAAAAATTCCGTAGAAGAGAAAGTATTTATTTCTACCAACAAATCTTATGCGCAAGCGGTAATCGAACTGGGAGAAATGTCTTACTACGATGCGAAGACGGATATGCTTTACACGATGGTAGACGGTACGTTATATCAGTACAGTGTAGAAGAGGATGAGAAAACAGTACTGGTCAAAGGTCTGGATGCACAGCAGTATGTTGTATCGGAAGACGGAAGCCTGATCGCATATCAGGCAAATGGAGACCTTGAAACGACAACAAAAGTTACGATCCTGAATGTTGAGACAGGAAAGAAGCAGAAAGTGACATGTGGGGATGGAGAATGTATCCGTCCACTGGGATTTGTCAGAAGTGATTTTGTATATGGAATTGCAAAAACAGAAGATATTGGAAATACGGTATCCGGTGAGGCAACGGTTCCAATGTACAAACTGGAGATCAGGAATCAGAAAGGAAAAGTGATCAAAACTTATCAGACAGACGGCATTTATATTCTGAATGCATCATTTGATGAAGATATGATCACACTGGAACGTGCTTCTAAAGATGGTGACACGTACACTGCAACAACACCGGATTATATTACGAATAATGAGCAGAAGACGAAGAGCAATATTGCACTGGAGACGTATGCGACAGATTTGAAGCAGACACAGGTAAGACTGACATACAATGATGGTATATCAGATAAAGAACCAAAAGTGCTGAAACCAAAACAGATCCTGTTTGAGACACCGCAGACGATCACGTTTTCAGACAAAGATGCGCCGGAAAAATATTATGTCTACGGACATGGTGAGATCCAGGGCGTGTATACAAAGGCTGGAGATGCGATCAAGAAAGCAAATGATTATAACGGAGTAGTAGTTGATTCATCACAGAATTATGTATGGGAGCGCGGTAACCGTAACCTGCAGTATTCGATCACAGAGAAAGATGACGTATTAACTACGATCAAAGACCGCCTGAAGAATCAGGAGAAGCCAATTGATATCCTGAAGGATATTAATGGTGGTGACGCTTATGACCTGACCGGATGTACGACAGAAGAGATCCTGTACATTATCAATCAGGACAGACCGGTCATTGCAATGCTGGATTCACAGAATGCTGTTATTCTTGTGGGATACAGTGATACGAATGTTGTGTATGAAGACTTGAATGACAGTACAAGACACAGTGTGAAGTATGAAGAGATGGATCAGATGACGTCTGGAAGCGGAAATACGTATATTGGATAGATGTATGGAAAATAAAAAGAGCTGGCATATAACCATTATGAAACGGGTTATATGTCAGCTCTTTTAATTATTATGCGTTCAAACGCAGGTGTCGATAACAGATTTTCTGTAGAATATTATTCGGATATACATTAAGCCATATGGAAAAGTGTACCCTTATATTTCTTCAATGCCCCATACACGATCAGACCAAGAACTGTGCAGGAAATCACCTCACCAATTCCGACTGTCAGCATCATAAACGGGATCGGAAGTGTCACACCATATCCGTAACGCAGTACGAATGGAACGATGATGATATTTGAAATAATCGGTGGAAGTGTTGCGACAACCGGCTTCTGCTCACGCAGCTTCCATGTGAAAAATGCACCGATCAATGTTGCAATACTGCCAAATACAATATCCGGAAGGATCGCACCGCCCAGAATATTACCGATCAGACATCCGACAAAGAGCCCCGGAATAGCAGCTGGTGTAAATATTGGTAAAATAGTGAGTGCCTCGGAGATACGAACCTGTACTTCTCCGAATGAAAATGGTGCAAAGATGTAAGTCAGCACCACATAGATCGCAGCGATCATGGCTGCCTGGGTCATGAAAATAATACTTTTGTTTTTCATTTTTCAATTCTCCTTTAGTTTTGTTTTACGTGTGGAAGGTCACGAACACACGCGCCGTAGCGGATCTTCATTTAACGCCGGAAAGCGGCGGTCAGCCCTGTTCGACCTTGTTTTTGTGGGCTTTGTGACGGGTGATAGTATAGCATGGAAAGGTAAGAAAAGCAAGGCTGTTAAATAGCAATTTAATACAGATAAATATATTTCGGAATCCCATTCTCATAAACCGTATTCATCTCGCCCTGAATCAACGGTGTCAGATAATCTACCATCTTTTCCGTTACATCATTTCCCGCATCATTAATATAATCCGCAGGCACACTCTTAATTGCATTCGCAATATCACATACCGGAAGTGCTTTGAATTCCGTGACATAAGGCTTGTCGGAAGTACGGATCACAGCAGCCATCATACCGGTTGCACCTTCAAGCGCATACTGGCAGGCAGCCTTTCCGAGCATTCTGGATTCCTGGATGTCCGTAGCACTTGCAAGATGTGCGGCGCAGCGCTGCATCAGGTTCAGCTCGATCGAACGTACCTTACATCCGATCTCATTTCTGACAGCATCTTCCAGAACCTTTGCGGCACCCGCGATGTAGCTGTGGCCGAAGGAATCGACAGCAGAGCTCTGTACTTCTTCGGAAATGTAACGGCCGTCTTTGTTCTTCACGCCTTCGCTGACAGCGATGATAACGGCATCCTGTTTTTCCAGTTTTGCTTTTACATCTTTTAAGAATGTATCAATGCTGAATGGTACTTCGCAGAGATAGATGAAGTCCGGTCCTTTCGCACCATTTGCACGGGCGAGGCAGGAAGCGGCAGTCAGCCATCCGGCGTCACGTCCCATGACTTCTACGATTGTTACGGCTTTGGTTGCGTATACGTGGCAGTCACGCTCCAGCTCGGCAAATGTAGTTCCGATATATTTTGCTGCAGAACCAAAACCAGGACAGTGATCTGTTCCGCAGAGGTCATTGTCGATGGTCTTAGGAGCACCGACAACGGTGATATCTGTGATTCCCTTGTCGTTCAGATATTTAGAAAGCTTGTCTACCGTATCCATGGAGTCATTTCCACCGATGTAGATGAAGCAGTCAATGTTGTATTTTCTCAGAACAGAGATGATCGTCTCGTATTCATCTGCACATACGGCAGGATCTTTTAATTTCACACGGCAGGAGCCGAGTGCAGAAGCAGGGGTCTGACAAAGAAGGTCCAGTTCTGATACATTTGTGATCTTGGTCTTAAGATCTACCAGGTTCTCATTTAATACTCCCTGGATTCCGTTGATTGATCCATAGATTTTATCTACGGACGGGCTGGAAAGAGCGTTCTCAACGACTCCAGCAAGAGTTGCGTTGATCGCAGAAGTTGGTCCGCCGGACTGTGCAACTAGTAAGTTCTTCATATGATGATCTCCTAACTTTTGATATTTCTTCCATCTGACTTATGAAGCTGATATATGGAAGAGAATGATAAATTATTACTGCTCATAGATTGCCATGCTTCAGAATGGGAAATTGTATAAGACAGTAAATTCAGTAAATATAGTATAACATAAATCGGGGCGATATGGTATAATAAGAATATATGTGAGTTTTTAAAAAGGAGAATCATTGGTATGGAATTGACAACAATCAGAGAATTATATAAAAACAGCGATTCATACATGGATCAAAAAGTAACAATCGGAGGATGGGTAAGAAGTATCCGCGGATCCAAAGCATTTGGATTCATCGTAGTAAATGACGGAACATTCTTCGAGCCTTTACAGGTTGTATACCACGACAAGATGGACAACTTTGCAGAGATCTCCAAGTTAAATGTAGGTGCAGCAGTGATCGTTACAGGTACACTGGTAGCAACACCGCAGGCAAAGCAGCCATTCGAGATCCAGGCAGATACGGTAGAAGTAGAAGGAGCATCCGCACCGGATTACCCGCTTCAGAAGAAGCGTCACAGCTTTGAATATCTGAGAACAATTGCACATTTAAGACCTAGAACGAATACATTCCAGGCAGTATTCCGTGTACGTTCCCTGACAGCATATGCGATTCACAAGTTCTTCCAGGAGAGAGGATTCGTATATGTGCATACACCACTGATCACAGGAAGCGACTGTGAGGGTGCAGGAGAGATGTTCCAGGTAACAACCATGGATCTGAATAATGTACCGAAGAATGAAGATGGAAGCGTAGATTATTCCAAAGATTTCTTCGGAAAAGAGACAAGCCTTACCGTAAGCGGACAGTTAAATGGTGAGACTTACGCACAGGCATTCCGTAACATTTATACATTCGGACCGACATTCCGTGCAGAGAACTCTAACACAACACGTCATGCAGCAGAGTTCTGGATGATCGAGCCTGAGATGGCATTTGCAGATCTTGATGACGATATGTTCGTTGCAGAAGCAATGTTAAAATATGTTATCAACTATGTACTGGAGAATGCACCGGAAGAGATGAATTTCTTCAATTCATTCGTAGACAAAGGACTTCTGGAGAGACTGCATAACGTAGTATCTTCTGATTTCGCAAGAGTAACATATACAGAGGCTGTAGAACTTCTTGAGAAACACAATGATAAATTCGAATATAAAGTAACATGGGGAACAGATCTTCAGACAGAGCACGAAAGATACCTGACAGAAGAAGTCTTCAAACGTCCGGTATTCGTAACAGACTATCCGAAGGAGATCAAAGCATTCTACATGAAGCTGAATGACGATAGCAAGACGGTTGCAGCAGTAGACTGTCTGGTACCTGGAATCGGTGAGATCATCGGAGGAAGCCAGAGAGAGGATGACTACGATAAGCTGAAAGCAAGAATGGATGAACTGGGACTGAAGGAAGAAGACTACAAGTTCTACATGGATCTTCGTAAATACGGTTCTACAAGACATGCCGGATTCGGACTTGGATTCGAGAGATGCGTTATGTATCTGACAGGAATGGGCAATATCCGTGACGTAATTCCATTCCCAAGAACTGTCAACAACTGCGAATTGTAATTGTGGATAATGTGGATAACGATACTTGAAAAACGTATATAAAAACGTATATAAAAACGTATATGGGGACGGGGGATTTCTAGAAATCCCCCGTCCCCATATAGAATGGAGGGCAGTATGAATATATTAGTAGTAGATGACGAAAAGGAAATCGCTGATGTAGTAGAGCTTTATCTCCAGAATGACCAATACAAAGTATTCAAATTTTACAACGGACAGGACGCGCTGGACTGTATCAACAGTACGAAGATCGATCTTGCGATCCTGGATATCATGCTTCCGGATATTGACGGCTTCCAGATCCTGAAGCAGATCCGGCAGAAGTATACATTTCCGGTGATCATGCTGACGGCGAAGACAGAATATATGGATAAGATCACAGGGCTTACGCTGGGAGCAGATGATTATATTCCAAAGCCGTTCAATCCGCTGGAATTAGTAGCAAGGGTAAAAGCACAGCTTCGCAGATATACACAGTACAATGAAGGAACGAAAGAAGAGGGCGATGTCCTGGATTTCGGGGGACTGCTTCTGAACCGGACTTCCCACGAATGTGTATACAATGAAGTTCCGCTGACACTGACCCCGATCGAGTTCGACATCCTCTGGCTTCTCTGTGAGAACCGGGGAAAGGTCATAAGCTCGGAAGAATTATTCGAGAAAGTATGGCATGAGAAATACTATAAGAACAGTAACAATACGGTGATGGTGCATATCCGTCATCTCCGTGAGAAGATGAGTGCACCGACAGGCAAGTCTGATTTTATCAAGACTGTGTGGGGAGTGGGCTATAAGGTTGAAGAATAATTATCGGAAATTAAAATTCAGTCTCCTGTTGCAGACGGTGCTGATCACAGCATTGACCGTACTGGTAGGAGGAGTACTGCTTAAATTCGTGATCGATGGAATTTATAATGACAGTTTTGCCAGAACTTTTGTAGATGTTCTGGTATTTCTGAATGTAAATGAAAAGACGGCGGTCCATCTTTACTGGCAGCTGATCGGAGATAACAAGACATTTTTCATGATCGTCGGTTATCTGATCCTTTTTGCGCTGTTTTTTTATGTGGCACTTTCTCAGATGACAAAATATCTGGATCAGATCGATCATGGAATTGAAAATATCATCTCGGAATCCACGGATCCGATCCATCTGATCACGGAATTAAAGCCGATCGAGATCCGGTTGAATGAGATCAAGGCAACGTTAAAGCGGCAGGAACTGGAAGCGGCAGAAGGTGAAAAGAAGAAAAATGACCTGGTGCTTTTTCTGGCACATGACCTGAAGACACCGCTGACATCGATCGTGGCATATCTTACGATGCTGGAAGATCATCCGGACATGCCGGAAGAAGAACGGAAGGCATATACACACATTGCGCTTGAAAAATCCATCCGGCTGGGCGAACTGATCAATGAATTCTTTGACATCACCAGATACAATCTTCAGAACATTGAACTGGAACCAGTAGAGATTGATCTTACGATGATGCTGGAGCAGCTTGCAGATGAGCTGTACGGAGTCCTGCAGGAGAAGAAACTGACCTGCGAAGTGGACGTGGAAGAGGATCTGATGATCTACGGAGATCCGGACAAGCTTGCGAGAGTATTCGATAATATCTTAAGAAATGCAATTGCTTACTGCTATGCAGATACGGAGATCCGGATCGAAGCAAAGCTGAAAGATGGAGATATTGAGATTACATTTACCAATGCAGGGGATAAGATTCCGGGCGATATGCTTCAGACGATATTCGAGAAATTCTACCGTGTGGATGGTTCCAGATCGACGGGAACCGGCGGGGCAGGTCTGGGACTTGCGATTGCCAAACAGATCGTAGAGCTGCACGGGGGAAGAATTCTGGCAAAAAGCGATGACAACCGGACGCAGTTTGTCGTGACACTGCCATCGAAAGAAAAGACAGAACAGAAGGAAGGAAGCAAGGATGAAGTTCATACACATCGCAGACTTGCATTTAGGGGCAAAACCGGACGCGGGAAACGCGTACAGTCAAAATAGAGAACAGGAACTCTGGGACAGTTTTCGTGATATCATAGAGATCTGTAACCAGAAGAAGACAGATCTTTTGCTGATCGCCGGTGATCTGTTTCACAGACAGCCGCTGTTAAGAGAATTAAAAGAGATGAATTCCATACTGGAAATGCTGGAACATACCGAGGTGGTCATGATTGCCGGCAACCATGATCATATCAAGAAAAACTCTTATTACAGGACATTTACCTGGGCACCGCATGTGCACATGATCTGTTCACAGGAGATGGACTGTGTGGAGCTTGAACGGATCCAGACGGCTGTCTATGGATGCAGCTATCATTCCAGGGAAATCCCTGAGCCGGTCTATGATCATGCAGTCCCGGAAGAAAGGCAGAAATACGAGATTCTGCTTGCACATGGCGGAGATGAGAAACATATTCCAATCAAGAGCAGTCAGATCATGACACTTGGCTATGATTATGTGGCATTCGGTCATATTCACAAACCACAGGTACTGGTGGACAACCGGATGGCATATGCAGGTTCACTGGAACCGACAGATGTGGGAGATACCGGCGCACATGGTTATATCGAAGGAAGAATTACCGGAAAAGGCTGTCAGATCCGGTTTGTACCGCATGCGTTACGTGAATACAGACACTGTGAGGTAAAAGTGGATAAGTCTGTGACCGGTCATGCGCTGAGGCAGAAAATCGCAGACCTGATCGAAGAGCAGGGAAAGCAGCACATGTACAAGATCACACTGACCGGATATCGTGATCCAGATATCTGGTATGAACTGGATCACATGGATCCATATGGCAATGTAGTGGAGATTACGGACCACACAAAGCCAGCATATGATTTTGAAAAATTAAAAAATGAAAATAAAGGAAATATTCTTGGGCAATACATCGAAAGTCTGGAAGGGTATCCTGCAGACAGTCTGGAGTATCAGGCACTCTGTGAGGGAGTCCGGGCGTTGATGGAGACAAGAAGAGGCTAGAACCGAAAGATGCAGATTAATGAATTATTGTTAAAAAACTTTGGAAAATTTCATGACCGGCAGATGGAACTGGAAGAGGGGATCAACCTGATCCATGGGGAAAATGAATCGGGAAAATCTACGATCCATACGTTTATCAAAGGAATGCTCTTCGGAATAGAACGTGGAAGAGGAAGGGCGGCCCAGAATGATACGTTCAGTACCTATGAACCATGGGAGAATCCCAATTATTATTCCGGAGTGCTGAAATTTACAAGCGGAGGGAAACATTTCCGCATTGAAAGAAATTTTGATAAATATTCCAAAAAGGCAGAGCTTGTCTGTATAGAAGATGGAGAGGTTCTTTCTGTAGAAGATGGAGATCTGCAGATGCTGCTTGGAGAGATGGACGCAGACCGCTATGATAATACGGTTTCCATGAGCCAGAGAAATGCGCAGATGGGCGAAAGCATGGCGGCGGAATTAAAGAATTATGCAACGAATTATTATACTTCAGGAAATGGTGAGATTGATCTGAACGGAGCTTTGGAACAGCTGAAAGCAAGAAAGAAGATTCTGGAGAACGAGATCCGCATGGAGATGTCCAGAAAGCAGCAGAAGCGTGAAAAACTGGAGCAGGAAGTCTCGTTTGTCTGGCGTGATGTTCACCATCTGGAGGAGGAACTGGACCGCATAGAGGAAGAACTGGAGTACCGGATCGAAAAAGAAGAAGAAAGGCGGAAAGAACGACAGAAGGACGAAGAGCACGGAAAAGGTGTGATGGATGAGATCCGTCCGGAAAAATGGAGGATCCATCCGATGGAAATTCTGATATTCGCTCTGGTTATCATCGTTGCGGTGGTACTGTTCTCGAAACCGTGGAATTATCTGGTGGCGATCGTACTGTTCCTTGCATTCGGTCTGTATGTATGGAACCGGATGAAAGTCGGAAAGAAACAGGTAAAGACTGAGCCGGAGATTATTCTGGAAGAGATCACGCAGGAAGAAGAAAAAGTTCCAATCGAGAAATTGCGGTGGGAAAAGGCGCACATCACGGCAGAACTGAAGGAAAAAAGAATCCAATATGACAATCTTGGAGAACAGCTTGCGGAACTGGATGAGATCAATGAACGATCCAGAGAATATGAGATGAAACGCCAGGCAGTTCAGATGGCAGCGGATCATCTGGAGCAGCTGTCCGGGGAAATGCGCGGATATCTAAAAAGAGACCTGAATGAGAAGGCGTCTGCGATCATCCGAGATATCACCGATGGAAAATATACGAAGCTTGTTACAGATGAAAAACTTCATGTATCACTTGTGACCGATGATAAACTGGTAGAGATCGAGCAGGTAAGCCGTGGAACGGTAGAACAGATCTATCTGGCACTGCGTATGGCGGTGGGAGAACTGTTATGTGAAGAAGAGATGCCGGTAATTCTGGACGATGCGTTCGCATATTATGATGAAGAGAGAATGCTGCAGACACTTAAATGGCTGAAAGCACATAAGAAACAAGTAATTGTGTTCACCTGCCAGAAAAGAGAAGAACAGGTGATGAAGGAAGCAGGAATTGCTTATCATAAGATAGAATTGTAGGATGCTAATTAATTTATAGAGTGAATAATGAATAAATAGTATACAAAGATATAAAAAATGCTGCCGGGAATTCCCCGACAGCTTTTTTATGACAAAAGTATGGAAAGATGCTTCACATACTTTTGGTTTATAGTTGTGATAATCTTAGATCTCTTCACCGTTTTTATACTTTGTTACAACATTCTGGATTCGTTCGATCGGATTCAGGATGCTGCTGATAGAACCATCATGGTTCAGTGTATCAATGACAAGTGCGATGTATTTGCTCATGTCGCAGTTGATGTAGTATGGACGTTCCAGAAGTTCCGGTGTCTGATAGATCAGGTTAGTAGTCAGAACAGCATCCAGGATACCTTCTTCATATGCCTGGTCGAACTTCTCGAGTCCGTTTGTGAACAGACCAAATGTAGCAGCACAGAAGATACGTTTTGCTTTGCGCTGTTTTAACTGGCGGGCAACATCTAACATACTGTCACCGGAAGAAATCATATCATCCAGAATAATTACATCTTTTCCTTCTACAGAAGAGCCAAGGAACTCATGAGCAACGATCGGATTACGTCCGTCTACCACACGTGAGAAGTCACGGCGTTTGTAGAACATACCCATATCAAGGTTCAGCACATTGGCGAGATAGATTGCACGTCCGGTTGCACCTTCGTCCGGGCTGATCGCCATCATGTGATCACTGTCGATCTGAAGGTCTTTGAATGTACGGAGAAGGCCTTTGATGAACTGGTATGTCGGACGGATTGTTTCAAATCCACTTAACGGGATCGCATTCTGTACACGAGGGTCGTGTGCATCAAATGTGATGATATTGTCAACACCCATGCGGACAAGCTCCTGAAGAGCAAGTGCACAGTCCAGAGATTCACGGCTGCTTCTCTTGTGCTGACGGCTTTCATATAAGAATGGCATAATGACGTTGATACGACGCCCTTTTCCTCCTACTGCTGCAATAATACGTTTCAAGTTCTGATAATGATCGTCAGGGGACATATGATTAATATTTCCTGTCAGTGAATATGTCAGGCTGTAGTTGCATACATCGACCATAAGATAAAGGTCTTTACCACGAACAGATTCGTTGATGATACCTTTGGCTTCACCAGAACCAAAACGTGGAACTTTTGCATCGATTAAGTATGTGTCTTTCTCATATCCTGTAAAAGCAACATCGTTCTTATGAACGTGTCCATCTTCTTTTCTCCATTTTACGAGATAGTCATTAACCTTTGCTCCCATCTCTGTACAACCGTCAAGAGCGATCAGTCCAAGTGCTCCTACCGGTATATTCTCAAGATTACGATCGTTACGGCGTAACATCATTAGTACCTCCCAGGTTTAATAATTTTTTTTGGATACGGATATCGTCACCGGTAATACGCAGAATTGTATAATTACTGCTGATACGTGAAAACGTCCGTTCCGAGTAAATAGTTTTTATATCATCCAATGCAAGGTTGGTAGATATTATGGTTGATTTCTGCCTTAATATACGTTCATTCAAACAAATGAACAGCTGGGACACAGTGAATGAATTCGGCAGTTCTGTTCCCAGATCATCAATGATCAGCAAGTCACAGTCATAGATATGTTCAAATACATCAGAATCCTTGTTCTGCCGCTTCCCAAATGTGTTCTCTGCAAGGATATCAAAAAGTCCGGCCGCTGTAAAGTAGATAACGGAATAAGCAGAGTCCATTAATTCTTTTGCAACGCAGTGGGAAAGAAAAGTCTTTCCGACACCGGTGTCTCCATACAGTAGTATGTTATGAAATTCTTCAGAAAATGTATCTACGAAGTTGTGACAGACATTTAATGCGGTTTCCATGGATTCCAGAGAAGACCGTCCGGTAAGAGGATCGATATGATTTCTGGAATAATAGGTCAGAGAACAGGTTGAGAAGTTCTCTTTGTCAAGGATATCTTTGAGATTGGATTGTGTATATAAATAGTCTACAATTGCTTTTTTGAAACAGTGACATTTGTGTGTGCCAATGTAACCAGTATCCTTACAGTCCGGACACTGATAATGCATTTCGAGATAATTGGCAGGCAGACCATGTGCTTTTAATAAAGTAGGCTTTCTGGCAGAGAGTTCTTCAATCTCTGACTTTAATGAAGACAGAGCGGTCTGGTCTCCGTCCAGAAGCAGTCTTGCCTTTTTAACACTTAAAGAGGAGATGGAATGATCCATTTCCTCTAATTCGGGAATGAGAGCGTATGCCTTCTCATAGCGTTTTCTGAGCTGAAACTCATTATCCAGTTGTCTTTGTTCATAAGTACGCATTAAGTGATCGTACTGAGAATTGGAAAGTGCCATGTGATGGAAACTCCTCTGCATTCGCATAATAAAATCTGATATGTATACTTTATTGCTGAACCAAACGGCGTTCCAGATCATTCATATCATAGGAACGACCATCGAAATTATTGAACTTATTGTTCTGGTTGATTACAGGCTTCTGAGCCTGCTGTTGTCTCTTGCGTTCTTTTGCCAGTTCTTTTGCGCGTTCTTTCTCTTTGCGGTAATCAGCATCGACCGCATCGATATCTTTTAACTGACGGACATTCTTGTCCTTCCAGCGCTTCAGAATGGAATCGGTGTAATCAAAGCTTGGCTGATGAATGGCATTCATCGTACGGTCACATGCTTCAAGGATGACTTCCAGAGCAAATCCATACTCTTCTGACCACTTGCGGATATAGGCAATCTCAGAAGCGGCAGGACCACGGCCTTTGATACCGTATGCATTCAAGACACAATAACAGTTCTTATTATAAAGAAATGAGCTTGTCTTTGCAAGATTCACAGTTGTTATGTTTTCTTCATGCCATGATAAGGCCACCTTATTAATATAGTGCATACTCTTGTGACCATTTTCGACACAATATTCGATCAGATACTCAATAAGTTCTGCCGACATATTCAGTGTATCATAAAAATATGTAATCTGGTCAATATCTGTAGTGGAAAGTGTCTTGCCGAGATACTGCTCTGCAACAAACAGTAATTCTTTGAATTCTGCACGTTCTTTGCGGCTGCGGTACTGCTGGATGTTCGTTGTGGACGCCGGAGTAGTAGCAGCAGGGGCTTCTGGATCCGCAGAGTAATTAGTCTGATTCATCATAGCCGGAGCAGAATAGTCAGAGACAGAATCCGCCGGTATAGAAGAAGTTATATACCCAGACTGCACATCATGTAATTCAGAAGATGCTGACGGTGAAGGAATTGTGCTCTTTGGTGAGGGATCATCCGGAGTATCATCCAGATAATCGAGCAGGCCTTCGCTCTTCCAGTATCTTAATGCACGAAGTACGTCTTTCTCTGTACATTCGAGCAGATCAGCCAGTTCGGAAACAGAAAGACATCCGGAAGGCTGGTTCATATGACGGAGAAGAAGGAGATATACTTTGACATACTCTCCATTCGCTCTGACCATGTAACGGTCAATAAATTCATTATCCAGTACAGTTGCATTTGTCTGTACATATTTTGTGAGTTTTAATTCCTTCATAATAATTCCCCGTCCTCCCCAGACCTTTTGTATCTTTCGTTTTATCGTAGACACATTATAGCACCGGGAAGCCGGGGAAAAAAGAAATTTTTGAGCCAAAATCCGACTTTTTTGTGGATAAAATTGTGTGGATAATGTGGATAACTAGCGCTTAAGCAGGTTTTCCCCAATGTTTACAACGTTTCCGGCTCCCATAGTTATCAACACGTCCCCTTTCTGGCACTTGTCCAGACAGAAGGTTTCGATCTCTTCGAAGCTTGGGAAATAGTAAGCGTCGCTTCCTTTTTTCTTAAGTTCTTCTGCGATCATCTCA
This sequence comes from uncultured Dorea sp., assembly GCA_900550865.1. Classification (GTDB taxonomy): domain Bacteria; phylum Bacillota; class Clostridia; order Lachnospirales; family Lachnospiraceae; genus Dorea_A. The sequence continues at coordinate 53,017 of URTM01000004.1, read as the reverse complement.
GAAGACATACCCAGAGTATCTGTCTCGCGGGCAGCATAGATGTCGGCAAGGATCACATGGTCGGCATGTGTCAGGGCATCTACGAACTCAGGGAATAAAGCTTTGGTACGTGTATAAGTATGCGGCTGGAAAATGCACCATACTTCTTTGTGCGGATATTCCTTTGCTGCTGTTAAAGTTGCATTGATCTCTGTCGGATGATGCGCATAATCATCAATGATCGTAAATCCATTAACTTCACCTTTGTATTCAAAACGGCGGTCTGTACCGTGGAAGGATTTCAGACCTTCTTTGATCTTACTGAAAGGAACTCCGAGAAGATCAGCAACTGCGATTGCAGATAATGCATTGGATACATTATGGTCTCCATTGACTGATAAGGAGATGCGGTCGATGAACTCGCCGGATTTTACCAGATCAAAGGAAGCCTCACCCTTCTTGTCATGAAGGATATTTGTTGCACTGTAATCAAGAGAACTGTCGTTACCATAGCGGATCACGCGGCAGTCAAGGTCAGCGGTGATCTCTTCCAGATCAGGAATGTTGTCATTGATGACCAGGGTTCCGTCTTTTGGAAGTAACTTCGCAAAGCGGTGGAAGGAATTGCGGATATCAGCCAGATCTTTGAAGAAATCCAGATGATCTTCGTCAATATTCAGGATCACACCGATCTTCGGGAAGAAGTGCAGGAAACTGTTCGTGTATTCACATGCTTCGGTAACAAAGTATTCAGAGTTACCGACACGGATATTTCCACCGATGGCTTTCAGGATTCCGCCTACGGAGATCGTAGGATCTAATTCTCCGGCAAGGAGAATGTGTGAAAGCATCGAAGTTGTGGTTGTCTTTCCGTGAGTACCGGAGATCGCGATCGGCACATCATAGTTCGTCATTAACTGTCCGAGTAATTCCGCACGGGTCAGCATAGGAAGATCCTGTTTTACTGCCTCGGCATATTCTTCGTTATCCGGATGGATCGCTGCTGTGTATACCACTACATCAATGCCCGGAATAATATTAGAAGCTTTCTGTCCATAGAATACCTTTGCGCCCATCTGTGCAAGGTGATCTGTAAGGGCAGATTCTTTATTATCAGATCCGGAAATCGTGAAACCTTCTTTTAAAAGGATCTCGGCAAGACCACTCATGCTGATGCCGCCGATTCCGATAAAGTGTACGTGTACAGGTTTTTCAAAATTAATTTTATACATAATATACCATCCTTTATATTCATTTGGTAAAAATATCATCATAAAAACTACATGTTCTTCATATTATTATAAACATATATCAAAAAAAATCCAAGTCGTAAGTTTTTGTAATAATTTAACAAAAAGATTACGGAAATCATGTAAAAATTGTAAAATTTGTTAGCAACATAAGAGGAAGTATGATATAATAAAAAAAGCAAGACTACTGAGAAGGGGTGATGACATGAGGAAAAAGGAAATGATAGCAATGTTGCTGGCAGGAGGACAAGGCAGCAGACTTGGAGTTCTCACAGCAAAAGTTGCAAAGCCGGCCGTTGCATTTGGAGGTAAATACCGCATTATTGACTTTCCACTCAGCAACTGCATTAATTCAGGAATCGATACGGTAGGTGTATTGACTCAATATCAGCCTTTAAGACTGAATGCACATATAGGAATCGGTATTCCATGGGATCTTGACAGGAATTACGGAGGCGTAACAGTGCTTCCGCCATATGAGAGAAGCGGAAGCAGTGAATGGTATTCCGGAACTGCGAATGCAATCTATCAGAATCTGGATTATATGGAGCAGTTTGATCCGGATTATGTTTTGATCTTGTCAGGAGATCACATTTATAAGATGGATTATGAGGTAATGCTGGATTATCATAAGGCACATAATGCCGATGTAACGATTGCGGCAATGCCTGTACCGATGGAAGAGGCGAGCCGTTTTGGAATCGTTATCGCAGACGAGGATGGAAGAATTCAGGAGTTCCAGGAAAAGCCGGCAGAGCCGAAGAGTAACCTGGCATCCATGGGAATTTACATTTTCTCATGGAAAGCGTTGAAGGAAGCACTTGAGACATTGAAGGACGAGCCGGGATGTGATTTTGGAAAACATATCATTCCATATTGTCACAATAAAGGCGAGAGATTATTTGCATATGAATATAACGGATATTGGAAAGACGTAGGAACGCTGGGATCATATTGGGAGGCCAATATGGAACTGATCGATATTATTCCGGAATTTAATTTGTATGAAGAGTTCTGGAAGATATATACCAACAGTGAGATCCTGCCGCCACAGTATATTTCCGCACAGTCTGTGATAGAAAGAAGTATTATCTGTAATGGAGCAGAAGTGTACGGAGAGGTACATAACAGTATTATAGGATCCGGTGTTATTATAGGAGAAGGTTCTGTTATCAAGGATTCTATTATTATGAAAGACGCCAGAATCGGAAAGAATTGCGTGGTGGATAAGGCGATCATTGCTGAAAATTGTATTGTCGGAGACAATGTTACATTTGGTATCGGAAGCGATGTGCCGAACAAATTAAAACCGGCGATCTACTCCTTTGGACTGGTTGCTGTGGGTGAAAAATCCGTGATACCGGATGGCGTACAGATTGGAAAGAATACTGCTGTCAGTGGCGTAACATCCAAAGAAGATTACCCGGATGGAGTACTGGAAAGTGGAGAAACATTGATAAAGGCAGGTGGACAGGCATGAGAGCAGTTGGAATTATTTTAGCAGGTGGTAACAGCAACAAGATGCGTGAACTGACACATAAGAGAGCAGTAGCGGCGATGCCGATCGCAGGAAGCTACAGAGCAATCGATTTTGCGCTCAGCAATATGTCAAATTCTCACATTCAGAAAGTAGCAGTTCTGACGCAGTATAATGCACGTTCACTGAATGAACATCTGAATTCCTCAAAATGGTGGGATTTCGGAAGAAAACAGGGGGGACTTTATGTATTTACCCCGACGATCACAGCAGAGAACGGATACTGGTATCGCGGAACGGCAGATGCCATATACCAGAATCTGGATTTCTTAAAACGTTGTCATGAACCTTATGTTATTATTACATCAGGTGATGCAGTATATAAGATGGATTATAACAAAGTGCTGGAATATCATATTGCAAAGAAAGCAGATATTACAGTTGTTTGTAAAGAACTTGGTCCGAACGAAGATGCGAGCCGTTTCGGAACGATTAAAATGAATGATTCTATGCGCATTGAAGAATTCGAAGAGAAGCCGATGGTGGCACAGTCACAGATTGTATCAACAGGTATCTATGTAATCAGAAGACGCCAGCTGATCGATCTGATCGAACATTGTGCAGAAGATGACAGACATGATTTTGTGACCGATATTCTCATCAGGTATAAGAATCTGAAGAAAATCTACGGTTATAAAATAAAAGATTACTGGAGCAACATTTCAACAGTGGATGCGTATTATCAGACAAATATGGATTTTCTGAAGCCAGAAGTACGGGAATATTTCTTCCGGACACAGCCGAGCATCTATTCCAAGGTCAGTGACCTGCCGCCGGCAAAGTATAATCCGGGATCTATGGTTAAGAACAGTCTTGTGGCAAGCGGAAGCATTATTAATGGAACAGTCGAGAATTCGATTCTTTTCAAGAAGACATTCGTGGGGAACAACTGTGTCATTAAGAATTCCATTATTTTGAATGATGTCTATCTCGGAGATAATGTATATATTGAGAATTGCATTGTGGAAAGCAGAGATACGATTCGGGCAAATACACGTTATGTTGGTGAAAATGGTGTGAGAGTAGTCGTAGAAAAAAATGAGAGGTATGCACTTTAAGAAGAAAATGGTGCAAAGGCTAGAAGAAAGGGGCTAGAAAAATGCAGATTACAGATGTACGCGTGCGTAAAGTAGCAAAGGAGGGCAAGCTGAAAGCTGTCGTTTCTATTACCATGGATGAGGAATTTGTGGTACATGATATTAAGGTGATTGAAGGAGAAAAGGGACTTTTTATTGCAATGCCTAGCAAGAAAGCATTGGATGGAGAGTATAGAGATATTGCACATCCGATCAACTCCGGAACAAGAGAGCGCATTCAGAATATTATCCTTGAGAAATATGAAGAAGCACTGACAGAGGATGTAGCAGAAGCATAGATAGCATATGTATCGGCGAAAAAGAGGAGCGGGAATTTCCCACTCCTCTTTTTGCATACACCCAATGTTGATGACAGTTATTTTAATCGATAAAAATTATACAGGATCGGCTTCTAACTGAAAATGCATAGTCTTATGTGTAACCGGATGTTTAAAATCCAGCTTATAAGCACACAGCCGGATTGTCTGCCAGCCCTTTGTGCCGGCAAGTTCCGGGTTATATTTTGTATCTCCGACGATCGGACAGCCGATAGCTGCGAGCTGTACACGAATCTGATGATGGCGTCCGGTGTCCAGGTGAATCTCCAGTTCTATTCCGTGAAAAGCAGTGTTTTTTTCAGTGGGGTCAGATGATTGCAGACAGGTGCCGGAAATGCTGCTGTGCGAGGAGTTGGATGGTATCGTAAACAGCCAATTATCAGCAGGAACTGTATTATAATGCAGCCGTGCGATCTTCGCCCCGTTTTCCTTTGCAGAACAGATTCTGGAAGTGTTCGTCCGGGTATCTTTGACCATATAATCCTCGAGTGTTCCTTCTCCCTCGGAAGGAGCATTGGTGACAAGGGCGCGGTAATATTTCCCAAATCCCTGATTCTGTAACTGCTTGTTCAGATCCTTCGCAGCAGCCGGTGTCTTGGCAAAGACAAGGATCCCGGCAACGGGCTGGTCGAGTCTGTGGATGACGGCAAGATAGGGATCAGCTGATCCGGAGTTCCTGGAACTACTGGATTTTCGTGCGCCGGATTTTCCGGAAGTGCCGGAAGCCTGCGCCAGATGATTCTTGATCAGGCTTACCATGTCCGGATAAAGGATGCTTTTGCTCTGGGTTGCTATGCCATGTGGTTTGACACAGACCAGGATGTGTGTGTCTTCATATAATATATTTAAAGTAGCCATATAAGTCTCCTTCGTTAAAATAAATATTATATTTATTAAATCATGACGGGGGAAAAACTGCAAGAAGCGAAGAAGAAAAGAATCGTCATATGACAGGGAAACGATCGGAAAATAGAATGAAAAATATAATATAAGGCGGATGCCGCAACCGGCACCCGCCAAAAGAGATTTATGAAAATGATATGGACACTTGTCTATTCTTCAATGGACTTTGGATTCTTTTTGATGATCACGTTCAGCAGAACTACCATTACGATACAAAGTACAGCAGCAACTGCAGCGTAGATCCATGTCATGTTGAATCCTGTTCTTCCGTAGCTGTCCATCCAGCTGCCAACTAATGTGTACATGAATACATCTGGAAGATATCCGATTGCAGATGTGATACCTGATACACGTCCGCTTAATTCAATCGGGATACCTGCGTCATCCTGGATTGCAAAGTACTGACTTCTTACGGCATAGATGAATACCAGTCCGATGAAGAAGTTTGCAATAACAACACCGAGTGCAGATGCATTTCCAGGGATGAAGACATAAGCTGCAAAAGAAACAGCAAGTCCGACACATCCTACAGCGATAACTTTCGCACGTGAGAATTTATCAGCAAGGAATCCACCAACGATTCCGCCTGCGCCCTGAAGCAGGTAACGTACACCGCCAAGGGTAGCAGCTGTTGCAGCAGTCATTCCGAAGAAACGCTGTGCAAATGTTGTAACATAACCAATTAATCCATATACACTGTAAGCGGTAAAGATAATACCGATCAGAACCCATACTCTAGGGATCAGCAAGCATTTAAACATACCTTTTGTTACAGTTGCGATAGATTCTGTCTTTTCTGATTTGGTATCTTCGATTACGATGTAGTGAAGAATACCAAGAACGATCAGTGTACCGGCACAGATACGGATTGCAGCTGCAGCACCGGCAACTTCATTTGTATAATGAGCGAATGCGGCAGACATTACGAATACAACTGCGGCATTGATAACTCCACGTAAACCTTCCTGCAGACCGAACAGACGTCCCTGTTCACTGCTGTCACCAAGTAAACGTGTTGCTTTGATACAAGCTGACCAGTATGTAATAACAGTAGATACACCCATTAATACGAAGATCAGGCGGCTGATGTTGTATCCCGGGAAGGTTGAGAACCATAATCCGAGGATACCGGTTGCAATGAATGAAAATGCAAGCAGCTTACGTGCAGAGAATTTATCTGCGACAATACCGCCGACAAAGTAAGAGAAAGTTGCCATTGTTGCATATCCGGATGATAACATACCCATCTGAGCGTCTGTCAGATTCATCGCATTCTGAATAGGTACATAAAATGTCTCACGAATATAAGGAAGCTGGAAGATGATTCCGGCTCCGGCCGCCAGAAGTAACAGCGTGCCGTATTTTTTAATAAAAGATTTGTTCATGTTTTCCCTCCAATAAATAGCATTATGACATATGTTATAACGTGCGTATCTTCTGTTATAATCTTTTTGTTTATACATCTTATATAACGATCAGACATAACACAATATGATGCTGCAGTCATCATATGATATAGAATGTCATATAACAAAAAAAGAGAAAAGTAATGCCCGGCGGCGTTACTTCTCTCATACTCTTGTAACTGATTCGACTATACCGTCTTTTGTATAAAAAGTCAATTAAAAATAAGAAAAAAATAATAAACTGTACAATGTGCATAAAAACAACGCGCTAAAAACATCAATACTGCACAATTGACAATCCGATACCCAAGGCATTATACTAAAATCAGTTACCGAAGAGATTTTAAGAGAAAAGTAACCTGAGAGACAGAGTATGTCTCCTGACAGGTTTCTTTTCTCTTTTTTTTGTGCCAAAGCATGCAATAACTTCTATAAGATCAGAACAGGTGCGCACAGATCTGGTTTTATAGAGGCTCATCGGTCAGAAGGAAGAAGAACATCTATATAAAGGGAAGTTTGAAAGGAGTTTTATAAAATGGCAATTATTTCAAGAGAACAGATCGTAGAAGGATTAGTAAAGATTCTTGGTGAGGAACAGGTAATCACAGATGAACAGGTATTAAAAGACAGCAGTATTGACAGATATAGAAAATATGAACAGGTATGTGAAGTATACACACAGCCAATTCCGGCAGCAGTTGTATATGTAAAGACACCGGAGCAGGTATCAGAAGTTCTTACATTTGCAAATGACAATGAGATCAACGTTGTACCAAGAACAGGACACTCTGCAATTGAAGGCGGACTTGAGACAGCATTAAAAGATTCTGTAGTTATCGACGGATCTATGATGAACAAAGTATTAAAAGTAGATGAATATAACATGCAGGTAACATGCCAGTGTGGAGTACCTCTTCAGGATCTTGACGATATGTTAAGAGAAAGAGGACTGACAACAGGACACTCTCCACAGTCAAAACCACTTGCACAGATCGGTGGACTGGTAGCTACAAGAAGTATCGGACAGTTCTCTACATTATATGGTGGAATCGAAGACATGATCGTTGGTATGGAAGCAGTATTCCCGAACGGAAAGATCTGCAGAATCAAGAATGTACCAAGACGTGCAGCAGGACCGGACATCAGACACATCATCTGTGGAAATGAAGGAGCTCTCTGCTTCATCACAGAAGTTACATTAAAACTCTTCAAATGGCAGCCGGAAAACAACCGTTACATCGGATTCAAACTGGACAATGACCAGATGAAACTTGGATTTGACTGCTTACGTGAAGTTATGGTTGCTGGATACAGACCATCATTCGCAAGACTTTATGATGCACCGGATGCTCAGCAGCACTTCAGCTCATGGCTGGAAGAAGATAAAGCAATCCTGATCTGGATGGCAGAAGGACCGGCTAACATCACAAAAGCAATCGAAGAAGGAATCAAGGAAATGATGTACAAACATCCTGAACTTGAAGAAGTAGATCCTAAGCTCATCGAGAAATGGTACAGCGGACTGAACTGGGGACCAGAACAGATTGCTCAGGAAAGAGAAGAGATCAAAGCTACACACAATATCGGTATCACAACAGAAGTTTCCGGAAGCTGGGATAACATTTATGAGATCTACAAGACAGCCTGCGACAGAATTCTTGCAGAAGTACCGGATATGACATTAATGGGTGGACATTCTTCACACAGCTACATTAACGGAACAAATATGTATTTCGTATACTACTACAACGTAGTTGACTGTGCACCAGAAGAAGAGATCAACAAATACCATGACAGAATCAACCAGATCATCTGCGAGCAGGTTATCAAATACGGCGGATCTATCGTACATCATCATGGACTTGGAAAAGCAAGAGCAAAATATGCTCCACAGGAGTATGGCTCATCATACTACATGCTGAAAACATTAAAGCAGGCATTTGATCCAAACGGTATTATGAACATGGGAACACTGATTCCTCTGAGAAAATAATGGCTTATGAAAATATTAGGGTGTTTTAAAGTTGTATCAGATTATGATCTGGTGGCAGACGAAGACTGGACACCAGATGAACAGTTACATATAGATACTGGGTATGTAAAATTATTGTGGAATTGTTATGACGAAGGTGCCCTGGAGATGATGCTGAAGCTTTCTGATTTATCAGAAGGCTTTGGCGTCGTATATGAACTGAATGCATTGACGGTCGGAAAGAAGAAGCATGAAAATTTCCTGAAGACGTTATACGCACTTGGTTTTGAACATGCAGTCAGGGCAGAAGCAGAAGAAGATAAGGTATTCGTGCCGGAAGAAATTGCAGATATTGTTGCATCTTATGTACAAAAAGGACAGATGCAGGATGTGATCGTCATGGGAACCGGAAGTTCGGATGGAAATAACCGGAAGACACCGTATCTGACGGCAGAAAAGCTTGGATGGCCATGTATTACGCAGGTAGTCGGGATGGAGCCGGTGGATGAAGAACATCTGAAAGTTATCAGTGAGACGGCAGACGGAAAGCGTATCTGGACGGTAAAGACACCGTGCGTACTTGCTGTGGGAAATGCGCCGTGTGCATACTTAAGAGTTCCAACATTAAAAGATAAGATGAGCCGCGGAAAACGGCCGATCGAATACGTAACAGAATTTTCTGAGAAAGCAGAAGATTCCGGAGTAGAACTTATAGATCTGCACGTGGTAGAACACAGCCGGGAGGCGAAGGTGATCGAAGGCGGGACACCGGAAGAGAAAGCGGCAGAATTTTACGAAAATTATCTGAAAGGCAGGCTGGAAGAATTATGAGATATCATTTTGTATTGAATGGATACTTGCAGAACTGTCAGAAGCTAATGCAGGAGATGGAAGCGTTCAAAGAAGCGTATCTGTCAGAAGCAGAAGAAGGGATTACTTATCTGTACTGCAAAGATGAAGCATATGCAGAACAGCTGGAAGGAAAGCTTACAGAGAACGTAAGTGTGCTGACAGCAGAAGAATATGTGCCGGAGAATGTTTTGAAGGAATTGGAAGAGCTTGCAGAACCGGAAGCTGTATATATCTTTGGAAGTGATTATTCAGGAGAAGAACTGGCAGTCAGACTGGCAGCAAGAATTAACGGCAGCTCTCTTACGGCGGTCAGCAGCATTATGATAGAGAATGGAACAGAAGATGGGATAAAAGCCGGTAAGATGGTTTATTCCAATCATATGGAAGCAATATTCCGGATGAAAAGAGGTCCGTATTGTATCAGTATGGCAAAAGGACTTGCGAAGGTAGATCTGCATCCGGGACAGATGCAGATTACAGAAGTACATAAGTGTGGCGGGAATGAAGCTTATATTATAGAACGAAGCTTTGAACCGGAGGATCAGGAAGAAGGCCTGGAAGAGGTCAAAGTATTGATCGCGGCAGGACGGGGAATCTCGAAAAAGGAAAATATTGAGATTTTACAGGAACTTGCTGATAAGACCGGCGGTCAGGTGGGTGTCAGCCGTCCGGCGGCAATGAATGCATGGCTTCCGATGAATCACCTGATCGGTGTATCCGGAGCAATGACGAATCCGGAGATCTGTATTACGGCAGGTGTGTCCGGTGCGGCAGCATTCTATGCGGGAATTGAAAAGAGTAAATTTATAGCAGCGGTTAATACCGATGAACATGCGCCGATCATGAAGAATGCCGATGTGGTAATTGTAGAAGATTTTAAACCATTCATCGAGGCGTTGAATAAAATATTAGAAAAATCGTAATAAAAAAATCATTACACGTAAGGAGGCGGAAGATATGGCAGCAACCATTTATCAGATGGAAGAAAAATATGAAGAATATCTGATAGACGAATCGAAATATAAAGGTCATGCGGACAGCATTTCGTTCCCGGAATCAGAAGAAGAGATACTTGCTATATTAGAACAGATGAAAGAAGAGCAGGTACCGGTGACGATCCAGGGAGCAAAGACAGGAATTGCAGGAGCCGGTGTTCCGATGGGCGGTCATATTTTAAATCTGTCTCATATGAATAAAGTAATTGAACATTCGGTGGAAGCAGACGGAACCGGACGGATCACAGTAGAGCCGGGGATCAATCTTATGGAGCTTAGAAAAGAAATTACAGCAAGATTCCGGAAAGAGCATCTGTTCTGGCCGCCGGATCCGACAGAGACATCGGCATCGATCGGTGGAATCGCAGCTTCGGGTGCGCAGGGAATCAGCCACATGTTGTACGGGGAGACAGAGAATTATATAGAAAATATCCGTCTGATCGATGGTGCAGGCAATGTAAGAGAGATTTCCAGAGGACAGGAAGAAGAAATCCTGCCGGGAGAGACGATTGCTGCACTGGATATGGTTCTTGGAAAAGAAGGAATTACGGGAATCATCACCAGAATCACATTGAAAGTAATCCCAAAACCGGAAGCTGTCTGGGGAATTGTCTTCTTCTTTGAGGAAAAAGACGGTGCCGCAGGATTTGTAGATATGCTTCGCAGCGAATTGCCGGAAGCGGAAGATGCAAAGATTGCAGCAGTGGAGTATATGGACCGCAGAAGTATGGATCTGATCGAAGCCAGAAAAGAGACGATGACAAAGATCAAAGAACTGCCGGATATTGAAGAGAATATTCAGGCACTGGTTTACACGGAACTTCAGGGAAGTGAAGAAGGAATTGAAGTAATCGCCGAAAGTCTGATGGAAGCTGCCATGGAGTGTGGAAGCGATCCGGATCAGGCATGGGCACTGTCCGGAGAGACAGAAGTGGAGAAGCTTCATGCATTCCGCCATGCGGCAGCTGAGACGGCGAACCTTTATATCGAAGAACAGAGAAGAAAAGATGAACGGATCACGAAGCTGGGAACAGATATGGTGATCGGTGAGCAGACATTTAAAGATCTGCTGGAACAGTATGAAGAAGACATGAGCCAGGCTGGTCTGGAAGGTTGTATCTTCGGACATGCACTGGAGAATCATCTGCATGTGAATATCCTGCCGGAGGATTATGAAGCATATGAAAAGGGCATCGGACTCATTAGAAAATGGGCGGAACGTACCAGAGACTTACATGGAGTCCTGTCGGGAGAACACGGCGTCGGCAAGTTAAAACGTCAGATATTAGGTGCCTGCGTTCCGGAAGATTATCAGGAATTGTGCAGAAAGTTAAAGGCGCATCTGGATATAGAAGGCAGACTGAATCAGGGAAATATACTGGGTTAGGAAGTGGAATGCGTATGAAAATTGCAGTATGTATGAAACAGGTCCCGGCAACTTCGCAGGGAGATATGGATAAAAAGACCGGTGTAATGATCCGTTCGGGTCTGCAGGCAATTGTAAACGTATATGATCTTGCAGCATTGGAAGCAGCACTCCGCATCAGAGAACAATGTGGCGGGGAAGTGCATGTATTTACAATGGGACCAGATAAAGCAGAGATGGTCCTGCGGGAAGCCTTTGCAATGGGAGCAGATGAGGGATATCTGATCTGCGACAAAGCATTTGCCGGAGCGGACGTGCTTGCAACGTCTTATACACTGAAGCAGGCGATACAGTCGGCAGATGATTATGATATGATCTTATGCGGAAGACAGACAACAGATGGCGATACCGCTCAGGTAAGCGGTGCGATCGCGGAATGGATGCAGATACCGAGACTGAACTGGGTGACCGGAATAGATGTTCTGGATGAGCATACGTTAGGGGTTGAGTATTGTATGGAACACAGAACAGTGACGGCGAAAGTAACACTTCCGTGTCTTATGTCCGTAGAACGTGACGGATTCCCGCCGAGAATGCCATCTCTTAAGTTAAAGATCAGCGGAAGAAAAAAAGAGATCCACCGGATCTCCATGGGAGATCTGGAAGATCAGAATCCGGAACATTATGGACTGAAGGGATCTGCGACAAGAGTAAAGAAGATCTATCCTCCGGAGCGGACCAGCAAACAGGAACTCTTATGTATGGAAAAGAATGAGGCTGCGCTGTATATTGCGGAAGTCCTGAATGAATTACTGAAGGAGGATGGGCGATGATAGAAGCAGATAAAAAAGAATGGTCCGGAATCCTGGTATATCTGGAATGCTATAAAGGAGAACTTCATACAGCAAGTGAAGAACTGATCGGGGAAGCGGTCAGGTTGTCCGAAGTGTCAAAAGATCCGGTCTATGTGGCAGGAATCGGAAAAGATATGGATAGAATCCGGGAAGCGTTGAAAGGCTATCCGGTTGAAAAAGCATATCTGTATGAATCAGAAGATGAATATGAATCACCGTTATATACGCGGATTATGGCGGAATGCATAGAAGAACTGAAGCCTTCCATCGTGCTGGTAGGCGGTACATACGAAGGCAGATCGCTGGCACCGGGACTGGCAGTCAGATTCCAGACCGGACTTACAGCAGACTGCACCGGCCTTGCAATCAATGAGGAAGGCAATCTTGTCCAGTCGAGACCGGCATTTGGCGGAAATATTATGGCAGATATTGTGACACAGTTCAGCAGACCACAGTTTGCAACGGTCAGACCGGGAGTCATGCAGAAGGTGGATAAGAATGATCGGAATGTCACAGAATATGTAAACAAAAAAGTAGAGAAAGAAAGTAAAGAAATAGAAATCATATCGTCGAAGGCAGAGAAAACAGAAAAAGGGATTACCGAAGAGAAGATACTGGTAGTTGCCGGGCGCGGTGTGAAGAAAAAAGAAGATCTGGAGATGTTACGGGAGCTGGCAGGACTTTTGGGCGGCAAGCTTGCATCCAGCCGAGCGCTTGTCGAAAAAGGCTGGATGCTGCCGAAAGAGCAGATCGGCTTATCAGGTAATACCGTGAGTCCGGATTATATGATTACCTGCGGCGTATCGGGAACAGTACAGTTCATGGCAGGTATGAAGAACACGAAAAATATTATTGCGATCAATGAAGATCCGGAGGCAAGGATCTTCGAGATCGCGCATTATCCGATGGTCGGAGATATGTACGAAATCGTACCGGAATTGATCCGGATCATAAAAGAGAGGAGATGAGAGCGCTGAAGTTTCAATATCAACTTACCGGGGCTGAGATAGAGGAGGCACTTCTGTGTCTGGATTACAAAAAAGAGGGGAAGTTCAGAGATATAAATGTAGGCGTGATCAGTCTGATCGGTGTGGGTGCGTTGATTGCATATATACGTGACTCACAGCAGTTCTTCTGGATCGTGTTACTGGGCGTTATGGTTCTGCTGCTTTTGTATATCATTTACGTACCGGCATTCAGCAGGAAGCAGAGAGCAAAAAAGATTGCAGGAGAAAAGGGCAGCTATAATGTCAGGATACAAAAAGACAAGATCCAGTACGGAGATAAGAATCAATCTGTTGAAATGACGGATAAAAATACGGAAGCGTATATTTCCGGGAGACTTTATGTATTACGGGTGAACCGGGAAGTATTCACGATTCCAAAGAGAATTATGAAAGAGAAGGAGGAACAGGAACTGGAACAGATACTGAGAGAAGTCGGTTCCAAGATAGTGCACATAACGATAGAGAGAGGAGAAAAGTTATGACAGCAGCAGTGAATGAGAAAAAAGTAGAATTAAAATTAAGAAAAGCCGTATTCTTTCCACCGTGGTTGTTATTGATCGCGATGGTAGTAGTCAGCCTTGTGAACGGAGATGCATTCCTGGCGGGATTGAATGCAGTTACAGGCTGGATCTTAAATAATTTCTCGTGGGCGTTTAATATTGTTACGGTAATGTGTGTGATCACAGTTATTATTGTATATTTTTCGCCGCTTGGAAAAGTAAGGATTGGCGGAAGTAAGGCACATCCAAAGATGAAATTCCTGGATCTGGTATGGATCACACTTTGTACCACGATCGCAGCCGGAATCTTATTCTGGGCGTGTGCAGAACCGTTATATCATCTGTATGCGCCACCGGCATCTGAAGGCGTAAAAGCAGCGTCTCCAGGGGCAGCAATATTTGCAATGAAGACGATGTTCCTGGAATGGACATGGTCACCATATGCAATCTATACTGTAGCAACACTGGTATTTGCATTTGTATTCTATAATATGAAACAGTCATATTCTATGGGATCTGCACTGGTACCGGCATTGGGAGAAAAAGTAAAGAAATATAATGGAGTAGTCGATGTGATCTGTCTGGTGACACTGGTAGCAGGTATGTCAGCGTCACTTGGAACCGGAACACTTACGATCGCAGGAGGAATCCAGAATCTTACCGGATTAAAGAGTGGTGCTGTTATGTGGGGAATCGTTATTATCGTTATCGTTACGACATTTATCATTTCCAGCGTATCGGGAGTCATGAAAGGAATTAAGATTCTGTCATCTGTCAATGCAAAAGTATACATGGTATTATTTGCATTCCTTCTGGTATTCGGACCGACCGCTTATATGTTGAATATGTCGGTAGAATCCTGGGGCGTATATGTCAGGGATTTCCTTCCGATGAGTCTGATGTCAGGGGATGTATTCGGAGATACATGGGCAAGAAGCTGGCCGATCTTCTACTGGTGCAACTGGCTTTCATGGACACCGGTAACAGCTGTATTCCTTGGAAAGATCTTAAAAGGTTATACGATCAAAGATGCGATCAAATGTAACTTCATTATTCCGGCCATCTTCAGTACGGTGTGGATGGGACTGTTCTCTACCGCAACAATTTATTATGAGTTGAACGGAGCCGGAATGTATGATACTCTATTGAGCAAAGGGACAGAAGCGGTTGTATATAAAGTGTTTGAACAGCTTCCATTAGCAGTAATTGTTATTCCGTTTTATTTATTTATTGTATTTATTTCATTTGTAACAGCTTCGGATTCGAACACGAATGCGATGGCAGGACTTTGCACATATGGTATTACGCAGGAAGAACAGGAAGCTGCACCATGGTTGAAGATCGTATGGGGAATTACAGTTGGTGTTGTAACTTGGATCCTGATCAGTTTTGCCGGAATTGACGGTATCAAAGCAGCATCGAATCTGGGTGGATTCCCGAATATGTTTATCTTGGTGCTGATGATCATAGGATTGCTGAAGATTGCGAAGAATCCGCAGAAATATGATGTGCATAAAGAGGATTATGACAGTAATGGAAGGCCTATAGAGAGTCCGCGTCTGCCCGTGAAGGAGGAATAGAAGATGGAACCTTTGACAAAGGACTTTTTTATGGAGGCAACAGAGAATTGCCCGGTAATTCCGGAGATTATCAATGATGAATGGCTTGAAGCACTTCCGGAATCAGACTGCGACATTGTGTATATTGTTTATGGAGATATCTGTACCATTCCGGAGATTGTGGAGAAAGTAAAAGAGGCAGGAAAGATGGCAATCGTGCATATGGACCTGATCGTTGGCCTTTCTTCCAAAGAGATCAGTGTGGATTTTTTAAAGAAATATACCAGGGCTGATGGAATCATCAGTATGAAACCGGCGATGATCAAGAGGGCGAACGATGTGGGATTGTTTACGATCCAGAGATTTTATTTGATGGATCGTTTTACATATGCGAATATCGAAAAACATATTAAGAACTGTAATCCGGATATTGTAGAGTTTCTTCCAGCAGGTCTTTCAAAGGTTATGAGTTTTCTGATAGAAAAGATTGACAGACCAGTAGTGGCAAGTGGTCTGACACAGGATAAAGACGATGTAATGGGTGCATTAAAAGTGGGTGCAATTGCAGTTGCAACATCGAACCGCAGAGTGTGGGACTGTTAGAATACAGGGACTGGAAGTATAATTAGAATAGAATGTGCAAGGGCATTGCCGGAGGCAGTGCCTCTGTAACTATAAAGAAGGTGAGAAGATGAATGCGGATACAGTATGCCTGACATGCTGCAGGAACAAAGCAGAGGGACTTCTGGAGCAGTACAGAGTGTCGGAAGAGACCAGGGATACGCTCCTGAAGCGTATTGATAAATTTCTGGATACGGATAAACGGATCGGAGATATGCCGGCTCCGGTGATGATGGCGGAGATATTGTCTATCGTCGATGAAAAAGTTGGTATTATGGATGCGTATGAAAAGCCAAAAAAGA
Organism: uncultured Dorea sp.; assembly: GCA_900550865.1. Lineage (GTDB taxonomy): Bacteria > Bacillota > Clostridia > Lachnospirales > Lachnospiraceae > Dorea_A. The sequence goes on along the minus strand of URTM01000004.1, from coordinate 36,500 downwards.
AGTATAATCACAAACTTCTGGAGATGGAGCAGAAGATCAGCGGCGATATAGAGAATGCGTCAGATGAATTCCTTGCGGCTATCCAGTATGCAGTAACGGGGAATTATATAGATTTTGGAGCAATGGATGATGTGAGTGAAGATCAGCTGGGAGAGCTGTTGGAAAGCAGAGCAGATGTTACGCTGAATGAGGATGAACTGGCGAGACTTAAGAATGAACTGGAAGAAGCAGGAACACTGGTGTATATTACTGATAATGCCGGCGAGATCGTGCTGGATAAAATATTCATCAGAGTCCTGAAGAGATTATATCCGCAGTTAGATATAACGGTAGTTGTCAGAGGATTTCCTACGTTGAATGATGCGACATATGAGGATGCAGAAGATATCGGTCTGACGGATATTGTAAATGTAATGCCGAATGGAACCGATGTGCCGGGAACACCGATCGATGAGATCAATTCGGAGGTAAGACATTTAATCGATGAAGCAGATCTGTGTATTGCAAAAGGACAGGGAAACTTTGAGACGCTTCATGGAAGCGGAAGAAATATTTTCTATCTGTTCCTGTGTAAATGTGAATTATTTACAAGAAAATTTCAGACGGTGCGTTTTACACCAGTATTGAAGAATGAACTTAGAATTGTGCAAAGTGTATAAAAAACAAGATGTTTCTTTTGGTATTATCACGATATTGACATATTTGAGGGTTGGATTTATAATATAGACAGTTACTAAAAGAGCGAAAGAGAGAGTAACTTTTACCTACGTGAAGTGGGTGGAAGGGACTCTCTCTTTTTGTTTCTTCATTGTGCGCAGATGAAGGAATTCGTTTTTAGCAAAGATAAATGTTGGGACAAAATGGAGGTAAAAAATAATGTTAAATATTAATGATTTTTCAATGGATTTCTTTTCTTTAAAGGGTAAAAACGCAATTGTTACAGGTGGAAACAGTGGACTCGGACAGGCATTTGCACTGGCACTTGCAAAAGCAGGAGCAAACATCTTCACATTTGCTTATGTAGATGACGATGGAACAACGAAGAAAATGATCGAAGACTGTGGAGTAAAATACACATTCATGCAGGGAGATCTGACAGAAGACGAAATGTGTGACAAGATTGCTGAGAAGTGTGTAGAGACATACGGAAGCATCGACATCCTTGTAAACTGTGCAGGTATCTGCAAGATCGCTGATGTACTTGATTTCGGAAGAGCTGAATGGGATCCGATGATCGCTATCAACCTGACAGGTGCATTTGACTTAAGCCACGCAGTTGCTAAATACATGATTCCTCAGAAGAGCGGAAGAATCATTAACATCTGCTCACTCTTCTCATTCCTCGGCGGACTTGGATCACCGGCATACGCAGCTATGAAAGCAGGGCTTATGGGACTTACAAAAGCATATGCTGACGAACTTGGAAAATATGGAATCACAGTTAACGGTATCGCACCTGGATACTTCCAGACAGCTATGACAGCCGGAACAGGAAGCGGAAATGAAGAAGATCCAAAATACGTTAAGATTAAAGAGCACATTCCTGCAGACCGCTGGGGAGAAAGACAGGATCTTATGGGAGCAATGGTATTCCTTGCAAGTAAAGCAGCAGATTATGTAAACGGAACATTGCTGGTAGTAGACGGAGGATATCTGGTAAGATAATCAGACGGTAACTTCAGAGTAAGACAGGAGTAGATAACAATGAGTAAAAAATATTTGATGGGTATAGATGAAGGGTCACAGAGCGCAAAGATCACGATCTTTGATACAGTCGGAAATATTGTATGTGAGGCAAGAGAGCCGCTCCGTCCGTATGACCTTCCAAAGCCGGGATATGTAGAACATCCGGATGACGACTGGTGGGATGCAATCTGCAAGGCATCCAAAAAATGTATGGATAAATTTGAAGGAGATCCAAAGGATATCCTGGGAATCGGACTTTGCACGATCCGTTGCTGCAGAGCATATCTGAAAGAAGACGGAACACTTGCACAGCCGGCACTCAGCTGGATGGATATCCGTGTATCACAGCCATACGAGCATGTGAATCCGGATGTAAAATACATCGTAGCTTCTTCCGGATATATCACACACAGACTGACCGGAGAATGCAAAGATACAGTTGCCAACTATGAATATGGATGGCCGGTAGACGTAGACCAGTGGAAATGGTCTGATGATCCGGAAGCTTACAAAGCAACAGGAATGCCAAGAGAGATGCTGTTCGATCTGGTAATGCCTGGAGATGTACTTGGATATGTAACAGAAGATGCTGCTAAAGCAACAGGTCTTCCACAGGGAGTTCCGGTTGTTGCAACATCTAATGATAAAGCGGTGGAAGGCCTCGGAACCGGATGCATGGGCGATAAGACAGCCTGCATCTCACTGGGAACTTATACGACAGCCATGATGGAAGGAAAAGAGAACTTAAAAGGCACATCTTATGCATGGCCGAAATTCTCAAGTGTACCGAATAAATATTTCTATGACAGTAACGGAATCCGCAGAGGTATGTGGACAGTAAGCTGGTTCAGAGATGTACTTGGTGACAGCTACATTCAGATGGCAAAAGAAAAAGGAATGTCTGCAGAAGAACTTCTGAGCGAAGAAGCTGAGAAAGTTCCGGCAGGAAGTGATGGACTGATGACCGTTCTTGACTGGCTGGCACCTGTAGATGCCCGTTATAAGAAAGGTATCATGATCGGATTCGACGGAAGACATACCAGAGGACACATTTACCGTTCTATTCTGGAAGCTGTTGCAATGACGATCAAGGGCCATACAGAAGACATGGTCAATGAAGTAGGAGTAACATTGGATAAGATTATCATCACAGGCGGAGGATCCAACAGTGATCTGTTCATGCAGATATTTGCTGATGTATTCAATCTTCCGGCAGTAAGAAATGTGGTTAACGGAGCAGCCGGACTTGGCTCTGCGATCTGTGCGGCAGTTGCTACAGATGTGTACGGAAGTTTCGAAGAAGCAGTAGAAAGAATGGTTAAGATTCAGGATACATTTGTTCCAAATCCGGAAAATGTAGAACTGTATAAGAAGATGATTCCTATTTATAAAGATATTACTGTACATACAGATGAAGTATTGAAGAAGACATACGAATTATTTGAATAGTATAGAATTCAGAAAGATATAGGTGATTATGAAGAACAGACCACTCATTTTGGTTACAAATGATGATGGGATTCATAGTCCGGGCTTGTATGCGGCAGCGCAGGCTGCTGCGAAGATAGGAGATGTGTTAATTGCAGCGCCTCATACCCAGCAGACTGGGATGGGGCGCTCTTTTCCTAGATGTCCGGATGACGGAATCATAGAGAAGATTGATACACAGGAAAGAATGCTGGAAGGATTACGGCGTGAGAGAATGCAGGATCGAGAGACAGGGGGAGATCAGGAGGTACTGTGTGGAGAAATCCGGGCATATGCGGTGCATGGAAGTCCGGCGCGTGCGGTAGCACATGGCATATTAGAGCTGGCGGACAGGAAACCGAATCTGTGTATCAGCGGAATTAATTACGGAGAGAATCTTGCTACATGTCTGACCTGCAGCGGGACCCTGGGAGCGTTATTTGAAGCATCCAGCTATGGAATTCCGGGTATTGCGGTTTCTGTAGAAGCGGATCTTTCCAGACAGCATTCTGAAGACTTCGGGGAGAGGGACTGGAGCGCTGCACAGAGTATCCTGGAGCGTTATATTAGGAAAGTATTGGAGCAAAGAGAACCGGTCAGGATGATAGAAGCCTGGAATATTAATGTACCGGATGGTCTGAAGTATCCGTATCTAGAGCGCAGGACCGTGTTGAGCCGGCAGAATTATTTTTCTTTTGTGAAGCCGGAGAAACGTGATTATAACCGGCCGTACCGGTTGAAGAGTGAAAAGATTGTGGATATGGAAAATCTGGAAATCGACAGTGATATCTATGCTGTGTATGTGGACCGGGTAGCCTCAGTGACACCTCTGAACTTTGATATGTCGGTAAGGAATTTGTGAAAATGGCGAAGAGCTTTCTTGACAAAACATACCTCATGGATTAAAATAATTGACAATTCAACATTTTTTATGGCGATGAAGGGAATTAGTACATGAGAATCCAGCTACAGAGAGGATATCATATGGTGTGAGATATCTGCTGTTCATCACATGGAACCGGTCCTGGAGCCACTGCATGAAAGTGCAGCGTGTCAGCCGGCGTTAACGGCCAATGAAGAGAGCTGCGAAAGGGTCGCAGTTAACTAGGGTGGTACCGCCGAGCTTTTCGGTCCCTTTTTCGGGGAGTCGAAAGGCCCGGCGTTTTTTGTGCCAGGTTGCGGAACTCCCGGCAAAAAAATAACGTGGAATAAGGATTCCACCAAAATTGAAAAGGAGAAGAGAAACATGGCAAAGGAAAAATTAGTCAAAAACATTACATCTCGTGACGAAGATTTCGCACAGTGGTACACAGACGTTGTACGTGAGGCAAATCTTTGTGATTATTCAAGCGTAAAAGGATGCATGAACTACTTACCGAATGGTTATGCGATCTGGGAACTGATCCAGTCAGATCTGGACAGACGTTTTAAAGAAACAGGAGTTGAGAATGTATACCTGCCAGTACTGATTCCGGAATCACTTCTGGAAAAAGAAGCTGATCACGTAGAAGGATTCGCACCGGAAGTTGCATGGGTAACACATGGTGGAATGGAAAGACTGCAGGAAAGATTATGCGTACGCCCTACATCAGAGACATTGTTCTGTGACCTCTGGGCAAAGACTGTAAAATCATACAGAGATCTTCCAAAGGTATGGAACCAGTGGAACTCTGTTCTTCGTTGGGAGAAGACAACAAGACCGTTCTTACGTTCAAGAGAATTCTTGTGGCAGGAAGGCCACACACTTCATGCAACATATGAAGAAGCTGAAGAAAGAACAATCCAGATGTGGGAAGTTTATAAGGATTGCTATAAAGAGACAATGGCTATCCCATTCGTAGCAGGAAGAAAGGCAGAACACGAGAAATTCGCCGGAGCAGAAGACACATACACAATCGAAGCACTGATGCATGACGGAAAAGCACTTCAGTCTGCAACAAGCCACTTCTTCGGAAGCGGATTCCCGGATGCATTCGGAATCAAATATGTAGATAAGAACAACGAACTGCACAGTGCATACGAGACATCATGGGGATGGTCAACAAGAAGTATCGGAGCCCTGATCATGGTTCACGGTGATGATGACGGACTGGTACTGCCGCCACACGTAGCACCGGTTGAATGTAGAATCATTCCAATCGCCCAGCACAAAGAAGGCGTACTTGACAGATCTTACGCACTGTTTGACGAGCTGAAAAAAGCAGGATACAGAGTGAAGATCGATGATTCTGATAAGAGTACAGGATGGAAATTCTCTGAGCAGGAGATCCTTGGTATCCCGACACGTATCGAGATCGGACCAAAGGATATCGAGAAGAACCAGGTTGTTGTGGTACGTCGTGACAACCGTGAGAAGATCGTTGTATCTCTCGATGAGATTGCAGTAAAACTTCGCGAAATCTTAGAGCAGGAACAGCAGGATATGTACAACAGAGCAGAAGAATTCCTGAACAGTCATATCGATACAGCTACAACAATGGATGAGATGGTTGAGAAGTTCAAAGCCAACCGTGGATTTGTAAAAGCATGCTGGTGTGGAGATCCGGAATGTGAAGGAGAAGTAAAATATAACACAGGCGGAGCTGCTACAAGATGTCTGATCGAAGATGAAGAGTTCATTTCCGATAAGTGTATCTGGTGTGGAAAACCTGCGAAACACATGGCTTACTGGGGTAAATCATATTAATTTATAACTAAACGGGGACGGAGGATTTCTGGAAATCCCCCGTCCCAAATTAAAAATGCCCTGTCCCTTGAAGGGAGAGGAAAAATTGCCAAGAGGACCAAGGAAAAAGAGCAGTACAGGAATTTACCATGTGACTAATCGTGGTACAAACAAACTGCCAATTTTTAATAGTAATCGAGAGAAAACCCGATTTCAGAATCTTTTAAAAGAATATAAAGAGAAATATGATGTGCAAATCTATGCATATTGTATTATGTCAAATCATTTTCATTTACTTATAAAAGCTGATTTGGAAGAATTAGCTTCTTTTATGGCTAAAATCTTAGCTATTTACGCAATTTATTATAATAAGATTCATCAGAGAATAGGCTATGTATTTGAGGGGAGATATAAGAGTCAGTGCATTGAAGATACCAACTATTTTTGGAATTGTTTTCGATACATTCATAGAAATCCTGTAAAAGCAAATATCTGTAAAAGCGTAGAAGGATACAAGTATAGTAGTGCAAGAGAATACTATGAGGAAACTGAAATAGAAATTGTTGCATTAGACGCAATGGAACTTATTAAAGGAAAATTTGTTAATAATCAGAATTTTTATGATTTTCATAGAGAAGAAGTGGACAGAAATATATTATTTATTGATACACCAGAAGAGGAATTTATCCAACAAAAAGTTCGTGCAGAAGTTATACTTGAACAAATGCAAAAAGATTTCCAGATTAGTGCAGAAGAAATTCTAGATGATATTTCTACGAGAAATTTATTTGATGATGTTATAAGAATGTGTTTGAAAATTAAAAAGGAGCAGGCTAAGAGGGTAAGAAATGCCATAGAGGATGATTATAAGTAAAAAATAAGAGGGGCAGGACATTTTTAATTTGGGACGGAGGATTTCTAAAAAACCCCCGTCCCTAAAAAAAATATGATATGATGTTTATATTGTGGATAAACGGAGGAGATAATGTGAATAACTTTAATATAGAATTACCGGATAATGTACAATTTATTATTCATACTTTACAGTCGCATGGCTTTGAAGCATACGCAGTCGGCGGGTGTGTCAGAGATTCAATCCTTGGAAGAGAACCGGGGGACTGGGATATTACGACGTCGGCGATGCCGGAAGAGACGAAGGCATTATTTGATAAAACATTTGATACAGGGATTGAACACGGAACGATAACCGTGCTTCTGAATCATGAGGGATACGAAGTTACGACATATCGGATCGATGGGAAATATGAGGACAGCAGACATCCGAAAGAGGTGACATTTACAAGGAATCTGAAAGAAGATCTGCTTCGGAGAGATTTTACGATCAATGCCATGGCATATAATGACAAGGATGGAATCATAGATATCTTTGGTGGAATGCAGGATCTGAAAAAACATCTTATCCGCTGTGTGGGAAATGCCAGGGAACGTTTTTCGGAAGATGCACTCCGGATTTTAAGAGGTGTCAGATTCGCGGCACAGCTGGGATTTGAGATTGACGAAGAGACAAAAGAAGGAATGAGACTTCTTGCACCGACTTTGGGAAATATCAGTGCGGAGAGAATACAGGTTGAATTAGTCAAGATGTTGACATCTGACAGACCGGAACTTATAAGAACCGCTTATGAGCTTGGAATTACGAAGATATTCCTGCCTGAGTTTGACCGGATGATGGTGACAGAGCAGGAAACACCACATCATATGTATACAGTCGGAGAACATACGATTCATGCCATGATGAATGTTCGGAATGACAAGATCCTTCGGCTGACAATGCTATTGCATGATATGGGTAAGCCGGAATACAAGACGATGGATGAGGAGGGTGTTGCACATTTTAAAATGCATGCATTAGGAAGTGAACGGATTGCAAAAGAAGTGCTTCGAAGACTGAAATTCGATAATGATACGCTGCATAAGGTTACAAGACTCGTGCTGCATCATGATTACCGGATGCCGGCAGACTCTAAGAATGTCAGAAGGGCAATGAACAAGATCGGCGAAGATATATTTCCATATTATATGGAAGTAAGGCGGGCAGATGTGCTGGCTCAGAGTGAATATCAGAGGGCAGAAAAATTAAGAAATCTGGATGAAGTAGAACAGCAGTATGCAGAGATTGTAGAGAAGGGACAGTGTGTGTCTTTGAAAGAACTGGCTGTGACCGGTAGAGATCTGATTCAGGCCGGAATGAAACCTGGAAAAGAGATTGGGGAAAAGTTAAATGAATTATTGGAAATGGTAATTGAAAGACCGGAACTGAATTCAAAAGAGATATTGCTAAAGTATGTATGTGTGGATAAATAGGTGGAATTGATGTGCATAATCTATAAAACAGCGTGATAAAGTGTGGGAAAAGGTGAAAACATAGAAGGGGACAGGGCGTTTTTAAATGGGGACGGAGGATTTCTAAAAATCCTCCGTCCCCATTTGAATATTTTCCCCATTTTCCACATACATTTAAAAAGAATATCAAGTGTAAAGCGCGGGGAATATAAATGCAGGAATTTGAACAAAAAATACTGGAACAATATGATATAGAAGTAAACAGCACCCGTAAAGTCAGAGGTGCTGTTTTATGCGAAACGAACAAAGGGGTATTCCTTTTGAAGGAAGTTACAATGTCCGAAAAAAGAATCCCTGCGTTATGTGAACTTTATACCTGGCTTTATGAACAAGGAGAGCATCAGATCGATTATATGATAGCGAACCAGAATGGAGAATATATCTCTTCATTGGATAGTGGTGAGCGGTATATGCTGAAAAAATGGTATGCAGGACGTGAATGCGATATAAAAAAGACCAGGGAAATATTAGAAGCAGCCAGGAATCTGGCAAAATTACATACGGTTATGAGGCATGAGCTGGAGCATGGGATTGCAGAAGGGATTAAGACCGGTGAAAAATACAGACGGCATAACCGGGAGTTGAAAAAAGTACGGCAGTTTGTCAGAAAAACTGTCCCGAAAGGGGAGTTTGAATTTGCATTTTTGCAGCAGTTCGAACTGATGTATCAGTGGGCAGAAGCAGCGGTGTGTGAACTGGAACAGTCAGATTATGAACAATTGTATCAGGAAGAGATGAACCGTTCCGGTATGACGCATGGAGAGTATAATTACCATAATATCATCATGACAAGAGAAGGAATTGCAACAATGAATTTTGAAAAATTCCATCGGGATATCCAGGTAGAGGATCTGTATTATTTTCTCAGAAAAGTAATGGAGAAAAGCGGGTGGAAGCTCCGGCTCGGAGATGGCATGCTGAATGCATATTCTGCAATCCACCCACTTACCAGAAGTGAAACAGAATATCTGAAAATCCGTCTGATCTATCCGGAAAAGTTCTGGAAAATTGCAAATTCCTACTATTGCATGAATAAAGCGTGGATATCGGTAAAAAATACAGAGAAACTAAAGACTGCAATAAAGCAGGCAGAAGAGAAAAAAATGTTTTTAAAAGAGCTGTTTGGATTTGAGCTCTGAGGGCATCTAAAAATGCCGGAAAACCTTGAAAATACAGGGAAAACGGGGGATTTACCTTGACATTCCGTATGAAAACAGGTATAACAGTACATAAAGGCATGTCATATGACGGGGTATGGACAGTGACTTTGTATAAAAAGAATCGAAATTATGAATTCTAAATGTAAATAAGAGGAGGATATATCCATGAACAAAACAGAACTGATCGCAGCAATCGCTGACCAGGCAGAATTATCAAAGAAAGATTCCGAGAAAGCCTTAAAAGCATTCGTTGATGTTGTAACAGATGAATTAAAGAAAGAGCATAAAGTACAGGTTGTTGGATTTGGTACTTTCGAAGTAAGCATGAGAGCTGAGAGAGAAGGAAGAAATCCTCAGACAGGTGAGACTATGAAGATTGCAGCTTGCAAAGCACCAAAGTTCAAAGCTGGTAAAGCATTAAAAGATGCTATCAACGAGTAGTCTGAATTTGTAATATTTATCCGAAAGGATTTATACCGGAGAGTGTCCTGATACTCTTCGGTTTTTTTAACATTATGCGTTCGAAAGAACCGGCTGACAGTAAAGTATACAGGAGAACAGATAGATGAGATTAGATAAATTTTTAAAAGTATCCAGATTGATCAAACGCCGGACGGTTGCGAATGAAGCCTGCGATGCCGGCCGTGTACTGGTAAATGACAAACCGGCCAAGGCATCTGTAAAAGTAAAACCGGGAGATATCATAGAGATCCAGTTCGGAACAAGAACCGTCAAAGTAGAAGTTCTTGATATTAAAGATACAACAAAAAAAGAAGAGGCGGGAGACCTTTTCAAATATTTATAAACCTTATAAAAAGCCTGTGAAAAAGCAGCGGATCATCACAACCTTTCTTATATAACTATATGAAAAGTCATAATTTTTATTTTCTTTTCATATGATTAGTAAGAAAGGTTGTGATAGTTTTGGAGACGGTAGCAGCACAGAAAAATCATAAATTGATATTGAATAACCGGAAGGCAGGACTGGTGACAGGTGTTCTGGATGTGCTGTCTTTTAATCTGAATGAGATATTACTGGAGACAGAGCAGGGAATGCTGATGGTGAGAGGAACAGATCTGCACGTGAACCGTGTGAATCTTGAAAAGGGAGAGATCGATCTGTCGGGAAACATTGACAGCATCTCATATTCGGATATCCATTCAACGGCAAAGCAGGCAGGAAGTCTTTTTGAAAAGTTATTCCGGTGATCTGCAGGTGAACCGGGAATGCCATGAGGAATAAGGAAAATAAGGTGGAATGTAAGATGGGGATAGGAAAAGAGCTGTTCATATTTCTGCTGGCGGTCCTGGCCGGGGCAATCGTACGTCTTGCATACCGCTGTATCAGCTGCCTGCGGGAAGTGGTACATCATGCTCATTGGGTTATTGAACTGGAAGATCTGGTTTATTGGATCGGAACCGCAATTTTTTTGTTTGTGCAGATTTACTACACAAGCAGTGGTAGTGTGCGCTGGTACTTCATACTAGGTGTTGGAATCGGCGGGATCATTATGTCAGTTTTTCTTGTGGTTATTGGGAAAATGTGTCGGAAAATTGTACGGCGGCATAGCAGATTTTTTGCTGAAGCACTTGAAAAAGCCGGGAAAAAAAGATAGAATAAAAACAATTAACAGGTGAGTGAAACGGCAGGGCTGCCGGCAAGGGTGAGTAAATTAATATGAATGATGTAAAGCAGAGAAACCGCAGAAGACGGCAGCGCAAGCGTTCTCAGAATCATAAGAGGAGTGTGCTGGCGATCAGCGCAGTTGTTCTCATGTTGACAGTTATGGTGTCTGCAAATAGTATGACATTAAAGGCAAAGAACAGGGAGTATCAGGCGCAGGAGACGGAATTAAAAGAGCAGATCCAGGCAGAACAGGATCGGAAAAAAGAGATTAAAGAATTGGAAAAATACGTTGGAACGGATAAATATGTAGAAGATGTAGCAAAAGAAAAGCTGGGTCTGGTACATGACAACGAGATTGTTTTTAAATCGAAATAAGAATATAAAAGACGAATGATAAGCTTCAGGAAGAGATTCCTGAAGCTTTTTTCCGTCATGCATTCAAAAGAAAGGGGAACGACAAAGTTGGCACAGATAAAGGAACAGGAAATATTTGTAAATCCATATGTGGTACAGATGGACAAATTTGCCGATTCACTGCAGCATTTATCCAAAACATTTCTGAATATGGAGGCATACAAAGGAACCTTGTCAAGAGAAGAAATTGAAGAAATGTTTGAAAAGGTGACAGGGAACGTCTGTGCAGGTTGTGAACGGCGGGGAGAATGCCTGGGAGAAAAGCGTTCGGTGACTTATCAGATGATGTATGAGATCATGTGTGCGGCAGAAGAATATGGTGCAGAACTGAATATGGAATTAAAACGCAGGCTGAAGAGACAGTGCCTGTTTGCACCACGTTTCTTAAGAGAGAGTCTGGAAGAATTCGAGAATGCCAAGCAGATCCTGATGTGGAATCATAGACTGGTGCAGGCGAGAGAGGGATATGCAAGACAGCTTACGAGCTTTGCTAAAATGATACAGTATACAACCAGAGAACTGGATGCCGGAATCTTCCAGGATGACCATTTGGAGAAGCGTATAAAGGCAGCACTGAAAAAAGAAAATGTAAAGCTGTTGTCGGTTGTATTTTACATGACACAGCATGGCAAATACGAAGTCCATCTGACGGTAAAAGCCATGAAAGGACGGGTCGTCCTTGCAAAAGATGTTGCGTTTCTGGTGGGAAAATGTATGGGAAGAACGATGATCCCGAGACAGGGGGAAAGGCTTGTGGTCGGAGAAGAATACGGCACCATTGCCTGTATGGAGGGCGCAAAGTTCCAGACACTGCAGGGAGTTGCGAGGATCGGGAAAGGACTGGAAGAGATATCGGGGGATACGTTTCTGATGAAGGATCTTCCGGGTGGACGCAAAGGAGTTGCGCTTTCGGATGGTATGGGTTCCGGAGAAGAAGCGTTCCGGGACAGTACGATGGTAGTGGAGATGCTGGAAGAACTGCTGGAAGCCGGATTCCCGGTAGAGACAGCGGTGCAGATGATGAACACGGCGCTGGTGACCGGGCGGGAAGAAGTGAAGTTCTGTACATTGGATGTCTGCCTGTTCGATCTGTACCAGGGAAGCTGTGAATTTGTAAAGGCCGGAGCCTCGGCAACTTTTATTAAGAGGAAGAAAGAAGTTGAAAAAATCGAATCGACGACACTTCCAATCGGTGTTGTGCAGAATATAGAACTGGACAGGGAAGAGCGGAATCTGGAATCGGGAGAATATGTGATCATGGTGACAGATGGCGTGATGGATGCCCTGCCGGCAGGCGCACAGGAAGAAAAATTAGTGGAATTCATCCGGGAGACGGATATTGTCAATCCAACGGAATTTGCCCGCGGGATTCTAAGCCAGGTGTTGAAAAGTTCCGGTGGGATGCCGATGGATGATATGACGGTGATGGTGATTGGAATATGGGGCTTAAGTTGACTTTCTATAAGAAATTTTATATATTTAGTTTATAGATAGCTTATATATTTGCCATACCGGTGAGAGGAAGATCAAGGACCGGGCAGGAAGAGCTTATACAGACAGAATAAAGGAAAAGGAAGGCCGGAATGTATCAACGGGTAAAAGCATATGTGGAAAAATACCATATGTTACAGGAGAATGATCATGTAATCACAGGCGTATCTGGAGGCGCAGACTCCGTATGCCTTCTTTTCATGTTAAAAGAACTTAAAAAAGAGATACCATTGGAACTGACGGTGGTGCATATCCACCATGGGATCCGCGGTGACAGTGCGGATGCCGATGAGAGATATGTAAAGGCATTATGCAGACAACTTGGGGTTAGGTATCTGGCGTTTCATGAGAATGTCGAACAGTATGCAAAAGAACAGGGATTGACGGTGGAAGAGGCAGGCCGGAATGTCAGGCGGCAGATATTTGAAAAGGTGTGCAAAGAGAAAAACGGTACAAAGATCGCGCTGGCACATCACCAGAACGACAATGCGGAGACTCTTTTGTGGAATTTAAGCCGTGGATGCGGCCTGCGTGGACTTGGCGGTATCAGTCCGGCAGAAGGAGATACCGTCCGGTATATCCGTCCGCTTCTCTGTGTGCAGAGATGTGAGATTGAAGCATTTTTACAGGAAAAGGGAATTCGTTATTGTACGGATGAGACGAATCTGGAAGATCACTATACGAGGAACCGGATCCGGAATCATGTGATTCCCTATCTCGAACAGGAGGTCAATCCGCAGGCGGTCATGCATATGTCTGAGACGATGGAACAGATGCGTGCGGTGTGGGCGTTTATGGAACGGGAAGTGCAAAAATGCAGGGAGCGATATGTGGAAAAGCGGCCATGGGGGAGCGCGGAAACACATCTGTATGAAGAATGTGAATGTGTTCCGGAACTGCTGATCAAAGAGGAGGTATTCCGGGATACCGATAAGACGGTACGTTCGTTCCTGATCCATGCGCTGTTGTGTGAACTGGCAGGATGCAGAAAAGATATCGAGCAGGTGCATGTAAGACTGATCGAAGATCTGGCACAGCGTCAGACCGGAAGAAAGATCAGCCTTCCTTATAAAATGACAGCGGAAAAATGTTATGATGGAATCCTGCTTGGCAGACCGGATCTCAAAACAAGGGAAAAAGAGAGCACCGGCAATGAACCGGTAGTGCATATGCGGATGTTTGAACCAACGGCGGAAACAGGCGCATTTCCTAAAAAAACCTACACGAAATGGTTTGACTATGATATAATTAAGAGCACTGTAAAAATAAGACATAAAGAGCCCGGTGACTATATCACGATCGACAGAAATGGCGGAACGCAGAGTCTGAAGAAGTATTTTACCAATGCGAAGGTCCCGTGGGAAGAACGCAGTAAGATATGGCTGGCAGCAGATGGCAGCCACATTCTGTGGATTATCGGATACAGACAGAACCAGGCGTATCAGATTACAGATAAGACAAAAAGGATTCTGGAAATAGAATTTAACGGAGGAGAAGAAGATGGCAGAGACAGTTAAAGTATTAGTTCCTGAAGAGGATGTTGCAAAGCGGATCAAAGAACTTGGAGAACAGATCAGCAAAGATTATGCGGGAAAGCAGGTGCATCTGATCTGCGTGTTAAAGGGCGGAGTATTTTTTATGTGTGAACTGGCAAAGAGAATCACCGTTCCGGTATCTATGGATTTTATGAGTGTCAGCAGCTACGGTGACGGAACAAAGTCAAGCGGTGTTGTTAAGATCGCCAAAGACTTAGATGAGACACTGGAAGGAAAAGATGTGCTGATCGTGGAGGATATCATTGACTCCGGAAGAACATTATATTATCTGATGGACATCTTATCTAAGAGAAATCCAAAGAGCATGAAGCTCTGTACACTTCTGGACAAACCGGAAAGAAGAGTAAAAGATGTAAAAGTAGATTATGTCGGATTCAATATCCCGGACGAATTCGTTGTGGGATATGGCCTGGATTACGCTCAGAGATACAGAAATCTTCCATTCATCGGAGTGGTAGAGGGCGTAGAATAGGCGCGTCATAAGAAAGGAGCCTGAAAATTGAATAATAAGAAAGCGAGAGGACTGAACGGTGCCGTATTTCTGGTGTTTGTCGTATTTTTATTTGCAGCATTGTGGTTCACCAATCAGTTCGATCAACGAGAGAAAGAGATTTCCTGGAAGAAATTCCAACAGCTGGTTCAGAATGACAAGATCGAGTCTGTAGAAGTGAATCAGAACAAGAGCGTTCCGACGGGACGCGTGGAGATTACGCTGAAGGGAGATGACAATTCTGATAATGTCAGATATCTGTATGTCTCTGATGTGAATGAGATCCAGGATTACCTGAAGGATCAGAATGTGGATTATACCATGCCGGATATTCCGCAGGACAGCTGGGCAGCAACGACATTTCTCCCGGTTCTCCTTACACTGGTCGGAGTGTTCCTGATCTTTGGCCTGATGAACCGTCAGGGCGGCGGAGCTAATTCGAAAGCAATGAATTTCGGAAAAAGCCGCGCAAGACTGAGTACAGACCGTGATAAGAAAGTGACGTTTGCCCAGGTGGCAGGTCTGGAAGAAGAGAAAGAGGAACTGGAGGAGATCGTTGATTTCCTGAAATCTCCGAAGAAATATATCCAGGTGGGAGCAAGAATCCCGAAAGGCGTGCTGCTGGTAGGCCCTCCGGGAACCGGTAAGACACTGCTTGCGAAGGCAGTTGCCGGAGAAGCGGGAGTTCCGTTCTTTACGATCTCCGGTTCAGACTTTGTGGAAATGTTTGTCGGTGTCGGTGCTTCCCGTGTCAGAGACCTGTTCGAGGAGGCTAAGAAGAATGCACCATGTATCATCTTTATCGATGAGATCGATGCAGTTGCAAGACGCCGTGGAACCGGAATGGGCGGCGGACATGACGAGCGCGAACAGACACTGAACCAGTTACTGGTAGAGATGGACGGTTTCGGTGTCAATGAAGGTATCATTGTGATGGCGGCAACTAACCGTGTAGATATCCTTGACCCGGCGATTCTTCGTCCGGGACGATTCGACCGTAAGGTTATGGTCGGAAGACCGGATATCAAAGGACGCGAGGAGATCCTTAAGGTTCATGCGAAAGGCAAACCACTGAGTGAGGAGATCGATCTGCAGCAGATCGCGCAGACAACAGCCGGATTTACCGGAGCAGATCTGGAGAACCTTCTGAATGAAGCTGCGATCCTGGCGGCGAAGGATAACAGAGTATTCTTAAAACAGGAAGATATTAAGAAAGCATTTGTAAAAGTCGGAATCGGTGCGGAGAAGAAGAGCCGTATCATTTCTGAAAAAGAGAAGAGAATCACAGCATTCCACGAAGCAGGGCATGCGATCCTGTTCCATGTGCTTCCAGATGTGGGACCTGTATACAGTGTTTCAATCATTCCGACAGGAAGCGCAGGCGGATACACGATGCCGCTTCCGGAAAAAGATGAGATGTTTAATACAAAAGGAAAGATGCTTCAGGATATTACGGTATCACTCGGCGGACGTGTAGCCGAAGAAGAAGTATTTGATGATATCACAACCGGTGCATCACAGGATATCAAGCAGGCAACAGGTCTGGCGAAATCCATGGTTACGAAGTTCGGTATGTCAGAGGCAGTCGGACTCATTAACTATGATGATGACAACAATGAGGTGTTCATCGGACGTGATCTGGCGCACACAGCAAGAGGCTATGGAGAGGGCGTGGCTACTGTGATCGACCAGGAAGTAAAGAGAATTATTGATGAATGTTATGACAGGGCAAGACATATCATTAGAAAATATGACGATGTTCTGCATGCATGCGCAGACCTTCTGCTGGAAAAAGAAAAGATTTCCCGGGAAGAATTTGAAGCGCTGTTCCCGGAAGATGTATCGGAGGACTAGAAGGAAGAATGTTCCTTTCCGGAAACAAAAAATGAGAGAGGTGTTAGTTATATGAATAAGGCGGCTTTATTTTGTGATGGAACAGAAGGGTATGTATATCCCCCTGAACCGAAGGAGAACGAACTGGTAACGTTCCGGTTTCGTACGGCGAAGGATGATGTGGACAGAGTAGGGCTTGTGACAACGGCTGGCACATATGTAATGGAAAAAGAACGCACACAGGGAGAATTTGATTATTATACATTCGAAGTACGTCTGAGGGAAGAGCCTTTCAGATATTGTTTCGAAGTGCAGTCTGGAACAGAAAAATATTATTATGGACGATGTGGAATCTCTCGCGAGATCCTGGAGTACTATAACTTTGTTGTAGTACCCGGATTTTCCACACCGGACTGGGCAAAGGGAGCGGTTATGTATCAGATATTTACAGACCGCTTTTATAACGGAGATAAGTCAAATGATGTAGAGACGAATGAGTATTACTACATTGGGGATTATTCCCAGAGAGTAACGAACTGGGACAAATATCCGGCGAACATGGGTGTAAGAGAATTCTACGGCGGGGACTTGCAGGGAGTCATGGATAAGCTTGATTATCTGCAGGAACTGGGTGTAGAAGTTGTATATTTTAATCCGTTATTTGTGTCACCGTCCAACCATAAATACGATATCCAGGATTATGATTACATTGATCCGCATTATGGAAAGATCGTAGATGACGGAGGCGAGGTGCTTCCGAATGGTGTGACGGACAACAGTCAGGCAACGAAGTATAAAAAACGCACGACAGGTCTTAAGAACCTGGAAGCAAGTAATGAGTTGTTCATTAAACTGGTGGAAGAATTACACCGGCGTGGAATGAAAGTCATTCTGGATGGCGTGTTCAACCACTGTGGTTCATTTAATAAATGGATGGACCGTGAGAGAATTTACGAAGGTGAAGAGGATTATGAACCGGGTGCTTATGTATCGGCGGACAGTCCGTACAGAAGTTACTTCCGTTTCTTCAAAGAAGGACCGGAGAACTGGCCGTATAATGGCAATTACGACGGCTGGTGGGGACATGATACCCTGCCGAAACTGAATTACGAAGATTCTGTAAAACTGGAAAATTATATCTTATATATCGGACGGAAATGGGTATCACCGCCATATAATGTAGACGGATGGCGTCTGGATGTGGCAGCAGATCTTGGACGCAGCAATGAATATAATCATGATTTCTGGAAGAAATTCCGAAGAGCCGTGAAGGATGCGAATCCAAACGCGCTGATCCTCGCCGAGCATTACGGAGATCCGAGTGACTGGCTTAGAGGTGATGAGTGGGATACGGTCATGAACTATGATGCGTTCATGGAGCCGATCACCTGGTTCCTGACCGGAATGGAAAAGCACAGCGATGAGGCGAGAGAAGAACTCCTTGGAAATATCGATAACTTTATCGGTTCGATGGCACACCATATGTCGAACATGCTGACGCCGTCACTTCAGGTGGCAATGAACGAGCTTTCCAACCATGATCATTCCAGATTCTTAACCAGAACGAACCACATGGTCGGCCGTGTGGAACATCTGGGACCGGAAGCTGCGAACGAGTATGTGAATAAAGCGGTTATGCGTGAAGCGGTTGTCATGCAGATGACATGGGTCGGAGCACCGACGGTATATTATGGCGATGAGGCCGGTGTCTGTGGATTCACAGATCCGGATAACAGAAGAACCTATCCGTGGGGACATGAAGATCATGAACTGATCGCATTCCACAAAGAAGCGATCCGGATCCACAAAGGACATCCGGCACTTAGAACCGGTTCCCTGAAGATCCTTGGCGGGGAGGAGAACATCCTGTCTTATGCGAGGTTCAAAGGCCATGACCGGATTATCGTTGTGATCAACAACCGCAGCGAACGTGCAGAAGTGAAAGTTCCTGTATGGGAAGCGGAGATTCCGGCAAAATGCCGTATGAAACGTCTGTTATATTCTTACCAAGACGGATATACGACAGAGTATGAAGAATATCTGGTAGAAGACGGAGAGGTGGTTGCGAATATGGGACCACATTCAGCACTTGTACTCGGTATGAGAAATGAAGAGGAACATGACTGGCTGTATATTTTATAGAGTGGAAATAAAAAAGATTACCGGAAAAGGAACTGTCCTTTCCGATAATCTTTTTTTATACCTGAGTATGCAAAAAAATGGAGCTGCAGGCTGCAGGTTCTCCGTGTTATTTTGTGAGAACTTCTACTCCGTCTTCTTTGATAAGAACCATATATTCAATCTGGGCAGAGAGACCATCGTCATCTGTATAAACGGTCCATCCGTTGTCTTCATCTACATAGAATTCCGGAGAACCCTGATTGATCATCGGCTCGATCGTGAACATCATACCAGGAACCAGAACCATCTCACTGCCCTTCGGAGTAACATAACTTACGAATGGCTCTTCGTGGAATTCCAGTCCGATTCCGTGACCGCCGATCTCCTCTACGACAGAATATCCGTTTTCCTGCGCGTGTGAATTGATTGCATAAGCAATGTCTCCAAGATGTCCCCAAGGTTTTGCTGCTTTAAGCCCAAGCTCTACGCATTCTTTTGTGACACGGACGATACGTTCGGCTTCCGGTGATACCTTACCGATTGTGAACATACGGGATGCATCAGAGAAATATCCATTTAAGATAGTAGATACATCTACATTGATGATATCGCCGTCGATCAGAATCTCATTTTCACTTGGGATACCGTGGCAGATAACGTTGTTGATAGAAGTACACACGCTCTTTGGGAATCCTTCGTAATTCAGAGGTGCCGGAATTCCGCCATGCTCTGTTGTAAAGTCATATACAAGTTTATCAATCTCCGCAGTGCTCATTCCGGCATGAATATGAGCGGCTACATGATCAAGAACTGCAGTATTCAGCTTTGCACTTTTTTTAATCATTTCAATCTGTTCCGGTGTTTTCAGTAATGAACGGTCAGGAACGATCTGACCTTTGGACGCAAGTGTCCACAATTTTATATCTAACTTATCCACAATACTACCTGCTTTCTACACAAATTTTCCACATGTATTATAGCACGTTTTGGGAAAAGAGACAGGGGAATTTTTGTCAATAGGGATTTGGGACGGAGGATTTTTAGGAATCCTCCGTCCCAAATTAAAAATCCCCTGTCCCTTATTGTGTCCACCATAAAAATAAGTTATAATTTTACTGGTATTGTATACAGAATGTGGATAAACTTATACACAGGCAATATAGAAAGGAGCAGACATATGTTAAGAATTGGAATGCTTACAAGCGGCGGCGACTGCCAGGCACTGAACGCAGCAATGAGAGGCGTCGTAAAGGGGCTTTTTTCAAAACGAGATGATGTAGAGATTTATGGATTTCAAGATGGATATAAAGGTTTGATTTATTCGAATTTTAAGATGCTTACGTCAAAAGACTTTTCGGGGATTCTGACACTTGGCGGAACAATCCTGGGAACATCCAGACAGCCGTTCAAGTTAATGAGAGTACCAGACAAGGACGGAATTGACAAAGTAGAGGCAATGAAACACACATACCACAAGCTGAATCTGGACTGTCTGGTAATCCTGGGTGGAAATGGAACACACAAATCAGCCAATATGCTGAGAGAAGAAGGACTTAATGTGGTAACACTTCCGAAGACGATAGATAATGATCTCTGGGGAACAGATATGACATTCGGATTCCAGAGTGCGGTAGACATTGCAACAGATACGATTGACAGGATCCATACAACAGCAACGTCTCACAGCCGTGTATTTATCGTGGAAGTAATGGGGCACAAAGTAGGATGGGTAACACTTCATGCAGGAATTGCCGGAGGTGCCGATATTATTCTGCTTCCGGAGATGCCATATGACATCAATTCAGTAGTTGAAGCAATTGAGAAGCGCGGCAAAGCAGGAAAGAGATTCACAATTATTGCTGTTGCGGAAGGTGCAATTTCAAAAGAAGATGCAGCGCTTTCAAAGAAAGAATTAAAAGAGAAAAAAGCAAAGAAGAAATACCCTTCTGTTGCGTACGAACTTGCTGAGAAGATTCAGGAGAAGACCGATAAAGAAGTAAGAATCACTGTGCCTGGACATACACAGCGAGGCGGTTCTCCATGTGCATATGACCGTGTGCTTGCAACAAGACTGGGTGCAGAAGCTGCGAGAGCAATTCTGGAAGGTGATTTTGGATGTATGGTAGGAACAAAGAATCAGGAGATTATCCGTGTGCCATTGTCAGAAGTTGCCGGAAAATTAAAATATGTAGATCCAAAGGCATCGATCATTAAAGAAGCAAAAACCATCGGTATCAGCTTTGGTGATGAATAAGAAGCACAAGTTAAGCTGGATCTGCATTTAGACAAGGAGTGTAAAGAATGTCATATACGGCATTATACCGTAAATTCCGACCGGATGAATTCGAAGATGTAAAAGGACAGGATGCGATCGTCCGGACGTTGAAGAACCAGATCAATGCAGACCGTATCGGACATGCATATCTGTTCTGTGGGACAAGAGGAACCGGTAAGACGACGGTTGCAAAAATATTTGCGAAAGCAGTCAACTGCGAACATCCGGTAGACGGAAGTCCGTGCGGGGAGTGTGCAATGTGCCGGTCGATTGCAGCGGGTACATCGATGAATGTGATCGAGATCGATGCGGCATCTAATAATGGTGTGGACAACATCCGTGAGATCCGAGAAGAGGTCACATACCGTCCGACGGAAGGAAAATATAAAGTATATATCATCGACGAGGTGCATATGCTGTCGATCGGTGCGTTCAATGCATTGTTAAAAACATTGGAAGAACCGCCGGAATATGTTATATTTATTCTTGCGACGACGGAGGCACATAAGATCCCGATTACGATCTTAAGCCGTTGTCAGCGATATGATTTTAAGAGAATTTCCATTGAGACGATCGCAGCAAGATTGCGGGAACTGATCGATAAAGAAGGATGGGATGTGGAAGATAAGGCGGTCCGCTATATTGCGAAGATGGCGGATGGTTCCATGCGAGATTCACTGAGTCTTCTGGATCAGTGTGCCGCATTCTATATGAATGAGACACTGACCTACGATCATGTACTGGAAGTGCTGGGAGCTGTGGATACGGAAGTGTTCAGCCGGCTGTTAAGACAGCTGCTTGCGATGGATGTGCATCAGGTGATCGAGACAGTCGATGAGCTGGTGATGCAGGGAAGAGAACTGTCCCAGCTTGCGGCGGATTTTACGTGGTATCTGCGGAATCTGCTTCTGGTGAAGAGTTCGGATAACATGGAAGACGTATTGGATGTGTCGTCTGAAAATCTTGCACTGTTAAAAGAAGAAGCACAGATGATCGACAGTGACACACTGATCCGTTACATCCGTATTTTCTCGGATCTGACGAATCAGTTGAAATACGCGACACAGAAGAGGGTACTGCTGGAAGTAACTCTGATCAAATTATGCCGTCCGGCGATGGATCAGAATAAGGATGCGTTACTGGACCGTATCCGTGCGATTGAAAAACAGCTGGAGGACGGAGCGTGGGAAGCACCGGTCAGAGAACGCATCGTATATGAGTCTGATGTAAAAGAAGCCGGGGCACCGAAGCCTAAGCCGGAGCTTCCGCAGGCATTGAACGAGGATGTGAAAGCGGTAGCAAAAGATTTCCGGATGATCATCAATGAGGCTTCCCCGATGCTCAGAACGTATCTGAAAAAAGCAAGATTAAGTGCCGGAGAAGGCAACCGGCTGCTGATCGTTCTGCCGGATGAACTGAGCGCCAGCGCAGTTGCGACACCGGATCATAAAGAAGAGATCCAGTCGCTGATCGAACAGAAGATTGGCAAAAAAGTAGAGATAGACGTCCGCCAGATGGAAGCGGGGCGCAGATTTGAGGATCATTTTGTGGATCTGGAGAATCTGATCAATATGGAAATTACTGTAGAAGACGAATAGGAGGATATGAATCATGGCAAAAAGAGGTGGATTCCCAGGCGGCGGAATGCCGGGAAATATGGCAAATCTGATGAAACAGGCACAGAAGATGCAGCGTCAGATGGAAGAACAGGCAAAGGAAATGGAGACAAAAGAATTCAGCGCGACTGCAGGCGGCGGTGCTGTTGAAGTAACGGTTTCCGGAAGCAAGAAGATCTTAAAAGTAAAACTGGATGAAGAAGTCGTAGATCCGGATGATGTAGAGATGCTGGAAGATCTGGTTGTGGCAGCAGTCAATGAAGCACTGGAGAAAGTAGATGCAGAGACGACATCTGCAATGTCTAAGTTCACCGGCGGCATGGGCGGCGGAATGCCGGGATTATTCTAGGAGAAATTCCAGGAGAAGATTCCGGGAGAATTATTCTTACAGGGAGTTAAAAAACTATGGATTATTACAGTAATCAGATGAGCAAACTGATCGAAGAACTGTCATGTCTTCCGGGAATCGGAGCAAAATCTGCGGCAAGACTTGCATTTCATCTGATCCATATGCCGGTTGATGATGTAAAGAGACTGGCTTCTACAATGGTGGAAGCCAGAGAGAACATAAAATATTGCAAAGAATGTTATACACTGACGGATCAGGAACTGTGTCCGATCTGCAGCAACAGTAAGCGTGATCACCAGACGATCATGGTAGTGGAGAATACAAGAGATCTCGCGGCGTATGAAAAGACAGGAAAATATAATGGTGTATATCATGTGCTTCACGGTGCAATCTCTCCGATGCTTGGGATCGGTCCGGAAGATATCAAACTGAAGGAACTGATCGAGCGTCTGCAGGGAGATGTAAAAGAAGTGATCATTGCAACAAACTCGAGTCTGGAAGGCGAGACGACAGCGATGTATATCAGCAAACTGATCAAACCGACGGGAATTAAGGTAAGCAGGATTGCCAGCGGCGTTCCGGTCGGAGGAGATCTGGAGTATATCGATGAAGTGACACTTCTCCGGGCACTTGAAGGAAGGACAGAGCTGTAGCCCTGTCCCTTTTTTTACTTGCCATGCATTTAAGGAAAACTGTCGGTTGCCAAAGCATCTGTAATAGACTGAAGGCGGCAGATTTTTTGTATTTGTGGCAGTCTGTATTGGAGGTGAGAGAATGAAGAAAAAGGTTACATCAACGGATATCGCTCATGCTGCCGGGGTATCACAATCCACAGTTTCCATGATCTTAAATAAAAAATACGATGTGTCATTTGCCAAAGAGACTGTAGAAAAAGTAGAAAACGCGGCAAAAGAGCTGGGATATGTCCCGCCGAAGCGGAAAACCAGGAAAGGAACAAAACGGGAGAAGCTTCTGGTTGTGTTCTGTCCAAACCTGACAAATCCATATTATGTCATGCTGCTGCAGGGGATTGAGGCACATGCGAAAGAAAAAGGCTTTGGACTTTTTGTATGCAATACACAGAGAGACCTTAGGATGGAAGAACGCTATCTGAAAATGATGTGGCAGTTAAGACCGCTTGGAATTATCTATACCTGTAATCCTAGCCACTGTTTCATGGATCTCGTGGGAGAGATTGCGGAACAGATACCGGTTGTGATCGTAAACAAC
Source organism: uncultured Dorea sp. (assembly GCA_900550865.1). Lineage (GTDB taxonomy): Bacteria > Bacillota > Clostridia > Lachnospirales > Lachnospiraceae > Dorea_A. The sequence goes on along the minus strand of URTM01000004.1, from coordinate 12,156 downwards.
CAGAATGAGAAGATGAACGTAGATGCGGTAGAACTTGATAATTCCAAACTTGGAAGAGTCATGGCGAAACATCTGCTGGAACTTGGCCACAGAAAAGTTGCATACATTGCGCCGCCACTGACAGCGAGACAGAAGCAGCGTTCAAAGCGGGTAGAAGGCTTTTTGAAAGAATATGAAAAAGCCGGTCTGCGTGACCAGGTGATCATCAAGGCGGCAAAAGAAGAGATCGATCTTGATGTAGCACACATAGATTCGGAGTATAAGATCGGATATGAACTGACAAAGGAATTATTGAAAGAGACGACAGATGTGACAGCAATTATCGGATTGAATGACATGATCGCGTTCGGGATCATGGACGCACTTTATGAGGCGAAGATAAAAGTGCCGGCCGATGTGTCTGTGATGGGATGTGATAATACATTGTTTGCAAGGATGCATAATATGAATCTGACAACGATCGAGCATTTTGTGACTTTCAAAGGAAGGGATGCATGTGATATTATAATGAAGAAGATAGCATCGCATCATTCAACGAATGCAGGAACAGTTCCGATCAGTACCTATCACGTGGAATATGAGCCACAGCTGATCGTTCGTGGAACAACAACATATGCGAAAAATACGCGAAAAAAGAAAAATTAATTCTTTTGCGAAAATTATTATTAATAATTATCCGTTTTTACAAAACGAAAATTCATGTTAAATTTAAATGAACCTTTAAAATGCGTGAAAATCGTTAATGAAACGAAAAAATCAAAAAAATATCGTTAACATTTCCACAAAAAACTTTGGGGAAGCGAATTAATAATTCTAAAATATTAATAATGAAAATTATTAATAAAAAGTAATGGCTATTGACCGGAGCTCATTAAATAGAGTATAATTTAACCAAACGATAACAAGGGAATGGTGAACAGATTTCACCGATTTTAAGGAGGAAAACAACATGAAATTTTTCATTGACACAGCGAACGTAGAAGATATTAAGAAAGCAAATGATATGGGAGTTATCTGCGGAGTAACAACAAACCCATCTCTGATCGCAAAAGAAGGAAAAGTATTCGAAGAAGTTATCGCTGAGATCGCATCTATCGTAGATGGACCTATCAGTGGAGAAGTAAAGGCTACAACAACAGATGCTGAAGGCATGATCGCAGAAGGAAGAGAGATCGCTAAGATCCATCCTAATATGGTAGTTAAGATTCCTATGACAGTAGAAGGATTAAAAGCAGTAAAAGTTCTTACAGCTGAAGGAATCAAGACAAATGTAACTCTGGTCTTCAATGCGAACCAGGCACTTCTTGCAGCAAGAGCCGGAGCTACATATGTATCACCATTCCTTGGACGTCTGGACGACATTTCTACAAGAGGAGTAGACCTGATCTCAGAGATCGCACAGATCTTCGAAGTTGCAGGAATTGATACAGAAATCATCGCAGCAAGTGTACGTAACCCAATCCACGTAACAGACTGTGCATTAGCAGGTGCTGATATCGCAACTGTACCTTACAAAGTAATCGAGCAGATGACACATCATCCATTAACAGATGCAGGAATTGAGAAATTCCAGGCTGATTACAAAGCAGTATTCGGAGAATAAGAATAAGTAAAGCTATCATATATAATGATTCAGGAGGAACAACATGAACAAATTAGAGCTTATGAAGACAGCCAACGAGATCCGTAAGGGTATCGTTACTGCAGTTCACAGTGCAAAATCCGGACATCCGGGCGGATCACTGTCAGCAGCAGACATTTATACATATCTGTATTTTGAAGAGATGAACATCGATCCAAAGGATCCAAAGAAAGCAGACCGTGACCGTTTTGTATTATCAAAAGGACACACAGCACCAGGATATTATTCTACACTGGCTCAGAGAGGATTCTTCCCGGTTGAAGATCTGACAACTCTTCGTAAAGTCGGATCATACCTTCAGGGACATCCGGATATGAAACATATCCCAGGTGTAGATATGTCAAGTGGATCTCTCGGACAGGGAATCTCAGCTGCAGTAGGAATGGCTATTTCAGCTAAGCTTTCAGATGATGATTACAGAGTATACACACTTCTCGGAGATGGTGAGATCCAGGAGGGACAGGTTTGGGAAGCTTCTATGTTAGCAGGACACAGAAAACTGGATAACCTGGTAGTGATCGTTGATAATAACAACCTTCAGATCGATGGAAAGATTACAGATGTTAACTCTCCATACCCGATCGACAAGAAATTCGAGGCATTTAACTTCCACGTAATCAATATCGATGGAAATGACTTTGATCAGATCGAAGCAGCTTTCAAAGAAGCTCGTGAGACAAAGGGAATGCCAACTGCAATTATTGCAAAGACAATCAAAGGAAAAGGTGTATCCTTTATGGAAGACCAGGCCGGATGGCATGGAAAAGCTCCTAACGATGAGCAGTATGCACAGGCAATGGAAGAATTAGAGAAAGCAGGTGAAGCATTATGTCAGAAGTAAAAAAAATCGCAACAAGAGAAAGCTACGGTAATGCTTTAGTGGAATTAGGAAAAGAACACGAAGATCTGGTAGTATTAGACGCTGACCTTGCAGAAGCTACCAAGACAGGAATGTTCAAGAAAGCTTTCCCGGAACGTCATATTGACTGTGGAATCGCTGAATCTAACATGATCGGAGTTGCAGCTGGTATTGCAGCAACAGGAAAAGTTCCATTTGCAAGTTCATTTGCCATGTTTGCAGCAGGACGTGCATTTGAGCAGGTTCGTAACTCAGTTGGATATCCAAAATTAAATGTTAAGATCGGTGCTACACATGCCGGAATCTCAGTTGGAGAAGACGGAGCTACACATCAGTGTAACGAAGACATCGCTCTTATGAGAACAATTCCTGGAATGATCGTAATCAATCCTTCCGATGATGTAGAAGCAAAAGCGGCTGTAAAAGCAGCTTATGAGCACGTAGGTCCTGTATATCTCCGTTTCGGAAGACTTGCAGTTCCGGTTATCAATGATAACGCTGAATACAAATTCGAGATTGGTAAAGCCATCACACTTCGTGAAGGTACCGATGTAACAATTATCGCAACAGGTCTTGAGGTATCTGAATCCCTTGCAGCGGCTGAGAAGCTCGCAGCAGACGGAATCAGTGCAGAAGTGATCAATATGCACACGATCAAACCGTTGGATGAAGCAGCAGTTGTTGCAGCAGCAGCTAAGACAGGAAAGATCGTAACAGTAGAAGAACATTCTGTTATCGGCGGACTTGGAAGTGCAGTATGCGACGTAGTTGCAGAGAAAGCACCAGCCAAAGTAATGAAGATTGGTGTAAATGATACATTTGGTGAGTCTGGTCCGGCTGTAGAACTGATTAAGAAATATGGTCTTGATGCAGACAGCATTTATGCAAAAGTAAAAGAATTCGTAAAATAATAATACAGAACGGATAGTCAGAGGCTGTCGCTTTAACGAAAGAGATTTCGTTGGGCGGCAGCTTTTTTTACGCGAGCAACGAGCCAAAGTCCGTGCTTGCACGAGACCTTGGCGACTGCCGCGATAACTTGAGAAACTCGCGAAGCGTGTTTCTCATAGTTGCGCGATCAATTAAAAACGGTCAAATTCGTTCGCCATTTGTGCAAAATCAACCAAAAACAGCCAAAATATTTGTGAACTAATGTGATTGAAAATGACGGAGTTTGACGATATAATAAACTCAACAAGTTGAAAGGGGTAAGAAATATGATTTATACAGTTACGTTTAATCCATCGCTGGATTACATCGTTTCGGTGGATGATTTTAAACTCGGACTTACAAACCGTACAAGCTCAGAACTCATGCTTCCAGGTGGAAAAGGAATCAACGTTTCCATTGTACTTAAGAATCTCGGAATTGAAAGTACAGCACTTGGCTTCATGGCAGGCTTTACGGGAAAAGAAATTGCAAGAAGACTGGAAGAAGACGGAGTGACATCTGATTTCATCCAGATTGAAGAAGGAATATCAAGAATCAATTTAAAGCTGAAATCAATCGACGGAACAGAGATCAACGGAAGTGGTCCTGAGATTCCAAAAGACAAAGTAGAAGAACTGATGGACCGTCTGAATACGATGAAAGAAGGAGATGTCTTATTCCTTGCGGGAAGTATCCCGGCGTCTATGCCGGATGACATCTACAGCCGGATCATGAAAGAGCTGAAAGACAAAGGTGTTATGATCGTTGTGGATGCGACGAGAGATCTTCTGATGAATGTGCTGGAGTATCATCCATTCCTGATCAAACCAAATAATCACGAACTTGGCGAGATCTTCGGAGTGACTCTTAAGACGAGAGAAGAAGTCGTTCCTTACGGAAGAAAGCTTCAGGAAAAAGGAGCGAGAAATGTACTGATTTCCATGGCGGGCGAAGGAGCGGTACTGATCGCAGAGAACGGAGAGGTCTACAGCTCACCGGCACCGAAAGGCACACTGGTCAATGGTGTAGGAGCCGGAGATTCCATGGTGGCAGGATTCATGGCAGGCTGGATGGAAAAGCAGGATTATGAGCATGCTTTCCATATGGGAGTCGCAACAGGAAGTGCAAGTGCATTTTCCGAATATCTGGCAACCAGACCGGAAGTAGAAGAAGTATATAAACAGCTGGTGTAAGGCATAAAAGAGAGAAGTGTTGCAAAGAAAAATATTTATCAACAGGAGGAAAAACCATATGAGAATCACAGATTTGCTGGATGCAAGAAGTATTCTTCTGGATGCATCGCCAAAAAGCAAGAACGAAGCACTGGATCAGATCGTTGATCTTATGGTAAAGAGCGAAAAGATCAACGACAAAGAAGCATATAGAAAGCAGGTATATGCAAGAGAAGAGGAAAGTACCACGGGAATCGGAGAGGGAATTGCGATTCCACACGGAAAATGTGATGCAGTAACAAAGCCGGGACTGGCAGCAATGGTAGTAAAGGACGGAGTGGATTTCGATTCACTGGATGGGGAGCCTGTTACACTGATGTTCCTGATCGCGGCACCGAATACAGAAGACAACATTCATCTGGATGTATTAAGTAAATTATCTGTGCTTCTGATGAATGAAGAATTTACAGAGTCTTTAAGAAATGCGAAGACTGTAGAAGAATTCATGAGTATCATCAATGACGCTGATGAAAAAGAAGCAAGTATTGATGAAAGACTTGCAGGAGCAGAAGATGAAAGCGTAGCAGAAGAGACAACTGGAAAGGTGAAGATCCTTGCGGTTACATCCTGCCCGACAGGAATCGCTCATACTTATATGGCAGCAGAAGGTATTGAAAAAGCTGCAAAAGCAAAAGACTGTGCAGTAAAAGTTGAGACAAGAGGTTCCGGCGGAGCGAAAAACGTTCTGACAGCAAAAGAAATCGAAGAAGCAGACGGAATTATCGTAGCAGCAGATGCACAGGTACCGATGGACCGTTTCGATGGAAAGAAAGTCATTGTCTGCCAGGTATCTGATGGTATCAGTAAAGCAGGTGAGCTGGTTGACCGTGTGATCAGCGGGGATGTTCCGGTATATCATGCGGCAAATGGGGCAGAAGTACAGGAAAGTAAAGGCGGAAGATCAACCGGCAGCATCGGACATCAGATTTACACACAGTTGATGAATGGTGTATCCCATATGCTTCCGTTCGTAGTCGGCGGTGGTATTCTGATTGCACTGGCATTTTTGATCGACGGACTTTGCGTAGATATGAATGCATTGGCAGAAGCAGACAGAGCTAACTTTGGTACGATTACACCTGTTGCGGCGCAGCTTAAGACGATCGGTGGACTTGCGTTTGGACTGATGCTTCCGGTACTTGCGGGATATATAGGTGAAGCAATTGGCGACAGACCGGCACTTGCAGTTGGTTTTGTAGGCGGACTTATGGCAGCAAATGGAAAATCAGGATTCCTCGGAGCACTGGTAGCAGGTTTTGTATCCGGATATCTGATTCTCCTTCTTAGAAAATTATGTGATAAACTTCCGGAAGCGCTTGAGAAGATTGCGCCGGTACTGATCTATCCGGTAGTCGGTATTCTGGGTATCGGACTTATCATGAACTTTGCAGTAGAGCCGGTTATGGGAGCAATCAATACAGCACTGAACAACGGACTGACCGGAATGGGCGGTTCAAGTAAGATCGTACTTGGTCTGATCCTCGGCGGAATGATGGCAATCGATATGGGAGGTCCATTCAATAAGGCGGCATATGTATTTGGTACAGCAGCAATCGCAGCAGGTAACTATGATATCATGGCAGCTGTTATGATCGGAGGAATGACACCTCCATGTGCAATTGCACTTGCAACATTATTATTCAAAGACAAATTTACAAAATCAGAAAGAGAAGCAGGACCGACTAACTTCGTTATGGGACTTGCATTCATCACAGAGGGAGCAATCCCATATGCAGCAGCTGACCCGCTTCATGTACTTCCATCATGCATCGCAGGTTCCGCAGTAGCAGGAGCTCTGTCTATGGCATTTGGCTGTACACTGATGGCACCACACGGTGGAATCTTCGTATTCCCTGTAGTGGGAAATGCACTGATGTATCTGCTGGCACTGGTAGTAGGAACTGTAATCTCAGCCGTATTACTCGGAGTACTGAAGAAAAAAGTAGCATAAGAAACAGATATTGAAATACAGGTTTGTCAGCAGAGATATTGACAGACCTGTAAAAAATGAATAGAATGAAAATTACAAAATGTAATATTTTATGGAGGTATGAAAATGAAAGAATTTAAGTATGTAATCACAGATAACGAAGGAATCCACGCTCGTCCGGCAGGAGAGTTAGTAAAACTTGCAAAATCATTCGAGTCATCAGTAATGATCGAAAAAGAAGGAAAGAAAGCTGACTGCAAGAAAATCTTCGGTCTTATGGGACTTGGCGCAAAGAAAGGCCACGAAGTAACATTCACATTCGAAGGTGCGGATGAAGAAGCAGCTTGTGAAGCAGTAAGCAAATTTATGCAGGAGAACCTGTAGGAGGTCATATGCTCACAGAACAGCGTTATGAGCAGATATTGAAGCTTCTTGAAAAAGAAGGAAGTATTACCGTGACAGAAGTCAAAGAGCTTCTGAATACATCGGAATCGACCGTGCGCAGAGATATCACAGCACTTCATAATGCAGGAAAACTGGTGAAAGTGTTCGGCGGTGCAATTGCATCGGATCACGTGGTAACACCGCAGGAGCCGACAGTGGCTCAGAAGATAACCGTCCATGTATCAGAAAAGCAGCAGATAGCAGAATATGCAGCCGGACTGATCGGACAAGGTGAATTTATTTACATTGATGCAGGAACCACAACCGGATATATGCTGGAATTCCTGCAGGAAAAAGACGTGACGGTCGTGACAAATGCGGTAGCACATGCACAGCAGCTGGCGAAAGCAGGCGTAAAAGTACGTCTGATCGGCGGGGAACTGAAGAGTTCAACGGAGGCTGTTGTGGGAAGCGAAGCGTTGCAGACTCTTGAAAAATATCATTTTACCAAAGGTTTCTTTGGGACGAACGGAGTGACTAAGAAGACTGGATTCACAACACCGGATGCTAACGAGGCGATGGTGAAGAAGACCGCAATGGAACAGTGCCAGAAAAAATATATATTGTGTGACCATTCCAAGTTTGGTGAGGTGAGTTCGGTGACATTTGCCCCGCTTGCGGGTACGAAGATCATCACTGATAAGATTGCTGAAGGATATCAGGACTGTGGAAACATTATGGTCATAGCATAAAAACAGAATGAGAACAGAGATTTTTGAAAGAATGTATTTCAGAGATCTCTGTTTTTTTATCTTATCGCCATGCGTTCGAAAGAAACTGCCGGTGGCAGGTCCTGTAGATGGTAAAGTATGCAAGAGAAGCTGCCGACAGCAGATTCTGAGTATTACTGCGTGAATGCGTGGAAGAATGTCGAGAAATAAGAGGATATATCAGAAATTTCCATGGACAAGTCCCATCAACTGATAAAATATGCATTTTTTGTATGATATCATAGGCAAAAATATATAAGACGAGGTGACTGTGTCATGGAAAGACAACTTCCAAAAAATGTAAGACAGATAGGAAATGTAAGTGACAATCCAAAGATATATGTAGAAGATTACGTAGATACATACCTGAATCAGTTGAGAGAAAAAGCAAAGGAACAGCCAATAGGAATTCTGTTATCGGGAGAAGTACTGGAACTGGAAGATGAGAAAGCAGTGTTTGTATCGGGAGCGGTCCGGATGCAGAGCCTGACGGACAAGGACGGAAAGCTGAATATTGATGCGGATGAGATGAAGAATACAATGAAAGAGGCAGCGCAATATTTTCCGGAAAGCCACATTGTCGGCTGGGGAATCGTTGAAGAAGGTAACCCGATGAGCCGCAACCGGGAAGTAAAAAAGATACAGGAAAAGGAATTTGGACAGGAAAGCAGCTTGTTCCTGTGGAAAAATGCACGGGAACAGGAAGAAATATTTTATGCATACAAATTCGGGGAACTGATGCAGATCGGAGGACATTACATTTATTATGAAAAGAATTCGGAGATGCAGAATTATATGATCAGCACCAGAAGGGACAATGGAGTAACTCCCAGTGAAGTGGTTGAGGATCGAGCTGCAAAGGATTTTCGTAGTGCAGTAAGGGAGAAGATGGAGTACAAAGAACAGCATCAGAGTCCGAGATTTGCATATATTACGAGTGCGGTACTGGTAGTGATCGTGCTGGTAATCGGGATTACGACGGTGAATAATTTTGACAAAATGAAAGCGGTACAGAATTCGCTGGAAACACTGACGGAAGCGGTTGACGGAGGAAAGAGCGTTGAGGATGCAAAGACGGCAACGGCAGAAAAAGCAAAAGACAGTGCCAAAGAAGTCTCCGGAACGGTAAAGAAAGCGGAGAAAACAACAACGCAGGATGCGGCAAATGACCAGCTTACGGATCGGGATTATTATGTGGTGCAGAAAGGAGAGACGCTTGCAGGAATCAGTCAGAAATTATATGGCGATACTTCGCATGTAAAAGCAATCTGTAAAATGAACGGACTGTCCGACGGTAACCTGATCTATATCGGACAAAAATTGTTACTCCCATAAATGGGAAATGTGGTATACTAAGGTACACAGTATCAGAAGAAACGTTGAAAGGATGACTGACGGATGAAACGCAGGAAGAACAGCAATCTCCGTGTTGTGAGAGAGCCGGAAGATCCCACAGATAAGATCATAGATGAGATTATGGACGAATTGAACAGCGAGGATGGGATGACAGAAAAGGAAGTCCGGGAAGAACTGGCAAGAAGGAAAAGAAAGAAGCAGAAGAAGATAGCGATTGGGATAGCAATCGTGGCAGCATTGGGAGTACTTATCTGTTTGCTGATCAGCCTTCAGACATATACAAAAGTCAGGATCAGCGATACCTATGTAGGAAAGAGTGCGTCAGATAATAATTACGTACAATTTGCGGATGGGGTGCTGAAGTACAGCAAAGACGGTATTTCATATCTGAGCCAGACGGGAAAAGAAAAATGGAATCAGTCCTATCAGATCAAGAATCCGATGATAGATCTGACAGACAAATCAGCGGCTGTTGCGGACAAAGAAGGAAATGATATCCTGATCTTCCAGGAAGATGGGTTGAAGGGTGAAGTGCATACGACCATGCCGATCGAAAGAATCAGTGTATCGGAACAGGGAATCGTCAGTGCAATATTGAAAAGCGATACATCGATGAAAGTGATCTGCTATGATACAGCGGGCAATATACTGGTAGAACATAAAACATCGCTGGCAGGAACCGGATATCCGATGGATGTGTCGTTATCTGCGGACGGACAGGTGATGCAGGTATTATATCTTTACACACAGGATGGAGAGATTGTGTCCAGAATACATTATTATAACTTTGGCGATGCCGGAAAAGAGAAAACAGATCATCAGGTCGCTGGCAAGAATTATAAGAATACGATCATGGCGTCGGGATTTTTTATGGACGAAGATACATCGGCGGCGATCGGTGATAATACTATGGTGATCTATAATGGAAAAGATGTGCCAAAGCAGATCGTAAAGATAACCATGGACAAAGAGATAAAAAGTGTATTTCATAATAAGAAATATATTGGCCTGATCCTGAAAAATCAGGGGAAAGGCGGTTATGAACTCAGACTGTATAATAAAAATGGCAAGGTTGTACTGTCAAAGGAATTTACCGGAGATTACAATTATGCAAAATTATGTGGTAATCAGGTAATCATGTACGATGGAAAAAACTGCAATATATTTATGAAAAATGGTGTACAGAAGTTTAAGGGCAGGATGGATAATAATATATTGGAAATATTCCCGGTTGGCGGGGTGAATCAGTATATCGTGCTGAGCGCGAATGGAATGGAAAAAGTCCGTCTTGTAAAATAAGGAGAAACTATGAATATGAATTGGCTGGAGATATCCATAGGGATTATATTTCTGATCTGTATTATAACAGGACTGGTCAGAGGTGCGATCCGGATTGTGGTATCACTGATCGCAACGATTGTAACGATTATAATCGTGTTTTTTGCAACTCCATATGTATCTCAGATGATAGAAAAATATACACCGCTGGATGATATGATAAGCCAGAAAGTTGTCAGTACGATGGCAGATGTGGCTGCTTCGGCAATTACAGGTGGAGATAATGCGTCGGGTCAAAGCAATGGCCTGAATGAGGCTGCGGTTAAGAAAGCGTTGAAGGCAGCAGGAGTCAGCGAAGAGACTCTGAATAAATACGGAATTTCCATTTCAGATATTGTAAATGGAAAAATCAGCAGCTCAGATCTTGCGAAGTACGGGATTTCTGAAAATGTTCTGGATGGTCTGACCGGCAGCGGGAGCAGTACGGTAAAAGATGCGATAGAAAATGCGGATATACCGGAGAGTCTGCAGGAAACAGCAATCAAAGCGGCAGATATACCGGATGTTTTAAAGAATCTGTTGCTTAAGAATAACAATAAAGAGATGTATAATGAGCTGGGGGTTACTACATTCCCGCAATATATCGGAGCATATATTGCAAGGCTGGTGATCAATATTATCGCATTTGTGCTTACGTTTATTGTAGTGACGGTGATCCTGAGGGCGGTTGTATTTGCGCTGGATATTGTATCGGAATTGCCGGTGGTCGGATTCTTTAATCATCTGGGCGGTGGTGTGCTTGGAATAGGAATTGCACTGATCATAGTATGGATCCTGTTCATGATTGTTATATTGTTGTATACAACAGACATAGGAAAAGAAATCTATGAGATGATACAGAACAACTCTCTTTTGAAATTGATATATGATTATAATCCGGTTATGCAGCTGGTGGTGAAATTAAAATAAAGCAGGAATATTTGTGCATTTATCGAGAAATGAGATCAGGAGAATGGGCCTGGTCTTATTTTTTGCCTATTTTTGCTTGCCATACGTTCGGAAGACGCGGCAGATGGCAAGTGCTCTTGCTTTGGTATCAATAGTAGCAGAATGTTATAAAAGAGAAGAATATCTTCTTGTGAAAATGTCTGTGAAAATAAGGCAAATTGAATCTAAATTGTTTTAATTGTCTAAATTGCAGAAAATATAAAAACAATGTTGACAATTCAAATCGCCTTGTGGTATATTAATCTGGCTGTCGCGAGAGACAAGGCCGTGAGGCAACAGAGTCGAAGCAGAAGACAGTATTTCGGGTGTTTCAAAATTGATATAAATTAATTTTGAAAAAAGAATAAAATAACAGTTGACAAACATAACTGGTTGTGATATTCTTAATAAGCTGTCGCTTGAGACAAACGAATGTTTGGCAAAAGACGGTGGTTGAACAGCTGGAAAGCTGGTCAAAAAAAGATTAAAAAAGTTCTTGACAAACGTCGATGAATATGATAACCTAAATAAGCTGTTTCAAACAGCAACAACAAAGAACCTTGATAATTAAACAATAGACAACAACCCTGAAAATTCTAAAGAGAATTATTCAGAACAGACATTTAATGTCGAACCTTAAAACAGTAAAGGGGATAAGAAAGCTAGTAGTTTTCTTGAACTGGAACGAACTTGATTTTGAATCTGTGTCAAAACGGATTTGAGATATTTTAACGAGAGTTTGATCCTGGCTCAGGATGAACGCTGGCGGCGTGCTTAACACATGCAAG
>URTM01000003.1 GCA_900550865.1 uncultured Dorea sp. | reverse complement strand
TTGAACACTTAGACAGGGAAACGGTTGAAAAGCTGATTGATTATGTATTGGTTGGTAAGAAAGACCCTGTAACTAAGGAAGTACCTATTGAGATACATTGGAATTTCTAAAGTTCTCATATCTGGCAGCTAGTATGCCAGATTATTGGGAACTATCTTTTAAAACCTCAATGTTGTCTTTACACAATCGTACCATCGGCAGCCATATCTTCATGAAGATCCGTAATTGGATCACCTTTAGACTGGAATGTTGTAGCACTCCAAGGAGTGCCACTGGCTGCCTGTGGCCAGAGAGCAAGTGTGTGGTCAACATAATATTTATCAAAACCAGATTTTTCAAGCTGTTCCGGAGTCAGGTTACGGGTGAGCTGGTGTACAATGGCACAGATAATTTCAAGATGTGCCAGTTCTTCTGTGCCGATATCGGTCAGGATTCCGGTAACTTCCTTATAAGGCATAGTATATCTCTGCGCGAGATAGCGCATCGCAGCGCCAAGTTCACCATCCGGTCCACCGAACTTCAATAACGTATAAAGTGCCCGCAAACCCTTGATTTTACTGGGTTTGCGGGCATTCTTAACGACATAGAAAAAAATAAATTTTCAAAGAATCTGACTCTTTATCATAAATAATCTTATCAACGATCTGTTTCAGAGCTTCGTTCTTCTGAACGTATGTATAACTATCTGAAATAAGAATATCATAGACGCTTCGAACTTTCAATAACATATCGCCGGTTGGATCCTGATCCGGTTCCGGATTTTGTCCTTCCAGTTCTTTTAATTGTTCTTCCAAATTATCCCGTTCTTTTTGAAGAATTGCTTTATTGCTTTTATATTCCTCCAGAGTGTCGATTCCTTCCCTGTAGGAAGCCTTTATTCGTTCCTCTTTGCTTGTTAAACTGTTTAAGCGATCTCTTATAATACTTCGTTCGTCAACGGCTTCTGTGGGCTGATAATCGTGTAATTCATAGGAAATATTTCCGGTATCCAGGATCTCTTTGATACTGGCTAAAACTTCCGGTTCCAGCACCAATGAACTCACACCGTGAGCTTTATCACATTGTCCGTGAGCATATCCGTAACAAGAGAAGTAGGCGTACTTTTCGCCATTGACTCTTTTTTGAGTGCAGGCAGATAATGTCTTTCCGCAAGCAGGGCATTTCATAAGTCCGGAAAGCCAGTGCTTATATGTAGAGGATGGGCGTTCACGTCGGCGGGATGGTCGGCGGGTTGCTTTCAGCCGTTCCTGCGTGGTGTCGAATAGTTCCTGTGAAATGATAGCGGGGTGTTGTCCCTGGCTTACAATCCATTCATCCTTATTTTTAATACTGTGTGTTGCGTTTTCCGTCTTATTCCAATGGATCATTCCGCAATAGGTAGGATTCTTCAGCATGTATTCGACCGTGCGCCGTTCGAAGAGATTTCCACGAATTGTCCGCAATCCTAAGTTGTTCAGATACCGGGCAATGTCAAATACACTTAATTTTTCATTTGCATACATGTTAAATACGTGCCGGACAATATCTGCTTTTTCCGGATCAATCACAAGTGTCTTATCAACCGTCTTGTAACCAAAAGGTGCAGCTCCCTGAAAAGCTCCACGAGCTGCGTTTTCTTTCATGCCGCGGAGAACTTCGCCGGATAATCGGATAGAGTAGTATTCGTCCATCCATTCGATGATACGTTCGATCAGTGAGCCGAAAGGATTGTCGGAGAGTGGCTCAGACACGCTCACGACATCTACATTGTGCTGTTTCTTCAGCAGGGATTTATAAACGATAGATTCTTCCTGATTCCTGGCGAACCTGGAGAACTTCCATACCAGGATTTGATCAACCGGATGATCATCACCCTTGGCCAGTCCGATCATCTCCTGAAAGCTGGGACGCTTGTTGGCTTTTCTTCCGGAGATACCTAGGTCCGTGAAGATCTTCAGGATTACAATATTGTTCTTGGTTGCATAGTCCCGGAGGAGATGCTCCTGGGAGTCCGGAGAGATCTCTTCTTGATCATGAGTGGATACCCGGATGTAGCCGTATGCATATTTTACGCTCATTGTATCACCTTCCTGTAATTATATGTGCGACGTCGCACAAAAATGGGTACAAAAATAACACCTATACGGTGCTGGATTTTTGTGATACAATATTCTTGTTGAGGGAGTACTGTATCGAGCGAATCCTTCGCCGTATATATTACTCGGGATTTTCCCTGGTGTTTGGTAGACACCGGGGATTTTTTTATTGAATTTTTTCTATTGCACCAGTTTCAATGTTAACTTGATATTCAGCAAGCAAAATTCCGCCACAGGCAGCACTTGCATCATGTTCCTCTTTGTCAACATAGTCCATTACACGAACAGAAAGCAGATTTCCCATACAGGTTATGCAAGTTACTGTTCTGGTAGAAAAGTTGTAAATTACATGAACCTCATCGTTAGATTTGAAATATTTTTTATAATAATTCAAAGCATAATTTTGAAATTCAATGCCAGATTCAGCAATCATAGTTTTTCGCCATTTTCCAGTTGTATCTTTTGGAAAATCTGTTGGTTCAGCAGTAATGTCAAAATCTATCGCTAGGCTATCACCGATAGGTGAAAATGAATCTGTATTTTCGCTAGATTCTGTTGATGAATCAGACGCTTCGGTTTCATCAGTAGTTTCCTGATCGAAACTATTCTTATCCGATGAATCAGAAGATTTTGTTGTTTTTTCTGCTTGGGTATTAGAATTCGATGAATCTGATCCAGATCCTCCACATGCAGATAATGACAATGCCATTGTGCTGGCAAGCAATATGGCTACGATTTTCTTTTTCATAAGTTTTCCTTTCATTTTATTTGTTTCAAATGTTTTTTCCAGAGTTTATTTATTCAATCAGATATCTCCGCCATATAAATACTTTCGTATCAAGAGGGCAGTGTATTTATGGTTAGAGATACTGGATGAATCAAGTTATATATTATATTTTCTTAAATATCATCAAGTTAGGGATAAAATAAATTGTGTAGTTATCTACAGTTTTGTATTCCCCGTATTTATCCTGGTAACAGTTAATGCAGTCTTCCAGATATTCTTCTGTAACATCTAAATACTCTGCAATTTCATATTTATCTTTACAACCATGTTCATAGGCTCTGATCAGACCGAATAATCCAATGCTGCGGTTATATCCCCAGAGCCTTGCCTGCCGTTCCTGTTTTCGATTACCGGTATATTCCATGTCGATAATATTACCAACAGAAGTATAATGATGACCGAGTTCTTCTGCCAGAACGCAGGCTTTTTCCGCGGTTGTATCTATATTGTCTTTGATAGCAATGGTACCATCACAATATAATCCCTTTATTTTTTTGCTTTTAAAAGGATAATCAATAACATCTATACCGTCTTTGCAGGCTTCTTCCTGTAGCTTCTCATATGTATTCATACAAACACCTCCCGCTCGAGTATATCAGATAAGCTGTCCTATAAATTACTTAACTCGTTTATTTTTTACGAATTCAGCAAACTGACGGATTTCATCTAATTCAGATTCTGTGTATTCATCACCATCGAAGTGAGCTGCAAGGGTAGTTGGTTCATCTTGTGTGAAAACAATTATACCATCTACCAGTTTCTCAGAATCTAATCCCAACTCACGTGTGATTTTTAAAACATTTGTTATGTTGGAATTGGCAATACCTCTTTTTAGAATACTATCTAAGGTAGTCCACGGCATATCTATTTTTTCGGAAAATTTTTTCATACTTCCGTATCTATCTATGATGAGTGCTTTCACATTAGATTCTAATTCATTCATGTAAAGTTAACTCCTTTCTTTGTTGATGATTTGATAATAACATTAAAATCTCGAAAAATCAATATAATGTCACCGAAAATAAAATAAAAATCTCAAAAAATCGAGAAAAACAGGTTGACATTCTCGAAAAATCGTATATACTTTAAAGTGCAATCACGAAAAATCGAGAAAAGAGGTGAGAAAGTGTTTCCGAATTTAGAAGCCGAGATGGCAAGAAATAAAGTGACGCAAGTAAAACTTGCTGAAATTCTGGGAATTACGCCAACAACGTTATCATTCAAGATGAATGGAAAAAGTACACTTTCATTAAAAGAATGTGTAGAAATCAAGCGAAAAGCATTCCCAGACAAAACATTAGATTACTTATTTGCAACAGATGAAACAGGTTCAGAAGAATGGAGGAAGTAGATGACTTATTTAAGAATTGCATCGTTCATTTTTGCTATTTTGGGAATTGTTTTCAGCATAGTGAATATGAAAGAACGATACTAAATTTCGATTGCAATCGTGCTCAGAGCAACGGAGTATTGCTTAACACCTCGGTTGGTGTGAAGCACGATAACGGCATTGGTATTTTTAATCTTTTCTTCTTTTACCCGCCCAAACGTTTCTGCGTAGAAATATCCACCGACTGTACCAAGGCCGGCAAGACTTAGTGGAAGAGTGATAGATTTAACGATTGTCCGGTCGAAGGTTTCGTATTTAGTGCCTAGACGAGCTTGGTGTACGACTTGCGGAATCCATGAAAATTCAAAAGTTTCATTATCGATAGTAATGAAGGCTCTGGATATAGAAATTGGCAACTGTGATTTATTAATTAGAGAGAGAGCTATATAAAGCGGTTGTCTAGAAAAATGTTCAGCAATGACAAAATCTTTGCATTCAACAGATAAGTTAACACGATTATTTAATCGGGTTTCAATGAAGTTCCAAAGAGATAGACCAAAGCTAACGATTGCAATTATAAAAGTAATAATATCAAAAATCATAACACGTATTCCTTTCATCATTTGATAAGAAAATTATATCAAAGAACCGCAACAAGTACAAACAGTGATACATAACCTATAAAGAGGTGATGCAGTTTGAAACATATAAACATCGTAATCATCGATGGAATAGAAAGAGATATGGCTACATTATCTGCAGAGGAACGAGCGAAGATCGTGAATGAGTTGAATCGTGTAGCTGTAGGATATCTGGGATACCAGAAAGAGAAAACCGCTTAGGCGGTAGAGGGAGGAGGACAAGCATGAAAAGAAGAGGGCCAAGAACAAAATGGCAGAGAATCGTCCGGGAAGTGGTGTTTGAACTACTGATCGGCGGAGCAATCGGACTTGCATTCGATGCAGTGTTATTTATCTGGTTGTTTGCAAAGTGAAAGGAGTGAGGACATTGCAAGAGATACCAAGACTGATGGATGATCATGAATTCCAGAAAGAACTGGAAAGAATCAATGAGCACTTAAATGCAATCAGTGAGGGTTCAAATACCGTAGAGGTGCGGAGAAACTACCTGATCAGCTGTGTGACGGTGCCATCAGCAAAAATCTATACGCCGGATCAGTTAAGACAGATCTTTGATCTGACGTGGAAATAAGAAGAGCACCCATATAAGCCGGCAAGCTTTGGGCGCTCAGAAAATTAGTCAACTATATTATATGAGAAGAAAGGAAATTAGTCAAATGATTAAAGCAACATCACAGTCCGTTTGCAGCGGAATAACGGGATGCCAGGTAGAACTACTTGGATCAGGAGCAGAACTGATAAAGGAATATAAAGGAGTTACAGCGGCAATGTATAGATCACTTCGCGGACATATGCCAGAAGAACTGGCAAAGGAAGTTCTGGTAAGTATTACAAAGGAAGCCATTAAACAGGCGGAGGAGAAAAGATGAAGACGCTGAAAATTACAACGGATAATAAGATTTCGATCATTGATCTGGATTTTGATCATGAAAGCTTGAGAGAAGAAGTTGGCGGATATGTAGAGTTGGTGAGAACTCAGAAATTACGGGATTATTTCAAAACCAAAGTAGTCATGATCGTTGATGAAGAAGGTCTTGTGAAGAATCTTCCGATGAATCCGATGGGATGCTATTTTTACGACACGGACAAACATGGGAATCCTATTGTAGGAGATGTGATCTTAGGCCTGCTGGTTGGATTCGATATGCATGTTACCGGGTTAGGTGATCGGGATTCGGAGCAGTGGATGGAGAAGATGCTAAAAGACTTCCCTAAGTTGGAAGAGGAGAAAATGGTAAATGAGTAGAAGAAAGAAGAAGGCGAAACCGGATAACCGATGCTGCGAGAATTGTGTGAACTGTCTGCCGGTAGGAGATGGTGATCATATTTGCAACATGGATCCAAGCAAAGTAGTTTTGGAAGAATACAGCTTTTCTGCGGATTACTTTTGGTGCGGCGGCAGCCTTTGGGCGGAGGAATAGAGAATGTATTACAACGAATGCCCGTTATGCGGCGCAAATTTAGATCCTGGAGAACCATGTGACTGCCAGGAGGAAAAGAAAAGTAAAAAGAAACTGCAGTTGAAGAACCAGAGCGAACACCGAAATAGAGCATTGCAGCTTTGTACAGAAACAGGGTATCAGATATGAATGATATTTTTAAGGCTTACGATTTCGAAAATGAACAGCAGTGGTTAAAAGGCAGAATGAATGGGATCGGCGGCAGTGATGCCAGTGCTGTGGTTGGAATGAATCCGTATAAAAGCAATATTGATCTGTTTGAAGAAAAGATTGGCAGGGTGATACCGAAAGATATTTCGGACAAGCCGTGCGTGATCTACGGAAAAAAGGCAGAGGAATATATCCGGGAACTGTTTAAATTGGATTATCCGGAATATAAGGTTGATCATCATGAATTCCGGATTCTGCAGAGTAAGGACCATTCATTCATGCAGGCGTCTCTTGATGGCGAGCTGACCGATCGGGAGGGTCGCAAGGGAATATTGGAGATTAAAACTACAAATATTCTGCAGTCCATGCAGTACGAAAAGTGGAAGGACCGGATTCCGGATAATTATTACATACAGGTATTGCATTATCTTTTGGTAACCGGTTGGCAGTTCGTAGTTCTGAGAGCACATTTGAATACCGACTGGGGTAACGAAAAGCGTACAACAGTCAAACATTACTTCATTGAAAGAAGTGATGTGGAAGATGATCTTACAATGCTGCAACAGGAAGAAGAAAAATTTTGGAGATATGTGGAGAGTGGGAGAAAGCCTCCACTGATTCTCCCGGAAATATAGGAGGTATTTTATGTTAGAGTTAAAAATCTTCAGTCCACAGGAGAATGGATTTGTGCCGGAAATCAAGTGGAACAATGAGGAATTGAAGGCAGCAATTGCCGAGAAGATGAAAGAGTACAACGGATTGGTCTTTACAGAAGAGACTATTTCTGAGGGAAAGAAAGACAGGGCGAACTTAAATAAACTTCGTGGAGCAATTGATGACGAGAGGAAACGTGTTAAAAAGCTGTGCATGGAGCCATACGATAAATTTGAAAAAGAAGTAAAAGAAGTTCTGGCATTGGTCGATGAACAGATCAGCGCGATTGATGTTCAGATCAAAGAAGTTGAGCAGATCAAGAGAGAGGAAAAGCGGAAAGCGGTCCAGGAACTATTTGAATCTATCGGCTTCCAGAAGTTTGTGACACTTGAAATGATCTGGGACGAGAAGTGGCTGAATGCATCAGTAGCGCTGTCGAAAGTAGAAAACCAGATGAAAGAAACGATGTATAGAATCGGCGAGGAAGTTGGGACAATCAGCAGATTGCCGGAATTCAGTTTCGAAGCAATGGAAGTCTATAAGAAGACACTGGATCTTACGCAGGCAATCAAGAAAGGACAGGAGCTGGCCGACATTCAGAAGAGAAAGGAAGAGGCGCTTGCCAGACAGAAAGCAGAGGAAGAGAGAAGAAGAGCAGAAGAAGCTGCTGCAGGAAAGGAATCAGAAAATCTGGAAGAAGCTGTGGATACTCAGGAAGCTCCTAAAAAAGCCGAGGAGAACGACTATACAAGAGTTGTTTCAGAACCGGTCATGAGAATAGATTTCCGTGTATGGGGAACTAAAGAACAGATCCTGGCATTACGTGATTACATGAAACAGAACAATTTAAAATTTGGAAAGGTGGAATAAGATATGGCAGTAAATAATAGTTTGGCGAACAGACAGACGAAAACAGGACTGGCAGCATATCTTACGCAGGATGCTGTTAAGAAGCAGATTAATAGTATTGTAGGTGGGAAGAATGGAACAAGATTCATTTCCAGTATTGTATCTGCAGTCCAGACAACTCCGGTATTGCAGGAGTGTACGAATCCAAGTATTTTATCGGCAGCATTATTGGGAGAGGCCTTGAATCTTTCGCCGTCACCACAGCTTGGACAGTTTTATATGGTGCCTTTTGACAATAAGAAAAAGGGATGCAAAGAAGCACAGTTTCAGCTCGGATATAAGGGATATATTCAGTTAGCTAAGAGAAGTGGGGTATACAAAAAGATCAATGTTATTTCTATAAAAGAAGGAGAATTGATTTCTTATAATCCGCTGGAAGAAGAACTGGAAGTAAATCTGATCGAAGATGACTATGAAAGAGAAAACACTCCGACAATCGGATATTATGCAATGTTCGAGGAAGTGAATGGATATAGACATAGTATTTATTGGTCGAAACAGAAAATGTTGGCACATGCAGAAAAATATTCGTTTGCTTTCTATAAGAATGGCGGAGCAAAATCGTTGGAACTGTTAGAACAGGGAAAAATTCCAGAAAAAGATTTATGGAAATATTCTTCATTCTGGTTCAAAGATTTTGATGGTATGGCGCACAAAACAATGCTTCGTCAGTTGATCAGTAAATGGGGAACCATGAGTATCGATCTGCAGAAGGCAATTGATAAAGACATGGCAGTTATTCAGGAAGATGGATCCGCAGACTATGTAGAAAATGTTGCAGACGAAATCGATAACGATAATGTTGTGGCAGAACAGGAGATCAAAGAGGTGCAGCCGGAAACGAAAGTGCCGGATCCTGAGAAAGAAGCAAATCAGAGAGAAGCATCCGATATTGAAGCGGAGTTTTTCAATAAATAACACAGGAGGTACATAAGCAATGAAACATGTAGATTTAGAGAAATTTGCAAATGGAGCATTTTCTGCGCAGGTGAACAGAGCCATTGAAGAGGTGACAGAGAACATCCAGAACCCTAACACGGATGCCGGTGCTGCAAGAAAGATTACAGTCACAATTGCATTTAAACCGAATGCAGAGCGTAATTTTGTTGCTACCGGTGTACAGACGAAGACAACACTTGCACCGGCACTCGGAGCTGTTACTGCTTTCAGTATGGGAAAGAACTTGCAGACCGGCGAGGTAGAAGCAATTGAAATGGGTAACCAAATTCCGGGGCAGATGTCGGTAAATGATGTGCCGGGAGTTGTTCCTGAGAACGTAGTGGAAGTTGAAGGCAAGGCAGTGGATACAGATACAGGTGAAATTGTAGGCACTGCTGGAAGTAAAGTCGTAGATCTTAGAAGAAGAGAAGCGTAAGGAGGAAAAGAAAGATGGTAGAAGGATTAAAAGAAGCATTACAGTATATTACAGGTTTAAAAGAAAAGAGTATGGAACCGAAACTGGTAGAGATTGAAGGAAGAACCTATTGCACCAATAATGATCTCACCAGATATCACAGATTCCCAATGGCATCTGATATCGAAGTAAATACACTGACAGCACTGGTGGATTATATCAAAGGAAAACCGGAAGAGTTAAGGGAATCTTCTATTATCCATGTGGCAAGTCCGACAAGGGTTCTGTTATATTCAGGTCTGATTGATGAGAGGGACAGAGAGAATTTGATTGATGCCAGGGCGATTGTAAATGAGTTTTCATTTGACAGTTATTATGATCAGGAACGTTTCTTGATCGAGCTTCAGGCAAACTTTGTAGAGACAGAGGACCTCATTACGATCATGCAGGTTGCCGGCAATATTAAATCCGGAACAACTGCTAATTATTCGGATGATGGGGTATCGCAGAAGACAACGATCAAAACAGGCGTGGAGCTGGCTGATGTGATCGTACCAAATCCGGTTAAGCTGAGGCCATACCGTACATTTGCAGAAATCGAACAGCCGGAGAGTTCTTATGTATTCCGTATTAAGGACGGAGACCGGGGACCGGCATTTAAACTGGTAGAAGCTGATGGTGGTTTATGGAAGAATGCAGTCATGAAAAAGATCAAGGAATATCTGGAGTTTGAACTGAGCGAAGAATTAGAGAAACATAAGATCACAGTCATTGCTTAAAGTTTGTACTTCCTTTTGGATTGTATCACGAATGTAACATATTGATTATGCAGTATTCCATGGGATAGATGATCATTTATTACTATCCCATGGAAAGAAAGGAGCAATGGATGAATTCTGTGACATTTCATGTTCCGGGAAAACCCCAGGGAAAAGCAAGGGCAAAGACGGTCAGAAATAAGCATACTGGAAAAACGATGTCTTATACGCCGGAAACAGATCTGTTGTATGGGAATTACATCAAGGACCGGTTCCTGAATAAATGCAACGGAATGTTCCTGGAACGGGGCAAGCCGGTAACTCTCCGGATTGTAGCGAGATTTCTTCCGCCGAAGAGTACCAGTAAGAAGCGTACTGCTCTCATGTTGGACGGAAAGGAACTTCCACTTAAGAAGCCGGATATGGATAATATCGTAAAAGTTGTAGCAGATGCCTTGAACGGTGTAGCATATCATGATGATACACAGATTGTTATGGTAGTGGCAAAGAAAGTCTATTCTTCGTTGGAAGGATTGGACGTTACTGTGGAAGAATATAAGGGATAGGAAAGAAGGTGCAGCATGGCCAGACCGAAGATCAAAGGCCTTCTTTACTTTCCATTTGATATAGATTTTTTTGAGGATAATAAGATCAGAATCGTCAAGGCCAGATACAGGTCGGACGGAGTGATGATCTACTTGTTTTTATTATGCGAGATCTATAGGCAGGGATATTACATAAAAGCGGACGAAGACTTTTTGTATATCATTTCTGACGAATTAGGGATAGATCAAAATAAGGTGAAGCAGGTCTTGAACTTCCTGCTAAATAAGTCACTGTTTGATAACACACTGTTTAGTTCGGACAAGGTCTTGACCTCTGCCGGGATACAGAGACGGTATCAGCTCGGTATTAAAGAAAGAATGCGTAAGAGCAAAGAGCCGCTGGAAGTAGGTAGGTACTGGCTTCTGAAAAAGGAAGATACGGAACCTTTTATTAAGTGCACTCTTTTTGAAGATATTCCGGGGAAATGCGATAGTTTTTCCTGGAAAAACGAATCTAATTCCGCGGAAAAATCCGCAAATAAAAGTAAAGTAAATAATAATAAAAATAATACAGTATTTCAGTCTCCGGAACTTGAATCGGCTTTCCAGATGTATCTTCTTGTTCGAGAACATAACTATGGATCGATTCTTCCGGAACAGGTACAGGCTCTGAGAGAAGATCTGTTGAATCTGAGTAATAAACCAGAGGAACAGATTGCCATCGTGAAGAAGGCAACGGCTGGTGGCTATAAGGAATTTCGGGAAACGAAGAAAAGAAAGAAGATATCACCAACAAAGAAGAAGGATAACTTTAATAATTTTGATGGTAGATCTTATGACCAAGAGATGTATATGGGACTGATTGAAAAATAGATGGAGAGAAAGCAATGTTAGTAGAGAAGAGCTTAAAAGAAGCATTGGAGTATTACATAAAAGGAAAACCTGTAACAGCACTCTGGATAGGAGAAGATGGTGGCATGAATGCAATGCCATTGTCAGATATCCTTGACCAGCCAGAGAATCACTTTCTGGTAGATGTCCCGGCAGTCGTAAATCCGGATTTCGAACAGGCTGTGCAGGATATGACAGAAGCTGATCAGGTAGATCCGGAAGAAATCATTCGGGCAGTGCATGAAACGCAGGAAAGTATTACCCCCCCAGAGAAGCCGGAGGAAAGGATGGAAGAAGAAACGATAGATCTTCCGGCGGACAATATCGAAGATAAGAAAGAGAAGATCCGGAAACTGGTAGAGGAAGGATATACCAATCGTGAGATCGCTGATCAGACCGGTATCCCGTTCGGAACGGTCGGGTATCATGCAGCAAGATTCCGGAAGAAAGAAAAAGATCCTGCAGTAGATAATTCAGATCGACATCTGTGTAAGACTTGTAAGTTCCGGAGCAACCGGCCGACGGTGAACAGTTGTGATTATGCTGATCTTATGAAGCATAGCCGTGGTTGTAAGATTGAAGAATGTACAAAGTACGAGAAGGGTGCACGGATGAAGAAGACGGATGTGGAGGAATAGATCATGGAGAGATTAACACATAAAAGAGAGAACGGTATAAAGCGAGGGTACTGGTCCCCGAATAAGAAGCAGGAGCTGGTGAATAGACTGGCGATGTATGAGGACAGGGAAGATGCTAAGGACACAAATGTCCTTGGCAAATGGATTCCATGTAGTGAGAAGTTGCCGGAGGATGAAAGTTACATATTGGTATCATTTGAGAATGCAACAATGCTGGATATCGCAAGGTATGAAGAAAATGATGAAGGCGGTACATTCTATCCGGGAGATGATGAAAAACCATATTCAAGCTATGGAATATTTGTCAATGCATGGATGCCATTGCCGAAACCATACAGGGAGGAGCAGCATGAGTGATAAAAAAATCCTTGATGCAACGTGTGGATCTCGGACAATCTGGTTCAACAAAGAACATCCGGCAGCAGTATATTGCGATATCCGCAAAGAAGAATTAACAGGGATTTGGAAATCAGGTGACGGACAATCAGAACGGACCTGTTACATAGATCCCGATATACAATGCGATTTTACAGATCTACCATTCCCGGATGAATCGTTTTCCCTGGTTGTGTTTGACCCACCACATTTGAGATATGCAGGGAAAACTGGATGGATGGTTAAGAAGTACGGGAAGTTGGACGAACACTGGCCAGAAATGCTACATGATGGATTCCGGGAATGTATGAGAGTTCTGAAAGAAGATGGAGTGTTGATCTTTAAATGGGCGGAAACGGATATTCCGGCACAGAAAGTTTGGAAAGCTATAGGACAGAAACCATTATTTGGACATCACAGCGGAAAGAGATCGGGAACATTCTGGGGATGTTACATGAAAGGACAAGTATAAACAAAACGACGAAGGAGCTGAGAAATGATTGAACAGAGGAAGAGACAGAAGACAGGTAAGACTGGATAGCCAGAAGCATTACAAAGGGTTGGAGGAGAACCATGATGCGAAAGCAAGTGAGAGATTTCATACACCGCCAGCTTATCAGAGTTATTCGGTGGATGATTATCTGAAGAAGATGGGAGTAGACATAACGAAGGGAGTAGATGCCGGTGGACAAGAACATTCTGATTGAGTATGCGGATATGAAAGAAGAGATAAAAGATCTGCGGCGAAGAATTGAACAGAATAAAAAAGAATTATCCAGATTGAATGGACAAATCGTTATGGATTCGGTATCATGTGGGAAGAAGGGAAAGAAACCACTGGGAACGGTTAAGATCACCGGCAGACCGGTCACGGCTATTTCCCGGAAAGAATCGCTGCTGAATAAACGGATCCGCAGACTGGAAGAGCTGGAAGAGGAACTCCTGGAGCTGACAATACAGGTGGACGAATACATAGAGACGATCGAAAAGAGTGAGCTGCGGATGATCTTCCGGTTGTATTTTCTGGATGATTTATCATATCCGAAAGTTGCTGATCAGATGAACCAAAGGTTTCCAAAGCGCCGGACCAAGTATACGGATGAGAATATCCGTAAAAAAATTCAAAGATATTTTGAAAATGTCCCACAATGTCCGGATAAAAAGTGATAGAGTATAAACTGGAATTGATGAACAGATATTAAATCATTCGATCAGTTTCCCCACAACCTAATACAACCAAGAGAGGACACCTGGTGATGCCGGGTGTCTTTTGTGTTGCATAATAAGGCAAAAAGAATTATAATATAAATATTTTAATGATTAAGAATAAAATGGTGGGGATAATCATGAGCAAGTTAAACGGACAAGATATTATAAATCACATAAATAAAAAATGGACAAATCAAAGTTGCCCATATTGTGGAAACAGAGCATGGACTATAGCAGACAAAGTGTTCGAATTAAGAGAATTTAATGATGGAAATATAATTGTAGGTGGTAGTTCATCAATATTACCAGTAATCCCTGTTACGTGCAATAATTGTGGACATACAGTATTTGTAAATGCTATGTCGTCTGGCTTGATGAAAGAGTAGGTGCTGGATGGAAAAGATAAATGAGCATACAGGGAAGAGCTTAGAGGCATCCACTCATACAATAAGCAATTCCATACTTAAATCTAATCAAATGGGTGAGTTTAAGGTAAAATCTGGAATAGGATGGACTACGAGTGAAACAAAAAATGATTATCATCAGCAAAGATTAGGACAGTCAAAGTGGGCTTTTAGGTTAAGCTTTTGGGGAAGCATTGCTGGATTTGCGCTTATTGTAATTGGAGTTGTTCTTGGAATTAAAAGCAACAATATGGAATGGCCAGAGATTGTCTCAGGAATATCTTTAGAGGCAGTTTCTGCATTATTCTATAAGATGTCAAATAAGGCAAACGAGAAGATATCGGAGTTTTTTATAGAGTTGACAAAAGATGAAAATATAAAAAATGCAATTTCTTTATCAGATCAAGTACAAGATGCAAAAGTAAAAGATGAATTAAAAGTAAAATTATCTCTTCATCTATCGGGGATAGATGAGGAGCGTATTTGTAAATATACCAAAGAAATTTGCAAAAATGAAAAAGAGTAGCAAAACAGGCACCCTCCGGGGTGCTTTTCTAATGCAAAAATAAACCAGAATTGAAGGTGGTGAAGTGGCAGGTTATGAAAACATAAGAGATGCAAATAACAATCGAACTCCGGAGGAACGCCGGGAGTTAGCAAAAATAGCAGGTCAGGCAAGTGGACAGGCAAGACGTAGGAAGGCGAACTTCCAGAAGACGTTGAACCTGCTGCTTACTGCAGAAATAGATAACGAAGAATGGAAGCCGGTTTTAGAGTCACTTGGAGTTGAGTGTACTTTGGAATCGGCTCTTCTTATGGCTCAGATTAAGGCTGCGTTATCTGGAGATACGCAGGCAGCGAAGTTTGTGGCGCAGTATTCCGGACAGAGTAACAGAGCCGAGGAAGATCTGGAGAATAAGAAAGCTGAAACAGAGCTTATCAAAGCGAGAAAAGAATCCATCACAGGCGAAAATGAGAATAATGATGCACTTGATCGTCTGGATCAGATATTAAAAGAGGTGCGGGACAATGCAATTAAGCAAGAAACAGAATGAATATATTGTGAACGCAACTCATAGATGGAACATTAAATCCGGAGCGGTTCGTTCCGGAAAATCTTATGTGGATACAGCTTTTGTGGTTCCATTCCGTATTCGAGAGAGGACTGGCAAGCCGGGACTGAATGTTATCCTTGGTGTGTCTAAGGAATCAATTGAACGAAACGTACTGCAGCCAATGCGTGAGATTTACACAGAGGAACTGATCGGGCAGATCAATAACCGGAATATGGCAATGATCTGCGGTGAAGAAGTGTATTGCCTGGGAGCAGAGAAAGTTAGCCAGGTAGCGAAGATACAGGGAGCCAGCATAAAATATTGTTACGGTGATGAGATTGCCAAGTGGAATAAAGAAGTGTTCCAGATGTTGAAATCACGACTCGATAAGCCGTATTCGTGCTTTGATGGAGCGTGTAACCCAGAGCATCCGACGCACTGGTTAAAGGAGTTTCTGGATAATGACGAACTGGATATCTATTTGCAGAGATACACAATCTTTGATAATCCGTTTCTTCCACAGGAATTTGTTGAGCAGCTGTGCAAAGAGTATGAAGGTACAATCTACTACGATCGCTTAATCCTTGGGTTATGGAAGAGGGCAGAAGGAGCAATTTATAAACGCTTTGCAGATGATCCGGAGAAGTTTCGGTGTGAAGTGGCGGAAGAACCTGCAGATAATGCAGAGCATAAACAATTCAGAAAAAATGATATTGTATCGATAGAGATCGGACTTGACTTCGGAGGAAATCAGTCCGGTCATTCTTTTGTAGCCAGAGGATACACAGACGACTACAAAGATGTAATCGGAATTATGTCCAAGCGAGTTATGGCGAAAGCTCAGGAAAAAGATATAGACAGCAATATGCTGGATCAGTTATTCTGCGATTTTATTCAAGAGGTAATTGATAAATACAGTGTGATCAAAAAACAAGGCGATTATGTAGAGTACTGTAATGTGGAATCCGTTTACTACGATAATGCGGAGACAGTGCTTGGTAATTCCATCCGAAATGCAGTGGAAAAGAGATTCCCTTGGATGATTGTAAGAAAAGCGAAGAAAGCATCTATCATTGATCGGATTCGCTGTACGATCCGATTGATGGGAGCTGGAAGGTTCTGGATTACAGAGGATTGCAAGTCCCTGCAGACAGCACTTTCTGATGCAGTATGGAATAAAGACGTGAAAGATAAAGATGAGCGTCTGGATGATGGCAGCACCGATATCGATAGCCTAGATGCATTTGAGTATACAATTGAACGGGATATGCGAGATTTGATAGAAGAGGTGGAAGATGTTTGATGGATTAAAAAGACTATGGGGAAGGATAGTGAGCATGTTTAATTACACGACATTAAAAAATATAATTGGCAAAGATGTGGCACTGTCACAGACCATGATCGATGCCATTAATGAATGGAAAAGAATGCTGGCCGGAAATGCAGACTGGTGTGACGATACAGTAGAATCCTTGAAATTGGAAGAAGGTATCTGCCGTGAGTTTGCAGATTCGGCTCTGGTGGAGATGGAAGCCAAGATCCTAAATAATGACAAGATGGATAAGGTTCTCCAGAAAAGTCTATCTGATATGAACAAGAAGCTGCAGACCGGTCTTGCTCTTGGAGCAATGATTCTCAGACCACTTGGTCCGGACAAGACAGAATATGTTGCTGCAGATAAATTCATTCCGATTAGCTTTGATGATAGCGGGGTTCCGAATGATATTGCATTCTTGGTTGTAAAGTGCATTGGTGAAAATGACTATTACACCAGAGTAGAGAGACATTATTTCACAAATGGGAATCTGACTATTGAAAATAAATGTTATCATTCGCAGAGCCGAAGTGATATCGGGCAGAGATGCAATCTGGAAGAAGTCGCGGAATGGGCGAATCTTCAACCTGGACCGATTGTTTATATCGGTATGACAGAAATGGACTTTGGATATTATCAGAATCCGGTCGAAAATAAAGTGGATGGTTCTTCGTGCGGTGTTTCCGTGTATGAATCAGCAAAAGGATTGATCAAGAAAGCGGATGTACAGGCAGCACGTCTTGACTGGGAGTATGATTCAGGAGAGCGTGCGATTCACGTAGACCAGAGAGCGTTAAAGAATAAAGGCGGGAGAACTTACCTGCCAAGACTGAAAAAACGCCTTTACAAAGGACTGAATCTTGAAGATGGCAAGGATAAAGAACTTTATAAAGAATATTCTCCGGCCATGAGAGATGAGGCATTTCGAAGGGGATTAGAGGAATACAAACGAGAGATTGAGTTTAATGTTGGTCTTGCTTACGGAGATCTGTCTGACGCACAGGAAGTGGATAAGACAGCCACGGAAGTGCTTGCATCAAAGACCAGAAAATACAATCGTGTTACTGCAATACAGGAGAAGCTCGAAGAATGTTTAAATGGATTCGTAAATGCGCTGGCTTTCTACAATGGTTCTTATATGTCTGGTGTGGAATTTACTTGCGAGTTCAATGATTCAATCTTGGCAGATGAAGAATCAGAAAGGCAGCAGGACAGGCAAGACGTAAGTATGGGTGTTATGAGTCTGGTTGAATACCGGATGAAATGGTACAACGAGGATGAGGAAACTGCGAAATCAAAGATCCCGGAACAGAATCAGGTGATGGAGTAAGATGCGAGATGATTATAAGAATAAGATGGCCGGTAAGATTACTGCCAGATATCAGGATCTGGAAGAACGGATCATGCAAGATATCGTTCGGAGGATCGTTAAAACTGGTGAGATTACCAGTACTGCAGATTGGCAGATTAACCGGTTACGGATTCTTGGATATTCTTCGGAGGATATTGAACGGGAAATTAAGAAAACGCTCAATGCTTCCTACCCGGAGATGTTTGAGCTGTACGACAAGGTGGTTGAAAAGGAATATGTTCGGAATAAAGATATATACGAACAGATCAACGCCAAATACATACCGTTCAAAGAGAACAGACAGCTCAAACAGATTACAGAAGCGATTATTGATCAGAGTTTTGCAGATTTGGAGAATGTAACCAATTCTCTTGGATTCTATCTGGATTATGGTAATGGCAGGAAGGTGCTGACGCCACTTGCTCAGGTGTATTCCGGATACCTGGATGCAGCATGTTATGATATCGTAACCGGCGCGTTTGATTATAACAGTGTCCTGAGACGAGTAGTTACACAGCTCACGAACAGCGGACTTCGGAAGATTGATTATGCTTCAGGGAGAGCCGATCGGGTGGATGTGGCTGCAAGGAGAGCGGTCATGACCGGAGTTGCAAAGCTTACGCATAAGATAACCGAATATCATATGGAACAGCTCGGTTGCGAATATGTAGAGGTAAGCTGGCATGCAGGGGCGAGACCTTCACATTCTGTATGGCAAGGAAAAGTTTACAAATGGAATAAATAGTACTTGACTTCTGTACGTACATAAGTTAATATATTTGTACGGACAAAAGTGAGGTGATAAAATGAGCCCGAGAACAGGAAGACCGACAGATGAACCAAAGACGAAACGAATGGAAGTGAGATTGTCTGTACTAGACGATATAAAGTTAGAATATTGTCGTGAAACACTAGGGTTAAATAAGACAGAGGTGGTAAAAAAAGGTATAGACATGGTTTATCAGCAGGCAGTAAATTTAACAAAAAAATAAAACAGTCGTAGCACCGACCAAAGCACAAACGACTGTTTAGGTTAGAAGTTTCCTTCTGTAAATATTATAATGCAGAATGGAACTTCTTTCAACACGAATTTTGAAAGGAGTTTTTATTATGGCGAGAGTCAAGAATACAATGAATGTGATACAAAACACAGAAATTAATACGTATTATGATGCTTCTGTTTTAAATTTCCAAGAGATAAAGAGAAACAGCAAAGGAATTTTTGATTTAATTCATAATAGTTTTACTTTTGGATACGCACAAGGAATGAAAGCTGCCAAAGCTGAAATTCAGCGGGGGGGGGTATAACACATGGGAAAAGCAATAGATTTAACTGGGAAGAAATTTGGAAGATTAACAGTTCTGAAACGTGTGGAAAACTATATTTCGCCTAATGGAGAAAAAAGAGCTCAATGGTTGTGTAAATGTGAATGTGGAAAAGAAGTTGTTGTTATGGGGAAGAATCTTAGAAAAGGATTAACCAAATCTTGTGGTTGTCTCCATAAGGAAAGAACATCTAAAATAAATGTAGTACATAAAGCAACAGGCACTCGGTTACATAATGAATGGCGCGCAATGAAAGCCAGATGTAACATACCTTCTTGTAGTAATTATGAATATTATGGCGGAAGAGGAATAAAGGTGTGTGATGAATGGATAAATGATTTTGAGGCCTTTAAACAGTGGGCGATAAAAAATGGTTATGCAGATAAATTAACAATAGACCGCATAGATGTAAACGGAGATTATTGTCCCGAAAATTGTAGGTGGATTTCTTTTCAAGAGAATTGTTGGAATCGAGATAAAAAGCCGAGAAAGACAAATACATCAGGTTATCCAGGAGTTATGTGGAGAAAAGATTCGGAAAAATGGAGAGCTTATATTACTGTAGATAAAAAACGTATTAATTTAGGGACATACGATAGAATAGAAGAAGCACTTGAAGCAAGAAAAACAGCGGAAGAAAAATATTGGAAATAGAGCAGAGGGAGCCAAAAGGCTCCTTTTGTTGTGGAGGGGGTGATGCGAGCATGGCAGATTATCCAGACTTTGTCAGTAGCACAGGTTATGGAACCGGTGAAGGATTAGGCGGTTGGAACTGCTATCATTGACACGAGTATTATCCGTTCTTTCCAGGAATATCACAGCGCAACTGGTCTGATGAATGGTTGGACGCCAAGAATCGGGAAGAATCTGAACCGAAAGAGTTTGGCGGCAAGCAGTATACCCTGTATGAAGCTAAACAGAGACAGCGTCAGATGAAAGTGGCTATGCGTGCCCAGCGTGAGAAAGTGCGATTGTTGCAAGCCGGTAAAGCTGATCGGGATGAGGTCATCCTGCACAAGGCGAAGTATCAAGGACAGCTTAATGAGTATTCCAGATTCTGCCGGAAGATGAAGCTTACGGAAGAACGTGAGCGTATTTATTTGGACACGAAAGGTCGAGTGGCAACAAATAGCAAACGACAGAATGCATTGTTTCCGCAGGAAATGATTGAGAATGCATCCAAAGATGTGGTTCAGTATAAGCGGTATAAAGAAGTTCTGGGAGATTATATTGGTTCGCTTGTTAATTTCGGCCAGATGAAATATAATGATAGTGAGAAATGGAAAATTATCAGTGAAGCATATACAGATGTAAAATGGCAGAGTCAAGCACTGAAGAAGAAACAAATAGGAGAAGTACATTCTATCCCGTATAAAGGTACTCCAAATAGCGTGTTTGATAATTTCAAAGATGGTGTCTTGCAGAGACGTAGATATTACGGAAATGATGGAAGACCAAGATTAGACATAGATATGACGGATCACGGAAATTCAAAAGAACATCCGATTGTACCACATTATCATAACTGGTATCTTGATGAAAAAGGTAACTTGAAACGTGAAGCAAAGCACGATAATCCACTTAAATTAGGGCATGAAATTGCCAATAAAGATATTCTCGAGAAGAGGTGATTGAAATGATTGAGTATAAAGATTATGCAAAATTTGAGAACTTGTCTGAGCTGTCAGAAGCTATAGAGATAGGATTAGATATCGAGTTTATTCTTTATGGAGAAAGATATAATATTTCGTGGAGAGATAATGAGCCGTTTATATGCAGGTGTCCAGAAGGTGAGACTAATTTCTATACAGATGCCAAGGCAATGCTTGATAAACATAAAATAAATGATAAACAGTTAAAGGACTTATGGAATGATATGAAAGTATTATCCATGTAGCTACCACCAGTCGAAATGACCGGTGGTATTTTTGTACGCAATTTTAGGAGGTGATCTATTTATCTCCCTTTGAGACGCAGGGTTATGCGTCTTATTTTTATGCCCTGTCATAAGGCTATAAACTGGGCAGCTACCAGGCCGGAGGTCTAACCGGCTATATCCCATACCGCTGAAAGAGCGGTCAATAAAATATTTCAGGAGGAATGTAACTATGGAAAATATTCATGAGATTTTGAAAGAGTATGAACTGGAGGTTCCGGCAGACAAGAAGGCAGCGTTTGATAAGGCTTGGAAAGAAAACTATCGTACCAAGAGTGAGTATGACAATGCAGTTTCGCAGAGAGACAACTATAAGGCTTCTTTGGATGATGTGAATGCCAAGCTGAAGGAATTTGAAGGTGTCGATGTAAAAGATCTGCAGGGGCAGATTACAAAGCTTCAGGGAGATCTGAAAGCGAAAGACGATGAATATGCGGCGAAAGAAGCAGACCGTGTATTCATGGATTCTATCAAAGAAGCAGTCAAGACTGCAGGTGGAAGAAATGAAAAAGCTGTTATCGCGATGCTGGATATTGATGCTCTGAAAGAATCGAAGAATCAGTCCGAGGATATCAAGAAGGCTTTGGAAGGCGTGAAGAAGTCAGACGGATATCTGTTCGGAGCAAATGAACCAATTAACAATGCAGTAGGCGGTACTGGTGGTGACGGTGGAGCTGATATCGGCGGAGAGGATATGTCAGCTCTTCGTGCCGCTATGGGGCTGTCCGAAAAGAAATAAGAAAGAGGTAGAGAAGAATGGCAAATACAATTACGTTGAGAAAAACATATTCTACGCTTTTGGATGAGGTGTATAAATTATCATCCCTGACATCTGTTCTCGATGGACCAAATGAGCTGGTTAGAGAGGGAGCGAATGCGAATGAAATCCTGATTCCAAAGATGGATATGGATGGTCTGGCAGATTATGCCAAAGGGACGGGCTATGAAGCAGGAGATGTGACTTTGGATTACGAGACAAAAAAATGTGCCTACGACAGAGGTCGTATGTTTACTGTGGATGCAATGGATAACATTGAGTCTGCAGGCATTGCATTTGGACGTCTTGCTGGAGAATTTTTGAGAACTAAGGTTGTTCCGGAGATTGATGCGTACAGGCTTTCTGCTTATGCTCAGATTTCCGAAGTAACTACAGTGCAGGCAGACCTTACAGATGGAAAGGCTGCGCTTGCCGCAATCCGTGCAGCAAGAGGCGAGATTGAAAATTCAGAGGCGAACCTTGCAACATGTTATCTGTTCATTAATCCTACTCTGGCAGGAATGATTGATGATCTGGACACAACTGCTTCTAAAAAAGCAATGGAAGGTTTTGCTGGCATCGTGAAAGTGCCACAGGGAAGATTTTATAATAAAATTGCTCTTACTCCAAAACAGAAAGGCGGATTTACGAAAGCTGCTGGAGCATTAAATATGAACTTCCTGATTGTGGATAAGAATTCTGCAATCCAGTTTCAGAAGCACACCGTATCTAAAATTATTTCTCCAGATCAGAATCAGACTGCGGACGCGTGGAAATTTGGTTATCGTACTGTTGGTATTGCTGAGTGCAAAGACAATAAGAAAGCAGGTATTTACGTACACACAGTTAAGACTGCCGTATAAGGAGTGACCACATGAATGTGACATATGAGTATTACAAGGAATCTTTTGGCGGTGCTCTGATTCCAGAGAACCGCTGGGTTTCTTTGGAATTAAAAATGAGTGCAAGGCTTAACCAGTATACATTTGATCGAATGTCAGCAGGTGACTGGCCGG
Organism: uncultured Dorea sp.; assembly: GCA_900550865.1. Lineage (GTDB taxonomy): Bacteria > Bacillota > Clostridia > Lachnospirales > Lachnospiraceae > Dorea_A. Next base: position 95,672 of record URTM01000003.1, on the reverse strand, counting down.
TACAGGCAAAAACAGCACTTTGTGAAATGTGCGATTGTGCATATAAGTATGATCAGCGTGACGGAAAGACTTCGGAAAATAATGATGGCTATTCCGTGTCATATGATACGAGTAAGCCATTGAATGTGATGCTGTATGAAATCGCAGAAGTGTATTTGATCAATACAGGATTAATGAGTTTGGCGGTGGATAATGATGTTAACGAATGCAACGATAACTGTCTATAACCGTAGGTACGATTCACTCACCCGTTTCGATACCTGGCATAGAACCGTTATTGAAAATGTGCATATATATGTTAATCACAAAGCATCTGCCGGTGATTCCGGACTGAACAGCGCAGAAGTATATAAGATCCGTATTCCTACCGATGTAGAGAATGCGGATCAGTATCTTCCGCCGGAGGAATATGCAAAGCTGAAAGATCCGGAAGAACACTGGACTATTCAGATTGAAGACCAGATTGTACTCGGCGAGTATGCTCAGGAGATTGAAAGACCAGCTGATCTGAAAGATGTACGGTTGAGGCATTGTAAAGTGTTGTCCTGGTCAGATAACCGGTTCGGAGGATTGCCACATTGGAGAATTGAAGGTGAGTAAATGGCACAGAAAAGGAATTTCTCAATTACAACACCGAGAGGAACATTGTCATCTATGACCGGTAAAAATGGCAAGGTGACAGTAAAGCTGGAATGGAATCCGGGATTTGGAAAAGAAAAGTCAGAAGGATTTTCAAAAGCTCAGGCATTTGTAGATTCCGAATGTTTAAGGCTTATGAATCCACTTGCTCCGCGGAGAACCGGTTTTTTGATTAAATCAGCAACACTGGGAACGGTTGTAGGTAGTGGCAGCGTTGAGTACTTGGCACCATATGCCCGCCGACAGTATTATGAGCATAAGTCGAAAAGAAAATGGTTCGAGACGATGAAAAGAGGGCATTTAAGTTCTATCAGGAAAGGAGCTGCAAGATTTATTGCAAACTGAAAAATACAAACCGATTATAGACAGTATACGAGATTATATTTTGACTTGTGATTTCTTGAAAGATTACAAGGTAAACGTAGATCATCTGGGGGTAAATATGGAATATTCTATCAATGCCCTTCCATGTGATCCATTAATAAAGAAGTATGTAGATGGAGGAAGCATTAAGCAATTTCAATTTGCATTAACCAGTAAAGATTGCTATGACGGAGATGCACGAACAGCAATTGAAAATAGTGGGTTCTATGAACAGTTTGAAGATTGGATTGCAGAACAGGATAGCAAGGGAATCTATCCCGAATTAATCGGAAAGGCTCCAACGAGCATTTCTGTAATGCAGAAAGGATATCTATTTGATTTGGACACAGATCTTGGACAATACGAAATACAGTGCAAGTTGGAATATGAACAGGAGGTATAGAAATGAGCGTTAAGAAACAGAAAATTGTAAAAAGAAGTGAAAGATTGTCGTTCATGGATACAACAGGTGATGGAGCATCTTTTGCAAGAATGACGAAATTTACGTCATTGAAGGGAAGTAAGAATCCAAAGGAATATAGCCGGCAGTATGTAGATATGGATGTGGAATCATCAGATGTTGTTGGTTACGCACCGGCTATTGAATATTCTTTTGACCGGCATACAGACACGCCGGTGCATGAAAAGATTGCAGAAATCACAGATGATGAACGGTTAGGAACAGATACCTATGTAGATATTGTTACAGTAGATAAGTTTACTGTTGACAGTAAGGGGAATGCCCCGGCAAGGAAGAGGACATATTCTGTAGTAGCCGACAGCGAAGGTGATGGAACAGATGCTCTTATCTATTCCGGAAACTTTAAAGCAGTATCGGAAATCACAGAAGGATATGCTACAACTGCAGATGAGTGGCAGACTATTACATTTACGGCCGGATCCATGCCGGCGTAGGAAAATAAGAAAGAGGTGAGCCTATGAGCCAGTATGTATTACACGGAATTGATGATGTAGAGGTGGAAGTTGAAATTGATATGGCAGATTATGACTTCCAGGTTAAGTATGAGAAAGCGTTTGAGCAGATGCAGGAAGAAGAAAAAGCACTGCAAAAAACAGGAAAGAACTCTGAAATTACAAAAGGATATTGTGAGATGTTCAATCATCTGCTTGACAATATTCTTGGAGAAGGCGTTTCAGAGAAGCTCTTTGGTGGAAAATATAATACTTTGACAACTGATCGGGTTTACGGTGAATTCCTTGAAATCTGTTCAACGCAGGTGAAATCAAATAATGCAGAACGAACAAAAATCGTAAGTAAATACAGACCCAACAGGGCGCAGAGAAGAGCTAAGAAGTAATGAATGTATTTTATGAAGATCTTCCAGAAACATTGAAAATCAATGGAAAAGAATATCCTATTATAACGGATTTTCGAGAATGGATTCGCTTTTCGGATATGTTAAAGTCGGACCTCCAACCACAGTATAAGCTGGAGTTTCTTGCAGAAATGTTTCTAGAAGATGCACCTGACTTATATACAGAAGAAGGTATCGAAGAGGTAATGGATTCCATAACCTCTTTTTTGTCGTTGGAAGCTTTGGAATTTCCGAATCAGTATTCGGGTGAGTTAGAAGAAGTAGAAGAATTCGATGAAAAGCCGGAAGAGGTAGAGTACAAGGATGCGACGGAGAAAAAGGCTATTTATTATGAGCAGGACGCACCATATATTATATCTGCTTTTCGAAGAGAATATCAGGTGAATCTTCTATCAGTTCCGTACATGCATTGGTGGGAGTTTCGAATGCTCCTGGATGGTCTGAGTGAAGAAAGCCAGATTAAGAAGCGTATTTATTGGCGTACTTGTGATGTGAGCAAGATGGAGAAGAAAGAACGAATGGAGATATTGAAAATCCGCAGAAGCATTACGATACCGGAGGAGGAATATGTAAGTGACGAAGACATCGGAAATGTATTTATGTAATATAAAAAAACCTCCACTGGAACGGAAATGGTATCAGTGTCCGTACTGTAAAAAGTCGGCTCTGATCTATGACAATACTGCCGTATGCAGTGGAGTTTTCATCAAATGTAAATTTTGCAAAAGAGAATTTGAGGTGATAATAAAGCATTAGTGAGCCTGTGAGCCGTGCTATTTACCAGGAAAGGGTGATAGTATGGCGGCAGATGGCCACTTGAATTTTGACACAAAACTTGATGAATCTGGTTTTAAAACAGGAATAGGAAAACTTGGTTCAATCGCTAAGGGCGGTCTTGCTGTTCTTGGCGGAGCAATTGCGGGAGTAGCATCAGCGATTGGTGCTGGCTCTGCAGCAGCTATTAAGGTCGGTTCTGATTTTGAAGCGGGGATGAGTAAGGTCTCTGCAATATCCGGAGCAACTGGAAGCGAATTACAGCAGTTAACTGACAAAGCGAAAGAGATGGGAGCTAAGACAAAGTTCTCAGCTACAGAGTCAGCAGAAGCTTTTCAGTACATGGCAATGGCCGGCTGGAAGACCGGAGATATGCTTGACGGTATCGAAGGTATTATGAATCTGGCAGCAGCTTCTGGAGAAGATCTTGCTACTACAAGCGACATCGTTACAGATGCACTAACAGCATTTGGATTATCAGCAAAAGATTCTACGCATTTTGCTGATATATTGGCGAAAGCTTCATCTAATGCAAACACCAATGTCTCTATGATGGGTGAGACATTTAAGTATGTTGCTCCTGTAGCCGGTTCTCTTGGATTTTCTGCTGAGGACTGTGCTACAGCTATTGGTCTGATGGCCAACTCAGGAATCAAGGCAACGCAGGCTGGTACAGCTCTTCGTTCAATTTTTACGAGGATGGCTAAGCCTACAGATGAAGTATCCTCTGCGATGTCTGCTCTTGGGCTATCAATTACCAATAACGATGGATCTATGAAATCTCTGAAAGAGATTATGGTGGATATGAGAGGCGCATTTGCGGGTCTTACAGAGCAGCAGAAAGCACAGATGGCAGCTTCAATTGGTGGACAAGAAGCAATGTCTGGACTGCTCGCTATAGTGAATGCGTCCGACGATGATTTCAATATATTATCGGATTCCATTGCAAATTGTGATGGTGCATCTGCAGAAATGGCAGAGACCATGAATGATAATTTGCAAGGAGCGCTTGCATTGTTCAAAGGTGCAGCTGAAGGACTTGGCATTGAATTATATGAATCTATTCAGACACCTCTTAAGGATATTGTAAAGGTAGGCGCTGATTCATTAAGTCAGTTGACAAAAGCATTTCAATCGGATGGAACAGCTGGACTTATTGAGGCTGGCGGACAGATTATTGCAAATCTTCTTACCGGTATAGCCGAGGCAACTCCTAAAGTCCTGGATATATCAATTCGAGTTATCCAGGCGATTGTTCAGAGCCTGGTAGATAATATGCCTCAGATCGCAACAGCCGGCGGGCAGATTCTTACTACTCTGGGACAGGGGATTTCGAATTTAATTCCGATATTAGGTGTGCTGGCATACACGATTTTAACCACATTCCTGGCGGGAATTATTGATCATGGACCAGAAGCATTAACAGCCGGCACGCAAATGCTTACCAGTGTTTTAGATGGAATAAGTTCGAAGCTTCCAGATTTAATACCACTTGCGGTATCTGCAATTCTTTCATTTGCGCAAGGACTGGTAGATAACCTTCCTGCTATAGTTCAGGCAGGGCTGAATATGCTGGTGGCACTTGCAGAAGGAATTGCAAACTCATTGCCGACACTGATTGAGCAAGTACCGAAGCTGATCAATACGTTTTGCGAGAATATTGATAGCTTGCTACCAAAAATTCTTGCTGCAGGCATAAAGATTCTGCTTACTCTTGCTAAAGGAATTATACAGAGTATACCAACAATTATTGCGAATGCGGGTGAAATTGTAAAAGCGATTTTAAATGTGATCACACATTTGAATTTGTTTACTGCCGGCAAGGGAATTATACAAGGACTTGGAAATGGACTGAAATCCATGCTGAGTTCTATTGCGTCTATTGCAAGATCGATTATTAACGCGATTAAAAATCCGTTTTCAATTAATTGGGGTTCTATTGGAGAAAATATCGCAAGAGGTATTGCAAATGGATTAAGAGGTGCTGCAGGTGCAATAGCAAGAGCCGCAATGAGTGCAGCAAAAGCCGCATTAAACGCAGCAAAGAGTTTCCTTGGAATTCATTCACCATCTACAGTATTTCGTGATCAGGTAGGTAAATATATGGCCCTTGGAATGGGAGAAGGTTTTGAGGACAATATTCCGACCGAGGAAATGGGGGCAAGTATCGACAAAGCAGTTAGAAAAGTAGAATTGTCAGTATCTGGAGGTAAATCCGAAAGAGTAGATGTGCAAAAAGCTACTGGAAAGAAAGACGGCGGAGATGATTCCGGAACACCGATTGTGATCAACAACACGTTCGAGGTAGACGGAAAACCTCTTGTCACCAAGACAACAAAAGCGGTCATCAAGAAAATAGATGGCGATAAAAAAGACTATGAGAAGTCGAAAGGCGTGAAAAAATAGTGAATAAAAGATATGGATTTGAAAATGAAATGGGTGCCACATTGGATTATGGCATCCATTTCTTAAGTTATCCGGTATTTGATTTCGGAACAGAGAAGATTGATAGTATTGAGGTCCCGGGACGTATCGGTACACTGACCAGAAGAACCGGTGAATATTCTGATACGACAATTGAAAATGAAATAGAATTTCGTGCTGCAGATAGGAATGAGCATGAATTAAAAATGTTGGAAATTCGGAAGTTCTTTATGAGCACCGGCCGAGTAGTATATACGGATATGGAAGAATATTATTTCCGGGTAAAAAAGGTAAGTATTGACGATATCAAAAAGAAATATGGGATATTTGGAAATGTTACAGTCACATTTACCTGTGATCCGGTTATGTATCTGCAGGAAGGAAATGTATCGGTTCCAATCAGTGGAACACTTCAAATATATAATCCGTGGTCAGGATCACACCCGATTTTTAAGATATCTGGTGAAGGTGTTTGCAAGATTACAGTGAATGGAAAAGAAGTTTCAGCAAATGTCGGACAGAATCTTTTGATCAATACAGATCTCATGCAGGCATACCGGGAAGATGGTACTTTAAATAATACAGCAATAACAGGAGATTACGAAAATCTATATCTGCAGGAAGGATTGAATGAAATATCTGTAAGTTCCGGATTTGCTGCAGAAGTTATACCGAAATGGGGAGTACGGCTATGATACAAATTTATGACAGTCAGAATACAGACTTTGATCATAACGGCGATGAAACATTATTTCCGGAGGAATGTAAAGTGTCTGCAGAACTGAACGGCACCTGGGTGCTCAATATGACACATCCCATTGATGACGAAGGTCGATGGAAATACATTGAAGAGGAAGCTGTGATTGCCGTTCCGACATTTATGGGGAAAAAGCAACTGTTCCGGATCGACCGGGTGAGTACGGTTGATCAGGATGATTCAGAAATTACTGCAGTAGCGTATCCGATTTTCTGGGATTCTGGAGATGATCAGTTTTTGACAGACAGCCGGCCGACCGATAAAAACGGACAAGAAGCATTGAACATCATGCTTACTGGAAGTAAATATTCTGCAGAATCCAATATTACCAGAACAAGTACAGCATATTTTGAGCGCCGCAATATGATGGATGCGTTAAACGGAGAAGATTCGCCGACATTTATCCAAAGATGGGGCGGGGAAATTCTGTATGACAATTATAAGGTGATCGTAAATGAGCGTGTTGGCGGTGATTATGGAGCAGAGGTCCGGTATCGGAAAAACATGGACGGAATCCAGTGCGAGATCAGTATGGAGAATGTTGTAACCAGGATTGTACCGGTTGCCTATAACGGATACACAATCGGCGGGAATAGTGGCTATGTAGATTCTGCCAATATTGATAAGTATGCCAAGGTTTATACAAAAGAAATCCGGTTTGAAGATGTGAAGATGGAGGAAGATTCTCAGGAGGATGATGAAGAGAACGGCACTATTCTTTGCAAGTCGCAAGAAGAGATGGATCAGGCACTTATAACCAGATGTAAAGAACAGTTTTCAGCAGGGATAGATCTTCCAGTAGTAAGTATAAAGGTATCGGTTATTGATTTAGAAAATACAGAAGAGTATAAAGAGTTTTCAGATCTGGTCAAAATCAGTTTAGGCGATACTGCGAAATGCTATAACACCAAATTAGATATTACAACAGAAGCAAGATGTATAGGAATGGTTTGGGATTGCATTCGCGATACAGTAGATTCTGTAACACTTGGAGATTATCAGACGAATTTCATTAAGCAGATGACAAGCACGATAGAAAGAATTGCTTCGGTGTTCAGAAATAATGGAACATTGATGGCTGATAAGATTTCAGGGGTTCTGGATGCTATGCAGACGCAACTGAAGTGTCAACAAAGTGTTGCGAAGCGAATGACGGTGAGAGCTGTGCTGTTCGAAGATTTAGATGAAAATAGTCCATTGTATGGTGCGATGGCAATGGGAACACAGGGATTGGAAATTTCAAAGACACGTACTGTAGACGGGCGCGGATGGGATTGGACGACTGCAATCACAGCGAGTGGAATCATAGCAAGTACGATTGTGGCAGGAATACTGTCTGACAAAACAGGACGAAACTGGTGGAACTTGGAAACCGGTGATATCCAGATGTCCGGACGTTTTCAACAGTATGCATCCAATGGTGTGAAATCGATGGATATATTTGATAACAAAATAAATCTATATGCATGGGATGATGACGGAAATTATGTTGGAAGTTTACGGTCGTTCCTCACTACGGATAAAAAGCGTAAGGGAATTGAACTTATGGGAGATGCCGGTGATCAGGTCCGATTAAGTGTAAAGCGAAGCGATACTGCGACAGAAGAGGGACGATCGGTATTTATCGGTGAAAATGGTTATACCGGACTTTTTACAGTTGATGGGAAAGGAAATGCAGAAGAATGGCTCAGCCGTAAGCATGGCGGACCTGTATGGATCCGGAATATGCCAAATGGTGATTTCTTTGCCGGAGGCGTAAAGATTGGGGTACAAAGCGGATTGATTACATCGATACCGTCTGCTTCAGTAGCCAATGGATCATTCGAAAGTATATGCGGATTATCTTGGGCAGATGGCGGCATAACCAGTGTAGACTGGGTAAAGGTCAATGTTGTAAATGGTTCAATTAAAAGCTGGAGTACGAGAACACAGAATTTCTAAATGAGGTGATGAATAATGAATAGCGGAGAGGCGCACGGAAAAGTAGAAGAACCACAAATTACAGTTATTGGAGCTGGTGTAAAAGTAGAAAACGGAGGAGATGTCAATGAAAGCAGAAAAGATAATAAGACTGAGGATGCAGAATAGTACATTCTGTAGAAGGATTCCTGTAGTACAGGGAGATACGGCAAGGACATTTCGTTTTATACTGGAAGACATCACTCTGGATGGAACAGAACATGCAAGAATCTATGCAAGGAAACCATCCGGCGCAGAAATCTATGATGAATGTGAAGTTGTAGGTTCCAACGAAGTAATATTTACACCGGAGACAGAGCAGATCTTTATTGAAACGGGAATTATTTTGGCAGAGATCAGAGTGGCGAAAGGAGAGAAGCTTATAACCTCTTACAGCTTCGAATTCGAGGTAAGACAATCCACGATGAGAACCGGTGATATTCCAAGCTCTGATGAATTCAATGCTCTGGAGAGGGCAATCGAAGAAGCTAAAGGCTTGCATGAACCAGAATTTACAGAAGCCGGTAAACGGGAAAACATTGTAAGCGGCGAGACGATGCAGATCCTGTTTGGAAAAATTAAGAAGTGGTTTACTGATCTTGGAGCATTGATCACGAAAATTGGGAATAAAGATATTTCCAGTATTGGAGATGGGACAGTGACTGGAGCCATCACAGATCTGGATAAAAGGAGTACGAAGAATACATCCGATATCGATGTAGAAAGGAAGCGTATTGACAATATTGCCAAACTTCCGGAGGGGTCTACAGCAGGAGATGCTGAGTTAGCGGATATCCGAGTGGCTGCAGATGGGACTTCGTATGACACTGCAGGAGAATCGGTAAGGGGGCAGATCAACCAGATTGACCAGAAATATGAGAAGGAAACTAGTTCACTAAAGGAAGATTTAGGAGATATTAGAGATGTTGAATACAGTAGGAATATGTTCGATGTATCTGCATTTGTTGAGAATAAAGAAATACTTGCGGACGGAACACTTATTGATTCGCGAAATAAGGTAGGTGTTACCGATTTTATAAAAGTGGAAAGTGGTAAGTCTGTATATTTTTCAAATAATGGCATCGCTCTTCAAAGTAATACATTATATTTTATTGTTGAATTTGATTCTAATAAACGTGGTCTACGAAAATTAACAACTACAGATGCAAACTATGTTTATGAAGTAGGTGACACAGTTGAATATATTAGATGTGTTGTGAAAAATAGTATTATTAGCACATTGCAAATCGAATATGATGAAATCACTCCATATGTTCCGTACTCAAAAGAAATGATTGTTAAAGGAAAAAACATTGATGCTATAAATGAAGAAATATCTAATATTCATAAAAAAATTAACAATATAACTGATGTCGAAACAAGCAAAAACCTTTTTGATATAGCTAAAGCAAAAAATGATACTGCATATTCTTCAAATGGGGAATATTACGCAAAAAATTATATGCTATCTGACTTTATTCCAGTTGAATTAGGTAAAACAATTTTTTCATCTGTTAATGGAATTGCAAAACAGATGAACTTTGTTAATACATTTAATAAGTCAAAGGCGTTTATTAGAAATTTAGAATATCAAGACACATTCACAGTTACTGGAAATGTGGCATTTATCAGAGTTTGTTATTTTGGTAGCACAACTACATTTGCTGAGTTGCAAATCGAATATGATGAAATCACTCCATTTAAACCTTATGGATTAAAAAAAATAAATCTGATTGGGGATAACATTACGGAAATGTCAAATGATATTTCTAATTTAAAAATAAAGTGTTCTTCCGTTTACAATTTATCCGATAATCCATTAAGTAGGATTAACGATTGTCCGGAATTATTATCATGCTTCTTAAATGTTGGTTGCATTGGTGACAGTTTAGCAAGTGGTGTATCAGTTTACAAAGATTCAAATGGCGACTTGGTTGTAAATTCAGTTAATCGTTATCCATATTCTTGGGGGAAATTTCTTGAAAGAATGACAGGTAACAATTACTACAATTGGTCATCAGGAGGGCTTAGAACTGACACATGGTTGAAATCTTCTTACGCAACAGAATGTTTTGACGGGAATCATTTATGCCAAGCATATATTATCGGACTTGGACAAAATGACAATAATGCGAATAAAGGTTCAGATATTGGAACATCTGCCGATATAGATATTTCCGATTACAATAATAATGCTAATACATTCTATGGCAGATATGCTAAGATTATTCAAAAAATTAAAGAGGTTCAGCCTAAAGCAAAAATATTTGTGATTACTGACCCGAATGATTCAGTTGATGCGAATGGTTATAATATAGCAATTAGAACTATAGCTGATATGTTTAGTAATGTTTATTTAATAGACATGAGAACATATTGGAATTATGCTCCATGTGTTACTTTATTAAATAACCAAAAGAGATATGGTCATTTTAATGCGGTTGGTTATTTCTTAATTGCAAAAATGATGATGACATATATTGATTGGATTATGCAGAAGAATTGGAAAGATTTTAGGGAGATTGAAAACATCGGAACTGATTGGTATTACTACGATGAATTAAAGTAATTAACTAAAGATTACTTTAGGTAACTAGATAAACCGAAAAAAACGTGAAAATTTTTGAAAAATAAAATTCCGTAATAAGTTATATGGAATTCTGAAAAAAGTGTGAAAACTTTTGAAAACTAAATTGTGTAAGGATGAACTATAGAATTGAGGATTTTCTCCTTCTACTGTATAATGTCTGTGGAAAGGAGCGGTTAAAAATGTTTTTTTCGGAGAATATTTACTTCTTAATTTTGTTTACATTGCCAGCAGCTTTAAATATTATTTACAATGCACATATTCGACATGTACCAGTAACAAAAACGGATAAATCCGTAGAATTGGCAGAATGTGTTATCTATTGTTTGGCGGTATTTCTGGGAAATATTGTTGTAATGCATAAGGAGATGGCATTATTCGTACAATATGCTTTACTGCAACAAGAAGAGATGGTTCGGTTTTGTAATGATACGGGTTTTAGCTATATTAATTTTATGGTAAAATATTTTCTTGTTAATATAGCGATGAGCGTTGTGGTTTTGTTTGGTTGGTATACACTTGGACAATGGTTGATAAGAAAAATAGAGAATGCTGTTAATAAATATAAGGATAGACCGGAAGAACTTAAATTTTCTGATGTATGGAGTAATGTTTTTGAAACGGAAGAATATATAAATCCTAATGATTTTGTTGTGTCTATTGAAAAAAATGGATCTGTAATTACAGCAGGGGTAGTTATGATTTATTCATCACCGAGTCAAGAAAAAAAAGAATTTCTTTTGACGGATACAGATTTAATACGACAGATATTTGAGGATGATAAAAATATTTCATTAGAATACAGAGTCTTTCCTCAGGCGTTATATGAGTATTACGATATTGAACGAGATATTTTGATAAAATTATATGATACAGAAAAGTATAATAAAATCTATAGATAGGAGCTTGGCGGCTCCTATCTTTTTGGTGGCTTTGGTTGTCTTGGTGGTTTCGGTGCGCGAGCTCCTTCATTGAGAGGATTAGTACCACCTGGACGTCTTGCACCAGAGCCTCTTTGTTCATTGGTAGAAACAAGTTTAATCGACCTATCTGACATAATTCTTTTCCTCCTCATTTGTATTAAAAATATTTTATCATAATAATACATAAACGGAAAGTATTACGCATTTCAAAATTGAATTATGTGTGTGAATAGGAAAGTGTTCGAAATTTGTTATTATATGAATTAATAATATAGAATTGAGGTGAATACATGGAAATCAGAGCAAGACCGTAAGGTCTTATTTTTATGCGCAAAATTAAAGAATCGAGGTACATAGAGTGTATGTAGACGTAAACACGATTATTACTGCGGGGAGCTTATTAACGACCGTAATGGTTATCTTTTCTGCTGTTTTCGCAGTATACAAATGGTATTTAAGGCAGAATGAGCAGGATAAAGAGATAGAGAGAATGAAATCAGAACAATGTTTGCTTACTTATGGAATTCTGGCTTGCCTGAAGGGTTTGAAAGAACAGGGGTGTAATGGACCTGTTACAGAAGCAATAGACAAGATTCAGAAGCATATAAATAAGCAAGCACATGATCAGGAGGATTAAATATGGATATTAGTACATTAGGAACAGTTGTTGGAATTGTAGCAATCAGCTATGTAATCGGACTTGGATGCAAAGCATATGAAAAAATTCCGGATAAATGGATTCCGGTCATCATGGCTGTATGTGGCGGAGCACTGGGTGTTGCCGGACTCTATACAATGCCGGATTTTCCGGCCGGTGATGTGATCAATGCAGTTGCGGTCGGAATGGCTAGCGGATTAGCGGCGACGGGAGTAAATCAGTTATATAAACAGCAGTGCAAATAGAGGACGAATAATCATTATCTTATTGTTTATGTGCGACATCGCACAGGAAGGAGATTAATCATGGAAGACAACAAAAACATGGAAGTAGTAACTGATCAGAACGATGGACACGAATACGACGAGGGCATCGAACCAACAACGGAAGAAATCGAAGCAGCCAAGGCATCAGTGGAACAGGAGGCGTAATTATGGGAACATATAACGTGCATGGAGGACATAACAGAATCGTGCCAGGGGCAAGTTATTATATGGATGAAGTGACAGAAGACAGAAGAATCACAGCTGGTGTGATCGCATTACTGCAGGCATCTGGACATACAGCTTATAACTGTACCGATGACGTAGGAAAAACCGTGGGAGCCAACCTTGCAAATATCGTAGCAAAGTGCAACGCACACACTGTAGATTTAGATATTTCTATCCACCAGAATGCAGCCAAGGTAGATCCTGGAGACGGAAAGACAAAAGGCGTGGAAGTGTTCGTATACAGTACCAGTTCTAAGGCTTATGCTGCAGCTGGAAGAGTATGCGCAAAACTGGCAGCACTCGGATTCACGAACCGGGGTGTCAAGATCAGCACTGGACTGTATGTCTTGAAGCATACGAAATCACCAGCCATGTTGATTGAAGTTGGATTTGTCGATGATAAGGACGATGCAGATTTATATAATAAGGTCGGAGTGAATGCCATCTGTAAAGCAATCACGGAGGGGATCCTGAATAGTTTAGTTACATCCACACCGGCACAGGCACCAACACCAGCGCCTAAGCCGGCACCAAAACCTGCAGCTAAACCGGTATCATCTAATCCGTACAAAAACGGAAGCACCTACACCCTTAAGGCAGATGCTCTTAGAGTCCGTACCGGAGCCGGAACCGGATACAGAACAAAAGGCTATAACGAGCTTTCTGCAAATGCTAAAAAGAATGCTTACGGCAATGGTAACCTTAAGAAAGGAACAAGAGTAACCTGCATGGCAACCAAGATGATCGGTAACGATATCTGGGTGCAGATTCCATCCGGCTGGATTGCTGCAAGATATGGCGGAAAGGTGTATGTAGGATAGTACATTATTAATAGGAAAAAACTACATCAATTTTACTTTATACGTTACAGCAATCCGGTCCACCGAACTGCGTTAATATAATCTGCGCAATTTTCGGATTGGTCTGTGTAATCTTAACCGGATATTGCAATCTTTTTTCATAATTCCACATTAATTAACAGCCTCCTTCCTGCCATGGCCACGGGTCATTGATCCATTTCCAGTAATCCATTGGTGTACTTGCTGTATCCAGAGTAAGAGGTCCGTAATATTGGGCATATTCTTTTAATGCCTGCACACGTTGCTTTTTGAATTCATCAAAGAATTCCAGGGCTTCAGGACAGTTTGGATGTGTGTCGAGAAATAATTTTACATCGTCAACAGCAAAGCTTACGATATTGATCCATTCCAGAAGTTCTTTTTTACATGGTTTGTTTGCATTCATCGTGAGCCACCGCCTTTCCAACAGAATGGAAGATTCAGTTCGGCAAAAATAGTCCCGCACCGGAATCCTTTTTCAACTTCATAGAGAGAACGCCATTCTTGCCATGGAACATAAGACATTGCAATCGGAAGTCCGCTTAATTTGTCATGATCATGAATGTTACAGCAAGGACGGGATGGGGCGGAAGGTGATACAGAGGGCGGCATCGACCGGCTGCTTCCACCGACATGACATCCGTTAGAATGATTTTGACGCATATAATCTGGCGTGTTATAACGATAATTTGGCATTTCATCTGCTCCTTTCAGTAAGGTTATGCAATAATATTGTATGAAATTAAAAGAAAGTTGTGAATCAGACAGTTGTTTTTAAGGACATATCTGAGTATAATAGATACGATTGGAGAGTAGAATATGGCAAATTATCAAACAGTAAATAGAAGAGTAAACGAAAAGAAAAAAGTAAGAAAAAGAGAGAAGAGTATCGCATATTTTGATTATAGTCTGCTGGCAATTTTAATCTGTCTTATCTGTTTTGGTCTGGTTATGTTATACAGTACAAGTTCTTACAGTGCAATGATGAAACAGAATGGAGACAGTCTGTTTTATTTTAAAAGACAGCTTTTGTTTTGCATTGCAGGATTTGTTGGAATGTGGATTGTAAGCAAGATTGATTATCACTGGTATATAAAAAAATCAAAAGTGTTTTATTTCATTTCTATTTTTATGATGTTTCTGGTGAAAACTCCATTAGGAAAAGAAGTAAATGGAGCAAAAAGATGGATTAAGCTTCCTTTTGGACAGCAGTTACAACCGGCAGAAATTGCTAAGATTGCAATTATATTATTTATACCTGCGCTGATCTGCAGCATGGGAAAAGAGATTAAGACCTTAGAAGGCATTGAAAGAGTACTGGCATGGGGAGCGTTTTCTGCGGCAGTTGTATTTATTATTACAGATAATTTGAGTACAGCAATTATTGTTATGGGAATTACCTGTATTACTATTTTTGTCGTACATCCAAGAACAAGAATATTCATTGTGCTAGCGGTTGGTATTATTCTTACAGGAATCATCGGTGCAAGAATTTTGGGAATGGCAATGGAAACCAGTGGGAATTTCCGCTTGCGCCGTATTCTGGTATGGTTGAATCCGGAAAAATATGCATCAGAAGGCGGGTATCAGATCATGCAGGCATTATATGCGATAGGTTCGGGTGGATTTTTTGGTAAAGGTCTGGGTAACAGTGCACAGAAAATGATTATTCCGGAAGTACAAAATGATATGATCCTGTCAATTATATGTGAAGAACTGGGTGTGTTTGGTGCGATCATGGTTCTGATCCTGTTTGGAATGCTGTTGTACAGACTTCTGTTCATTGCACAGAATGCACCGGATCTTTATGGATCACTGGTGGTAACGGGAATATTTGCACATATTGCATTACAGGTGATTCTGAATGTCATGGTAGTGATCAACTGTATCCCAACAACGGGAATTACGCTTCCGTTTATCAGCTATGGAGGTACATCGGTTTTATTCCTGATGGCAGAAATGGGACTTGCATTGGGAATTTCATCAAAGATTGAAATTGCCGAATAAAAAGCTTTCATTTCCAGTTCAAATATGCTATGATGAATAATGTAGTATTAAAAACTACTTCTAATAGAAGCAGGCGGTTCGAAATGAGTTTTTTATATCAAATATATAAAGTATTATTTATAGAAAGAACTGCATTAGGAGGAAGAATATGAGTTACAAAATTATCATAGATAGTTGTGGAGAATTAACAGAAGAGATGAAAAAGTCGGGGCACTTTGAGACGGCTTCTTTGCAGATCGATGTGAACGGATATCATATCATAGATGATGAAACATTTGATCAGGCAGATTTTTTAAGAAGGATCAGAGAATCAAACGAATGCCCGAAATCATCCTGCCCGTCACCGGAGCGGTATATGGAAGAATATCATTGTGACGCAGAGCATGTATATGCGGTGACATTATCATCTGAACTTAGTGGTTCCTATAACAGTGCAGAGCTTGGAAAGCATTTATATGAAGAAGAATATGGAGAAAAAGAGATTCATGTATTTAATTCCAAGTCAGCATCGGTAGGAGAGACTCTGATCGGAATGAAGATCGCAGAGTGTGAGGAAAAGGGACTCAGTTTCCGGGAAGTAATTGATACGGTAGATGCATATATTGAAGAACAGCATACGTATTTCATTCTGGAAACACTGGATATTCTGAAAAAGAATGGAAGATTGAAGGGATTAAAAGCCGTAGTTGCAACGGCATTAAATATAAAACCTGTAATGGGGTCAACCCCGGAGGGAAATATTCAGCAGCTGGCCAATGCAAGAGGAATGAAAAAGGGACTGGCCAGAATGGTAGAAGAAGTAGCAGCAAATCTTAAAGATCCGGAGAAAAAGGTTCTTGCAATCGCTCATTGTAATTGCAGAGAGCGTGCAGAATCGGTAAAAACGATGTTACTTGAAAAGGCTGAATTTAAAGACGTGATCATTGTGGATACGGCAGGAATCAGCAGTATGTATGCTGCTGATGGAGGCGTGATTGTAGTTGTATAATCCGATGGAGTGTGTTAAAATGGGTATATCGGATAAAAAAGGAGCAGAGAAACTATGAGTCAGGCAAAAGTAGATAAATATAAAGAAGCAAAGAAAAATCGTAAAAAGCAGATGAAGAAAGAAAAGATACAGAGCTATTTACGTAGAGGTGCAGCATGTGTTGTGGCGGCAGCGTTGATCGTGATGGCAGGTTTTTCAGTATATAACATATATGAATCCAAACAGCCGAAGCAAAAGGTAACGATTGATTATTCTGCAATTGCCAGTCTCAGTCAGTCTTTATCAGATAGTGGAACAACTACAGAATAGAAGAATATGAAGAAAAAACGAGGTGAACAGGAGAAATCCTGTTCACTATTTTTTTGCCTTAAAATTATCTTAATTTCTTAAAAGGTCTTGAAAAGCATAAAAAAGTAGTTTACAATGGGTTCAAGTGGTAGAAAGTGGTGAAAAGTGGAGTAAAGTGGTATGAAAGTGGATGACACGGTCTGAATGCAAATAATTTTTGATTCTAACGGTCGGATTTCGGAATATATCACTGAGAAAAGGAGAATTCTATGCTGAAAGGAGAGTACAGTCATAATATTGATGCCAAAGGGCGTCTGATCATTCCTGCTAAGTTTCGTGACGATTTAGGGGAGCATTTCGTCATTACAAAAGGAATGGAGAATTGTCTGTATGTGTATCCGGAAGCAGAATGGAATGCTTTTGAAGAAAAACTTAACGCATTACCAACCACCACTGATAAAAAAGCACGTGCGTTCGCATATTTTTTTCAGGGAAGTGCGTCGGACGGCGACCTTGACAAGCAAGGCAGAACTCTAATCCCTTCTGTACTTCGTACATTTGCACATCTGGATAAAGAAGTTGTATTCATCGGTATGGGGAAGCGTGCCGAGATCTGGGATAAAGCAAGATGGGATGAAAAGAATGCTGAAGTGGAACTTAACATTGAAGATATTGCATCTGATATGGAAGAAAGCGGATTCAGTATCTAGAGGGAGAAGATATGGGATTCGAACACAAATCAGTATTACTGAATGAGACAATTGAAGGATTAAACATCAAGCCCGATGGCATATATGTAGACGGAACGCTTGGTGGAGGCGGACATGCATATGAAGTATGCAGACGTCTCGGTGAAAAAGGGAGTATTATAGGAATAGACCAGGATGAGGCGGCAATCGAGGCTGCGGGCATCCGATTAAAAGACTTCGGGGAGAAAGTTACAATAATCCGAAGCAATTATTGTGATATGAAGTCAAAGCTTCAGGAATTGGGAATTGACAAAGTCGATGGAATCGTCCTTGATCTGGGCGTATCATCTTATCAGTTGGATACGGCAGAACGAGGATTTTCTTATCGTGAAGATGCGCCTCTGGATATGAGAATGGACAGACGTCAGAAGATGACTGCCAGAGACATCGTCAATGATTACTCAGAGATGGATTTATACCGCGTGATCAGAGACTACGGGGAGGATAAGTTTGCGAAAAATATAGCCAAACATATCGTTATGGCACGTGGTAAAAGTCCGATTGAAACGACGGGGCAGCTTACTGAGATTATCAGAGCCTCTATACCAATGAAATATCAGAAGAAGTCTGGGCATCCTGCAAAAAGGACGTTTCAGGCTATTCGAATTGAATTGAACCGGGAATTAGATGTATTAAAGAATTCTCTGGATGATATGATTGAAATGTTGAACCCTGGTGGAAGATTGTGTATTATTACATTCCATTCACTGGAGGACCGGATTGTGAAGAGTGCATTTAAGAAAAATGAAAATCCATGCACTTGTCCACCGGATTTCCCTGTGTGCGTATGTGGCAATGTTTCCAAAGGGCATGTTGTTACCAGAAAGCCGATTCTTCCGAGTGAAGAAGAACTAGAATATAACAGCCGGTCTAAGAGTGCGAAATTAAGGATATTTGAGCATTGCTAAAAGGACCGGGGAGTCAAAAAGAAAGGAGTGGCGTAGATGGCAGCAGAAAAAAACTATGCGAGCAGAAGACGCCAGTCCGGCGGATATGATTCCGCTTATTCGAGAGCGGGACAGGCTTATATGTATGGCAATGTAGTTACAAAGCCAGAATATAAACCGGGAAAAAAACGAACATCCGCAAAACCAGGAAAACGAACGAGCAGACAGGTCCGGAAGAATAGAAAACGGGCACTTCATATGAATGCATCGTATGTTGTATTTCTGACCATTGCTGCAACAATTGTATTGCTTTTGTGCGTTAATTATGTACGATTACAGTCTGAACTGACACAAAGATCAAAACGTGTTACAGCCCTTCAGGAAGAGCTCGCGGATTTAAAAGAAGAAAATACAACAAAATATAATGCGGTTGTGGATTCTGTAAATCTGGATGAAATCAGAGAAAGAGCAATCAATCAGCTTGGTATGACATATGCCACGCCGGATCAGATTGTAGAATATGACAATCCGGCAGCCGATTATGTAAAACAATATGACAATATCCCGGAAAGCGGTGTGCTTGCTCAGTCGGACAAGAATAAGAAATAGGTGGGATTATGGCAAAAAGAAAAACAAATTTTTTTAGGAAAAAAATTTCAACTCTTATGCAGAAAAAGCTAGTAATGCTCTTTGTGGCAATTATACTAGCTTTTATTTTCTTGATAGGATGGATTACTTATATTAATGCTTCAAAAGGAGAAAAGTATACAAAAGTTGTTCTGGATCAGCAACAGTACAATAACCGTACGATTCCGTTCAAAAGAGGCGATATTGTAGACCGTAACGGAACAAAGCTTGCGACCAGCGAAAGAGTATATAATGTAGTGGTTGATGCAAAGACACTGACCAGTAATAAAAAATATATGAATCCTACAGTGAAAGCATTATCAGAATGCTTTGCGCTGAAAAAGAAATCTATTCGGAAGCAGGTAAAAAAGAATCCGAACAGCAGATATCTTGTTCTGAAAAAGGGCATAAGTTATAAAGAAGCACAACAATTCGAAAAAATTACGGCAGATACAGAGAAAAATCAGAATGTACAGGGAGTGTGGCTGGAAGAAGATTATACAAGAAAATATCCATATAATACACTGGCAAGTGACGTGATCGGATTTACGACGAATGGAAATGTGGGAAGCAATGGTATAGAAGCTTCATATAATTCAATTTTAAATGGTACCGATGGCAGAGAGTATGGATATCTGAACGAAGACTCCGGATATGAGAGAACGGTAAAGGAGCCGGATAATGGAAGTACGGTTGTATCTACGATCGATCTCCAGGTTCAGAGTATTGTGGAACAGCATATACTGGCATTCAATGAAGAACATAAGGATGAGGAGACAGAAGGTGAAGGGAGTAAGAATACCGGTGTGATCGTTATGAATCCTCAGAATGGAGAAATTCTTGCAGAAGCATCTTATCCGAATTATGATCTGAATAAACCAAGAGATCTGACAAAGTATTATACGGAAGAGCAGTTAAACGAGATGACGGATCAGGAAAAACTGGATACATTGAATGATCTGTGGAACAATTATTGTGTAAGTAATACGTATGAACCGGGATCTACGTTCAAGCCGTTTACGATAGCAGCCGGACTCGAACTGGGAGATCTGAAAGGAAATGAGAGCTATGTATGCGGTGGTGTGATGCATGTCGGAGATCATGATATTCACTGCAGTAACAGGTCCGGCCACGGACAGGAAACATTGAAACAGGCATTGGAGAATTCCTGTAACGTAGCACTGATGCAGATTGGTGCAAGTATTGGAACCGAAGAATTTTGCAGATATCAGAGATTATTCGGATTCGGAGAATATACGGGAATTGATCTTCCGGGAGAGGGAGAGACCAGCGGACTTTTGTATACGCCGGCAACGATGGATCCGGCCAGTCTGGCAACAAATGCATTTGGCCAGAACTTTAATGTTACGATGACGCAGATGGCGGCATCCTTCTGTTCGCTGCTCAACGGTGGTAATTACTATGAGCCTCATGTAGTAAAACAGATTCAGGATGAGAATGGAAATGTATCGGAAAATAAAGATCCGATATTGGTTAAAAAGACAATTTCCAAAGAAACCAGTGATATTATCAAAGATTATATGCTGGGCGTTGTAGAGGAAGGAACCGGTGCCAGTGCGGCGGTAGAAGGTTATGCGGTAGGCGGAAAGACCGGTACAGCAGAGAAACTTCCGCGTGGAAATGGCAAATATCTCGTTTCGTTTATCGGATATGCACCACAGGAGAATCCTCAGGTTATGGTGTATGTCGTAATTGATGAACCAAACTCAGCCGTACAGGCTAACAGTGGATATGCAACACAGCTTGCATCACAGATCATGACAGATATTTTCCCATACCTTGGAATTGAGAAAAAAGCAGACAGTGAAGCCGGTACAACAACAGGGACAGACACAACAACAGAGGCTGATGCAACAACAGGGACAGACACAACAACACAAACGACACAACAGTAAAATAGTACAGTTGCCGGGAATCATATCCCCATAGAAGTTTTCATAGATTATAACAAAGCTTCTATGGGGATTTTTGCGTGAAAAATAAGACATTTCATAAAAAGAAAATAGTAGTAGTTTTTGCAGGTGCATTTATACTGATTCTGTATCTGATCGGAAGACTGGTATATCTGATGGTGTTTGATGCAGAATATTATCAGAAAAAAGCAGAGGATCTGCATGAACGGGAAAGGGATATTAAGGCTGCAAGGGGAGAAATCGTAGATCGGAACGGAGTTGTACTGGCAACAAACCGTACTGTGTGTACGATTTCCGTGATCCACAGTCAGATCCGGGATCCGGAAACCGTAATTGCAAAATTAGCGGAATTGCTGGAAATGGATGAAGAACAGGTGCGAAAACGTGTGGAAAAAATTTCTTCGATTGAAAGGGTCAAATCAAATGTGGATAAAAAGACAGGAGACCAGATCCGGAATCTGGGCTTGGATGGTGTGAAAGTAGATGAAGATTTTAAGCGGTATTATCCATATCACGAGCTTGCCTCGAAAGTTCTTGGATTTACAGGAGGAGATAATCAGGGGATTATAGGTCTGGAAGTAAAATATGAAAAATATCTGAAAGGAATTGATGGAAAAATTCTGACGACAACGGATGCGCGTGGAATCGAACTGGAAGGAGTCGCAGAGGACAGGAAAGAGCCTGTGACCGGGAATACGTTGAAAATCAGCCTGGATTATAATATGCAGAAGTATGCCATGCAGATGGCGGAAAAAGTAAGGCGGGAAAAACAGGCGGAAAAAGTGGCTGTGATCCTTATGAATCCACATAATGGAGAAATCTATGCGATGGTAAATGTTCCGGAGTTTGATCTCAATCAGCCGTTTGAACTGAATAATGAAGAAATATCTGATGTGGATATGACAGACGAACAGAAGCAGGATGCATTGAATCAGATGTGGAGAAATGGATGTATTAATGATACCTACGAACCGGGAAGTACATTTAAGATCATTACAGCATCGGCAGGACTGGAAGAAGGAGCGGTACATCTTGACGATCAGTTCAGCTGTCCAGGGTATAAAGTGGTGGAAGACCGTAGGATAAGGTGTCATAAAGTGGGGGGACATGGGGCTGAAAATTTTGTACAGGGGATACAGAACTCATGCAATCCAGTATTTATTGAGGTGGGATTAAGGATCGGAGTTGACCGCTTCTGCGATTATTTCCGGCAATTTGGACTGATGGAGCTGACGGGGGTTGATATTCCGGGAGAGGCAGGGACGATCATGCACAAAAAAGAGAATATCGGGCAGGTGGAACTGGCGACGATCAGTTTTGGACAGTCGTTCCAGATTACCCCGATTCAGCTTGCGGCAACGGTGAGTGCATTGGTAAACGGAGGCAGAAGAGTGACGCCGCATTTTGGAATAGAAATACAGAAGGAAGAGGGAAAGACAACAAAAGTGTTTCGCTATAGTGAAAAGAAACATATTGTATCGGAGCAGACCTCTGAAACCATGCGGATGCTTCTGGAAAGTGTAGTTTCCGAAGGCTCGGGAAAAAATGCTTATGTAGAGGGATACCGGATCGGCGGCAAGACAGCAACGTCCCAGACACTTCCGCGAAGTGCCAATAAGTATATTTCTTCTTTTGTGGGATTTGCTCCGGCTGAAGATCCAAAGATCCTGGGGATGTGTGTGATCTATGACCCGCAGGGGGTATATTATGGAGGAACGATCGCAGCTCCGGTGATCGGTAATATATTTGAAAATATATTGCCGTATCTTGGCATTGAAAAACAATAAAAAATGCAGTATACTAGGTAAAGTTAGAGATTAACTGAATAACAAAAGAATTAAAGAGGTGGATTATGGATTATAAGATGTTTATTCCAGTATTGATTTCATTTGTGTTAAGTGTGATTCTGGGTCCTCTTGTGATACCTGTACTTAGAAGACTTAAGATGGATCAGACAGAAAGAGAGGATGGTGTGAAATCCCATCTGAAGAAAACAGGAACTCCGACGATGGGAGGCGTAATGATCCTGCTTGCTGTTGTGATCACTTCCGTTATTTATATCGGACGTTATCCAAAGATCATCCCGATTTTGTTCCTGACACTTGGATTTGGACTGATCGGTTTTCTGGATGATTATCTGAAAGTTGTTATGAAACGTTCTGACGGGCTGTATCCGAAACAGAAGATGGCACTTCAGATCGTAGTAACTGCAATTTTTGCATTCTATATGGTGAAGTTTGCAGGAGTTCCGCTTACGATGCTGATTCCGTTTACAGGCGGTAAGTATCTGAATATCGGATGGGTTGCAATCCCATTGATGTTCTTTGTTGTAATTGGAACG
Source organism: uncultured Dorea sp. (assembly GCA_900550865.1). Taxonomy (GTDB): domain Bacteria; phylum Bacillota; class Clostridia; order Lachnospirales; family Lachnospiraceae; genus Dorea_A. The sequence goes on along the minus strand of URTM01000003.1, from coordinate 72,100 downwards.
GTAAACGGTGTGAATTTTACCGATGGACTGGACGGACTGGCATCCAGTGTTACAGTCCTGGTGGCAACCTTCTTTACAGTGGTTGCAATCGGAACAAAGAGCGGTATCGAGCCGATCACATGTGCAGTTGTTGGTGCGCTTCTTGGATTTCTGCTGTTCAATGTGTATCCGGCAAGTGTATTTATGGGAGACACCGGCTCTCTGGCACTCGGAGGATTCGTGGCTTCCACAGCATATATGCTTCAGATGCCTATCTTTATCATTATTGTTGGATTTATCTATCTGGTAGAAGTATTATCAGTTATGATCCAGGTGACATATTTTAAAAAGACCGGCGGTAAGAGAATCTTTAAGATGGCGCCGATACATCATCATTTTGAGCTGTGTGGATGGTCAGAGACTAGAGTTGTTGCAGTATTTTCTATTATCACAGCAATTTTATGCCTGATCGCTCTGATGGCTATGTAGGAGGATATCATGGAAGTAAAAGGTAAAAAAGTACTTGTATTTGGTCTGGGAATCAGCGGAATCGGAGCAGGAAGGATTCTGGAAAGACAGGGAGCAGACGTTGTACTGTACGATGGAAATAAGAAACTGACAGAAGAAAAAGTAAGAAAACAGCTTGGAGAAGAAAGCAGTGTCAGAATCGTGATCGGAGAATTTCCGGAGGACATTCTGGATGGCCTGGATATGACCGTATTGAGCCCGGGTGTTCCAACTGATCTTCCGGTGATCGAGAAGATGCGTGAACAGGGTGTGACGGTGATTGGAGAGGTAGAACTTGCTTATCAGTTTGGAAAGGGTGATGTTCTGGCAATCACAGGAACGAACGGTAAGACTACAACGACGACACTTCTTGGTGAGATTATGAAGAATTATCAGGAAAATGTGTTTGTTGTCGGTAATATCGGAACTCCATATACAACAGCAGTGGAACATATGACAGAAGATACGATCACAGTTGCAGAGATGAGCAGCTTCCAGCTGGAAAGTATTGTAGATTTCCGCCCGAGAGTCAGTGCGATCCTGAACTTTACACCGGATCATCTGAACCGTCATCATACGATGGAAGCATATGTGAATGCAAAGAAGAATATTGCGAAGAATCAGACAGAAGAAGATTACTGTATCTTAAATTACGAGGACGAGCTGACAAGAAAATTTGGAACAGAAGTGAAGGCAAAGGTTCTATATTTCAGCAGCCAGCGTAAACTAGAAGAAGGAATCTATCTGGAAGAGGGAGACATCATCTATAATTATGCTGGTGTCAAAGAAACCATCTGTCATGTAGATGAACTGCAGATCCTTGGAACACACAATCATGAAAATGTAATGGCAGCATGTGCAATGGCAGCAGTTTACGGAGTACCTGCAGAGGTGATCCGTGAAAGTGTCAAAGCGTTTAAAGGTGTAGAACACCGTATTGAATATGTGACAGAAAAGAATGGAGTTACATATTATAACGATTCCAAGGGGACCAATCCAGATGCGGCAATCAAGGGAATACAGGCAATGAAACGCCCGACGGTTCTGATCGGCGGAGGATACGATAAAGGTTCAGAATATACAGAATGGATAGAAAGCTTTAATGGAAAAGTCAAGAAGCTGATCCTTCTTGGTGATACAAAAGAAAAGATCGCTGCGGATGCAGAAAAATGTGGATTTACAGACTACATGTTTGTAGAATCGTTTGAAGAAGCAGTTCTTACGGCCGCAAAAATTGCTGAGCCGGGAGAAGCAGTTCTTCTTTCGCCTGCATGCGCAAGCTGGGATATGTTCCCGAGTTATGAAGTACGTGGAGAGAAGTTTAAAGAGATTGTAAATTCCTTATAAGGAGTGAACAGATTGCAATATTCACGTCAGTCAGAAGGACCGGCACGGAAAAAATGTGATTATGTTCTGGTTATCGTACTGGGAATCATTATCGTGACGGGACTTGTGATCCTTTATAGCACGAGTGCATACAATGGAGAAATAAAATTTCAAGATTCGTTTTACTATCTGAAAAAACAGGTATTTGCGACGCTTCTTGGGATTACAGGTATGTGGATCATAGCGAAGATGGATTATCATATCTGGAAAAAATGGGCAGTGCCGGGATATCTGTTGTCCCTTTTGCTGGGAATAGCGGTGCTGCTGTTTGGTGATGAATACAATGGGTCCAAAAGATGGTTATCTTTGGGCCCGTTTTCATTTCAACCGTCCGAATTTGCCAAGGTGGCGGTTATCTTATTCCTTACCTGCATGATTCTGCGAAATGCCGGAAGAATGGGAAAGTTTACGACGGTCTGCAAGATTGTTGTCAGTGTGCTGCCGGTTGTCGGTCTGGTCGGCGCAAGCAATCTGAGTACAGCAATCATCATTCTTGGAATTGCAGTAATACTTGTATTTGTTGCAAGTCCAAAGTATGGTCAGTTTGCATGGATGGTATTTCTTGGATGTGCGTTTATGGGAATATTTCTTGCAATGGAAAGTTACCGTCTGGAACGGCTGCAGATCTGGAGACATCCGGAGGATTATGAAAAAGGGTATCAGACACTTCAAGGATTATATGCGATTGGATCAGGCGGATTGTTTGGAAAAGGGTTTGGAAGCAGCATTCAGAAACTTGGATTTGTACCAGAGGCTCAGAATGATATGATATTTTCGATCATTTGTGAAGAAATGGGACTGATCGGAGCGGTGTTCGTGATGGTGTTGTTTCTGATCCTGATCTGGCGCTTTTTTGTGACTGCATGTCATGCTGCAGATCTGGAGGGAGCATTGATCGCGTCCGGAGTGATGGCGCATATCATGATACAGGTAATCCTGAACATTGCAGTTGTGACGAATACTATTCCGAACACAGGGATTACGCTGCCGTTTATCAGTTATGGAGGAACTTCGGTTATGTTTCTGCTTTTTGAAATGGGGCTTGTGCTGAATGTGTCATCTTTGGTAAAATAGTATGCGTGTGGATTAGACACAGAGATGAAAGGAAGTATGAACGATATATGGGAAACCAGAATCCAGAAAAAGAACGGATGAAAAAAAAGAAAAGGAAAAAACATCATGTGTATGCAGCAGTTGTACTGATACTGGCAGCAGCGATCATCATATTTGGAAGTGTCCTGTTGTTCTATACTCAGGAAGTAGAAGTGAATGGAAATGAATACTGTGACAGTCAGTCGATTGTGGCGTGCGTACAGAATGATAAATTATCAAAAAATTCATTATATGTAGTTGCAAAATATGCACTTGGAAAAGGGAAAAAACCGGAGTGTCTGGAATCGATAAAAGTAAAAATGAAGAATCCTTGGACAATCCGAATCAATGTGAAAGAAAAAAAGATCATCGGATATGTGAAAAAAGGGAAAAAATACAGCTGTTTTGATCAGGATGGTCTTGTGGTAAATGTGTCGGATGTGCAGACAGAGAAGATACCACTGGTGGAGGGACTGAAGATAAAGAAAGCAGAATTGTATAACAAGATCAGGACCACAAATCAGGCGAAGCTGGCTGAAATACTGGAGGCATGCAGTGACAGTCAGAAATATGGCATTTATCCGGAAAAAGTGTATGTAAAACAACAGCAGATCTATATGCAGTTTGGAAATATCAATGTATGTCTGGGTAATCAGGTGTCGGAAGAACAGATTGCACAGATCCGTCCGATCCTGAAAAAACTGGGAGACAAAGCCGGAACCCTGCATTTGGAGACGTATTCCGGGAATCACACTACGATTACTTTTGAAATGGAAGAAATTTCACAAGAAAATTAGAAAAATTAGAGAAATTCTATTGATATTTTACACGAAAGTCTATATTATATACTATATATAGCAAACTGAGTTCATCTCACTTGCTCTATCAATGGGATGTATAATATATAATAAGGATAACAAAGGAGGAGAAACCCTTGCTAGAAATTAAAACAAATGAATCAGAAGCAGCGGCAAAAATAATTGTTGTTGGAGTCGGTGGAGGCGGTAACAATGCTGTAAACCGAATGATTGATGAGCAGATTGCCGGTGTTGAATTTATAGCAGTCAATACAGATAAACAGGCACTTCAGCTGTGTAAAGCACCGACACTGATGCAGGTCGGTGATAAGATCACGAAAGGTCTGGGAGCCGGCGCAAGACCGGAAGTTGGCGAGAAAGCTGCAGAAGAAAGTGCAGAAGAAATATCTGCTGCACTGAAAGGTGCCGACATGGTATTCGTAACATGTGGTATGGGCGGTGGTACCGGAACAGGTGCTACACCAGTAATTGCCCGTATTGCAAAAGAACAGGGAGCATTAACAGTTGGTGTTGTAACAAAACCTTTCCGTTTTGAATCCAAGACACGTATGAACAATGCCCTTGCAGGAATTGAAAAATTAAAAGAAAGTGTGGATACACTGATCGTAATTCCAAATGATAAACTGTTGGAAATTGTTGACAGACGCACAACAATGCCGGAAGCTTTAAAGAAAGCGGATGAAGTGTTACAGCAGGGTATTCAGGGAATCACAGACCTGATCAATGTACCTTCACTGATCAACCTTGACTTCGCGGACGTACAGACTGTTATGACAGATAAGGGTATTGCTCATATCGGTATTGGTCAGGGCCGTGGCGATGATAAAGCACTGGAAGCTGTAAAACAGGCTGTTGCCAGTCCACTTCTTGAGACAACGATTGCCGGAGCATCACATGTTATCATTAACGTATCCGGAGATATTACACTTATGGATGCAGCTGATGCAGCAGAATATGTACAGGAACTTGCAGGAGAAGATGCAAATATCATCTTCGGTGCCATGTATGATGATTCCAGAGCAGATGAAGCAACAATTACTGTAATTGCAACAGGACTTCACAATGTTGGAGGAAGTGCTTCAAAATTAAAATCAAGACTGGAAAATCAGGGAAGAACATCTGCAATGCCACATGGTCAGCAGGGACATGCATCTGCATATGAAAGACCGGTACGTCAGAGTAATGCAATGTATGGACAGCAGCAGGCTGCACGTACACAGCAGGCAGAGCGTCCTGTATCGCCGAGACTTGATTTTGGAACAACAACTCAGAGAGAGACAACAGGAGCAACAGCAGCAAGACGTCCGATGGGTGGAACAACTCCAACACTGGAGACACCTAGAACACCTACAAGTAAGGTGAAGGAACAGTCTATCAAGATTCCTGATTTCTTTAAAAAATAATCACATAAAGAAATATATTACTTAGAATATAGAGAACCTGTCATTTACCGGCGGGTTCTCTTGCATATTCGAGTATAAAGAAGATCGTACACAGATTGGTGGAAGTTAATCTGCGTACGATCTTTTTTTATACTATAGAATTGCGGGAGCTGCTTTGCAGCGAAGCAATTCGTAGGCATCAGTTGGGGGCAAAAGAACTTTTGACCCCAACATCTTTGTAAGAAGCTGCCAGTGGCATGTTCTGTAGATTGCCATACATTCGAAAGAAGCTCTATTTTTTCTTACTTTCTCTTACTTTTACTGATATGTTCGCCGGGTTACGAGAGCTGTCGAACGAAAACCGGAATAACATACAGCATCTGACAAAATCCTTTCGAAAGAATTTATATAATGTTACTTGTTTGAAACAACTATTTGATTTCTGTGCACGGAAAGAGAAAGAAGGCCTGATGTGTACTATGAATTGTATGTAGATGTGTTCTTTATGGTGAATTTTACAATGGATGCGATTCTTTTGAGTTTACTGAAGAAAGCACTTGTCTGCCCGGTCGGATACGGGCGTGTTGTGGCAGGTGCAGCGGTCGGAGCACTGCTGACGTGTATTACCATTTTTATTTTTCGAAAAACACCTGCATTAAGATTTGTAGTATTTCATGGAGTCATTAATGTAGTGATGATAAAAACCGGACTCGGTTTGAGATGGGGACGGGAATTGTTCAGAGGGTGGATTGTCCTGTATATAGAGTCTTTTCTGTTAGGAGGAGTATTTCAGTTCTTTTCACAGTATTTGAGACAGGGAAGCCTGTTCTTTGTGCTGGCGGTGTGTGGTTACTATCTGACAGCGGGAATCTGGAAATTAATTTTATTTTTTACAGAGAAAGCCGGCCGTTATTGTGAGGTGGAAATATTTTTCAAGGGCAGAAGCAGAAGATTAAAGGCACTTGTCGATACAGGAAATACATTGAAAGATGAAATTAGCAGAGATCCGGTCAGTGTTATAGATAAGAAGACTGTAAAACAGCTGACAGGAGAAGAACTGCCGGAACGATTCCGATATATTCCTTACCATTCGATCGGAAAGCAGGAAGGTGTTATGCCTGCTTTCCGACTGGATAAGATACAGATCATACGGGATGGAAACAAGACTTATGTGGAACATCCGTTAGTGGCAGTAAGTGAAGAAGAATTAGGTTCAGAAAATTATCAGATGATTATCAATCCAGATATATTGGCAGGAGGAAAGAAAAATGGTGATAAAAGTAGCAGTTCCACATCAGTTTAAATTGAAAGTGATTCCGGATTTCCGTTCTCTCTTTTTCTCAGACAGAAAAGATATCCATTACATAGGCGGATCGGATATTCTTCCGGCACCGCTAGAAACAGGTGAAGAAAAGCAGGCAATACAGGAACTTGGAACGGAGAATGATGAGCATGCAAGAAAGATGCTGATCGAACATAATCTTCGCCTGGTTGTGTATATTGCGAAAAAATTCGACAATACAGGGGTCGGAGTAGAGGATTTAATTTCTATAGGTACGATTGGATTAATAAAAGCAATTAATACGTTTAATCCGGATAAAAATATTAAACTTGCAACCTATGCATCCAGATGTATTGAAAATGAGATCCTGATGTATCTTCGCAGAAACAGTAAGACGAAGATGGAAGTGTCGATCGACGAGCCGTTAAATGTTGACTGGGATGGGAACGAACTGCTGTTATCGGATATCCTGGGGACGGAAGAAGATGCGGTCTATAAAGATCTGGAAAATGAAGCTGAGAAAAAAGTGCTGATCAAGGCAATCAGCCGTCTGTCAGGAAGAGAACAGATGATCATCCGGATGCGGTTTGGTCTGGGAACCGTTGACGGAGAAGAGAAGACGCAGAAAGAAGTGGCAGATATGCTTGGAATTTCCCAGTCTTACATATCCAGATTAGAGAAAAAGATTATGCAAAGATTACGCCGGGAAATGGTGAAGTATTCTTAGAAATGTGCTACAATAAAAAGAAAAAGGGGTTGGTCATATGAGACTTAGCTTTTTTGGAGCAGCCCATGAAGTGACTGGAAGCTGCCATCTTCTTGAAGCATGTGGAAAGAACATCTTGATCGACTGCGGAATGGAACAGGGACCGGATCTTTATGAGAATCAGGAACTTCCTGTTTCACCAGGAGAGGTAGATTACATTCTTCTGACACATGCACATATCGATCATTCCGGAAATATTCCGCTTCTGGTGAAAAAAGGATTTTCCGGGGAGATCATTACCACATTTGCAACGGCAGATCTTTGTGATATTATGCTTCGTGACAGCGCACATATTCAGGAATTTGAGGCAGAATGGAGAAACAGAAAGGCAAGGAGAAGCGGAGAGCCGGAATACGAACCGATTTACACGGTTGCAGATGCAGATGCGGCAACGAAGCTTCTTGCACCGGTAGACTACGGACAGAAGGTTACTTTGTGCGATGGAATTGAAGTAAGATTCAACGATGTGGGGCATCTGCTCGGATCGGCAAGTATCGAAGTGTGGATAACCGAAGGAGATGTTTCTAAGAAAGTTGTATTTTCCGGGGATGTGGGAAATATCAATCAGCCGATCATCAAAGATCCGCAGCTTGTGAAAGAGGCAGATTATGTAGTGATCGAATCTACATACGGAGACCGTACACACGGGGATGAGATCCCGGACTATGTGGGTGAATTTACAAGGATCTTACGTGAGACATTCCAGAAGGGCGGCAATGTAGTCATTCCGTCTTTTGCAGTTGGACGTACGCAGGAGATTTTGTATTTTATCCGTGAGATCAAAGAGAAGAACCTGTTACCGGAATTTTCGGGATTTGAGGTCTATGTGGACAGTCCGCTTGCGATCGAGGCAACGAACGTATTCAATAAAAATGTCAAAGGCTGCTTTGATGAAGATGCAATGGCACTGGTAAACCAGGGAATCAACCCGCTGTTGTTCCCGGGACTGAAGACAACGATCACCAGCGACGAATCCAGACAGATCAACTTTGATACGAAACCGAAGGTTATCCTGTCTGCATCCGGTATGTGTGAAGCCGGACGGATCCGGCATCATCTGAAACACAATCTGTGGCGCCCGGAATGCACGATCTGTTTTGTGGGATATCAGGCAGTCGGAACGCTTGGACGGAAGCTGATCGAGGGTGCAGAGAGTGTGAAGCTGTTCGGTGAAAATATTACAGTCAATGCCAAGATCGAGGTATTAAAAGGAATCAGCGGACATGCAGATATGAACGGACTTTTGAGCTGGCTCAGGGGATTTGAAAAAGTACCGGACCGTGTGATGGTTGTGCATGGGGAAGATACAGTGACAGATCATTTTGCGAAACTGGTAGAAGATACTTTCGGTTGTCCGGCGTTCGCACCATATTCAGGCGGCTCGGTAGATCTCGCAGCGAATGAGGTTATAACGATCGGACAGAAGATTCCGAAGAAATCCGAAGAGAAACCGAGTAAGCTTAAGAGTGCATCTGCATTCAACCGTCTGGTGGCAGCTGCAAAACGCTTGCTGAACGTTGTGTATAAGAATGAAGGCCTGGCGAATAAAGATATGGCCAAGTTCGAGACCCAGATCCAGAATCTGGCAGATAAGTGGGACAGATAACGCAGAATCTGTCAGATGTCAAGGAGTAAAAATTTTTTTATTTGATAAGAAACCGCATAAGCCTGTGCGATAAGGAGCATCATCTTAATAGAAACTGATGGATGAGATTCTGACAGGAGGTCTGTAATGGCACAGGGAAAGGTAGAAATATGTGGTGTCAATACGGCAAAGCTTCCTATCCTGAATGAAGAGGAGAAGGAAGCTTTGTTTGTACGTATTAAGGAAGGAGACCAGGAAGCAAAAGAAGAGTACATCAAAGGAAACTTAAGACTTGTCCTGAGCGTAATAAGACGCTTCGGGGCAAGCGGGGAGAATCCGGACGATCTGTTCCAGATCGGTTGCATCGGACTGATCAAGGCGGTCAACAATTTTAATACGGAATTAGAGGTAAAATTTTCCACCTATGCAGTACCAATGATCGTCGGAGAGATCAGAAGGTACATGAGAGATAACAATTCCATCCGTGTCAGCAGGTCACTCAGAGATACGGCATATAAAGCGATCTATGCGCGGGAAAGCTACAGGAAGAAGAACCAGAAAGAACCGACGGTGCAGGAAATTGCGACAGAAATCGGCATATCCAAAGAGGATATTATGTTTGCTTTGGATGCAATCCAGATACCGATGAGTCTGCAGGAACCGGTCTATAATGATGGTGGAGATGCATTGTATGTGATGGATCAATTGAGTGATCAGACGAATAAAGAAGAAAAATGGGTGGAAGATCTGTCACTGGAAGAAGCAATGAAGCATCTTGATGAACGGGAACGTTATATTATCAAGCTCCGGTTCTTTCAGGGAAGAACGCAGATGGAAGTTGCAAAGGAGATACAGATATCCCAGGCCCAGGTCAGCAGGCTGGAAAAGAATGCGTTGAAAACTATGCGCCAGTACCTTATCTAAGGGCTGGCGCATTTTTGGTATTGCATTTTTGACGGTCTCATACTATGATATTTGCAGGAGGGATTTGTATAATGAAAGCTTGTATATTTGATCTGGATGGAACATTAACAAATACATTGGAATCTATGACATATTCCGTAAATCTGACACTTGAGGAGATGGGACTTTCAAAGATCACAAAAGATCAGTGCAGGTTGTTCGTCGGGAATGGAGCCAGGGTATTAATGGAAAAGTCACTGAAAGCAGCCGGAGACACAGATGCTTCAAGAATTGAAGAGGGAATGGAAATATACAGACGTATATTTGACCGGAATTGTACATATCATGTAACACCTTATAAAGGAATCACGGAGATGTTGAAAGCATTGAAAGATAAAGGAATCCAGCTGGCAGTCCTTTCCAATAAGCCGGACCGTCAGACAGTAAAAGTTGTGAAAGCAATCTTTGGAGAAGAATTGTTTGATTATGCCCAGGGGCAGAAAGAAGGTATCCGAAGGAAACCGGAGCCGGACGGAGTATGGTATCTTATGGAGCAGATGCACGTGTCAAAAGAAGAATGTCTGTATATCGGAGATTCAGAAGTTGATGCGGCAACCGGAAGGAATGCAGGCCTCAAGACGATAGGCGTGCTGTGGGGATTCCGGGACAGAAAAACGTTAGAAACTGCGGGAGCAGATCATCTGATCGCAAGACCGGATGAACTGTTGCAGTTTGTGTAATATTACGATAAGGGAGGTTGAGATGTATGTACGAGTATGATGAGGAATGTCTGCAGACCTTTATTATGAATCAGGGTCAGCTGTTTGACGAACCGGTTGCAGAGACTTTGGAAGAGGCAGAGGCTTTTCTGGAGGACTGTATGGCTGCTGTCGTAGATAATATCGGAGAAGTCAGAGAATTCCTGGATCAGGAAGGAATGGACGTCAGTGGAATGTCTGACGAAGAGATTGAAGACGCATCGGAGGTATTCGCACTTTCAGATGGTCGTTATCTTATCGTTGAGGGATAAAAACAAATGGGAAATACCTGCCGGACGGTATCGCAGAGACCGCCGGCAGAGGGGTCTAAAAGTAGAAAAGCCCAGCAATTGCTAGACTTTGTCTACAGTCTGAAAGCCGTAACTACTTTGTAGTTCCGGCTTTTTTCAGTGCAGTTTCAATGGCCTGGACGATCAGCTGGGAAGTATAAGGCGTGTCGGACGAATACTGGATATTGTCGAGAGACTGCTTCTTATAGATCTGTTCGGCGATATCTTCAATTGCAGGCTCAATGAACGGATACATGGTCGTGATCGATTCATTCAGATTGGTAAAACGGATAGAATTGATACGGGATTCGTCTACGGTCACCTCGACCTCCAGTGCGGTATTGTTCAGAGTAATATCCGAGGTATAAATTCCCGGAGTATAGATCCGTTTGTCTTTGGAATCGGAGTGGTATCCCGGACGGAACATGAATATCAGAAGCAGGATCAGGACGATGGCTAATACTGCGAAAATAACGGTATAGATGATTTCTTTCATGTGAAGTACAACAATTTTTGTTTTGGAACTCATAGTGAGACCTCCTGGTATATTATTTCAAAGATTGTTTTATTTTCTATAATGTATGAAAAACGTGGAAGAATTATTCATTTAATTTTTCCGTGACAAATGGAAAAGGTTCTTGTAGAATGATAAAAGAAATGGAAGGTGAAGAATTATGTTTATTATTGCAGGACTTGGGAATCCTACACTTCAGTACGAAGGAACCAGACATAATGTAGGATTTGATGTCATAGATATGCTGGCAGACAGATATAATATTTCTGTAGATGGAAGAAAAGGAAGAGCACTGGTCGGAAAAGGAATGATCGGTGGACAGAAGGTGCTGCTGGTAAAACCGCAGACCTATATGAATCTGAGTGGGGAAAGCTTAAGAGAACTGGTCAATTATTATAAGATTGATGAAGAGCATGAGCTTCTTGTGATCTATGATGATATCAGTCTGGATGTAGGGCAGCTGAGAATCCGTAAGAAAGGAAGCGCCGGAGGGCATAATGGGATAAAAAATATTATTGCCAACCTTGGAACCGATGTGTTCCCGAGAATCAAGATCGGCGTTGGGGAGAAGCCAAAGAAATACGACCTGGCGGATTATGTACTGGGACATTTTTCGAAAGAAGACCGTGAATTGATGGAAGAGGGATATGACCGCGCAGACCATGCGGTGGGAATGATCTTAAATGGAGAGATCGAGGCTGCCATGAATCAGTATAACAGGAAAGTAAAGCCTAAGGAGGCATAAAAAGATGCAGGGCTTAATCGGGCCATTAAAGGAACTGGCAGAGTTTGAAGAACTCTGTAAGAATAAGAAAAAAGATGCAGGGATGATCCGTGTATGCGGATGCGTGAATTCCCAGAAATCTCATATGATATATGCACTTGGCGATGGCTGTAAATATAAAGTCATCGCCTGTTCCAGTGAGACAAAAGCAAAACAGATCTACGAAGAATATCGTTTTCTGGACAGCAATACCTATCTGTATCCGGCGAAGGATTTTCTATTCTATCAGGCGGACATCAGAAGTAAAGAACTGGTGAAGCAGAGAATGGAAGGAATCCAGGCAGTGCTTGCAGGAGAACCGGTGACGGTCGTGACAAGTCTGGACGGGTTCATGGATCATCTTGCGCCGAAGGAAAGCATTGAAGACAAAGTACTGGAGATACAAAATGACAGTGTCCTGAAGTTAGATGAGATGGCAGAGAAGCTTGCGGCTGTAGGATATGACAGGGAAGTACAGGTAGAAGGACCGGGGCAGTTCGCTGTGCGCGGAGGGATACTGGATATCTATCCGCTGACGGAAGAACTTCCGGTGAGGATCGAACTCTGGGGAGATGAGGTGGATTCCATCCGTACTTTCGATGTGGAGAGCCAGAGATCCATTGAGAACCTGACGGAAATCACGATCTATCCGGCGGTGGAATTCCCACAGGGAGAAGAAAAGGGCGTTTCGTTTCTGGATTATTTTCCGAAAGAGGACACCATCCTTTTCTTAGATGAACCGGTGCGTCTTGTGGAGCGTGGACAGAACATTGAAGATGAATTCATGGAAGCGCAGAAGAAGCGGCTTGAGAGCGGCTATGAACTGGAAGAGGAAGAAGCGAAGATATTCCCGGTTGCAGATATCCTGAAGAAGATCAATACTTATAGCAGTATCGGCTTTTTCGCTTTGGAGATGAAATGCAAGGGACTGGAAGTAAGGGAGTCTTATGAGATCCAGGCAACGGGCGTCAATCCGTATAATAACAGCTTTGAGATGCTGACACAGGATCTGAAGAGACTGAAAAGAAACGGATACAGAGTGATCCTGCTGTCCGGATCAAGAACCCGTGCAAAACGTCTGGCGGAGGATCTGAGGGATTATAACCTGAGCAGTTATTACAGTGAAGATCTGGATCGGGAAGTAAAGCCGGGAGAGATCATGACAGCATATGGGTATATTGCAGAAGGGTATGAATATCCAATGCTCAAGTTCACGGTGATCGCAGAGTCAGACATTTTCGGAAAGAGAAAAAAGAAGAAAAAGAGAAAGACTTACGAGGGACGCAAGATCCAGAGCTTTTCGGAACTGAAGCCGGGAGATTATGTCGTTCATGAGAACCACGGTGTCGGTGTCTATCAGGGGATCGAAAAGATTGTTGTAGACAAGATCTCAAAGGATTATATGAAGATCTCATATGCACAGGGCGGAAATCTCTATATTCCGGCAACGCAGCTCGATCTGATACAGAAATACGCCAGTGCCGATGCCAAGAAACCGAAGCTGAATAAGCTGGGAACCCAGGAGTGGAACCGGACTAAGACGAAGGTGCGCGGTGCGGTAAAAGAGATTGCAAGAGATCTGGTGAAGTTGTATGCGGCAAGGCAGGAGCAAGATGGTTATGTCTACGGAGAAGATACAGTCTGGCAGAGAGAATTTGAAGAGATGTTTCCGTTTGAAGAGACGGAAGATCAGATGATGGCGATCGAGGCTGTGAAAAAAGATATGGAAAGCCACAAGATCATGGACCGTCTGGTCTGCGGGGATGTCGGATTCGGCAAGACAGAGGTTGCGATCCGTGCGGCATTTAAAGCGGTACAGGAGAGTAAACAGGTGGTCTATCTGGTTCCGACAACGATTCTTGCACAGCAGCATTACAGGACATTCGTACAGCGTATGAAGGACTTCCCGGTGCGGATCGATCTGATGTGCAGATTCCGCACGCCGGCACAGCAGAAGAAGACGGTCGAAGATGCGAAAAAGGGACTGGTGGATATCATCATCGGAACGCACCGGGTACTGAGCGAAGATCTGAAGTTCAAAGATCTTGGTCTTCTGATCATTGATGAAGAGCAGCGGTTCGGTGTGCAGCACAAGGAAAAGATCAAGAAATTAAAGGAAAATGTAGATGTACTGACGCTTACGGCGACTCCGATCCCGAGAACGCTTCATATGAGTCTGATCGGAATCCGCGATATGAGCGTATTGGAGGAAGCGCCGAATGACCGTATGCCGATCCAGACATATGTTATGGAATACAATGACGAGATGGTACGTGAGGCAATCGAACGGGAATGTGCGAGACAGGGACAGGTATATTATGTCTACAACCGTGTGGAAGATATCGATGAAGTAGCAGGACATGTACAGAAACTGGTGCCGGATCTGACGGTTGCTTATGCACACGGACAGATGCGGGAACACGAACTGGAACGGATCATGTATGATTTTATCAACGGAGAAATTGATGTACTGGTATCCACAACGATCATTGAGACCGGCCTGGATATTTCCAATGCGAATACGATGATCATCCACGATGCGGACCGTCTCGGGCTTTCACAGCTTTATCAGCTGCGTGGGCGTGTCGGACGCTCCAACCGCATGGCATATGCATTCCTTCTCTACCGGAGAGACAAGATGTTAAAAGAAGTGGCAGAAAAAAGACTTGCTGCCATCCGGGAATTTACCGATCTTGGATCCGGATTCAAGATTGCGATGCGCGACCTGGAGATCCGTGGAGCGGGTAATCTGCTGGGTGCGGAGCAGCATGGTCATATGGAGGCGGTCGGATATGATCTTTATTGTAAGATGTTGAACGAGGCGGTGAAGCATCTGAAAGGCGAGATGGAAGAAGAGGAGACCTTTACAACCACGATGGATCTGAATGTGGATGCATTTATTCCGGCTTCGTATATTCCGAATGAATATCAGAAACTGGATGTCTATAAACGGATCGCTGCAATCGAGAACAGGGAAGAGATGGAAGATATGACAGAAGAATTGATCGACCGTTTCGGAGATATTCCGAAGAAAGTAGAAAAGCTTCTGGAAGTAGCGGCGCTGAAGGCACAGGCACATCAGTTGTATGTAACGGCGGTTGAACAGAAGGGCGAGGTTTACACATTTACCATGTATGAAAAAGCGAAAGTGCATCCGGAACGGATTCCGAAGCTGATCGAAGATTTCCGAGGGGAACTGACCTTCAAAGCAGACGGAGCACAGCCATGCTTCATCTATGAGAAGAAGAGACGGAACCTGAAAGAGAAGCAGACGGATGCACTGGAAATCACGAAAAATGTGTTAAATGGGTTGAAAGGATTGATAGGCGGAGAAAAAAGCGGTATAATTGACCCATTAAGCAAATAAAGGCAGGTTAGGATAAATGAAAAAAAGAGCATTAATATTAGCACTGGCAGGAATTATGGCAGCATCACTTACCGGATGCGGATCGCTTAAGGATGATGCAGTGGTCGTAAAAGCAGGGGATGAAGAGATCACGGCAGGTGTTGCGAATTTCTATGCAAGATATACACAGGCTCAGTACGAAACATACTTTGCAAGCTATTTCGGCGGAGATGATATGTGGACGAAAAATGCGTCGGACGGCAAGACCTATGAAGAATCGATCAAAGAGACACTGCTGGATGATCTGAAGAATATGGCACTTCTGGAAGAGCATATGAAGGACTACGATGTAAAGCTTACAAAGGCAGATAAAAAAGCAATTAATGATGCGGCGAAGGAATTTGATGAGGCCAACTCCCAGAAGAAAAAGGATAAGGTATCCGGTTCCAAGGAAAATGTAAAACGTGTCATGACACTGATGGTGATCGAGCAGAAGATGCGTTCGGCAATCGTAGCGGAAGCAAATGTGAATGTAACAGATGAGGAAGCAGCACAGAAGCATATGCAGTATGTGGAATTTGATTATACGACATCAACAGATTCGTCTGATTCCTCCGATGCAACGGTATCCGATGATGAAAAGAAGAAGGTAAAGGCAGAAGCAGAGGCATTTGCGGAAGGAGCTAAGTCGGCAGAAGATTTTGCAGCTTATGCAACGGAACAGGGAACAGAAGCAAAAGATGCAACTTTTGATTCGGATTCCGTAAGCCCGTCCAAGGAAGTGGTAAAAGCAGCAGACAAATTAGGAGAAGGCGAGATGACGGATGTGATCGAAAGCGATACCGCATGTTATGTGGCAAAAGTTACAAGTCTTAACGATGAAACTGCTACAGAGACGAAGAAACAGTCCCTGATTACGGAAAAACAGGATAAATACTACAAAAAAGTATTAAAGAAATGGAAAAAGGACGAAAAAATTACGGTTCACAAAGGAACATGGGATAAGATTGATTTTACAAAATTGAGTGTAAAAGCAAAAGATACAAGTACAACCGGAACAAGTACAGACAGTACTTCCGGTAACTAAGACGAATACAGAAATAAGAATGGGCAGCCTCCAACCGGGGGCTGCCTATTCTTAACCATTATTAAAATCGCCAGGCGTTCGAAAGAACCCTGTCAGTGGCGAATCCTGTCGATACGCTATCTTATTTCATGAAAGTCGATACGATCTCGTTTACAAGTTTGCCGTCTGCTTTTCCTTTTACCTTAGGCATCAGGTTCTTCATGATCTTACCTTTATCCTTTGCGGTAGGAGCATCCAGTCCCATCTCTGCAAGAACGGAAGCAACGACTTCTTTGATCTCTGCTTCATCCATCATCTTAGGAGCATACTGTTCCAGAACTGCAAGACGCTTATTGCATTCTTCGATGATCTCTGTACGGTCTGCAGGAGTCATATCCAGTGTCTCTTTTGTCTGCTTGATCTCTTTTAAGATAACCTGTGTCTCTTCTTCCGGTGTCAGGTCTGCACGTTTGTCGATTGCTTTATTCTTAAGAGCTGCAAGCAGCATGGATAAAGTTTCCTTTGTGTCTTTGTCTTTTGCTTTCATGGCTTTGACCATATCAGCACGTACTTCATCAATTTTACTCATGATTCATTCCTCCTAATATTTTCTTCCAACTATTATACAAAACTATTGAAAAAATATCCAGTCCAATATCTGCATGAATAATTCCATCTTTTTCTCAGCATACTAGCCATATGTTAGAAAATATGGAAAAAACAGAAAAATCAGGAGGAAGATAAATGCTATGAAAGCAACGGGAATCGTAAGAAGAATCGATGATCTGGGACGCGTAGTTGTACCGAAAGAGATCAGAAGGACACTGAGGATCCGGGAAGGTGATCCGCTGGAGATATTTACGGACAGAGAAGGGCAGATCATTCTAAAAAAATATTCCCCGATCGGGGAACTGTCTGCATTTGCAAAGCAGTATGCCGAAAGCCTGGCGCAGGTGCTGGAGTGCCTGGTGGGAATCTGTGATATGGATCAGGTGATCGCGGCAGCCGGGACCGGAAAGAAAGAACTGCAGGATGAGGATATAACAGGTGAGCTCGGGGAATTCCTGAAAGAGAGAAAGACACGGAATGCCAAAGCCGGGGAAAAGAGATATGTGCCCGTGGTGAATGGATCGGAACCATACAGGCAGGAAGTGATCAGTCCGATCCTGTGTGCGGGGGATGTGATCGGTGCAGTGCTGCTTCTGAATCTGGAACAGACAGACCGGTTCAAAGATAAGGAGATATGTCTTGCGGAATATACGGCAAAGGTTCTGGGAAAGCAGATGGAACAATAAAGCATAAATCACCCGTTCCCTTCATAATCTGTGGTAGATGAGGAGGGAGAGCATGGGAAAAAAAGGACAAAATGAAATATGGATCATGTGGATACTGAAATCTCTTCTGGTGGCATATGTGGTGACGGGTATCCTTCTGATGATACTGGCAATGGCACTTTATAAATTCGAATTGAATGAAGGAGCGGTGACAGCAGGGGTCACAGCTGTCTATCTGATCTCGACATTTGCCGGCGGCCTGGTGGCAGGGAAACTTGCGAAGGTCAGACGGTTCCTGTGGGGGATTGTATTGGGCATATTGTATTTTGCATTACTGCTGCTGATCACGGTCGGAATCTACCGGACATTTCACGGGAGCAGTGCAGAGATCCTTGTGACATTTGCACTGTGTGCGGGAGGCGGTATGGCCGGTGGAATGATATCCTAAGAAAAAGATTGCGAAACCTATGTCAAAATGTTATAATAACGTAAGTTAAGCAATAGTAAGGAGGGATACGAACATGAAACATGTAAAATCATTGAATAAACCTATGAACAGCAATCTGAAAAAAAGCGGATGCGGCGAATGCCAGACATCATGTCAGTCAGCATGTAAGACATCCTGCACAGTAGGAAACCAGACTTGCGAACAGAGCAAATAATTTAAAAAGATATGGGATACTTGGGACAGCGGTCTTTAGGGTCCGCTGTTTCTTGTTGTTCAAACCGGGCAGGTGTCGGCCTGCCCGGTTACCATGCAGGTGACGAAAAGGTCCGGTGGACCTTTTTTAGTTGTCTGCGGATTTATTTTTAAGATTATTTGACAGCATAAGGTTTTTACCAGATGAAGATAACGGGGATTTCCCGATATGAAATAAGAAAAATGAGAAAGGGGTACCAGAGAATATGATTCATCAGTACCGTAATAATGGATATAATATCGTTATGGACGTGTACAGCGGATCTGTACATGTGGTAGATGATGTCTGTTATGATGTGATCGCGGAGGTGAACAAATCAGAGACAGAACCAACTGCCGGATCGTTAAAAGAAGCGGGTGTAAAAGAACAGCTTTTACAGTCACTTGGAGACAGATATGAGACGTCTGATATTGAAGATGCATTAGCAGACGTGATCGAGCTGACAGAAGGAGGTCAGCTGTTCGTAAAAGATACATACGAATGCATGATCGAGGAAGTAAAGAAGAGAAAGACGGTTGTAAAAGCACTGTGCCTGCATATTGCACATGACTGTAACCTTGCCTGCAAATACTGCTTTGCAGAAGAAGGAGAGTATCATGGAAGACGTGCACTTATGAGCTATGAAGTCGGTAAGAAAGCACTGGATTTCCTGATCGCGAATTCCGGAAACCGCCGCAACCTTGAGGTGGACTTCTTCGGAGGAGAGCCTCTGATGAACTGGCAGGTAGTAAAAGACCTGGTAGCTTACGGAAGAGAGCAGGAGAAGATTCATAACAAGCACTTCCGTTTTACCGTTACAACAAATGGTGTGCTCTTAAATGATGAGATCCAGGAATTTATCAATAAAGAGATGGATAACGTGGTATTGAGCCTGGACGGACGTAAAGAGATCAATGACCAGATGCGTCCTTTCAGAAATGGAAAAGGAAGCTATGATCTGATCGTTCCGAAGTTCCAGAAGCTTGCAGAAAGCAGAAATCAGGAAAAATACTACATCCGTGGAACATTTACAAGAAACAATCTGGACTTTTCCAACGATATCATGCACTTTGCAGATCTTGGATTCAAACAGATGTCGATCGAACCGGTTGTCGGAGATGAAAGCGACCCGTATGCGATCAGGGAGGAAGATCTTCCTAAGATCATGGAGGAATATGACAAACTCGCGAAGATGATGATCGAACGCGAGAAAGAAGGAAAAGGCTTCAATTTCTTCCATTTTATGATAGATTTAAATGGCGGTCCATGTGTGGCAAAACGTTTATCCGGATGTGGTTCCGGAACAGAGTATCTGGCCGTTACACCATGGGGTGACCTCTATCCATGCCATCAGTTCGTCGGACAGGATGATTTTCTGATGGGTAATGTGGACGATGGAATCGTGAAGCCGGAGATTGCGGACGATTTCAGAAGCTGTAATGTGTATTCCAAAGATAAATGCAGAAACTGTTTTGCAAAATTCTATTGCAGTGGTGGATGTATGGCAAACTCTTACAATTTCCACGGTACGATCCATGATACCTATGAGATCGGCTGTGAGATGCAGAGGAAGCGTGTAGAGTGTGCGATCATGATGAAGGCTGCACTTGCAGAAGAATAAATAATTCGAGAGGATGTGTAGGAGAACGATGAAAAAGTCAAAAAGCATACTGAGTCTGCTTCTGACTGTAATCCTCATCGTCGGTCTTGGTTTTACTGTTATCACAGGAATTGGAAAATCTAAGACCGGTGCGATGAAGAATATCAAACTTGGTCTGGATCTTGCCGGTGGTGTCAGCATCACTTATCAGGTAAAAGATAAAAATCCGACCAAGGAAGAGATGAGTGATACGATCTACAAGCTGCAGAAGCGTGTAGAGCAGTACAGTACAGAAGCAAGTGTATACCAGGAGGGAGACGACCGAATCAACATCGAGATTCCTGGTGTTACAGATGCCAATAAGATTCTGGATGAACTTGGAAAACCAGGTTCCCTTTCTTTCCAGACAGCAGACGGTGAGACCGTTCTTACAGGAACGGACGTAAAGAGTGCGTCTGCGAAGACAGGTCAGGACGATATGGGAAATAAAGAATATTCCGTAGAACTGAACCTGACAAAATCCGGAACGAAGAAATTCGCAACGGCAACACAGAATAATATCGGAAAACAGATTGCGATCATTTATGACGGTGAGACCATCTCCAGTCCGGTTGTCCAGTCTGCGATCACAGGCGGACAGGCTTATATTACCGGAGACTTTACATATGAAGAAGCAGATAATCTGGCATCAACGATCCGTATCGGTGGTCTGAAGCTGGAACTTGAGGAACTTCGTTCCAACGTAGTAGGAGCGCAGCTTGGAGAACAGGCACTGAGCACAAGCTTAAAGGCCGGTGTGATCGGTCTGATTCTTGTATTCCTGTTCATGATCTTTGTATACAGACTTCCGGGACTGGCATCCAGTCTTGCACTGCTGATTTATACAGAGATCGTACTGGTGATCCTGAATGCATTCGACGTAACCTTAACCCTTCCGGGTATTGCCGGTATTATCTTAAGTATCGGTATGGCGGTGGATGCGAACGTCATCATCTTTGCCCGTGTGCGTGAAGAGATGGCGAAAGGAAAAACGGTGAAGTCATCACTGAAAGCCGGATTCCAGAAAGCTATGTCAGCGATCGTTGACGGTAACATTACGACCCTGATCGCGGCAGCAGTGCTGTGGTTCAAAGGTTCAGGAACCGTTAAGGGATTCGCACAGACACTGGCAATCGGTATCGTGGTATCCATGTTCACTGCACTGGTGATCACACGTATGATTGTATACGCATTCTATGGAATCGGTATCCGCAAGGAGAACCTGTATTACCATCAGATGAAAGAAAGAAAAGCGATCAACTTCCTTGGAAAGAAGAAGGTATTCTTCAGCATTTCCATCGCAGTGATCCTTGCAGGATTTGTGATCATGGGAGTGAATTCCGCAAAAGGAAATGGTGCGCTGGCATACAGTCTTGATTTCCAGGGTGGAACTTCTATGAATGTAAAGTTTGACAAAGATTATTCTATCGATGAGATCGATCAGGAGATCGTTCCTGTAGTAGAAAAGATTACTGGAGACCACAACATCCAGACACAGAAGGTGTCCGGAACCAAACAGGTTATTATTAAAACAAAGACATTAAGCCTTGCGAAACGTGAGCAGGTCAACAAAGCGCTGAAAACTACATTCGGAGTGAAAGAATCGGATATCACAGCTGAAAATATCAGTTCTACGATCAGTGGTGAGATGCGCCGTGATGCAGTAATTGCCGTGATCGTGGCAACAATCTTTATGCTGCTTTACATCTGGTTCCGTTTCAAAGATGTGCGTTTTGCTACAAGTGCGGTTGCGGCACTGTTACATGATGTTCTGGTGGTACTTGCATTCTATGCGGCATCCAGAATCTCGGTAGGAACAACATTTATTGCATGTATGCTGACTATTGTCGGTTATTCCATCAATGCAACGATCGTAATCTTTGACAGAATCCGTGAGGAACTTCCACTGATGAAGAGAAACGATGATCTGGCTGAAGTGGTAAATAAGTGTATAACACAGACGTTGACAAGAAGTATTTATACATCATTGACAACATTTATCATGGTATTTGTTCTGTTCATTATGGGTGTAAGTTCTATTCGTGAATTTGCAGCACCGCTTATGGCAGGTATCATCTGCGGAGGATATTCATCTGTATGTATTACAGGAGCACTGTGGTATGTGATGAAGACAAAGGTCGGTAAAAAAGCACCAGCCAAGAAAAAGAAAAAATAAATCATAGAATGATTCGAAAAGCAGTTATGCCTGTTGACAGGGCGTAACTGCTTTTTTTAAAATAGATACATAATAATCAGACAGAAAAGATAAAGAGGGAAAGACAGATGGAACGATGGGTGCTGCTGCGGAAAGGCGCAGATTTTGAAGCAATAGGAAAGAAATATCAGATCAGTCCGAGACTGGCATGTCTGATCCGTAACCGGGATGTGATCGGAGAGAAAGCGGTTGACCGTTATCTGAATGGTACGATCAGTGATTTGTATGATGGCATGCTGATGAAAGATGTGGACAAAGCAATTGATATTCTGAAAGAGAAAATAGCAGAAGATAAAAAGATCCGTGTGATCGGAGATTATGATATCGATGGAGTGAATGCTACATATATCCTGCTGGAAGGTCTGGAACGCCTGGGTGCATATGTGGACAGTGATATTCCGGACCGTATAAGCGATGGATATGGACTGAACCAGCATCTGATCGACCGGGCATATGATGATGGGATCGATACGATCATTACCTGTGACAACGGGATCGCAGCGGCAAATGAGATTGCATATGGAAAAAATCTTGGCATGACAGTTATTGTGACGGATCATCATGAAGTACCGTTTGATGAGAAGGAGGGTGAGAAGATATATAAGCTTCCTCCGGCGGATGCAGTGATCGATCCGAAACAGACAGACTGTCCGTATCCGTTTAAAGGACTGTGCGGTGCGGCGGTTGCGTATAAACTGATGGAGGCATTGTGGGAAAGTATGGGGAAAGATTCCGCTGACCTGGATGATCTGATCGAAAATGTAGCGATTGCAACGGTCGGGGATGTGATGGATCTGGAGGATGAGAACCGTATCTTTGTCAAAGAAGGGCTGCAGATGCTTAGAAGAACGATGAATCCGGGACTGAAAGCACTGATAGAATGTACCGGGATTGATAAGGATAACCTGAATTCTTACCATATCGGATTCGTCCTGGGACCCTGCATTAATGCAAGCGGAAGACTGGATACGGCGAAACGTGCATTGAAGCTTTTACGGGTGAGAACGCAGAAAGAAGCGGATATTCTTGCCGGGGATCTAAAAGCGTTAAATGACAGTAGAAAAGATATGACAGAGGAAGCCGTAAATCTTGCAAAAGAACAGGTGGAGTCAACAGAGTTGTCCGAAGACAGAGTGCTGGTCATCTATCTTCCGGACTGTCATGAAAGTCTGGCAGGGATTGTGGCAGGAAGAATCCGGGAATGCTATTACAAGCCTGTATTCGTGCTGACCGATGCGGAGGATGGCGTAAAAGGATCCGGGCGTTCAATTGACGGTTATCATATGTATGAAGAAATGAATAAGTGTAAAGATCTTCTGGGTAAATTTGGCGGCCACCGTCTGGCAGCCGGACTTTCACTGAAAAAAGAGAATATCGCTGAATTCAGGAGACGTCTGAATGAAAATTGTACGCTGACGGAAGAAGAGATGAAAGAAAAAGTTACGATCGATATGGAGATGCCATTTTCCTGTGTGACGGAAGAACTGGTGAAAGAGCTGGAACTTCTGGAACCCTTCGGAAAAGGCAATACAAAACCGGTATTTGCCGCCCGCGGTATCACACTTCTGGGGGCAAGGATACTGGGAAGGAACAGAAATGTTCTGAAAATAAAAGCGCAGGATGCAAATGGAAGTGTTATTGAGGCTATGCTGTTCCAGAATGTAGAAGGATTCCTGAAAAATCTGGAAGAAAGATATGGACGTATGGAAGTGGATGCGCTCATGCAGGGAAGGGGCAGCCATATAAAGATTGCTGTCACATATTATCCGGACATTAATGAATACATGGGGAGAAAGACGCCGCAGATCGTGATCACGCATTACCGCTAAAACCATAGATTGAAAATCAGAACAAGTAATGGTATACTTAAAGTTGTATTTTAGACAGAAATGGAGAGAGTATCATGAAACCGATAGAAGAGTATGTAAGAAGTATTCCGGATTTTCCAGAACCGGGAATTATATTCAGAGACGTAACAAGTATCCTTCAGGATGCTGATGGATTGCATCTTGCAATCGACCTGATGCAGGAAAAATTAAAGGATGTAGAGTTCGATGTGGTTGTAGGGCCGGAATCAAGAGGATTTATCTTCGGTGTGCCGATTGCATATAATCTGCACAAACCATTTATCCCAATCAGAAAAAAAGGAAAACTTCCATGCGAGACGGTTTCTGTAGAATATGAACTGGAGTATGGCACCGCTACGATCGAGATGCATAAAGATGCGATCAGACCGGGACAGAAAGTAGTCATTATCGATGATCTGATCGCTACAGGCGGAACCAATGAGGCAATGGTAAAGCTGATCGAAAGCCTCGGAGGAGAGGTCGTAAAAGCTGTATTCCTGATGGAACTTGCAGGATTAAAAGGAAGAGACAGATTAGAAGGATATGACGTGGACGCTGTAATCACATATCCTGGAAAATAAAAGAGAGAAATTGAGGGAAGGAGGCGTTAATATGTCTGAGAAGACAACCTATGAATCACTGGATAACAAGATTGCGGCGGAAGCACTGACGGAAGATCATACGAAGGGGCTGGCAGTTGTAGACGGGCATGCGGTAAAGTCGCAGGAAGATTACGAAGATCCGGACCGCTTATATGACATGTTAATAGCCCGTATCCGAAAGTATCATCCGTCCACAGATGTATCCCTGATTGAAAAGGCTTATAAGCTGGCGGTAAAGGCACATGGAGATCAGCGCAGAAAATCCGGAGAGCCATATATTATCCATCCATTATGGGTAGCGATCATTCTGGCTGATCTGGAGATGGATAAAGAGACGATCGCAGCAGGCATGCTGCATGATGTGGTAGAAGATACAGAGGTTACTGAAGAAGATATCCGGAAAGAATTCGGAGGAGAAGTGGCACTTCTGGTTGATGGTGTTACAAAACTGGGAAGACTTTCTTATTCTTCGGATAAGCTGGAGGTACAGGCAGAGAACTTAAGAAAGATGTTCCTTGCCATGGCGAAGGATATCCGTGTGATCATTATCAAACTGGCAGACCGTCTGCATAATATGCGTACCCTGCAGTTTATGACACCGGCAAAACAGAAAGAAAAAGCAAAAGAGACGATGGACATCTACGCACCGATCGCACAGCGTCTTGGAATCTCTAAGATCAAGACGGAACTGGATGATCTGGCACTTAAGTATTCACAGCCGGAAGTGTTCTATGATCTGGTGAATCAGATCAATGCCAGAAAGACGGAGCGGGAAGAATTTGTAGAGCAGATCGTAGATGAAGTGTCGACACATATGAAGAATGCGGGTATCAAAGCAGAAGTCAATGGACGGGTCAAACATTTCTTCAGTATCTATAAGAAGATGGTGAATCAGGATAAGACCGTTGACCAGATCTATGATCTGTTTGCAGTGCGTATCATCGTAGAATCTGTAAAGGACTGTTATGCGGCACTGGGTGTGATCCATGAGATGTATACGCCGATCCCGGGACGATTTAAAGATTATATTGCGATGCCGAAGCCGAATATGTATCAGTCGCTGCATACGACGCTGATGAGTTCGGTCGGACAGCCGTTCGAGATCCAGATCCGTACAGAAGAGATGCATAAGACAGCGGAATATGGTATTGCGGCACACTGGAAATACAAGGAATCCAATGACGGCAAGAAGAGTGTCGAAGCACAGGAAGAAGAGAAGTTAAGCTGGCTGCGCCAGATCCTGGAGTGGCAGAGAGACATGTCGGATAACCGGGAATTCCTGAATCTGATCAAAGGAGACCTTGACCTGTTTGCGGAAGATGTATATTGCTTCACACCGCAGGGAGATGTCAAGAACCTGCCGAATGGTTCTACTCCGATCGACTTTGCATATGCGATCCACAGTGCGGTCGGTAACAAGATGGTAGGAGCAAGAGTCAATGGCAAACTGGTCAATATTGATTACAAGATCCAGAACGGTGACAGAATAGAGATCCTGACATCACAGAATTCCAAGGGACCAAGCCGTGACTGGCTGAATATCGTAAAGAGCACACAGGCAAAGAATAAGATCAACCAGTGGTTCAAGAAAGAGTTCAAGGAAAGTAATATCATCCGTGGTAAGGATATGATCGCTGCATACTGTAAGGCAAAAAGTATCAATATCACGAATATCATCCAGCCGAAATACCAGGAAATTGTCCAGAAAAAATACGGTTTTAAAGACTGGGATTCGGTACTGGCGGCAATCGGACACGGCGGCTTGAAAGAGGGTCAGGTTGTGAACCGTCTTGCGGAAGAATATGGCAAAGACCACAGACAGGCAATTACAGATGAAGTGGTTCTGGAGAGAGTAGCTGAGGCGGCGAAGAACAAGGTACACATTGCCAAGTCAAAGAGTGGTATTGTAGTCAAGGGAATTGATGATATGGCAGTCCGTTTCTCCAGATGCTGTAACCCGGTACCGGGAGATGAGATTGTCGGCTTTGTTACCCGTGGAAGAGGACTTTCCATCCACCGTACAGACTGTATCAATATGATCCATCTGTCTGAGGCAGAACGTGCAAGACTGATCCCAGCAGAGTGGGAGACGGAAGTAACAGAAAAATCCGGCGGACAGTATCTTGCCGAGATCAAGATGTATGCAAATGACCAGCAGGGACTTCTGATGGAGATATCCAGAATCTTCACAGAAGAAAATGTGGATGTCAAATCCATGAATGTCCGTACCAGCAAGAAGGGAACGGCAACGATTGAGATGGGATTCATCGTTCATGGCCGTGAGGAACTGGAGCGTATCGTGAAGAAATTACAGCAGCTTTCCGGAATCATCGATATAGAAAGGGCAACAGGCTAAGAGTATGAAGATAGAAAAATACGTAGTGGGAATAATCGGTACGAACTGTTATCTGGTGATCAATGAAGAGACAAAAGAGACGGTTATCGTTGATCCGGGGGCTTATCCGATGAAGGTAAAGAATGCGGTAAAGGAGCAGGGACTGAAGCTTAAGGCAGTGCTTCTGACACATGCACATTTTGATCATATCATGGGACTTTCTGATGTGATGGAAGATGCAAAGATTCCGGTATATGTAGAAGAAGCGGACCTTCCGATGATGACGGACGGCGAAAGTAATTTATCTTCTGCTTATGTGCGCGGAGGATACCGGTTTGAAGAAGCGGTGCCGGTCAGAGACGGGCAGCAGCTGGAAATTGCAGGTTTTCAGTTCCGTGTGATCCATACACCGGGACATACACCGGGCGGATGCTGCTATTATATGGAACAGGAAGGTGTTCTCTTTAGCGGAGATACATTATTCCAGACATCGGTTGGCCGTTCGGACTTTCCGGGCGGAAGTGCATCGGCACTGGTCCGTTCTGTAAAGGAGAAGCTTCTGGTATTGCCGGAAGAGACACATGTATATCCGGGACATATGGATGAAACGACGATCGGTTATGAAAAACTCCATAATCCATTTATATAATGAATGATAGGAAAAGACAGTGATAGAAAACAGAATGGAGAATTAGAATGATTCAGATTATATGTAAAAGCGAGTCTTATACTTATAATGCGTATCATATATTAAAGGCTTTTTATCCGTCGCAGGAAGTATCCTGCAAGACGGATGAAGAAGCCTCTAATTATGTAACGGTACAGTTGCCGGACGGTCAGGAAATCTTCGAGGGACCGGAGCACACCGGAGAAATTACCGCTATGGAAGAGCCGGCAGACAGAACAGCAAAGAGGCAGGAAGTCCTGCAGACGGAGAATCTGCAAAGAGAGAGAAAACGGCAGACAGACCTGGATCTGTATGATCAGCTGGAGAAGATCACCGGAGAATCACTTGCGTGGGGAGTGCTTACGGGGGTACGTCCGACCAAGCTTGCCATGCAGAAACTGGAAGCCGGATGGAAGAAAGAAGATTATATCAGATGGGCATGGGAAAGTGCGAGAGTAAGAGAAGATAAGGCTTCGCTTGCATGGGAGATTGCCGGGAGAGAACAGAAGATTCTAAAAGAACTGGATTATGAAGATGGATACAGTCTGTATGTGGGAATCCCGTTCTGTCCGTCGGTCTGTTCGTATTGCTCTTTCAGTTCCGGGCCGTTGGACCGATGGAAAGAAAAAGTGGATGCATATGTAGATGCACTTTGCAAAGAGCTGGAATTTATCGCAGAGCGTTCAAGGAATAAAAAGCTGAATACAATCTACATCGGCGGAGGTACGCCGACGACACTGAATGCAGAACAGCTGGAACGCCTGATGAGCTGGATCGATGAGAAGTTCTCGAGGGAACATCTGCTCGAATATACCGTGGAAGCAGGAAGACCGGACAGCATAACAGAAGAAAAGTTAAAGGTCATAAAGCGTCATGACATTACCAGAATTTCCATCAATCCGCAGAGCATGCAGCAGAAGACGCTGGATGCGATCGGAAGAAAGCATACCGTAGAAGAGATAAAAGAGGCCTATGCACTGGCCAGACAGACCGGATTCGATAATATCAATATGGATATCATCGCCGGACTTCCGGGGGAAGATATTTCTGATATGGAAGATACACTGGCACAGATCACCCAGATGAAGCCGGACAGTCTGACGGTACATTCACTGGCGATCAAGAGAGCAGCCAGAATGGAGATGGAAGACCTGAACCGGGATGTAAAGGAGACGCATGACATCCTTTCCGGCATGATCGAAAAAGCGGGGGAAGCAGCAGAAGAGATGGATCTTTTCCCGTATTATCTGTACAGACAGAAGAATATTGCGGGGAATTTTGAAAATGTTGGTTATGCAAAGGTTGACAAAGCCGGAATATACAATATACTTATTATGGAAGAAAAACAATCCATTATTGCCGCAGGAGCCGGAGCATCGACAAAGATCGTATTGAAGAATCCGATTCCTATGCCGGGCAGTAAAAAGAAGAAAATGACACGTCTGATCCGTCAGGAGAATGTGAAAGCAGTAGATGCTTACATCGACAGGATCGACGAAATGATAGAACGCAAAGGAGAATGGTTATGGCATTAAAGAAGAAACCGGTTACCGGTATGAAAGACATGCTCCCACGTGAGATGGAGATCCGTGATTACCTGATCGGACTTATTAAAGAGACGTATAAGACATACGGATTCTGTTCCATCGAGACACCGTGTGTGGAACATATCGAGAACCTGTGCAGCAAGCAGGGCGGAGATAACGAGAAACTGATCTTCAAGATCTTAAAAAGAGGAGAAAAGCTGAAGATCGATACAGCAAAAGAAGAGAATGATCTGGTAGACGGAGGTCTGCGTTACGACCTTACCGTACCGCTTGCCAGATACTATGCGAACCATTCGAATGAGCTTCCGGCACCGTTCAAAGCATTACAGATCGGTAATGTATGGAGAGCAGACCGTCCGCAGAAGGGACGCTTCAGACAGTTCATGCAGTGTGATATTGATATCTTAGGAGAACCTGGAAATCTTGCAGAGATCGAACTGATCCTTGCAACCACAGCAATGCTTGGAAAGTTAAGCTTCCAGAACTTCACGGTATGTATCAATGACCGTAACATCCTGAAGGCAATGGCTGCATATAGTGGTTTCCGTGAGGAAGACTATGACGAAGTCTTCATTATCCTGGATAAGATGGACAAGATCGGAGCAGAAGGCGTTGCAAAAGAACTGGAAGAGATGGGATATGCCAAGGAAAATGTAGAGACGTATCTTCAGTTATTCAATGATGTGGCACCGGATGTGACAGGTATCCGTTTCCTGAAAGAAAAATTAGGAGACTGCTTAAGCGAAGAGACAGCAGACAGCATGGAGATGATCATTTCCAGTGTTGAGACAGCAAAGGAATGCGAATTCAATATCAAATTCGACCCGACACTCGTAAGAGGACAGTCTTATTACACAGGAACGATCTTTGAAGTAACGATGGATGACTTCGGCGGATCCGTAGCCGGAGGCGGACGTTATGATAAGATGATCGGTAAATTTACCGGACAGGATACGCCTGCATGTGGATTCTCAATCGGATTTGAGAGAATCGTTATGCTGCTTCTGGAGAACGGATATGAAGTTCCGACCGTAAAAGAGAAGAAAGCTTATCTGTTAGAGAAGAAGATGAAAAAAGAAGGCCTGTTAAAAGTGATGTCACTTGCAAAAGCAGACCGTCAGGCCGGAAAACAGGTTCTGATCGTCAATATGAAGAAGAATAAGAAATTCCAGAAAGAACAGCTGACAGAAGACGGTTATACAGAGATTGTGGACTGTTATGCAGATTCCGTGGAAAATTTATAATGGCCGAACTATCATACGATAGAGTATTTATAGTGTAAAAGAGAAGGCAGATAAAGGAGATAAAATAACATGGCAGAATCAATGAAAGGGTTAAAAAGAACCCACAGATGTGCAGAGTTATCTGCAGCCAATGTAGGAGAGAAAGTAACCATCATGGGATGGGTACAGAAGAACCGTAATAAAGGTGGTCTGGTATTCGTAGATGTCAGAGACCGTTCCGGTATTATCCAGGTGGTATTCGAAGAAGGAAAATCAGAAGCAGCACTGATCGAAAAGGCAGCAAAGCTTCGTGCAGAATATGTAGTAGCAATCGTCGGAACTGTTGCAAAGCGTTCCGGTGCAGTGAACGATCATCTTGCAACAGGTGAGATCGAAGTAATTCCGGAAGAACTCCGTATTCTTTCTGAATCAGAGACACCTCCGTTCCACATTGAAGAAAATTCCAAGACAAAAGAAGAAGTACGTCTGAAATACAGATATCTGGACCTTAGAAGACCGGATCTGCAGCGTAACCTGATGATGAGAAGTAAAGTGGCAACCCTGACACGCCAGTTCCTTGCAGAAGAAGGATTCCTTGAGATCGAGACACCGGTCCTGATCAAGAGTACACCGGAAGGAGCAAGAGATTATCTGGTACCTAGCCGTATCCAGCAGGGACAGTTCTATGCACTTCCACAGTCACCACAGTTATTCAAGCAGTTACTGATGTGCTCCGGATATGACAGATATTTCCAGATCGCAAAATGCTTCCGTGACGAAGACTTACGTGCAGACCGCCAGCCGGAATTCACACAGATTGATATGGAGTTATCTTTCGTAGATGTCGATGATGTCATTGAGGTAAATGAAAGACTGCTTGCCAAATTATTCAAAGAAATACTGGGTGTAGAAGTATCTCTTCCGATCCGGAGAATGACATGGCAGGAAGCAATGGACCGTTTCGGTTCTGACAAGCCGGATATCCGTTTCGGTATGGAACTGACAAATGTCACAGACGTTGTAAAAGACTGTGAATTCGTAGTATTTAAGAATGCGATTGAAAATGGTGGAACCGTCCGTGGTATCAATGCCAAAGGACAGGGCGGAATGGCCCGCAAGAAGATCGACAAGCTGGTTGATTTCGCAAAAGACTATGGCGCAAAGGGACTTGCTTATATTGCGATCCATGAAGACGGAACTGTAAAATCTTCATTTGCCAAATTCATGACAGATGATGAGATGAAAGCACTGATCGAGGCAATGGGCGGAGAGAACGGCGACCTGTTATTATTTGCAGCAGATAAGAATAAAGTTGTATGGGATACACTTGGAGCACTTCGTCTGGAGCTTGCACGTCAGATGGATCTGCTTGATAAGAACGAATACAAATTCCTGTGGGTAACAGAATTCCCGCTTCTTGAGTGGAGTGAAGAACAGAACCGCTTCACAGCTATGCACCATCCATTTACAATGCCGATGGAAGAAGATCTTCAGTACATCGACAGTGATCCGGGACGAGTACGTGCGAAAGCATACGATATCGTCTTAAATGGTAATGAGATCGGTGGTGGAAGTGTCAGAATCTTTGATCAGGATATCCAGAGCAAGATGTTCGAAGTACTTGGATTTACAGAAGAGCAGGCTCAGGAGCAGTTCGGATTCCTTCTGACAGCATTCAAGTATGGAGTACCGCCGCACGCAGGACTTGCTTACGGACTGGACCGTCTGGTTATGCTGATGGCAAAACA
Source organism: uncultured Dorea sp. (assembly GCA_900550865.1). GTDB lineage: Bacteria > Bacillota > Clostridia > Lachnospirales > Lachnospiraceae > Dorea_A. The sequence goes on along the minus strand of URTM01000003.1, from coordinate 39,886 downwards.
GGACAGCATCCGTGATGTGATTGCATTCCCGAAGGTGAAAGATGCATCTGACCTGATGACAGAAGCGCCGGGACATGTAGATGAAAAACAGCTGGAAGAACTCGGAATTGCAGTAGTGGCAAAAGAAGAGAAGAAAGACGACGCTGAGTAAGGAAAGGCAGAATAGAAAGCGGAAAGGCAGCTGCCGGCGCTTTCTGGAAAAATAGAATGGTTAAAATGTCAGGAACAATCAAAAAAGACTGTTCCTGACATTTTAAAATTGTCCGAGTTTTCAGATAGAAAGAAAAATTCAAAAAACTTGAAAAAAGATATTGACATAATGAGAAAGTTACGATATACTAAATATCGTTCTGATGAACACAAAATAATAAACATACTTGATGTGCGATAGTAGTACAGTTGGTAGTACGCCACCTTGCCAAGGTGGAGGTCGCGGGTTCGAGTCCCGTCTGTCGCTCTGAATTGACTGTTTGCAACGTCTTTTTTTGTTGTATTAATTTAAGAGCACAGATAGAATCGGATTGAAATTCTGTGTGCCACTGTGCTATACTAAAGTGTGTATAAGCCAAAACTGCAGAAAAGATAAAATTACATATCTGTAGTTGCAAAACGAAAAGAGAGTGAACAAGAAAACGAGGATGTGAGAAGATGAATCAGGAAAGAGTAGTAAAAGCAGGTCTTCTGGGACTTGGAACGGTTGGCAGCGGTGTATATAAGCTTGTAGAACGCCAGAAAGATGAGATGGCGATGAAAGCCGGGGCAGGTCTTAAGATCCAGAAGATACTGGTACATAACATGAATAAGAAAAGAGAAGGCGTAGACCAGTCTCTTTTAACAGATAAGTGGGAAGATATCATTAACGATGATGAGATCGAGATCGTGATCGAGGTGATGGGCGGCATTGAGCCTGCAAAAACCATGATCCTGGAAGCCCTGCATGCAGGAAAGAATGTTGTAACTGCAAATAAGGATCTGGTGGCAACACACGGGCATGAACTTCTGGAAGCTGCGGAAGAAAGCGGAGTGGATTTCTTATTTGAGGCGGCTGTAGCAGGAGCAATCCCGATCATCCGTCCGCTGAAGCAGTGTCTGGCGGCAAATGAGGTTCAGGAAGTCATTGGTATTGTCAATGGTACAACGAACTTTATCCTGACCAAGATGATCGAAGAAGGCATGGATTTTGACGATGCACTGGCACTTGCTACCGAGCTTGGCTATGCTGAGGCAGACCCGACAGCCGATATCGAAGGACTGGATGCCGGACGTAAGGTAGCGATCATGGCATCGATTGCATTCCATTCCAGAGTGACATTTGATGATGTATATACAGAAGGAATTACGAAGATTACGGCAAAAGACGTAGAGTATGCAGAAGAATTCGGTGATGTGATCAAACTGCTCGGTGTTGCGCATAATACAGAAGGCGGTATAGAAGTTGCAGTATATCCGATGATGATTCCGAAGGAGCATCCACTTGCATCTGTCAGAGATTCCTTTAACGCAGTATTCGTGCATTCCGACGCGGCAGATGATACGATGTTCTATGGACGTGGAGCGGGAGAACTTCCGACGGCCAGTGCGATCATGGGTGATGTGATCGATGTGATCCGTGACATCCAGTACCACTGTACGGGAAGGATCAGCTGTACCTGTTATCGTGATACACCGGTAAAAGATTTTAAAGAAGTGAAGAATAAATTCTACATCCGTATGCTGGTGGATAATAAACCGGGTGTGCTCGCAGCAATCGCAAGCGTATTCGGAGTACATAAGGTAAGTATTGCCAGAGTTATCCAGAAGACAAAAGCAGATGATGCGGCGGAACTTGTTATCGTGACAGAAGCGGTAAAGGAAAAGCATCTCGAAGACGCACTGGAGCATCTGGTGGATATGGATACGACACGGGAGATCGGAACTGTGATCCGTGAATATTAGAGCATAAGTAGAAAAGCATAAATAAAAAAGCATAAATAGCAGAATATTTTCAGAGGACGGAGACCGTAACAAGCTCCGTCTTTTATAATCGCCGGCGGGTATCGAAGAAACGATGGTGTGATGTATGCCGGGCCAATCGCTGATGTGGCAGCAGGAATTGTTGCAATCGGATTTGCACTAAAAGAGCTTCGTGCGATGGATACGATTGCATAGGGTGTTAGAATATGATAGAATAAATTGAATGAGTCCGTCCGGGTATGTGAAGTTCCCCGGACGGATAATACTTACAGGGGAATGGGAGAAGACAAAGGATGAAAGAACGATTACCCGTTGGATTTATGTTCAAACAGATTAATAACATTTACGAAAAGGAATTCAATAACATGCTCCGCGGGATTGGAATTACATCGTCACAGTGTGCGGTGCTGGATTACCTTCTTGGCAGCAGTAAGGAATTCGTGAACCAGAAAGATATTGAGAAGGCGTTGAGTCTTAAGAATCCGACGGTGACAGGCATCTTAAAAAGGCTGGATGAGAAAGGATTCATCCTGTCGGTTCCAAGTAATCAGGATAAGAGATGTAAGAATATTTATCCGACAGAAAAAGCATATGATATCCAGAAAAAGATGGATAATTACCGCAAGAAGATCGACCGGAGACTTACGATCGGGATGAGCAAAAAGGAAATCGCAGCATTGGAAAAGATGCTGGAACGTGTGCTTTATAATATCAGTGATCCGTAGACAGAACTACAGGCAGAGAGATAGGAGAGATAAAAATGAGTTATGCAGATAAAGTATTTATCAATATGTGCCGTGATATCATCGATAACGGTACGGATACCAGAGGAGAAAAGGTAAGACCGGTGTGGGAAGACGGAACCCCGGCATATACGATCAAGAAATTCGGTGTAGTGAACCGCTATGATCTTTCGAAAGAATTTCCGGCACTGACACTTCGGAGAACAGCGATCAAGAGCTGTACAGATGAACTTCTGTGGATCTGGCAGCAGAAGTCGAATAATATCAACGACCTTCACAGCCATATCTGGGACAGCTGGGCCGATGAGGATGGTTCGATCGGAAAAGCTTACGGATATCAGATGGGGGTAAAGCATCAGTATAAAGAAGGTATGTTTGACCAGGTAGACCGTGTGATCTATGATCTGAAGAACAATCCATACAGCAGAAGGATCATGACAAATATCTATGTACATCAGGACCTGCACGAGATGAATCTGTATCCGTGTGCATACAGTATGACATTTAATGTGACCAAAAAACCGGGACATGACAAGCTGACACTGAATGCAATCCTGAATCAGAGATCCAATGATGTCCTTGCGGCAAATAACTGGAACGTATGTCAGTATGCTGTGCTGATCCATATGCTGGCGCAGGTATGCGATATGGAAGCCGGGGAATTTGTACATGTGATCGCAGACGCGCATATTTACGACAGACATGTACCGATGATTGAGGAGCTGATCAGTCGTGAACCGCTTCCGGCACCGAAATTCTGGCTGAATCCGGAGGTCAAAGATTTCTATCAGTTTACAAGAGACGATGTGAAACTGATCGATTATCAGACACATGACCAGATCAAGAATATTCCGGTCGCAGTGTAGGAATGGTAAAAAACACGAAACGTGGACAAGTAACAAATATACAGATAAGAGGAAATAAGAGAACAGACAAAAGGAGGTACGGACGATGAATTTGATCGTTGCAGTAGATTCGAACTGGGCAATCGGAAAAGAGAATAAATTACTGGTAAGTATCCCACAGGATATGAAGTTCTTCCGTGAGACGACAAAAGGAAAAGTAGTAGCAATGGGAAGAAAGACCCTGGAGAGCTTCCCGGGCGGACAGCCGCTTAAGAACCGTGTGAATGTGGTGCTTACAACGGATAAGAATTATAAGGTGAAGGATACCGTTATTGTACATACCGTAGAAGAGATGGTGGAAGAATTAAAAAAATATGACTCTGAGGACATCTTTGTGATCGGCGGGGAGAGTATTTACCGCCAGCTGCTTCCGTATTGTACAAAGGCGTACATTACAAAGATCGATCATGCATATGATGCAGATACATATTTCCCGAATCTGGATGAAGATCCGGAATGGGAGATGACGAAGATCAGTGACGAACAGACTTATTTTGATCTGGAATATGTATTTACAATCTACGAGAGGAGATAATAGATCAGAAATGAGAGTACTAAGTGTCACGGCGCAGAAGCCTGGCAGTACCGGAAGCGGTGTCTATCTGACTGAGGTGGTAAGATCTCTGGCAGAGACAGGTGTTTCACAGGCTGTAGTGGCGGGCGTCACAAGAGAGGACCGGATAGAGATGCCGGATGGGGTAACGGTGTATCCGGTATATTTTTCATCGGAGAAACTTCCGTATCCGGTAGTGGGAATGTCGGATGAGATGCCATATACAAGTACCAGATACCGGGATATGACAGAGAATATGACAGAACAATTCCGGGATGCATTTCTGGAAGTGCTGGATCGGGCAGTGGAAAAAGAAAATCCGGACATTATCTTATGTCATCATCTGTATTATCTGACAGCACTTGTAAGAGAACGTTATCCGGAGAAAAAAATATATGGATTCTGTCATAACACGGATCTGCGGCAGATGGAGAATATTTCTTTCCAAAGAGAATTTATCCGCCTGCAGATTCCGAAGCTGGACCGGATCTTCGCGTTACAGGATGCGCAGAAGGAAAAGATTAAGCGTGTCTATCCGGTGCCGGACGAAAAGATGACGGTGATCGGAACGGGCTATAACAGTCGGATATTTAAAAAGACAGAAGTACGGACATCAGAATTGACATCCGGAAAAGAAGACGGGCAGACGCGCCTGATATTTGCGGGGAAAATTACGCAGAAGAAAGGTGTGAAAAGTCTGATCTGTGCACTGAATCTTCTGGATTACGGGAAAGATCAGATACAGCTGGCACTTGCCGGAGGTGCCGGTAATCAGCAGGAATATGAAGAAATCAAAGAGATGGCAAGGTCCTGCAGATATCCGGTGAAGTTTGCCGGATGTGTATCACAGACGAAGCTTGCAGAATTATACAATGCGAGTGATATCTTTGTTCTGCCATCGATGTATGAAGGACTTCCGCTGACGGTGATCGAAAGCCTGGCATGCGGAGACCGTGTGGTGATGACGGAACTGGATGGGATTACAGAGTGGCTTGCGGATATGGTGCCGGATGCAGACATCCGATACGTGAAGCTTCCTAAGATGAAGGGACCGGATGAAGCTGTGGAAGAAGATCTTCCTGCATTTGAACAGCGGCTGGCAGAGACCTTGAAGCTTGCAATTGATGCCGGGAATACGAAAACGTGTGATGTAAGCCGGATATCATGGCAGAAGATAGCAGAAGAAGTGATTCGGTAGAAAATGACTGGCAGATAAGATTCTGGCTGCTTTTTTGTCTGTAAAAATAATAAGAGAAGCTGTCGGTGACAGTTTCTCTTTTATACACGAAAAACCTGCCGGCAGCAGGTTTTCCGTAAGGTTAAATGATGGTAATTGTCTATAATGTATCGTTTCTTCTTACATATCCAGGACGTTCCTCGGAAGATGTAAGTTCTTTTACATGTGTGATCTTTGCGTGCTTGTCAACAACCTGATTTTCAATGTGAACATTTTCGCCAATGTATGCATCAGAGAGAACAACACAGTTCTTGATGACAGCACCTTTCTTGATAATACATCCACGACCTACAACAGAGTGTTCCAGAGAACCCTCGATCAGACATCCATTGGATACAATAGAGTTCTTGGCTGTTCCTGTCTCAAAATACTGTGTCGGGCAGGAATCATTCGTTCTTGTATAAATAGGCCAGTTAGGATCAAACAGATTCTGAGCAGTCTTAATGTCTGTCAGAGAAAGGTTTGAATCATAGTAACTCTTGAAATCAGAGATTGCGGCAAAGTATCCTCTGTGGGAAACACCACGGATATCAAGTTCCTCACAGGAAGCATTGACGATATCTAATAAAGTGTATACAGAAGAAGTTTTTCTTGCTTTGTGGATCAGCTCAATGAACAGATCCTTTTTCATAATATAAGTATCCATGAAAATGTTCTTGTTCTTTGCATTTCCATGATTCTGTTCCAGTGAAAGAACTCCTTTCTGCTTGTTCAGGTTCAGAGCATAGCAGTTCAGGAAATATTCTTTTGCATTATCTACAGAGTGATACAGCAGAGTGATGTCAGCACCAGATTCAATGTGGTCATTTAACAGTTTCTGGTAATCTTGTGTATAAACCATATAACTTGGTGCGATCACTACATATTCAGCGAGTTCCTGTTCGATGTATTCCAGGTTCTCGATATAAGAAGCAATGTCATTGTTATACAGACTCATATTCATGCCAAGTCCGGAGTAGAGGATCTGAAGATTACCACTCTTGGAATTGATATTATAATTACGTCCGGTTCCAAGATGCGCAGTCAGAGACTGTGGTTTTCTGCGGATATATACCTGAATGTGGTCAATTCCGCTGTTGCTCATATTAGAGATCGGGAAGTCGATGACACGGTAACGTCCAAGGAAAGAGAATGCACCTACCGGACGATATTCCTGCATGCCTTCCACGCCGATGTGATTTCCGGCAAAGTTTACAATTCCAAATGCTTTAGCCATAATTATTCTACCCCCTTTACACGTTTGGAAACGAGTTCGATATGCTCGCTCTTTGCATCGCCGACTTTTGCGCCTGCACCGATCTTAACGTTATCGGCAACCAGTGCACGTGTAACGACAGCATTTTCTTCCACGACAACACCCGGCATAAGAACACTGTCGATAATCTTAGCTCCCTTGCCGACTCTTGCGCCTGTAAAGAGAACGGAATGGTCGATCTCACCTTCGATCACACATCCCTGATTGACAAATGCATGATGAATCTCTGCATCAGGTCCGATGTACTGAGGAAGTGCAGTAGCATCCTCTGTGTAGATCTTCCATGTAGGATCATTCAGGTCAAGCTGATTGTTCTTGCTTAACAGATCCATATTAGCTTCCCAGAGAGAGTCGATTGTTCCGACGTCTTTCCAGTAACCTTTGAACTTGTATGCATATAATTTCTTATCATCATTCAGAAGAGAAGGAATGATATCTTTACCAAAATCATGGCTGGAATCAGGATCTTTCATATCGGCAACTAATATCTTACGTAACAGTTTCCAGTTGAAGATATAGATTCCCATAGAAGCAAGGTTGCTTTTCGGATGTTCCGGTTTCTCTTCGAATTCTACGATACGGCCTTCTTCGTTGGTATTCATGATACCGAAACGGCTTGCCTCTTTCATAGGAACTTCGATAACAGCAATCGTTGCATCGGCATCATTGGCCTTGTGTTCCTGTAACATTGCATCGTAATTCATTTTGTAAATGTGGTCGCCGGAAAGTACCAGAAGGTATTCCGGTGCATATGTATCAATGAAGTCGATGTTCTGGGAAATGGCATCTGCAGTACCTCTGTATACATCCAGGTTTGCATCTGCTTTCTCACGAGGCGGAAGAACGAAGACACCGCTGTCTTTTGCATCTAAGCCCCAGCGTCTGCCTGCAGCCACATAGCTGTTCAGCAGGATGGATTCATACTGGGTTAATACTCCTACGACATTGATGCCGCTGTTGGCACAGTTACTGAGTGGAAAATCAATGATTCTGTATTTTCCACCATAGGAAACAGCTGGTTTTGCAACTTTATTTGTCAGTTCGTGAAGACGAGAGCCTCTACCGCCGGCTAATATCATCGCTAACATATTTTTTTGTTTCATGACATATCCTCCTTATTGCTTATGCATCTATTGTATTATTTTTTGCAATTTTTTGCCATATATTTTTGGAAAAAAATGAAAAAAATAACAAAAATATTTGAATTAATCCAACAAATTTGTGAAAGGTGAAAAAAATAGCGAATTTAGTAGAAAAAATAATAAAAAAAAACAGACAAAAAATTAACAGACTAAAAATAGTTGACAATACATAAGTGTGTCACCTATAATATTTTATAAATATTCAGTGAAATGCTATGACAAGGAGGAGTACATAGATTCCGGAAGCAAAGAGAGAAGGCGGGAGGTGCAAGTCTTCGTGAAGGATTTATGGAAGTAGCCTTTGAGCTGTGAACCGAAAGGATAAGCGGGGAAAATATACAGGGATATGCAAAAATATCCAGAGAGAATACCCAGAAGAAATATCCAAGTAGACTTCAACGCAGTCCCAGCGTTAACGGGGAGCTGGTATAGGAACCTGTACCGGGCAGAGAGCAGAAAGTATTTTCTGAATTTAGGTGGTAACACGGATGTAACATTCGCCCTGAGCTGACGGCTTGGGGCGTTTCTTATGTAAAGTAGCGTAAGTGTAAAGCAGCGTAAGGTTAAGGGAAAGGTGGAAATGCAGAAATAAGCTGACGGCGGCGGATGGCATCTGTAAACGATGATCAGATTTCAAGGAGGTAGTATATGAAGAAGATCAGTGGAAATAAATTACTGGTAAAAGCACTGAGAGAAGAGCAGGTAGACACAATTTTCGGGTATCCGGGAGCCTGTACGATCGATATCAGTGATGAACTTTATAAGCAGGATTATACGAAGGTAATCCTTCCGAGACAGGAAGTGGCACTGGTACATGAGGCAGATGCTTATGCAAGATCAACCGGAAAGGTCGGTGTATGTCTCGTTACGAGCGGACCTGGAGCAACGAATCTGGTTACAGGACTTGCAACGGCATATTATGACAGCGTGCCGCTGGTATGCTTTACCGGACAGGTATCCAGACATCTGATCGGAAATGATGCTTTCCAGGAAGTAGATATCGTGGGGATCACAAGAAGCATTACAAAGTATGGCGTGACAGTCAGAAACAGAGAAGATCTGGGACGCATTATTAAAGAAGCGTTCTACATCGCAAGAACAGGAAGACCGGGACCGGTGCTGATCGACCTTCCGAAAGATGTGATGGGAGAACTGGGAAGTGCAGAATATCCGGCAGAAGTAAATATCCGTGGCTATAAACCGAATACACATGTACATGTAGGACAGCTGAAGCGGGCACTCAAGATGCTCTCTAAAGCAAAGAAGCCATTATTCCTTGCCGGCGGCGGAATCAATATCGCACATGCCAATGAAGAATTTACCAAACTGGTGGATATGACGAATGTTCCTGTAGTTACAACTGTAATGGGACGCGGGGCAATCTCGACAACACATCCTCTTTATATAGGTAATCTTGGAATGCATGGTGCATATGCCTGCAATATGGCGGTCAATGAATGTGACCTGTTATTCTCGATCGGAACCAGATTCAACGACCGTATTACCGGAAAACTGCATTCATTTGCTCCAAATGCACAGATCGTACATATTGATATTGACACAGCAGCGATTTCAAAAAATGTACAGGTAGATGTGCCGATCGTAGCGGATGCAAAAGAAGCAGTGACGAAGATGCTGGAGTATGTATCTGCGTGTGAGACAGAAAAATGGCTGAAGACGATTGAAGGATGGAAAGAAGAACATCCGCTGATGATGAAGAAAAAGCCGATTATGACACCACAGGATGTTATCGAGGCAATTAACCGCATCTTTGATGAAGCCATTATTGTAACGGATGTCGGACAGCATCAGATGTTCACGGCACAGTTTATCGAGATCACAGAGAGGAAGAAGCTTCTGATGTCGGGAGGTCTTGGAACGATGGGATATGGTATGCCGGGAGCAATCGGAGCCAAGATCGGTAATCCGGATACACCGGTTATCTCCATCTCCGGTGACGGCGGATTCCAGATGAACAGCCAGGAACTGGCAACAGCAGTACTGGAAGAACTTCCGATCATCAGCTGTATCTTCAATAATAATAATCTGGGAATGGTACGCCAGTGGCAGAAATTATTCTACGGAAAACGTTATTCCATGACATGTCTGCGTTCGGGAGCAGCCTGCAGAGGAAAATGCGGAGAAGTAGAATGCCCGACTTATACACCGGATTTTATGAAGCTCGCAGACAGTTATGGGGCAAAAGGAATCCATATTACAAAGAAAGAAGACATCGAACCTGCATTCAGAGAGGCGATGAAGAGTAAGAAGACACCGTACATCCTGGAGTTTGACATCGATCCTGAAGATCTGGTATATCCGATGGTAAAACCAGGCGGAACACTGGAAGACCTGATCATGGATTGCTAGGAATAAGAGGACGAAAGGAGAGCAAATTATGAATAATGCTATGAAAAAACGATGGATCTCATTATATGTAGAAAACCAGGTGGGAGTTCTGTCCAAGATCTCCGGACTCTTTTCCGGAAAGTCTTACAACCTGGACAGTCTGACAGTTGGAACGACGGAAGATCCGACGGTATCCAGAATGACGATCGCTACGGTCAGTGATGACGAGACATTTGAGCAGATCAAAAAGCAGTTGAACCGTCTGGTAGAAGTAATCAAGGTCATTGATTTTACAGACGTATTCGTACGTATGAAAGAGATCCTGTATGTAAAAGTACGTAAGTGCACCAAGGATGATAAAGTGGAATGCTTCCAGATCGCAGAGACATTCAAGGCCAAGGTGATCGATTACGGAAAGGACAGTGTCCTGATGGAATTCGTTCAGACAGCTACGAAGAACGATGCGGTTATCAAGCTGATGAAGGAAGAATTCTCAAGCATTGAAGTTGTCCGCGGCGGAAGTGTCGGTATCGAATCGATCAGTATGATGGAACGATAGAAAATTTAAATCTGATCATGAAATTGACCGGATGAAAACTGTATGATAAAAAAACAGAGCGCACTCTTGAATTTTAAAAACAGTAGTATTATAATAAGACAAGATGATAAATCAAACATTTGTTTAAAGGACGGAGGAGTCACAATGGAGAAGAAGAATATTGACTGGTCAAACATTGGATTTGGCTATATGAAGACAGATAAGAGATATGTTTCCAATTTTAAAAATGGAGCATGGGATGAAGGTACACTTACCTCCGATGACCAGATTACGATTAGCGAATGTGCAGGCGTACTTCAGTATGCACAGACATGTTTTGAAGGAATGAAAGCGTATACCACAGAAGATGGTCATATCGTAACATTTCGCCCGGACTTAAATGCAGCAAGAATGGCAGACTCGGCAGCAAGACTTGAGATGCCTGTATTCCCGGAAGATAGATTTGTAGATGCTATCAAACAGGTTGTAAAAGCCAATGCAGCTTACGTACCGCCATACGGATCAGGAGCAACTTTATATGTAAGACCATATATGTTCGGTTCCAGTGCCGTTATCGGTGTAAAACCTGCAGATGAGTATCAGTTCCGTGTATTTGCTACACCAGTTGGACCATACTTCAAAGGCGGAGCAAAACCGATCACAATCAAAGTTTCTGATTTTGACCGTGCCGCACCGCATGGAACAGGTCATGTAAAAGCAGGACTGAACTACGCAATGAGCCTTCATGCAATCGTAACAGCTCATGAAGAAGGATACGATGAGAACATGTATCTGGATGCAGCAACCAGAACAAAAGTAGAAGAGACAGGTGGAGCGAACTTCATCTTCGTAACAAAAGATAACAAAGTCGTAACACCAAAATCATCTACAATCCTTCCATCTATTACAAGACGTTCCCTGATGTACGTTGCAGAGCACTATCTTGGACTGGAAGTAGAAGAAAGAGAAGTTTACTTAGATGAACTCGGAGACTTCGCAGAATGCGGACTCTGCGGTACAGCTGCAGTTATCTCTCCTGTAGGAAAGATCGTTGACCACGGTAAAGAAATCTGCTTCCCAAGCGGAATGGAAGAGATGGGACCTGTTACAAAGAAACTGTACGAGACATTAACAGGAATCCAGATGGGACACATCGAAGCTCCGGAAGGATGGATCTGCAAGATCTGCTAATTGTCTTATAGAGATTAAAAAAGTAGATAGAAGAGATAAGTTACCTGAAGAAGGAGGCTTATCTCTTCTTTTGTATATAAAAAAAGTGTTGTATAACAGGACGGATTCAGCTAACATAAGAAAGTAATGACTTAGATTTTTACATAAAAACACAGGGAGTGATTGTATGAAACATAGATTATGTCCGACAATGAAAAACTATAAAAAAGAATACCTGCCGAAAGATATTTTCTCAGGGATTATTATGGCGGCAGTATCGATACCTATCTCAATGGGTTACGCACAGATTGCCGGACTGCCGGCAGTGTATGGATTATATGGTTCGGTATTTCCAATCCTGTTCTTTGCACTGTTTTCGACATCGAGACAATTTATCTTCGGAGTCGATGCTGCACCGGCAGCGATCGTCGGAGCGGCGCTGGTGTCACTTGGAATTGAAAGTGGAAGTGAAGCGGCAATACAATATGTTCCGGTGATCGCACTTCTGACCGGAATCTGGCTGGTGTTGTTTTATTTCTTAAAAGCCGGAAGAATTGTGGACTTTATCTCAACACCGGTTATGGGAGGATTCATCAGCGGGATCGCACTGACGATCATCCTGATGCAGATACCAAAGATCCTTGGGGGAAAAGCCGGATCCGGAGAGCTTCCGGAGCTGGTCAGACATATTGCTGAGACATGTAAAGAGATCAGCTGGCTGTCGGTAGTGCTTGGTGTGGGAGCGTTGATTCTGCTCCGTGTGGCAGGAAAGCTGATCCCGAAATTTCCGATGGCGATTGTGATCATGGCAGCAGGCGTGGCAGCGACGATGATTTTTCATGTCGATGAACATGGTGTAGTGCTTTTGGATGCAGTGGAAAAAGGACTTCCGAAGCTGGTACATTTCCACTTTGCGGGAATTGATCTGAGACAGGCGCTTGGAAGAAGTCTGATGATCGCGGCAGTGATCATGTCGGAGACACTGTTGTCAGAAAATAATTTTGCCATGAAAAATGGATATAAGATCGATGAGAATAAGGAAATCCTGGCATGTGCAATGGGAAATATTGCGGCGGCATGTGTGGGCTGCTGTCCGGTGAACGGAAGCATCTCCAGAACATCCATGAATGAACAGTATGAAGGAAAGACACAGGCGGTGTCTGTCGTAGCGGCGATTACAATGGCCATCGTACTGCTTTGTGCGACGGGATTCATTGGATATCTGCCGGTTCCGGTCCTGACAGCGATCGTGATCTCGGCACTGATGAATGTAGTAGAACTGCATCTGGCAGTGCGTTTATTCAAAGTCAGCCGCAACGAATTCTATATTTTCGTGGCGGCATGTGTGAGTGTATTATTTCTGGGAACCATCTATGGCGTAGTGATCGGACTGTTACTGTCGTTTGTAGCAGTGGTACTTCGGGCAACCAATCCGCCGAGATCATTCCGCGGTATGATCCCGGGGAAAGAAGCGTATTATGATCTGAAGAGAAACCGGAATGCCTATCCGATCCGCCATACGATCATTTACCGGTTCAGTGAGAACCTGTTCTTTGCAAATGTAAAGATCTTTCAGTCGGATATAGAGAACAGCATCAAAGAAGATACAGAGGTTGTGATCGTGGATGCGGCTGCAATCAACAGTATTGACATTACGGCAGCAGACCGTCTGGAAATGATGGCAGAGAATTTTGATAAAAAAGGAATCAAATTCTATATCACAGAGCATTCGGAAAATGTAAATGAACAGATGCGAAATCTTGGAATCGGACATCTGATCGAAGAGGGAAAGGTAAGAAGGACGATTCTTGCCGCATTACAGGATGCCGGTGTTCCGTCACCGGGAACGGACTTGAAACCAGGAACAGGCTTGAAGCCGGGAACAGATTCGGTCAGCCAGATGCCGTGGCAGCTTGAAATACCGGCAGCAGTACATGCAGTTCATGAAGCAATGATTCCGGCAGAAGAAGAAAATACACTGGAAGAATTTGCATGGGCATTCGGTGATGATGCGGTGGAGGAGATGGAGAAGAAAGTACATCAGGTAATGGAGCAGATCCATAAACTGCCGGATCTGGAACGTCTGGCAGATGTGGGATTCGAAGAGAAACTTAAAAACTGGCATTCTCTCGGAGCACTGGATGAAGATGAAATCTTAAGACGAATGGAAATGCATCTGGATGAACTGCCTGAGAACCTAAGAGGAGATAAAAAAGTCATCTTACAGTTGATCGAGAAGCGAAGACGGAAGGTAGAACAGCAGTTGCTGCTGCACCATCCGGAAATACTGGATCACCTGAAGAAGAATCGTGAACGACTGGAAAAGCGGCTGGAAAAACAGAATCCGGAGGCAGCCAGAAAGCTGCATGAATGGGAACGGCAGATACGGGAAAAACAGGACCAGAGGTAGAGTGTCAGGGTTTACGGTGAGGCGTAATCATGGTATCATAAATAATAATCAGATGACAAAATTGACAGACATCAAGAGTGAAAAGAAGAGAATATAAAAAGATAATTGGGGGAAGTAAACGATGAAAAGTTTATTGATTCTTGGAGCAGGCGGATTCGGACAGATGGTAAAAGAGACTGCTCTTGCATTGGGGTATGAAAAGGTAGTGTTTTTGGATGATGCGGTGAAAAATGAGAATGTCATTGGTATGTGTTGTGATTACGTATTAAGACATGAGGAATATCCGGAGGCAGTTGCTGCATTTGGAAATAATAAGACACGTCTGTTCTGGACGGATAAACTTCTGGAAGAAGGATATGAAGTGCCGGCGATCGTACATCCGTCTGCAGTGGTCAGTCCAAGTGCGGTGCTGGGATCTGGCAGCTTCATCATGCAGAGAGCTGTCGTGAATACATGTACCAGAATCGAGAAAGCCGTGCTGATCAATAGCGGTGCCATTGTAGATCATAATTCCGTTGTACGTGCCGGAGCACATATCGGCCTGGGAAGTGTGGTAAAGTCTAATTGCATCATTGAGCCGGGATGTAAAGTAGAGGCGGGAGAAGTTATCTTTTCTACCAGAAGGAAGATTGAAGGTGTGGACAGCCGCAGCCTGGAGGATGCAGTCTATGCCTTTGGATTCGGACCGCAGTGCAGTTATGTCAAGCCATTTGGAGAAGGTCATATTAACGAGACTTATGCAGTATATATGCCGGGACAGAACGGGGAAGATATACCACTCTATGTTCTTCAGCGTATTAATATCAACGTATTCAAGAACCCGGAGCAGGTCATGGATAATATTTTCGGAGTTACAGAATACTTACGAAATATCATCCGTCAGGAAGGCGGCGATCTGGAACGCGAGACATTATCTTATATAAAAACAAAATCCGGAGAAAGCTATTTTGAAGATGCTGACGGACAGCCGTGGCGCTGCCTGCATTATGTTCCGAATTCCGTGTGCTATCAGCAGGTAGAAAGACCAGAACAGTTCTATCAGTCTGCACTTAGTTTCGGCCATTTTCTGAAACAACTGGGAGATTATCCGGCAGAGAGTCTGTATGAGACGATCCCACAGTTCCATGATACAGTAAAGCGTTTTCATGATTTTGATGATGCACAGCGGAAAGACGTGAAGAACAGGGCAAGACTTTGCCGTGAGGAGATTGATTTTGTATTATCACGGGAAAAGGATTGCGGTGTATTGATGAAGCAGCTGGAAGAAGGAACACTTCCACTCCGCGTGACCCACAACGATACAAAACTCAATAATATCCTTTTCGATAAAGATACAGACGAAGGATTATGCATCATCGATCTGGACACGATCATGCCGGGACTTGCCGCAAATGATTTTGGTGATTCGATCCGTTTCGGTGCTTCTACAGCAGAGGAAGATGAAAAAGATCTGAATAAGGTACATTTTGATATCAACCTTTATGATATCTATGTAAAAGGATATCTGAAAATGGCAAAAGATGTCCTGACACCGGCTGAGATGGAAAGTCTTCCGTGGGGGGCAAGACTGATGACACTGGAATGCGGTATGCGTTTTCTGGCAGATTTCCTTCAGGGGGATGTGTATTTTAAGACGGCATATCCAGAGCACAACCTCGTACGTGCAAGAACACAGTTCCGGCTGGTGAAAGAGATGGAAGAGCAGTTTGATGAGATGATGGAGATTGTGGGGAAGTATAGGTAAGAAAATAAAAGTATGATTGTTTTACAGCAGGAATTGTTTGAATGATCAACAGAGAGCAAAAATAATATATTGAATTGAAAGAAAAAAGATTGGAAGAAGAAATCCAATCTTTTTTGCGAGTGAATACTTTTAAACTTGTATTGGTATAAAGATATGTGCATTTTTATATGCTATGCCAGAAGAAACCAGGAGGTGCGTATGATAATAGGAATTCGGCTCAACAGAGGAATGGTTAAAAGAAACTATGCATATAAAAATATATGAAGTATAAGGAAAATTCTATATTATATTATTGAAATATAAATACACATATGTTAATCTAATCTCACGCAGTAATCAATCTGATTCACTGCAAAACGTATCTATTAACCAATCGGCAATTATTCATACAGCTCAAAAATCGAGCAGATAATCCGATGAACCGAAAAGATGAATATGGTTTGAAGTCTGATAAAATTAGCTGTAAGTGTCTGATATTATAAGCTGTCTATAGGTAACTTCTACTTTTCTAAGAAATTATTCTGTGCTAATATATAGTTATACAGAGAATTCTTTACTTCAAGCGATAGTTCATTGTACAAAAGAAGGGAGAATTCATATGAGAAAAAACAAAATGAATGAAGCAGACCAGACAAACACATTACAGGAAGATCAGATGAAAGACCAGAATGATTTCATTATGCTGCCAACGGTAGATTTTTGCTTCAAAGAATTGATGCAGAATAAAAAAGTCCGCAAAGGAATGATCGCGGCAATCTTGCATGTGCGTCCGGATGAAGTGGAAAAGGCAGAGCTTATGCCGACGATACTTAGAAAGAACTCAGAAGATGATAAGTATGGAGTGTTGGATGTCCGTGTAAGATTGAAAGGTGGAGTGCAGATAGACTTTGAGATGCAGGTAGTATATGTCAAATACTGGACGAACCGGACGGTCTATTATCTAGGGAAAATGTATACAGAGCAGATTAAAGAGGGCGAAGGATATGAGAAGCTGAAAAAATGCATTCAGGTGAGTATCCTGAATCATGTGTATTTTCAAAATGATGCGAAGTGCTATCGCCGGATTGTATTCTGTGATGCGGACGACGGAAAGGAATACACGGATCTGTTAGAAATGCATGTCCTGGAATTGGCAAAGTTACCGCAGGAGCAGAAGAATGAGACAGACCTGATGCAATGGATGCGTTTTCTGGGAGGTAAATGTAGGGAGGACTTTAAGAAAATGGCAGAAAAGAAAGAAGAATTTGCAGAGGCATATAAAGAGTTAGACCGGCTGAGTGCAGATGAGAAGAAAAGGCTGCTGTATGAAGCGAGACAGAAGGCGATACGAGATCGGGATATATTGATAACAACTGGAAGGGAGCAGGGAAGAGAAGAGGAACGAGACAGAATCAATCAGTTAAATATACAGTTGGCCGAAAATAATCGTATAGAAGATATTCTGAAATCGGCAACAGACATACAATATCAGCAGCAGTTGCTGAAAGAATTTGATCTGTAGTAATAAGGAGCAGTTGAAATTAAAGAAATGCATGTCCTGGAATTGGCAAAGTTACCGCAGGAGCAAAAGAATGAGACGGACCTGATGCAATGGATGGTTGTAAATGAATGGCAATTGGTGTATTGTAATACATAAATGTAATGAATAAAAAGGAGTGTGCCATATTTTTTACCTGATAAGACAGACCGGCGAAAATATTATACAAGATTTTAAGCAGCCCGTCGGATACTTAATTCCAGCAATCGTGATTGCACTGGCAGGAGTATTTTTTTATAAGAGACTGCGCAGGCAAGATGCGGAAGTTTCGGTTCCGGTGGTTCTTTTGTTCATATATCTGGAAGTGATCGTAGAGCTTGCTTTTTTCTCCAGAGAAGCAGGCAGCAGAAATGGAATTGATCTGGATTTGTTTGGAACATGGGGAACATCGGCAATGGAGCATGCATATTTCATTGAGAATATACTGATGTTTATTCCATTTGGCTTTTTGCTTCCTTTGGTAGTAAAAAGAGCGAGAAAAATGATAGTATGTGTCGGCTTCGGCTTTGCCGTTTCATGTATGATCGAGCTTAGTCAGCTTGTTACACAGAGAGGGTACTGTCAGCTGGATGATGTGGTGACAAATACAATGGGAACTCTGGCCGGCTGGATTGTCTGGATGTGTCTGAGAGAATATGCAGTCAGAAGAAAAGTGCAGCGCAGGCGTAAGAAAAAGAATAAAAAATAGAGATAATCCCAGAAAAAAGAAACAATGTAAATATAGATCATTATAAAAGATATGATAAAAGGAAAAAGCAGGGGAATGTTTATTTGGAGTAAAAATAGTTCAAATAAACATTCATCTGCTTTTTTTTCGACAAAAAGCGAAAGCTGGATCATGAGTACCGGATGGCGAAAATAGGGAAAGTATAAAGGTGAGAAGTAAGGAATAACACAGAAAATATGAAAATAACAGGAAAAGAAGTCGTTTAATATCCAATTAAGCGACTTCTTTTTTCTTTAAAAACACAGTCTATATTAATATCTATCCCGTACTTTGTCAAGGTGATTTAGCCAAAATCCGATGTTATCTTTATGAAAATTTTATAATTCGACATGTTTTTTAGGCATAATGACAGAAAATGTCCAGATAAGCCGTCAAAAACATAGGCGTATTCTGGTCAATCTGCACAGCCGTATCATGCCTGAATATCTGTGATTATCTAAGATAAATAAAAAATGAAACAGCGAATGCGGTACATTTATAAGCCGTCAATACAAGAATCAAGAACTCCATGTTCCTTTGAAATACAAGGGAAAATGGAGTTTTGTCGCTTAATTGGATATTAAGCGACAATTCATACCGAAAAACGATGGAAGGATTCAAGCATATGGCAAAGAAGCAAGGGTATGCAATTACTACTTGTTGTTTTCGGCTGCGTTGTAAGCATCCGGAATGGCTGGAAGAGACACAGAAATTCTATAACCAGATTCAGAAATTTTATTACGACCTGTATCTGGAGCACCCCGAACTCTGGAAGGAAAATTCACAGAATTCCCTGCGTGGAGTAGAGATGCTCAGTATACCTGGCAGAAGCGGCAATCAGGTAAAATGTCCGCTTCCGTGGGAGCATGTATTGCTGTATTTCCGGCGGGCTGCGGCCAATGCAGGTATTGCAGCGGCGAAGAGCTATCTTGCAAGATCTGAGAATGGATATGTGGGAGATCCGGCGTCGTTGAATTCGGCTGCTACCTATTATAAAGGGATGTACCGGGATCTTACATCATATGAAGTGACGCTCCGGGTATGGGATGGAAGCACATGGAAATGGATGCGATGCAGACTTTATGGAAATACATTTCCGCAAGAAGCACAGATCATGTCGCCGTCAGTGGTATTCGAAAAGCCATATGTGATGCTGCATGTACCGGTGAAAGAAGTGGTGACGGACGCATCCGGCGTAAAGGACCGCATAGCAGAAGACAGAAATGTCTGCGGGATCCAATTTGCCAATAAAGATACATTTGCAGCAGCAAGTGTAATGAATGCCCAAAAAGAAGAACTGGCAGTACATTTCTTCAAAGGTGGAAAAGAGTACAGCCACCAATGTGCAAAAGTAGTGCAACAGATCGACCGGTCATATGATTCGCATGGCGAAAAGGCTGGCGGACAGGTGAACCGGAAATACTGGATGCACCTGAAACACCTGAATGCTCATTATGCACATAAAGTCAGCAGAGAGATGATTGATTTCTGCAAGGCAAATGAAGTGGGAATTATAGCATTTCCAAAATATGTGGAAGACTATGCGAATTACGTCAGAAAAGGCGCAGGTAATTACAGTGCACTGCATCTGAGTACGAAGATCCGTGAATATCTCACGTATAAGGCATGGAAAGAAGGCATTCTTGTCATTGATGTAAATGCGAAAGGCATGCATGAGATCTGTGCGGTATGTGGGAAAAAGATTATCAACACGGATAAGAAAGCGCAGGAATGTGTCTGTGAAGACGGGCACCGAACTAACCGGTATCTGAATGTTGCAAGAAATACAGCGAAGCGGTGCCTGAAACAATTTCAGAAGAAGTCTGGAAAATGATGATGCGGTGATGAAAACGTTCTACAAGGGAACGGCCTTGTCAGAAGAATGGTGCAGTTGGATAGCGGATGAATAAAGGTAACAAACGAGAAATCGTTGGTTTATAAATGCGAAAGCAAAGATGAGGATTGGTTTATCAGCCTGTCCTTATGGGTTGAACACCGCCTGTCACGGTGGGAATCCTGATGGTGCAAATTTGCAGTAACCGACAATGTCTGGTTATGCAGGTGGCATTTTAAGTCGGCATTTTGGAGAAATCCGGGATGTAAGACGGGAAGAAGAAGTGGCGAAGAAGTTCCGGACTCATGTTGTGTGAGGGCGGGAGAGGGTGTTTGAAGTTATAGAAATGAATGATGTTGAGATGAAAACTTCAGAAAAAGTAATTTAACAGATAAATTGGAGAAAAAATATGAAAAAGAAGCTTGCGGTTGCAATGTTCGGCCAAAAAAGACTCAGCCGTGAAGGTGGAATTGAAATTGTTGTAAAAGAACTTTGCACGAGAATGGCGGATGCCGGGTACGGGATTACCTGTTATAACAGATCCGGCCATCATGTCAGTGGATTGGAATTTGATAACACCGAAAGAACGGAATATAAAGGTATCTGCCAGAAATCAGTTCCAACAATCGAAAAAAAAGGCCTGGCTGCCGTAAGTTCCTCTTTTTTTGCAGCACTTTGCAGTGCATTTGGAAAATATGATGTCGTACATATTCACGCAGAAGGCCCGGCGTTTTTTTGCTGGCTGCCGAAGCTGTTTAAGAAAAGAGTGGTCGTCACTATTCACGGTGTTGACTGGCAGCGTGAGAAATGGCAGTCAGGGTTTGGTTTCAAATTTATCCATCAGGGCGAAAAAAATGCTGTGAAATATGCGGACGAAATTATCGTTCTGAGTAAGGGTGTGCAGGACTATTTCAAGGAAACTTATGACAGAGAAACGCACTTTATCCCTAATGGCGTGAATAGACCGCAGATTCGGGAAGCAAATTTGATTACAGACAGGTTCGGATTGAAAAAAGACTCCTACATATTGTTCCTCGGGCGTTTGGTGCCGGAAAAGGGAATTCGATATCTGGTCGAGGCCTTCAAGAATGTCAAGACGGATAAGAAACTGGTCATCGCAGGCGGCTCCAGCGATACAGATTCCTTTATGGCAGAGCTGAAAGAACTAGCGAAGAGTGATGATCGGATTCTCTTTACCGGGTTTGTTCAGGGAGCAATGCTGGATGAACTGTACAGTAACGCATACATCTACACGTTGCCATCCGATCTGGAGGGAATGCCCCTGAGCCTGCTGGAGGCGATGAGCTACGGCAACTGCTGTCTGGTTTCTGATATTCCGGAGTGTGCAGAGGTTGTGGAAGATAAAGCACTGATTTTCAAAAAGGCTGATGTAAAGGATCTGCAATCGAAGTTGCAGGACGCCTGTGACCATTCTGAAAAGGTGGATGCATACAAAAAGCAGGCCGCGGATTTCATCTGTAAAAAGTACAACTGGGATGAAGTTGTGAAAGAAACCATGAAGCTGTACAGGAGAAAATAATAGATGAGAGTATTGATAATAAATAATCTCCTCTAACCGAACGCAGGTAGTGAGATGTACATAGTGAAAACGTCGGAAAAATGGCGTATTTACGGCATTTTTTGAGAGATGGGTTGAGCTGCGAGAGCAGTTTTAATCTCGCTACCTAGGTTCGGCAACAGCAGATGATTTTATCATAAGAACTTTCAGTATCACTACCTGCGTTTGTATGGAGCACTCTGGTTTATGAATAACACATTGGAAGTGCTGCATCTGAACAGAGGTAGTGACACTTGATATATATGCTTCGAAAATAAGGAGACGAATGCAATGAGTATAGTAACTTTAGATAAAAAAACAATTTTAGTCACAGGCGCGGCGGGCTTTATAGGATCCAACCTTGTGAAACGAATTTGTCAGGAAGCGCCTTCCGCTACGGTTATCGGCATCGATAACATGAATGCCTACTATGATGTAGCACTGAAAGAGTTCCGTTTAAACGAGCTGGCCAAGTATCCCACATTTACTTTTGTCAAAGGCAATATAGCTGACAAGGCACTGATCACTGAGCTGTTTGAGAAGTATAAGCCATCTGTGGTCGTTAACCTTGCAGCACAGGCTGGTGTGCGCTACTCCATCACCAACCCGGATGCTTATGTGGAATCTAACTTGGTCGGCTTTTTCAATATTCTTGAAGCATGCCGCCATTGCGAGAGCTTGGAACATTTGGTTTATGCTTCTTCTTCCTCCGTCTACGGTTCCAACAAGAAGGTTCCGTACAGCACAGATGACAAGGTTGACAATCCGGTTTCCCTTTATGCAGCTACCAAGAAATCCAATGAACTGATGGCTCATGCTTATTCTAAGTTGTATAACATCCCGTCCACTGGGTTGAGGTTCTTTACGGTCTATGGTCCTGCAGGTCGCCCCGATATGGCTTACTTTGGATTCACTAACAAACTGGTGAAGGGTGAAACCATCAAGATCTTCAACTATGGCAACTGCAAGCGTGACTTTACTTATGTGGATGATATCGTTGAAGGCGTTGTCCGCGTAATGAAGAAGGCTCCGGACAAGAAGAACGGTGAAGATGGTCTGCCGATTCCACCGTATGCAGTTTACAACATCGGCAATCAGAACCCAGAGAATCTGCTAGACTTCGTGCAGATTCTGAGTGAGGAGTTAGTAAGAGCGAAGGTACTTCCGGAAGATTATGACTTCGAGGCCCACAAGGAGCTAGTTCCGATGCAGCCTGGTGATGTGCCTGTGACCTATGCAGATACCGGCGCACTGGAGCGTGACTTTGGATACAAGCCGAGCACAAGTCTGCGGGCTGGATTAAGAAAGTTCGCGGAATGGTATGCTGAGTTTTATAAATAAGAGAATTAGAGGGATAGAGAAATGAGAGAGTTTAAAGATTTAAAGATTGCCGTTGCTGGAACGGGTTATGTTGGTCTTTCCATTGCTACACTGCTGTCTCAGCACCACAAGGTGACTGCTGTGGATATTATTCCTGAGAAAGTTGAACTTATCAATAATAAAAAGTCACCGATTCAGGACGAATACATTGAAAAATATCTTGCAGAGAAAGAGCTGGATTTGACTGCGACTCTGGATGCAAAGGAAGCATACAGTGAAGCTGATTTTGTAGTAATCGCTGCACCGACAAACTACGATAGCAAAAAGAACTTTTTTGATACCAGTGCAGTGGAAGCTGTAATCAAGCTGGTTATTGAGTATAACCCGGAAGCTATTATGGTCATCAAGAGCACTATTCCGGTTGGCTATACAGCAAGCGTTCGTAAGAAGTTCCACTGCGACAATATCATTTTCAGTCCGGAGTTCCTGCGTGAGAGTAAGGCTTTGTATGATAACCTTTACCCTTCTCGTATCATCGTCGGCACGGATGTGGAAAATGCTCGTTTGGTAAAGGCAGCACACACTTTCGCAGAACTCCTGCAGGAAGGTGCTATCAAGGAGAATATTGACACGCTGTTCATGGGCTTCACTGAGGCAGAGGCTGTTAAACTGTTCGCCAACACCTATCTGGCACTGCGTGTTAGTTACTTCAACGAACTGGATACTTATGCCGAGATGAAGGGCCTGAATACCCAGCAGATCATCAATGGTGTCTGCCTTGATCCTCGTATTGGTACTCATTATAATAATCCGTCCTTTGGCTATGGTGGATATTGCTTGCCTAAAGACACCAAGCAGCTGCTGGCAAACTATGCAGATGTGCCGGAAAACCTGATTGAAGCTATTGTTG
Organism: uncultured Dorea sp.; assembly: GCA_900550865.1. Taxonomy (GTDB): domain Bacteria; phylum Bacillota; class Clostridia; order Lachnospirales; family Lachnospiraceae; genus Dorea_A. Next base: position 16,022 of record URTM01000003.1, on the reverse strand, counting down.
AGAGCAACAGGACTCGTAAAGACTTCATCGCCGACCGTGTGCTGGAAATTGCTGGTGCTTACGAAGCAAATGATAGCTGGGATGAGAACAAGGAGAAGGATGTCGTGGTTGGAGTATATCGTCTGACCATGAAGAGTAACAGCGACAACTTCCGACAGAGTTCCATTCAGGGGGTCATGAAGCGTATTAAGGCCAAGGGAGCAACGGTGATTATTTACGAACCGACTCTGAAAGATGGCGAGACTTTCTTTGGAAGTAAGGTTGTAAATGATCTGGCGAAGTTCAAAGAAATGAGCCAGGCGATTATTGCAAATAGATATGATAGTTGCTTGGATGATGTGAAGGACAAGGTTTATACAAGAGATATTTTCCAGAGGGATTAATGGAGACGATAGAACGGCGCGGAAAGGAGAACGGACAGTGATAAGAATTTTACAAGTTGTAAATGACATGCATCGCGCTGGGTTGGAAACGATGCTGATGAATTATTATCGGAATATTGATCGTGAGAGAGTTCAGTTCGACTTTCTGACGCACCGACCGGAGAAAAGCGATTACGATGATGAAATTGTTAGCCTTGGAGGTAAGGTTTACTATGCTCCAAGATTGTATCCACAGAATTACCCGGCATATTTCAAATATATGAAGCGATTTTGGGCGGAGCATCTGGAGTACAAAATCGTTCATTCACATATTGACTCCATGAGCTATCTCCCTCTTCTGACAGCGAAGAAGGCAGGTGTACCTGTGAGAATTGCTCACAGCCATAACACCTCTATTGACAAGGATTTTAAGTATATTCTGAAGCAACTGTTCCGATATGGTATTAACTCTGTTGCTAACTATCACTTAGCGTGTGGATCGGAAGCTGGACGGTTTCTGTACAGAAATGATGATTTCAAGGTTATTCCGAACGCGGTTGATGCTGAGCAGTTCTATTTCAATGCAGATGTCAGGGCTGATAAGAGAAAAGAATTGGGCCTTACAGCTCAGTTTGTTATCGGACATGTTGGGCGTTTGTCTTATCAGAAAAACCATGGGTTCCTGCTGAAAATTTTTGCTGAAATTGTCAAAAAAGAACAGAACGCAATTCTGCTGCTGGTAGGCACCGGCGAAAAGGAGCAGGAACTTAGAGCGTTGGTCGAGCAGCTTGCATTGAACAACCAGGTGGTGTTTCTTGGCAATAGGAGCGATGTCGCAGAGCTTTATCAGGCCATGGATGTTTTTGTGTTACCATCCCACTTTGAAGGAATTCCAGTGGTGGGTGTTGAAGCTCAGTTCGCGGACTTGCCTTGTGTTTTTTCTGATAAGGTCCCCAGCGAAGTCGCATTCAGTGAGAAAGTATGTTTTCTTCCATTGAGTGATTCTCCGGAAGCGTGGGCTAATCGAATTATTGCGTGTAGAGGGCAGGAAAGAAGTTCTGACCGGAATGAAATTGCAAATAGCCATTATGATATCAAAACTGCGTACAAAATTTTGCAGGATTACTATCTTGCCTTTTGATTGGTATTTGCAATATTTTTGTGGAGGGAATAAATGGGAGTTGTATTATTTGAGAATAAAAGTGATTGTTGCGCATGCGGGGCTTGCCTGAATGTCTGTTCCAAAAGTGCGATCTCAATGAAACCGGACGCGGAGGGATTTTTGTATCCTGAAATCGATCCCAACAAGTGCGTGGAATGTGGCGTCTGCAAGAGAGTTTGCAAGTATAAAACATCAGACTTGAATGCTGTTGAAAGTACATACGCTGTGACAAATAGAGATGAGAAGCAAATTATGAAGGCTGCTTCCGGTGGCTTGTTCTCAGCAGCGGCTTCAGTTATCTTGTCGGATGGTGGGTGTGTGTTTGGTGCGACATTAACATTTGATAGCGGTCACCCCGATACACACCACATCATGGTAGAGAATAAAGAGGATCTTTGGAAGCTGCAAGGATCGAAGTATGTGCAGAGTCGGATTGGCAGGACATATCAGCAGGCAAAGGAATGCCTGCAGCATGGGCGAACGGTTCTCTTTTCTGGTACTCCGTGCCAGATAGCTGGCTTAAAAAGCTATTTGGGGAAAGTGTATGAGAACCTTTATACAATGGACCTCATTTGCCATGGCGTTCCCTCTGCCGAATTCTTTGATGGTTATATTCAAGAGCTGAATAAGAAATATCGTGGCAAAGTAACAGAGTATAAGTTCCGCGATAAAACAAAAGGTTGGGGGATGAATACTGCCTTTGAGATTGTTCGCGGGGATAAGAAGACGACGATTTTTAAAACTGCAAAAGTTCAGTCATATCTTTCGCTTTTCTATGATTGTAAAATATTTCGAGAAAACTGCTACAGCTGCCCGTATGCCGGCTCAAGCAGAGTTGGAGACGTGACAATTGGGGACTATTGGGGTATTGAAAACGAACATCCTGAGTTGGATCATGATCCTGACTTTGATAAAGAAAAAGGCATTTCCTGCCTTCTAATCAATTCCCCTAAGGGACAGGAATTATTCGAACTTATAGAAAATCAGATTCATTTTGTTCCGTCCCAGTTTGCAAAGGTTGCGAAGACCAATGGGCAGTTAAAGGCACCTTCAGTCATGCCAATGGAACGTAATAATATCTTGGACATTAATAGAAGAAACGGATATGAAGGTGTAGAGCGCTATTTCAGCAGGAAATATCGTTATCAGATTTTACTCTATACTGGATATGATTTGATTCCGCAAAAAGTGCGCAAGAGGTTGAAGAAAATTTTGAAGAGGTAATTTGATGGTTGTAAATGTGATTACAAGACATGCTCCGACGAATTATGGTTCTCTGTTACAGGCAATTGCAACACAAAGAGTGATTATGAATCTGGGGCATGAGTGTCGAATAATAAATTATATTCCGAAATGCGAAACTGGCGTTAGGATGGCGATTACGCAGCTTGAACAAAAAACAAAGTGGAGACGCAATCCGATTAAAAAAGCGATATATCTAATGGTGGCGGAGCCTGAAACTTTGTTGATGGATAGAAAATTCTTGGCGATGAGAAAAAAATACCTGCTGATGGGACCCTGTTGTGCCACAACAGGGGAGCTTAAGAAATTGTATGCTGAGAAAAAGGACGAAGTTTTTCTTACCGGAAGCGATCAGGTGTGGGGACCTATCTCTACCGGACATTACGATCCAACTTATTTTCTTGATTTTGTCCCGAAAAGTTCACGCAAGCTTGCTTTTGCGGCCAGTTTTGGAAAAGCAATATTTGATGAACAAACACTCAAAGAATATGGAGTGCTTTTAAAAAAATATGACAGTTTGGCCGTTAGAGAGAACGTTGCGGTTGAACTCCTGAAAAAAATGGACATTTCGGCAAAGCAGGTACTTGATCCTACTTTATTAATGGACGCTGATGCTTGGTCCGAATATGTCAAACCAATGAAGAAACCTGAAAAATATGTACTTGTTTATCAGATCCATGCAAATTCGGATTTAGATCACTACGCAGTGAAGTTTGCTGAAAAAGCAGAGTTACCATTGCTCCGCGTTTCACCGTTGCTTCACCAAGCAAAACGTAGCGGAAAGTTTGTGTACTGCCCTGATATCAGCGGATTTTTGGATCTTGTAAAAAATGCTGCCTATATGGTAACAGATTCATTTCATGGTACAGCTTTTGCTATCAATTTCAATACACAGTTTGTCGAAGTGCTTCCGAATACAGGAACCAGCAGCCGAAATCAGAGTATTTTAGAATTGACTGGACTGACAGATAGAATCGTTCGAGATTTGAATGATTTTTCATATATCGATCAGGAGATCGATTTTAAGGAAGCGAATGAAAAGATTGGTATAAGTAGAATAGAATCCATTCGGATTTTAGAGGAAATGCTGGCAGAGCAGATTGGAATTTGACTGTAAGGATAGTGGAGGATGGACGAATGAATATAGCTATTATATCTCACAGTGCCGGTGGTGGTGGAGCAGAACGTGTGGCTGTTAATTTAGCAAACCATTTATTGAACGAGAACGAGGTGTTTTTCTGTGCCGTACATTCAGATAGAAGGGAATATTATTTGGATCCGAAAGTTCAATATGATTATATAGGAACAGAAAGAGGCGGATTTAGAGGGCAGCTATCTATTGCTATTAATCTGAGAAAATACATAAAGAAAAATAATATAGAAGTCATGATTTCTTTTATTTCTGTTGAGGGTATTTTCTTAATTGGCAATAAAAAACTTTTTAAAATATATTCCTTGCGGAATGATCCGACAAAGTTCTTTAATAGTGGGCTTAAAAAGATCCTTAGAAATTTAGTGTATTGGGATGCGGATAAAATCGTATTTCAAACCCCAGATGCCAGAGATTATTTTTGCCAAAAGATCCGTGAACATGGAGTCTTGATTCCCAACCCTGTGAAGAGCGGATTACCCTACTGGAATGAAGAAAACCACCGAAAAGAAGTTGTGGTTGCATGCCGTATTAACAAACAAAAGAACCTTTTTATGCTATTGGACGCATACCGTATTGTTTGGGAAAAGCGGCAGGACTATAAACTTTCGATTTACGGAGAAGGGGAGCTGAAGGAAGCCCTTGTGAGGTACGCTGAGCAGTTGGGCATTTCGGAGGCGGTGAAATTTCACGGTTTCTCCAGTGAAATTCACAAAATTATGGCCGAATCGGCTATTTATGTTTCTTCCTCTGACTATGAAGGTATTTCGAATTCCATGTTGGAAGCGTTGGCAATTGGAATTCCGGCGGTATGCACGGATTGCCCGGTAGGTGGCGCTAGAATGTATATTCGTGACGGGGGAAATGGTTATTTGATTCCTGTAGGAGATGCGGATGTGATGGCTGATCGTATGCTCGCCTTAATGGAAGACAAAAAACTTGGAGAATCTTTTTCTAAAGAGTCTGTTAAAATTCGTGAAGAACTCACAGACGATAGAATATTTGGTATGTGGAAAGCGTTGCTGGTTCGATAAGTTTCTCCGTAATTTGATTAAATGCGAGATCAAACTGTATTGTCTTTGTGAAATTTGAAGCAATCGGAAAAGGAGAATGGAATGAAAATCAGAATTAACAAATCGGCGATTACACAATATTTATTGATATACCTCATGTTCATAATTCCTGGAAGTTGTTTGTTTGCAAAGTACTGGACAGGAACTATGAAGTATTTTGTGTTACTTATAGTATATGCTGCCTTGATTGCTTTTAAGAACAAATATCAATCTCGGTATTCGATTTACTTTCTTTTATTATTGTTGTTCTTTACTGTATTTTCTAGATTTTTGGTTGGTGGTGTAGGAATTTCTGCGTGGTGTCAGTTTGCTGTGTGTATTCTTTCCACACAAATTGCTATTTGTTGTGATAGAGAAAATTTTTTAAATAGATGGATTCAAACTGTTGAATTTTTTGCAGCAATTAGTATTGTGTTTTGGGCCGTCTTTTGTATTGCACCGAATTTAGTCAAACTTTGGCCGGCTCAATCTTATGATACTCAGGCGCTGGGAACAGCAGGATGGGAAACATATTGGCATGGTAAAGGAGTACTTCTGTATAGCTACTTGGAAATTCATCCCACAAGAAATTGTGGCATTTTCACTGAACCAGGAGTCTATCAGATTGTTTTGAACATGGCATTGTTTGTGTTACTGTTTTGGAAAGATAAACTCTCTTTTGCAGCGGAAAGACGATATAGAAGATGCTTAAATATAATCTTAATAGGAATTATTACAGCTCAATCGACGACAGGTTATTTGGGATTGGTTCTCATCTTGTTTTTCTTTTATTTTACTCATCAACAACATGAGGTGAGCCGAGTTAAATTTTACTTAATGGGATTGGTTTTTATTGCTTTCGTTGTTTTATTTGTAGATTATGCAACAAGAGCAAATGATAGTATTTTGTATAAACAGATTATCGAAAAACTATTTGGATCTTCTGGTAGCGGTTTTGATGTATCATCGGGGACAGGTCAGTATAGATTAGGAACCATGTTGATTAGTCTTGCAACCGTTTTTCAGCATCCATTGGGAGTAGGATATGACGCGTTCTATGCAGCACGAAATGCTTTTGGAAGTGGTTTAGTAGCAGCAAGTCTTTTAGCTTTTGCTGCTGTTTATGGGATTATCCCATGGTTGATAGTTCTTGGAATGATATTCACGCCGGTGTTTAGATATCAAAGAAGAACAGTTGCATTTTTGTATGTTTTGCTTTTTGTAAATACTACTTTGGCACAAACAGATTTGATATATCCGGCATTTTTCATGATTCCGATGTATTTGGTAGCAACTAAGAATATGAGGAGGTGACAATAACCAATGAAGAAAACTCTTATGATATGCTCTAACGAAAATGCGTACTATTTTGATCATGTCCATATTCCGGGATTATCAATTAGAGGACTCTTTAAGAACCACGCTGAGTTCAATAATCCTGTACTCAAATTTCTCAGAAAAGCGAAATCGAAATGGACATGTTTCTTTTATCAGGATTGGTTCAAAAATATTGATTCATATGAAAAAATAATTGTATTAGATGTGGCTTTTTCCTATGATTCTCAACTTCTACGAAATATTGCACAGAAAGCTACGAATTCGAAGTTGTATTTTTATTCTTGGAATATAGCAAAGGATGAATCAAAATTTGAAATTACTTATAATGCGGTAAAGGATTCCGGATTTCAGTTTTATTCATACGATAGAGGAGAGTGCGAAAAGTATGGTTTGAAGTTCAATACAATCATGTATGATCGCACCTTGACTTTGCAGACAGCTCATGAACAATATGATACTTTGTTCCTTGGATATTTAAAAGACAGGAAGGAAGATATTTTATCGTTATATGATATGTTTACTTCTGCAGGATTAACCCCAAGATTTGTTATTGTTAGTAAGGGAGAAAGAAAAGAAAAATTTCCATTTGAATATCGAGATGATTATGTAGGGTACTACGATTATTTAAAGATGGTCGGAACCAGTCGTGCCATATTAGATATTGCGCAACAGAAACAAGATGGATATTCGATGAGAGTGATGGAGGCAATCTTTTTTAATAAAAAACTTGTTACAACGAATACTGCGGTTAAACAATCAGTATTTTATGACGAAAATAATATCTTCATTGTTGACTTAAAAACAACTACTGCAGATGAACTTCAAGCTTTCTTTGCAAAGCCTTTTAGAAACTACAGTGACGAAGTTCGAGAATATTATTCCATAGAAGCGTGGGTTGACCGCTTTACCGAGTAGCTTTTGAAAGGAGCAGACTGTGTTTTCGGATATAAAGAAAAAAATTTGTAGAAAGATAGAATTATACAATTTTAAGCGAAATCATAGAGGTTTGTATGTCGATGGTTCTTTACAGCTTCGGCTTCCCAAGTATATATCATGCGGTTCCAATATCGCGATAGGAGAGAATAGCAAACTCTTGTGCTGGGATTCTTACAATGGTAAGAAATTTGAGACTTCTCCCTCAATTATAATTGGATCTGGGGTACGTGCAACGCGGAACTTGACGATTCAATGTGCCAATAGAGTTCAAATCGGTGATAATGTGCTGATAGCGTCTGATGTTTTCATCATAGATTATAATCATGGAAATTCGCCACTTACAAAGAATTACCTAGATAATCCTTTAAATATTTCGGGGGGCGTAACAATTGAGAATGGGGTTTGGATCGGGAATAATGTTCTTATTCTTCCAAATGTAACAATAGGGGAAAAAAGTATAGTGGGTGCTGGTTCTGTAGTAACGAAAAGTATTCCTGCATACTCAGTTGCAGTAGGGAACCCGGCTCATGTTATTAAGCATTTTGATTTTGAGACTAATATATGGATAGAGGATTAGAATGAACAAAATATTAGATAAAATAAAGAATTTGCCCATCGGAGTAAAAGCGGCAGTAGTGTATACCTTGGCATCTGTTTTTTCGAAAGGGCTGGCAATTATCACAGTACCAATTTTTACGAGAATCATGTCTACTTCTGAAATTGGTGTAGTTAATTTATATAATTCGTGGCATTCCATGTTGAATGCAGTAGTGACGCTTTCATTAACGTCTGGAGGTTATTCTGCCGCATTAAAAGAGTTTGGAAAAGAGAGAGATCAATATCAGTCATCGGTATTATCATTAACGTCTTTTGTTGCGTTAATTGTTGCTTTGATTTATATAATATGTCCGTCTTTTTGGAATGGACTGACCGGTCTGTCAACAGATTTAATGGTCTTGATGCTGATTGGTTTTTTTGTAGCCCCAGCATATGATTTTTGGCTTGCAAGACAGCGGTACGAATATAAATATAAACTTGCGGGCAGTTTAACAGCTATTACAGCTCTTCTTGCATCGTTATGTGCTGTGATGATTGTGCTTCACATGAACGCTAAGGAACTGTCTGACGTGGCGAATGGACGACTCTATGCATCGAATATCGTATCTTATATTATTTACGGAATTTTGTGGTGCATCATTATTTTTAGAGGGAAAACATTTTTCAATAAAGAATATTGGAAATTCTCCTTACAATTGAGCATTCCTTTGATTGGATATGCCGTAGCTGCACAGGTTCTTAGCGTATCGGATCGGATGATGATTAGCAGAATGGTGGATAATAGTGCAGTTGGAATTTATAGTACTTTGTATACCGTTAGTTCGATATCTTTACTGGTATGGAGTGCGATAAATGCTTCTTTTATACCATATCTGTATCAGAATATTGAGTCAGATAAGAATGAAATAAAGAAATATTCACTTTTGCTTATGGGTGCTTATGCGATTGTGGCTGCATTATTAACATTCTTTGCTCCTGAAATTGTAAGAACATTAGCTACTGAGGAATATTATGAAGCGATTTATATTATGCCACCTATTGCTGGCGGTGTCTTTCTGACATGCGTATCCAATATGTACTCGAATATTATCATTTACTATAAGAAAACTCAATATATTATGTATGCTTCGATAGTTGCGGCAGCTACCAATGTTGTTTTGAACTATTTTTGTATTGCGAAATTTGGTTATATGGCTGCGGCATATACTACTCTGGTTGCGTATATCGTATTAGCTCTTGGAGAGGCTGTTTGTGCTCATGTGGTATGTAAAAAAGAGAGAGGTGCCAACTACGAGGTATACAACGATAAAGCGGTTGGACTGATGGCGGTTATGGCCATTCTACTATGCTTGAGCGGATTAATTTGGTATCAGTATGCTGTTTTAAGATATGGAATTATTATAGCTGGCTGTGCGGTTGGTGCCGTACTGGGATATAGAGTTATAAAAATGAGGAAGGTGAAGCAGTAATGTTATACAAGATTCTAGGTGTTCTTGTTTTTCCGGCATTCTTTTGTTACCGAAACAATTCATTGCTGAAAGAGGATATAAAGCGCTACAGCGCTCCGTACTCTATAGCAGTGATATCCCCTTACAAGGCCGGTAAGAATTTGTCAGTGCTGCCGGGAGTTGTTATTGGTAAAAACGGGGAAGGTGACAGAAGTAAAACCAATCTTACGATTTTAGATAATGTTACCATTGGCGCAGGGAGTGTTGTAGCAAAGGATGTTTCATCGAATACAATTGTTGCTGGAAATTCTGCTCAAGTAATAAAAAATATAATTTTGACAAAGAGATTTTGGAAAAAACGAAGGAGGACTAAAAAGTGAAAGGTATCGTATTAGCCGGGGGCGCAGGTACACGTTTGTATCCCCTCACTATGGTCACATCGAAACAATTGCTTCCTGTTTATGATAAACCGATGATTTATTATCCACTTTCAACATTGATGTTGGCAGAAATCAAAGATATTCTAATTATTTCGACATCACAGGATACTCCGCGTTATAAAGAATTGCTCGGTGATGGCCATCAGTTTGGCATCAATCTAACATATGCTGTTCAGCCGTCGCCAGATGGGCTTGCACAGGCTTTTATTATTGGCAAGGAGTTTATAGGTGATGATACCTGCGCTATGATACTGGGCGACAATATCTTTTATGGCAATGGTTTGTTTGCACGTATGGATAATGCTAAGAGAATGGCAGAACAAGGAATTGCGACTGTATTTGGGTATTATGTAAGAGACCCGGAAAGATTTGGGGTGGTTGAATTCGATTCGGAGGGTAAAGTATTGTCCATAGAAGAGAAGCCAAAGGCACCAAAAAGTAATTATGCAATTACCGGTCTGTATTTTTACCCTTCAGGTGTGGCATCACGTGCGGAGAGGGTTAAGCCATCTTCCAGAGGAGAGCTGGAAATCACGACTTTAAATGATATGTATCTAAAGGATAATCTGTTGAATGTTGAACTACTCAATCGGGGCTTTGCATGGCTAGACACTGGAACGATGGAAAGTTTACTGAGAGCGTCTGATTTCATTCATATGGTTGAGGAACAGCAAGGGGTTATGATATCCGCTCCTGAAGAAATTGCTTATAGATACAAATGGATTACAACGGAGCAGTTAAAAGAGGCCGCTGTGCTTTATGGAAAATCTCCTTATGGAGAGCATTTGAAGACTGTAGCGGAAGGAAAAATGAGGTGAGTATAATGAATATTATTGTAACCGGCGGTGCCGGATTTATTGGAAGCAACTTTGTATTTCATATGCTGGATAAGTACCCGGACTACCGCATTATTTGCTTGGATAAACTGACCTACGCAGGCAATTTGTCAACATTGGCTCCTGTGATGGATAACCCCAACTTCCGTTTTGTGAAGGCTGATATCTGTGATAGAGAGGCAGTATATAAGCTGTTTGAAGAAGAGCAGCCCGATATTGTGGTGAACTTTGCAGCAGAAAGCCATGTGGATCGTTCCATAGAAGATCCAGGTATCTTCCTGCAGACCAATATCATGGGTACTGCAACGTTGATGGATGCTTGCCGTAAGTATGGTATTACTCGTTATCATCAAGTGTCTACCGACGAGGTGTACGGTGATCTGCCTCTGGATAGACCTGATCTGTTTTTCACGGAGGAGACTCCTATTCACACCAGCAGTCCGTATTCTTCGTCTAAAGCTGCAGCTGATCTGCTGGTGCTGGCTTACCATCGTACATACGGTTTGCCGGTGACTATTTCCCGTTGTTCCAACAACTATGGCCCATATCACTTCCCGGAGAAGCTGATTCCTCTTATGATTGCTAATGCTCTGAATGACAAACCTCTGCCGGTTTATGGTGAAGGTCTAAATGTGCGCGACTGGCTGTACGTGGAGGATCACTGCAAAGCCATTGATTTAATCATCCACAAAGGACGTGTAGGTGAGGTTTACAATATCGGCGGACACAATGAGATGAAGAATATCGACATCGTGAAGATCATCTGCAAGGCACTGGATAAACCGGAAAGCCTGATTACATATGTTACCGATCGTAAGGGTCACGATATGCGCTATGCCATTGATTCGACTAAAATTCACAATGAGCTTGGCTGGCTGCCTGAAACGATGTTTAAGGACGGCATCCAGAAGACCATCCAGTGGTATCTGGACAATAAGGAATGGTGGGAGACCATCATCTCTGGCGAGTATCAGAACTACTACGAAAAAATGTACAAAAATAGGTAAGGAGGAGTTCATATGGGACAAATTACAGTTACAAAGGCACCAATAGATGGGCTATATATAATTGAGCCTACTGTACATGGTGACAGTCGAGGATATTTTGTTGAAACATATAACCAACACGATATGCATGAGGCCGGATTGGATATGGTGTTTGTCCAAGACAATCAGTCCATGTCACGCAAGGGCGTATTGCGTGGGCTTCACTTTCAGAAACAATTTCCACAAGGAAAGCTAGTGCGTGTAATTCAGGGTTCTGTTTTTGATGTTGCAGTTGATTTGCGTGCGAATAGTAGAACTTATGGTCAATGGTATGGGGTAGAGTTAACGGAGGAAAATGGTAAGCAGTTCTATATTTCGGAAGGGTTTGCACACGGTTTTCTTGTACTAAGCGAAGTCGCAAAGTTTTGTTACAAGACAACTGATTTTTATCATCCTGGTGATGAAGGCGGCGTGGCATGGAATGATCCTGAAATTGGTATTGTATGGCCGCAGCTTATCGGTAAATATAAAGGAAATGCATCCGCTGATGGCTATCAACTCATGGATGGAACTCAGTTAAATCTAAGTGAAAAAGATCAGAAGTGGATGGGCTTAAAAGACACATTCAAATTCTAAAGGAGGAACCAAAATTGAAAATATTAGTGACTGGTGCAAATGGATATCTGGGACAGGGGATTGTAAGAAGTATCTTGAATAATGGTCATTGTGTTGTAGCTACGGATTTTAACACCCAGTTTGTAGATGAGCGTGCAGAAAGAATTGCCTGCAATTTATTTGAAGTTGATAACCCGTATAGTTTCTTTGGCGAACCTGATGTGCTTCTCCATTTGGCATGGAGAGACGGGTTTGTTCACTATTCCAGTGCGCATATTGATGATCTTCCTAAGCACTATGCGTTTATTAAAAAAATGGTTGATGGAGGTATTCAACAGGTTGCTGTTATGGGAAGCATGCACGAAATTGGCTTCTTTGAGGGTAGCATAAATGAAAGCACTCCTTGTCATCCTACGACTCCGTATGGAATTGGAAAGAACGCATTACGCGACTTAACACAAATGATATGTAAGCAAAAAAATATTGTGTTCCAGTGGCTACGTGGCTATTATATTGTTGGTAATTCTAAGTTTGGCAGTTCAATATTCTCAAAGATTACAGCGGCCGTAGATGAAGGAAAGACAGAGTTTCCATTTACCTTGGGTCAAAATCAATATGACTTTATTGACTACCCTGATTTCTGCGCACAGGTTGCCGCAGTAGTTGGTCAGAAAAATGAGCAAGGGATTATTAATATTTGCTCAGGCAAACCAGAAAAATTGGCAGATAGAGTTGAGCGCTTTATTAAGGAAAATGATTATAGAATTAAGCTGCAATATGGAGCATTTCCAGATAGACCGTATGACTCCAAGGCAATTTGGGGTAATGACACAAAAATCAGAAGAATCATGGAGAACCAGACAAATTAAACGATAGACCAGCTAATGACGCGTTTTTGCCGCGTAGGATGGGAACTGTATCATGGGCATAATAAATAAAATATGGAAATATATAATGAAGCGCCAAAACCCGATGCGGTATGCTCGCAAGATGGGCGTAGTGCTAGGTGAAAACTGCAGACTTATTGGATTACCAGATGGGGGTAGTGAGCCATGGTTGATTTCTATTGGAAATCATACAGAGGTTTCCTTTGATGTAGCTTTTATAACTCATGATGGTGCTACCTGGTGTTTTAGAGATCAAGATGAGTATAAGGGAACATTAAAATTCGGAAGAATTCGAATTGGGAATAACTGTTTTATTGGTGCCCGCAGTACGATTTTACCAGGTGTTACAATTGGTGATAATAGTATCGTGGCAGTGAGAGCGGTGGTGAATAAAAGTATACCCTCCGGAGAAGTGTGTGTGGGGGGGACCAGCCCATTACATCATGAAAACAAAAGACTATGCAGACAAGTGCAAAGAAAATACTCCTATCTATGATTTAGAAAACTATCGGAAGAATTTTCGTGAGGAGGTTAATTTGATCTGCGATAGGATAGAACATAGCATGTGAAATAAGGGATAGGGTCCGACAGCGAGGATAGTCTAGGTAATTAGGAGAATATTATTGGGTTCCATTGGGGTCAGACCCCAATGTGGTCAACCTAATGTCAACTTAAGACAAGTGCCTGCTCAGGTTAATGACTAACGGTGCGAAATTGAGAAAAGAGGAAGGCAGATTTGAAAAGAAGACGCACTTTAATAGAGCTTCACAGAAAAAGCCCTATTAACAGCTATTGATATTAGAATGCAACTTTTTTATTGTTAAAATGTGTTCTGCCTATTGCTTTATTCTTCTTTCGTCGGAATGTTCTTCCAGGCATAATCTGAGATCTGCATCGGAGAGATTCCTTATATAGTATATCAAGTGCAGATAAATCGAAAAGATTACACAGGATTTTGGGAACTATTGTTTTGACACGTCCGATAATAAATGCTCGGTTTGCTTGGTAACGATATTTATTCGTACTTTTAGCGGTAATCTGAATTTCTTCATCAACTTGATTTTTAATTTAATAAGAGATGACAGGTTTGAAAGAAGTACGTTGATATAAAATTCTTGAAGCACTGAAGTGGTCGTTGCACCAGAAAATTCTTCAATAGCAAGGCGGCTTTTCAATTCCTTATATTTTGTTTCGACTGGCCAGCGATAGAAGTAAAGTTCTCGGAACATCTGTTGAGAAATATGTGAATCAAAAAGATTGGTGGCAAGATACTCTTTCGTTCCATCATTGAGAATAACTTCGATGACTCTTATCCTGATATCCTCAGTCCCGTCTTTTTCGTTGCCGGGAAGAATCGTGATTATGTCTCCAGAGCATCTCTTAGCAATGTTATAATTCTGTTTTAAGCGCATAAGACAAAGGTGCTGACGCTCGACACAGTAACGAAACATTTCTTCAGAATAATAGCCACGATCAAAGATTACAACGCTGTTTTGATAGATATTTAAATCTTCTAAATTATGCAAATGCTCTAAAGCAGCGGAACGTTCAGATGCAAGATATCGTTGAAAAGAAGCATGGACAATATAATCATCAAGAACATCATAAACAATGGAACCAAGTCCCATAGTAAAACGGCGGCTTGGATCAGGATATCCAAACATTTCACCAAAGAACTCGAAATTCGATTTCGAATTAGGCAATTCTATTTTAGAAGCATCAATGGCAAATAAATGATATCCATTCCAAAGTTTACGAGATGGGAGCTGCTTATAGAATAAATCAACTGATAAATAGTAGAGCTCTTTAAATAAGGCAGGGTTAATAAATTGGCGAGCCTTTGACAGAGCCTGTTTTGAAATGTCGGGGAAATCAAGGCTTCCAAGATCTTCCCGAATACGGGAAAGATTTTGAAACATGGAGGCCTTTGAAGTGTAAAGCAGATACATAATTACTTGAAAAAGAGAAAGCTTTCGTTTGCGAATAAAATGATTTTTCGCACGATGAGGTTCCAGTTTTTCTGGGGTTGTGATATACTCCTTTATGGATTGAATGATATTTTTGCATATGTCGGTTCGATTCATAAGACATACCTCCTAAGTGTGATTAAGTTTGTCGCTGCAACGACATTTCCCTTGATTAATAGGTCGCGAAGCAACCTCACTTTTGGAGGTTTTTGTCAAGTTTTTTTCAGAAAAAAAACAGAAATTTTTACAAAAAAATAAAGCCCTATAGCCTTGAAAAATCAAGGCTTTGGGGCTTAAGTTGACAACATTGCCGCCTGATACTGAAATTCACCGTAATAGACCGCATAGGAAACCATATCATCGATGTTCAGCTCCTGGCTTTCACCATCCTTATCGGTGTAATCGATGTTCATATAGGCCTCGTTGAACTGCCACTTGTCTACCGTCACAGCGTCCTTAGTCACATCCTCCAGTCCTATCTTCTCAAATTCCTCCACCAGGTAATCGGCAGCTCTGTGCTCTGCATCCGATCCGGCCGTCCTGAAGCCGGTAGAATCGTCAGCCAGCTCCATATCGTAAGCAAGCTTGTAAGCCACGTCCTCCGCTTCATCGGTGGCTTCACCTGTCACCTCCAGCATCTTGTCCACATCCTCCTGCATGGAGAGGTCGCTGGTCTGCGAGCACGATGTCGCCAACACCATCACCAGCGCGATCAACGCTGCCAGCGGCAATGTCCTCAGTAGTTTCTTCATTTTTCCCTCCTTCATTAAAAAATAAATGATAACAAAAAAGATCAGCGCAAATAAATGCGTTGATCCATAAAAAGCAATATCTCAAAATTCCTCTTTAGTCTCTCAACTTTCCTGTTTTTCCACAGTTCATTGTCTCCTGAATAGCAGTCTACAAATCCCCATGTGCGTAGTATAATATACGCCTCAGCATTTGTCAACCAATTAAAAATTTTCAGCAAACTTATTATTGGAATCATTATCGAAAAGTGTTAATATTTAAAATGACATGTTGTAATTTTATGCAAGAAGTTT
>URTM01000002.1 GCA_900550865.1 uncultured Dorea sp. | reverse complement strand
AAGAGGAAGACTTTGAGGATGAGGACCTTGAAGAGGCTGATTTCGAAGAGGAAGACTTTGAGGATGAGGACCTTGAAGAGGCTGATTTCGAAGAGGAAGATTTCGACGATGATTTTGCAGATGTAGACGATGAAGAGACAGATTTTGATGACGAAGACTTAGAGATTGAAGACGACGAAGAAGCGGATGAAGAGTTAGAAATCGAAGAGCCATCAGAGGAAGAGATTCAGGAAAGAATTAAGAAATCTAAAGGCGGTGTTCCGTTCGATACAGGATTTGTTGTAACCGGAAGATATGATCTGAGTGCTACGAGTGAGATTGGTCTGAAAGCCGGACTTACAGAAGAACAGAAGAAGCTGTTCTCATATTTCGTACCGGTGAGAGGAATGAGCGAACAGATCGTTGAAGTACTTGATAACGACAGAAGGGCGCAGAGAGAAGGAACATCCAAGACAGGCAACCTTCTTGTAATTGGTAGAAAAGGATCCGGTAAGACAGTCCTTGCGGTTGATATTGTAAAAGCAATTCAGAAACAGAGAAGTCTGAAACAGGGTAAAGTAGCAATCGTTACAGGTGAATCTCTTAATAAGAAAGAGCTTACGAATATTATTCAGAAGCTGCGTGGCGGAGCGATCATCATTGAGCATGCAGGAAAATTGAATGCAAGAACTGTGAAAGAGTTAAATTATCTGATGGAGAAAAAGACAGGAGAACTGCTCTTTGTACTGGAAGATCAGAGAAAACCTCTGGAGCGTCTGATGACAGCAAACCCGGAATTCAAGAAGAAGTTCAGTTCTAAGCTGGAGCTTCCGGTATTCATCAACGATGAGCTGGTAACGTTCGGTCAGACATATGCGAAAGAGAATGGATACAAATTGGATGAGATGGGAATCCTTGCACTGTACAGCCGTATCGATGTGATGCAGAGAGAAGACCATGCAGTATCAGTTGCTGAAGTAAAAGAGATCATGGATGAAGCAATCTCACATTCACAGAAAGCAAATGTAAAACATCTTGCGCGAAGAGTATTCGGTAAGGGAACCGACGATTCTGACAGAATTATTCTGAAAGAAGAAGACTTTAGAATTTAATAAAAACGAATACCTGTAAGAAGCTGTCGATGACGGGATTTACAGGTCGGATTTTGAAAGAGTTTTGACAAACTAAACGGTCAAAGCTCTTTCTTTTTGTCCGTTTGTAAAGTATAATGTTCTTATAAATATGCAGCAGAATGCGAGGGGTAATTATGGCTGAAAAAAAGAAAAAACCATATGAAATAGGTGAGTTAGATCAATACCTTTTCGGACAGGGCAATCATTATGAGATCTATGAGAAGCTGGGCGCACATCTGGTACAGAACGGAAAACAAAAAGGTGTGTATTTTGCAGTATGGGCACCGCATGCGCAGGCAGTATCGGTAGTCGGAGAGTTCAATGAATGGGATACAGAGGCAAACCCGATGAAGAGGGAAGAACCACTTGGGATCTATACCTGTTTTATACCGGGCGTGAAGAAGGGTCAGATGTATAAATATTGTATCGAGACTTATTCGGGAGAACAGATATTTAAAGCAGATCCATATGCCAATTATGCGGAGTTAAGACCTGGAACTGCATCCAGGGTTACAGATATTGAGAATATCAAATGGACAGACGCAGAGTGGATGACACATAGAAAGACCTGGAATCATAAGCACGAGCCGATGTCTGTCTATGAGGCACACATTGGTTCCTGGATGCGTCATCCGGGACGGGAAGATGAAGGATTCTATACATATAGAGAATTTGCCAGGGCAATTACCAAATACGTAAAAGAGATGGGTTACACACATGTGGAACTGATGGGAATTGCCGAGCATCCGTTTGATGGATCCTGGGGATATCAGGTGACCGGATACTATGCACCGACATCCAGATACGGGTCGCCGGAAGATTTCGCATGGATGATCAATTATCTGCATAGGAATAAAATCGGTATTATTCTCGACTGGGTACCGGCACATTTCCCGAAGGATGCACACGGACTGGCGGATTTTGACGGAACACCGACTTACGAATATGCAGATCCAAGACTGGGAGAACATCCGGACTGGGGAACGAAAGTATTTGATTTTGGAAAGAATGAGGTGCGGAACTTCCTGATCTCAAATGCGTTATTCTGGGTTGAGAAGTTCCATATAGACGGACTCCGGGTGGATGCAGTTGCGTCTATGCTCTATCTGGATTATGGACGGAAGGACGGAGAATGGGTTGCAAACAAATATGGTGATAATAAGAACCTGGAGGCAATCGATTTCTTTAAACACCTGAATTCAGTTGTACTCGGAAGAAATCCGGGAGCGCTTATGATCGCAGAGGAGTCTACTGCATGGCCAAAGGTAACCGGTGATGTGGAAGAAGACGGACTGGGATTCAGTCTGAAGTGGAATATGGGATGGATGCATGATTTTACAGAATATATGAAACTTGATCCATATTTCCGAAAGGATAACCATCACCTGATGACATTTGCCATGAGTTATGCATACAGTGAGAATTATATTCTGGTATTGTCGCATGATGAGGTGGTACATCTCAAGTGTTCGATGCTGAATAAGATGCCGGGACTTGGATTTGATAAATATGCGAATCTGAAAGCCGGATATGCATTTATGATGGGACATGCGGGAAAGAAACTTCTGTTTATGGGACAGGAATTTGCACAGCTCAGGGAATGGAGCGAGGAGAGAGAACTGGACTGGTTTCTGCTGGCTGAGCCGGAACATCAGCAGATGAAGATGTGGGTAAAAGACCTCTTACACCTGTATAAGAGGCATAAGGCAATGTATGAGATGGATCAGAGCTGGGAAGGATTCGAATGGATCAATGCGGATGACGGATACAGAAGTATCTACAGCTTTATGAGACATTCGAAAGGTGCAAAGAGGAATCTGTTGTTCGTCTGCAACTTTACGCCGATGGCAAGAGATGATTACAGAGTCGGAGTGCCGAGAAAGAAACAGTATAAACTGATCCTGAACAGTGATGAGGAGAAATACGGCGGAACCGGAGCGGCCCGTAAGAAGATATACAAAGCGGAGAAGAAAGAATGTGATGGAAGACCGTATTCATTCGCATACAAATTGCCGCCTTACGGAGTTGCTGTATTTGAATTTTAGTTATATGATGTCAGAGGCAAAAGCCCACGGCTTTGATGCCTGCGGATAAAAATGCCGGGAAGTGTTGAAACTTCCCGGCATTTTTCGTTTTACTATACATCTTTATTAACGACTGTCTTTAGTTAGAAGAACTGTCGGCTGAGGAATCAGAAGCGTCAGAACCAGAGGCATCGGATTCACTGTTGTTTTGTGTGTTGCTCTGGTTATCAGACTGGTTATCTGTACTGTCATTCAATGAAGAATCATCAGCAGAGTTGTCTGTTGTGCCGGCATCTGAAGAATCCGTATCGCTGTTCAGAGAATCGTTCTGTGTGTCACCAGACGGCTCATCGGTGTTATCAGAGTTGTCTTCTGTAGTGGCATCATCGCTACTCTGGTCTGTTTCGTCTTTCTTGGAATCACTTCCACCGAACAGATTCTTGAAAAACTTCTTGATCTTGCCCCAGAATCCGTCGTTATTGCTGCTGTCATCCGAAGTGTCATCGGAAGCAGCTTCTGAACTGTCTGCACTGTTGGAAGAATTGTCGGAAGAATCTAGTGTACTGTTAGTTACGACATTATCACCGAGTGCGCTGTCATCTGTGCCGTTAATGATTCCGCCATCGGAACTGTCATCGCCGCCGAAGATACCTTTGATGGAACTCCAGAGGTTAGAGAAGAATCCACCGCTCTTTCCGTCAATGTTATCTAATGTATTCTTCAGAGCTTTGACATCATAGTCGTACTGGGAAATGTTTTTCATCAGATCGGAGATCTTGTCGATCTGTTCCTGTGTCAGAGTGACATTGTTATCCTTGGCAGCGTTTTCAACTGCGTTCTGAATGTCATCTGCATCCGTTAATCCGTCCTCGATCACATCTTTTTTTACATCATTCATGACACTTTCCGCTTTGTCCTGGCCGATGTCATTGGCGAGGTCTCCGGTGGTGACAAGTTCATCGGTCGCAGCAGCTTTCTGATCGTCATTCAGAGTTGTTCCGGTAGCTTTCTCATAAGCCATCATGATACCTGTCAATGCACCGGTTCCGGATACTTCGATCGGAGAAGCGGCAACGACATTACAGTTTTCAACACCGGATGTCAGAAGCGTACTGGAGATCATAGAGCTTGTAACATAAGTTAAGTTGGAAACCTTTACCTGGATTCCGCCGCTTGTGGTCGGTTCGACATAAGAACAGCTGTAGGTACGGGTACCGATCTGTTCGTCAGGAGCGACTCCTTCCAGATATTTTCTTTCGTCTGCATTGGTAACTTCGATGACTTCTGCTTTGTCAGATGAAGTTCCGAAATACTCATACATAGAATTCTTTTGTGAATCAGTCAGATTGGCTCCAAGTGTTACAACTTTGGATGAATCGGCTCTTACAACCAGTGGTGCCGTAGTAGATCCAAGTATGATTGCCATGGCAACTGGTAATGCTCTTTTAAATTTTTTCATAATGCGTGGTGTATTCACCATGCCCCCTTTTTATTAAATATTTTTATCCCTGTTACTTTTTTAATATAACATAAAACAGTGTGTTTTCCTAGAAAATATAAATTAACTATTTCTAAAGATTTTCTGTAGATTGCGTCCGTAAATGCACAGTCAACAACTCCTGCAGGCGTGAGTCCAGCTCCTTTGGCGGTATCATTCCCTGCATGGTGGCAATCAGTTCCCGGTCTTTGAAAATGAGAAATGTCGGAAGAAGACCGGTCTGATATTGCGCAGCAAGAAGTGCGGATTCAGAGGTCTCTACTTCAAAAAAGCAGATGCTGCCTGAATATTTCTTCTGATAGTTCTTTTCCAAGTCTTCTATGACAGGGCGCATCATTGCACATTTTCCGCACCAGAGTGCGTAGAACATGACTACAGCCAGTGTGGTGTGTTCCGGTCTTGTCTTTGCCGGTGTATCGGAAGGAAACTGCCAGTGGTTCATCCGGCAGATCTCAAAGTTCTGTGTCGTCAGATGTAACATAAGCTTCCACCCTTTCCCATAAGAAACAGGAGCATAAGATATGCTCTCTATTAATATATGAAAGGAAAGGAAAGAAGTGCAGGCAGCCGGGATTGGTATATAAGTCCGGATATTGCAGCGTGTTATCTGCGCTTTGCGATCAGTTTACAGATCGGATTGCCCATAGAAGAGAATTTGGCTTCATATTCTGTCATAATATTGCCCTGGTTCATCGTACTATCATTATGGAGATCGTAAGAAAGCTGATCCAGAACGAACAGTTCGGAAGTTTCCAGTTCTTCGACAGAAAAGTCAAAGAGCGGTCGGTTGTCTGTCTTGAATTCTACGGTTCCGTCTGCGGTCAGGACTTTGTCATACAGCTTGAAGAATTCATCGGAAGTCAGTCTTCTTCTTGCATGGCGGGCTTTCGGCCACGGATCGGAGAAGTTCAGGTAGATACGGGATACTTCCGCCGGGGCGAATACCGTTGGCAGGTCGTTGGCATCCATACAGATAAAACGGATGTTGGAAGGAGCTTTCCCTTCGGCTTCCAGCTCCTGGAATTTTTCAACGGCACGTAACAGGACGCTGGAATAGCGTTCGATGCCGACGTAGTTGATCTGTGGATTTTCGGCTGCGAGAGTCAGAAGAAACTGACCCTTTCCCATACCGATCTCGATGTGCAGCGGCTGTTCTTTTTCAAATTCCTGGTTCCAGTTTCCGCGTAAGCTTTCTGGATTCTTAACAACTTCTTTGCAGGCTTCCAGAACGTTCTCTGCACGTGGTATATTTCTAAGACGCATATGTGTGTTCCTCCTTATAATCAATGGATTTGCAAGGGTTTTCTGACATTTTGCAAATCGTTCTTAGTTTAGCGTCTGCGCAGGAAAAAGTCAATGGAAGCGGAAATTGTCAGAAGAATTGAGAAAAATAATACAATATATACAAAATAGTTGTGGTAATTTAAAAAAATAGGTGTATTATTATAGCATGGATAAAAAAGTAACAATCATATGTTGTGAAATGTGCAAAAAGGAGGGCGGCTTATGAACTCTGTAATTGAGAAATTAGCTGAAGTGGAGACGACAGCGGAGGCGATCGTAGAGCATGCCAGACAGCAGAAGGGTGAAATTGAAAGACAAATACAGGAAGAAAGGGATCAATTTGACCGTGATCTGGAAGAAGAGACACAGAAAAAACTGGAGAAGATAAAAGAAAAGTCGCAGCAGGAAGTAGAGAAAGTGCTGGAACGGGAACGGAAGAAGAACCAGACGGCGATTGATGATCTGAAGCGGGAATATGAAGAGAATCACGACATTTACGCAGAGGAAATCGTAAGACATATGATCGAGGTGTAGCGTATGGGAAATGTGATGGCTTACAGTGGGATCACGACAAAGGTACGTGCGATGTCAGCGAAGCTTCTGAAAGAGAAAGATTATGATACGATCGCAGGTCTCGGGACAGTGACAGAAGCAATCGAATATCTAAAAGACAAGACGGCGTATGCACCATATGTGGAGCGGATGGATGTTTCCTTATATCATAGAGGAAATGTAGAGAAGATTCTGTATCAGTCGTTGTTCGATGATTATTCGAGAATCTTTCGGTTTGCCGGGATGGAGCAGAAGACGTTCTTAAAATTATACTGGAAACGGTATGAAGTCGATCTGATCAACTACTGTTTGAGAATTGTATTCAATCATTATGAGAAACCATTTGATCTGGAATACAAGAAAGAGTTTTTCGACAGATATTCACAAGTTTCCATAGACCGGTTGATAACTTCAAAAAATATCGATGAGCTTGTGGATAACTTACGGGATACGGAGTATTATGATGCACTTGCCAGAATTAAAGATTCCGGGGCGGGAACGCTTTTTGATTATGATCTGGCACTGGATCTGTATTATTTTTCCACCATGTGGAAAAAGGGAAAACGGATTCTGAAAGGACATGAACAGAAGATATTTTTAAAAGATTACGGAACGAAGATCGATCTTCTGAATCTACAGTGGATCTACCGTGCGAAGAAATATTATCATATGCTTCCGCCGGATATCTATTCGATGACGATCCCAATTCATTACCGGGTCCGTGTGGAAGAGTTCAAGAGTCTGGTAGAGACTCCGACACTGGAGCAGTTCGAAGCTGAAGTGGGAAAAACGTACTATGCGGGAAAGTATGATTATATGCAGGCAGATAAGACACTGGAACAGATGTACCGTGACTGTCTGCGGAAATTGTACCTGACCGATAAAAGGAATGATCCGTATTCGATCGCGATCATC
This sequence comes from uncultured Dorea sp., assembly GCA_900550865.1. Classification (GTDB taxonomy): domain Bacteria; phylum Bacillota; class Clostridia; order Lachnospirales; family Lachnospiraceae; genus Dorea_A. The sequence continues at coordinate 111,255 of URTM01000002.1, read as the reverse complement.
AATACGTATCTGTTCCTGAAAGAAGAAGAAATCTATAAACTAACGACAGCCCTTGAGTGTATCCGTTACGGTTTGACAAAGGGAGAGACATTAGGATACTTAGGAGGTGTGAATCAATGATTGTTAAGATGAAGTTCTTAAGCATCAGCGGACCGAAGAATGATATCGACCGTGTCTGCGAGGTGTATCTGTCGAAATATGAGATGCAGCTTGAGAATGCGGCGGCGGAGCTTAAGACGACCGACAACCTGCAGCCTTTTGTGGAAGTCAATCCATACAAAGAGCCGCTTGCGAAGGCAGAACAGTTCAACGCACTGTTATCAGATGAAGACAATCGGATCGATGTATCGATGAATCAGGATGATATGCTGAGTCTGATCCGGGATGTCAATCATGACTATCTGGATCTTCTGGAGAAGAAAGAGTTAACGAAGAAGCAGGTAGAGGAATACAAAGAAAAGCTTCTGATCATGGAGCCGTTCCGGACACTGGAACTGGATATGCAGAAATCCTTGAAGTATAAGTACATGAAAGTACGGTTCGGCCGGGTGGATGTGAATTATTACAAACGTCTGGAGAAATATTTATTTGATGATCTGAATGCGGTATTTATCGAAGGCACGAGAAATGAAAATTATGTATACGGATGTTATTTCGTATCGAATGCGGATTCCAGTAAAGTAGATTCGGTATTCAATTCCTTACATTTTGAAAGGATTACAATTCCATCCGAATACATAGGAACGCCGGCGCAGGCCTGTGAAGAGCTTGAAAAAGAAATCGAAGAAAAGCAGAAAGAGATTGCTGAGATCGAAAAACAGATCAGTGAGCTGATGGAAAAGAATGCCGCCAAGCTCCGTGGTGCGAAAAGGCGTCTGGAGGAATTGTCTACAAACTTTGATGTACGTAAGCTGGCGGCAAGGATCGAAGAGGGAGATAATAAAGAAGATTATTACATCCTGTGTGGCTGGATGGGTGAAGAAGATGTGAAAAAATTCCTGGCGGAATCGAAAAACGATGATAAAGTATTTGTCGTTGTAGAGGAAGATAAGGAGAAGTTCTTCGGAGAACCGCCGACGAAGCTTAAGAATCCAAGATTCTTCAAGCCGTTCGAGATGTTCATACGGATGTACGGACTTCCGGCAAATGATGAGATGGATCCGACGATGTTCGTGGCACTGACGTATACATTTATCTTCGGGGCGATGTTCGGGGATGTCGGCCAGGGCTTATGCCTGTTCGTATTCGGCGGGCTTCTGTACCTGATCAAGAAGATCAATCTGGCTGGGATCATATCCATTGCGGGACTGTTCTCGACATTCTTTGGATTCATGTTCGGAAGTATCTTCGGATTTGAAGATGTGATACAGGCACACTGGTTAAGACCGGTGGATGCGATGACGAACCTGCCGTTTATCGGACAGCTCAATACGGTATTCGTGGTAGCCATTGCATTTGGTATGGGACTGAATATCCTGGTGATGATCTTTAATGTGATCAATTCGATCAAGAGTCATGATGTGGAAAATATGTTATTCTCCCACAACGGAATCGCAGGACTGGTGTTCTACGGATTCCTGGTGCTGACGATCGTGCTTTATATGACGGGACATAAGGTTCCGGGTAATATCATGATGGTAATTTTCCTGGGCATTCCGGTGATCTTGTTCGTGTTCAAGGAGCCGCTGGGTAATCTGGTGACAAAGCAGCATAAGAAGATGGAAGAGGGCAAAGTAATGTTCTTTGTGCAGGCATTCTTCGAATTATTCGAGACGATGCTGAGTTATTTCTCCAATACCATTTCTTATGTGCGTATCGGTGCATTTGCCGTCAGCCATGCGGCAATGATGGAGGTTGTGCTGATGCTGTCCGGCGCAAGTGCAGGACACACGAACTGGATCGTGTTCGTGCTTGGAAATGTGCTGGTGTGCGGGCTGGAAGGTCTGGTCGTCGGTATCCAAGTACTGCGTCTGGAATATTATGAGATGTTCAGCAGGTTCTATAAGGGAACCGGACGGGAGTTCAAGCCGTTTCACAGCCAGAGTGACGGGAAGTAAAGGAACGATTTAAAAGATTTTTTGATTCAGAGATATATTTACAGGAGGACAAAAATATGAGCCTGACAGTTAGATTATTGTTAATTGCAACATTGTTACTTAGCATTGTAATTCCATTCGGATATTTCCTGATCGGACAGAGGACGAAGAAGCGTTATAAAAGAGCCATCGGCACGAATGTATTCTTTTTCTTCAGTACTGTTCTGATCGCGGGGATCATGCTTTTTGCAGGAGATCCGGTACAGGCAGCGGAAGCGGCCGGCAATACGGCATCGAACGCAACCGGATTCGGATACCTGGCAGCAGCACTTTCAACCGGTCTTTCCTGCGTCGGCGGTGGTATCGCCGTTGCAAGTGCAGCAAGTGCGGCTCTGGGAGCAATCAGCGAGGATTCCAGTGCACTTGGTAAGTCGCTGATCTTCGTAGGTCTTGCAGAAGGTGTGTGTCTGTACGGACTGATCATCTCCTTCATGATCTTAGGTAAATTGTAAGATGAAGATGTATCTGATCAGTGATAATATCGATACTCTGACAGGAATGCGTCTCGCAGGGGTAGACGGAATCGTGGTACATGAAAGAGAAGAACTCCGGTGTGCGATCGAGAATGCCATGGAGGATAAGGATGTAGGTGTGATTCTGCTGACGGAGAAATTCGGAAGAGAATTCCCGGACCTGATCGACGAGATCAAACTGGAGCGGACGATGCCGCTTCTGATCGAGATTCCTGACAGACACGGGACCGGACGTAAGAAAGATTTTATCACGTCGTATGTAAATGAAGCGATAGGGTTGAAATTATAGACAGGAAGAAGGTGGCACATTTGACAAACGAAGAGAAGATCACGCACATCCGTACAGCGGCGATGGAAGAGGCAAGAGCAGAAGCAAATGCGATCGTAAAGCAGCATGAAGATGCGCTTCGAAGTGTGTTCGAACAGCATCAGATCGAAGCCAGACGGCAGTCGGAGACGAGAGTGCGTGCGGAGAGTGTGACTGCGAAACAGCAGCTGAACATGGCAATGTCAAAGGCGCAGCTTGAATTAAAACGTGAGATGGGGAAGACGCAGACAGAACTTAAGACAGAACTGTTCGAAGAAGTACAGTTAAAGCTTCTGGCGTTCATGAGAACGGAAGAATACAAAGAGGTTCTGATCCGTTATATAGAAAAAGCAGCACAGTTTGCATCCGGGATGGCGATGACGATCTATATCAATCCGTCTGATGCAGACAAGAAGACATATCTGGAAGAACACACAGGAATGACGCTGACGATCAGCAAAGTGGATTTCATCGGCGGCGTGCGTGCGGTCGTGCCTGAGAAGAATGTCCTGGTGGACTATGCATTCAAAGGGGCACTGGAGAATGAATACCAGAAATTCCAATTCCGGGGAGGTGTGAAGGGTGAGTAGCGGAAAGACAGAAAAAATATATGGCATCAACGGCCCGGTCATTTACCTGAAAGGGAAGACGGATTTTAAGATGTCGGAAATGGTCCATGTGGGAGAGGAAAAGCTGGTTGGCGAAGTCATTTCCCTGGATAAGGACCGGACGACGGTACAGGTGTATGAGGAGACTTCCGGACTGCATCCGGGAGAACTCGTGGAAGGTACGGGAGCGGCAGTGTCGGTTACGCTGGCACCCGGAATATTGAATAATATTTTCGACGGTATTGAGAGACCGTTGGAGCGGATCGCTGACAAGGGCGGGGCATTTATCACCCGTGGTGTCAGTGTGGATGCACTGGACCGCCAGAAGCTCTGGGAGACACATATCACGGTGGCAGAAGGCGACATGGTACAGGGCGGAACGATCATTGCAGAAGTGCCGGAGACGAGAGCCATTGTGCATAAATGTATGGTTCCTCCGGGAGTGGAAGGAACGGTGGTATCGGTCGTGCCGGACGGTGAGTATACGATCGATGAGACACTGGTTACGATTGAACTGTTTGACGGAGAAAAACGGGAGCTTTCGATGACGCAGCACTGGCCGATCCGTGTGCCGAGACCGGTGAGCCGGAGATTCCCGGCAAGTGTACCGCTGGTGACGGGACAGAGGATTCTGGATACGATGTTCCCGATCGCAAAGGGCGGTACGGCGGCGATCCCGGGAGGATTCGGAACAGGTAAGACGATGACGCAGCATCAGATCGCAAAATGGTCGGATGCGGATATTATCATATATATCGGATGCGGTGAGCGTGGGAATGAGATGACACAGGTTCTGGAAGAATTCTCTGAACTGGTCGATCCGAAATCAGGGAATCCTTTGATGGACAGGACAACGCTGATCGCCAATACATCGAACATGCCGGTGGCCGCCCGTGAGGCATCCATCTATACCGGACTTACACTGGCAGAATATTACCGTGACATGGGTTATGATGTGGCGATCATGGCGGATTCGACATCCAGATGGGCAGAGGCTCTTCGAGAGTTGTCCGGACGACTGGAAGAGATGCCGGCGGAGGAAGGTTTCCCGGCTTATCTGGCATCGAGACTGTCGGCGTTCTATGAAAGGGCTGGCATGATGCAGACGTTAAACGGTGCAACAGGATCTGTCTCTATCATCGGAGCGGTGTCTCCGCAGGGAGGAGATTTCTCCGAGCCGGTTACGCAGAATACGAAGCGTTTCGTGCGCTGCTTCTGGGGACTGGATAAATCCCTGGCGTATGCGAGACATTTCCCTGCGATCCACTGGCTGACGAGTTACAGTGAATATCTGAATGACTTAAGCGGCTGGTATTCGGATCATGTGTCGCCGAAATTTGTTGATTACAGGAACCGTCTGATGGCAATCCTGAACCAGGAGAGCAGTCTGATGGAGATTGTAAAACTGATCGGCGGGGATGTGCTTCCGGATGATCAGAAACTGATCCTGGAGATCGCAAAGGTGATCCGTCTGGGATTCCTGCAACAGAATGCATTTCATAAGGATGATACGTGCGTATCGCTGGAGAAGCAGTTCAAGATGATGGACGTGATCCTGTATCTGTATAAGACCAGCAGGAAACTGGTAGCGATGGGAATGCCGATGTCGGTGCTGAAGGCAGAAGGTATATTTGAAAAGGTCATTGCGATCAAGTATGATGTGCCGAATGACAACCTGCAGTTACTGGATCTGTATAAATTAGACATTGATGACTTCTATAACCGCGTCATCGAGAAGAATGCGTAAAGGGAGGGACGTAAGATGGCAATAGAATATCTTGGACTGAGCAGCATAAATGGCCCTCTCGTCGTGCTGGAAGGCGTGGAACATGCGTTTTACGATGAGATCGTAGAATTTATTGTAGATCATAATACGAGAAAAATGGGGCGTATCGTGGAGCTGGATGAAGACAAGGCCGTGATCCAGGTATTTGAAGGGACAGAAAATATGTCACTGGATAATACCCATACAAGACTTACGGGACACCCGATGGAAGTTACTGTATCGGAGGAAATGCTGGGACGTACATTTAACGGAATCGGGGAAGCGATCGACGGACTCGGTCCGATTGCAGATGCCGAAAAAAGGGATGTAAATGGACTTCCGCTGAATCCTGTCAGACGGGAATATCCGAGAAACTATATCCGTACCGGAATCTCGGCGATTGACGGACTGACGACACTGATCCGCGGGCAGAAGCTTCCGATATTCTCGGGAAACGGACTTCCGCATGACCAGCTTGCGGCACAGATCGTAAAGCAGGCTTCACTTGGAGACAATTCGGATGAACAGTTCGCTGTTGTATTCGGTGCGATGGGAGTAAAGCACGATGTGGCGGAATTCTTCCGTAAGACATTCGAGGAAAGCGGTGTAGCAGACCATGTGTGTATGTTCCTGAATCTGGCAAATGATCCGGTGGTGGAGCGTCTGATCACACCGAAGGTTGCGCTGACGGTAGCAGAATATCTGGCATTTGAGAAAAATATGCACATTCTGGTTATACTGACGGATATGACGTCCTTTGCGGAAGCTATGCGTGAAGTATCTTCTTCCCGTGGCGAGATTCCGTCAAGAAAAGGGTATCCGGGATATTTATACAGTGAACTGGCAACGATCTATGAACGTGCCGGTATTGTGGACGGGGCAAATGGTTCCGTAACACAGCTTCCGATCCTGACTATGCCGAATGATGATATCACACATCCGATCCCGGATCTTACCGGATATATCACAGAAGGACAGATCGTACTGGACCGTAATCTTCACGGGCAGGCAGTCTATCCGCCGATCAGTATCCTGCCATCACTGTCGCGGCTTATGAAGGACGGTATCGGAAAAGGATATACCAGGGAAGATCATCAGGATCTTGCGAACCAGTTATTCTCCGCTTATGCGAAGGTTGGAGAGGCAAGGAATCTTGCTTCCGTTATTGGTGAAGACGAATTGTCACCGATCGATAAGCAGTATCTGAAGTTCGGTGAAGAATTCGAGAGACGCTATATCGGACAGGGACCGACGGAGAACCGTACGATGATGGAGACGCTGGATCTTGGCTGGGAACTGCTTGGACTTCTGCCGAAGGAAGAACTGGACCGTATCGATACGAAGCTGGTTGAGAAGTACTGGAAGGATACGAACGAGACATTGAAGACAGATGGAAAAGAGTAGAAGGTGTCTGACAAAATCTGTTGTGTGAAGGAGGGATGCATATGGATCCGAGAGAATTTCCTACCAAAGGAAATCTGATGCTCGCGAAGAATTCTCTGATGCTTGCACGCCAGGGTTATGATCTGATGGATAAAAAGCGGAATATTCTTCTGAAAGAACTGATGGGTCTGATCGATGAGGCGAAAGACATTCAGGAAGAGATCGATGCAACATTTACAAAAGCATATGCCTGCCTGCAGCGTGCCAATATCGAACACGGGATCAGTAAAGTCCAGGAACTGGCATTTACCGTACCGATCGAGGATTCTCTGAAGATGCAGACCAGAAGCATCATGGGAACCGAGATCCCGCATATCAAGTACGATGCGAAGCAGAATGATCTGACGTATTCGTTCAGCACGACACATGAGTCGGTGGATATCGCAAGGGAAGCTTTCCGGGAAGTGAAGGAGCTTACGATCAAGCTGGCGGAGGTGGAGAACTCGGCCTATCGTCTGGCGGCGAATATCAAGAAGACACAGAAGCGGGCGAATGCGCTTAAGAATATTACGATACCGATGTATACGAATCTGGTGCATACGATCAGCAATGCACTGGAGGAGAAAGAAAGAGAAGAATTTACACGGTTGAAGGTGATAAAGAGGATGAAAATGTAACGACAAATTTTGCAGAGTAATTCCACTTATCCCCAACAAAAGAGGAGTTATCCACGGGAAACTGTGGATAACTCCTCTTTTGTCTGATAATTCCGATGCATGAATCGACATAGAATGACAACGATTATAATGAACGGGATTTTTCTGTACTTACATTAATACATTCGATTACAGCACCACGCATACCGGCCTTTTCAAGAGCTTCGCATCCTTCGATGGTTGTTCCGCCAGGGGATGTGACTATGTCTTTTAATTCACCCGGATGAATTCCTTTTTCGAGGATCATCTTTGCGGTACCAAGGCAGGTCTGGGCGGCAAGACGATATGCGGTTGCGCGTGGAAGTCCCTGTTTGACACCGCCATCGGCCATAGCTTCAATGAACATAGCTACATAAGCAGGACCGCCGCCGCTTAATCCGCAGGCAGCATCTAAGAGGTGCTCCGGAATCATTTCTACCACACCGATCGTGCTGTAGAGGGATTTTGCAGCTTCTAATTCTTCTTCTGTCAGATCATTATCTGAGCAGAGGGCAAATGCACCTTCGAATACCATGGCAGGTGTGTTAGGGAGAAGTCTTAAAATTCTAGGTGTGCCATCGATCATAATAATTCCTCCTCGTTTGGTCATGATATGTTTCAGAGCAGATATTTATAATTGTACAGCATGCAATGACAGGAGCCTTAAGGAGTCAGCTTATGCAGTTCCCACGCTTTCTCAATACTTCCCGGTGTTTCCATCAATAATTTCGTACCTTCTGCCATACATCTTGCAACATAGAGCATACCTTTCTGTCCGATAGTCATACCGGCCTGTCTGGCAGCAGCCCAGTGATGAAGCGGGGTACCTTTACACATCGTAGCGGCACTTAAAGTGATCAGCGGAACTGTGTGGCTGACCTGCGAAGCGTCCGTGCCGATGGCGATCGGAACCGGCTCATCTTCAAGCGGTTCCAGGCCGGAGAATAGTGTCCCGTCATTGACGAGTCCGGCTTCTTCCGTGATCTGCTTTGCGAAATCCAGTTCTTCCGGTGTATAAGCCGGTGTCGGGACTCTGGTCATGGCATCGTAATATAATTCTGTCAGTACCCGGTTGATCTTCATCTCACTGCAGCTTGCGACCAGTTCGATGTCGACGGTGGTGTCTGTCATAAGTGCGGCACCTCTGGCGCAGTTGTCTACACGTTCGCTCGCATCTTCGGTGCGGGAACGTAAGTAGGAGCGGATGAAATAATTTGTCTTCGCAATATCCGGAACAACATTTGCCGGAAGTCCGTTATCAATGTAAGCATAGTGCATGCGGACATCTTCCGGGACATGTTCACGGAGATAGTTGACGCCGACATTCATAAGCTCGGCAGCATCGAGTGCGCTGCGTCCCTTTTCAGGAGCTTTGGCAGCATGGGAACTGAGACCATGGAACGTGTAGTTCTTGATATCCTGTGCCTGCCAGATATCGTTGCTGACACGGTTGCGGTCGAATGGATGCCAGGTAACGGCAACATCAAGATCATCAAAGATTCCCTGATCATTCATTACGATCTTACCGGACATGATCTCTTCGGCCGGGCATCCGTAGACACGGATCGTTCCGGCGGCACCGGTTGCTTCCATATCAGCTTTTAATGCGCATGCCGCTGCGGCAACAGCAGTTCCAAGCAGGTTGTGCCCGCAGGCATGTCCGACACCGGCCAGAGCATCGTACTCGGCCAGGAATCCAAGGAGAGGCTTTCCACTTCCCCAGACTGCGGTAAATGCGGTGTCGATACCGGCTGTTTTCCATGTTATTTTAAATCCCTGGCTTTCCAGATAATCTGCCAGGCATTTGGAAGAAAGAGTCTCCTGATATGCAAGTTCCGGGTGATGGAAAATGTAATCGGCAGTATGTACAAGTTCTTCCTGATGATCGTCGAGCCAGCTGGCAATGATATTGTCAGGTGCATGTTCGGTTGTTAGTGTATTCAAAATATAGATACCTCCTCATAGAATCGGGTGTTTATCTATCATTTTAGCACAGAAAAACAGGATGTAAATAGATTTCATAGTTTTCTTATATGAAAAGTAAAAACTATTCAACCGGATAAAGCCCGTCCAATACATCCAGATATTCCTGTCCGAATGTATCTACATAATCAGTAAGTGCAAGTTTCACTGCCTCTTCTCCTTGTTCACCAAGATTCCGGATCAGAGCCTGACTGACGGTATATTTTAAATGTGCCGTATGGAAGTTAAAATCTTTCATACAGGAAGTTCCAAGTTTTGCTTTTTTCTCCGCCAGTTCTTTTACCTCTTCCTGCGAGAGCGGATGTCCCCAGTCAAACTCGCAGCGTTCGCCGCCCCAGCTCATGGATGTGGCAGTCGGGGTACAGACGAAGTCGGAACGGAATCCCTGGTAAACGGCATTGTCTACATTGACGCAATAATATTTCCCATATTCGGTAATGTTATGCTTTTTCCAGGCCTCGCACCAGGCACATTTTGCGATGTAAGTCTGAAGTGTCGGTTCGGTGCGGAGTGTTCCAAAGTCCATTTGTCCGGCGTAATCCGGTTTCCATTCACCGTATGCCTGATTGGTCATTGTGGTAAGCTCGTCCCCGTGAGCGAGTGCATTTGCCGCCATGCGGGCACCCCGCTCGTTGCCATATGTAGTCATTCCGGCAAGGATAGCTTCTTTACCGGCATCACCGCATAATTCAATTGCATGTTTTGCAAGAAATGCGAACATCATGGCGTGATGTTCGATTTTACAGCTGACAGGACAGACTTTATTTTCATTTTCACTCATACTAAAAACTCCTTTCGACATTCGTAAGTGATAATCTATTTATTACAATACTACATTGTAGTGAAAAAGTCTCGAGAAAAGACTTGATAAAAAGGAAAAAAGCGGTATGATAGTAAAAAAGAAAAAGCAATTACTTAAAAGTGAGAATAAAGTTGAAAATTAAAGAGGAAAAAGTATGAGCAGGAAAAAGTTAAAAAATAGAAGACGAAAAGATCGTGCACAGAGAAAGATTCTGATTGCAGCAGTCTGCATAGCAGCAGTGATCATAGGTGTGGGAATCGGCGGGCATGTTATAAAAAAGAATGCCGGTAAAGCGATGACAACGGCCGGGACGGAAAGTAAAAAGGCAGTATCAAAGAAAAAAGCAACTGCAAAAAAACTTACGATCAACGAGAATGAAACGGATGCATCCAATAAAGAAAATCAAGGCCAAAAAGATCAGGCAGATGACAGAAGTGAATTCGCAGTTCAGCCAGGAAGAACAGTGGGTACAACAGAACAATCGGATGAAAAAGTTGTCTATCTGACGTTGGATGACGGACCGTCTAAGAATACACAGGCGGTACTGGACATTTTGGATAAATACAATGCGAAAGCAACATTTTTTGTTACAGGAGCCATGCCGGAATATAAAGATATGATCAAAAAGGCTTATGATAAGGGACATACGATCGGAATGCATACATATTCTCATGATTACGCAAAGGTGTATGCATCAGTTGATGCGTATTTTCAGGATCTTGACCAGATAGGACAGCTTGTAAAAGAAGAGATCGGCTATGTTCCGTGTTTTATCAGATTTCCTGGAGGATCTTCGAATACAATATCTGCAAGTTACACGAAGGGAATTATGACAACGCTTACGCAGGAGGTTCAGGCAAGAGGATATCAGTATTATGACTGGAATGGAAGTTCGGGAGACGGAGCTGTGAGAACAACGGAACAGCTTGTGGATCAGGCAACCGGTTTCCATGACAATAATATCATCCTGCTGTCACATGATTCTGAGACAAAAGATACCACTGTGGAAGCTCTGCCGAAAATTATTGAATATTATCAGTCACAGGGATATGTGTTCAAAGCGTTGGATCTTAACAGCTATGTTGCACATCATGGTGTGAATAATTAATTACATATGTAGGGAAATGTGTTGATGGCTGTTGTACTTATGCAGAATAGAATAACGGAAGATCCGGCGGAAAGCATGTAAATACAAAAAAGAAAAATGATGTTGTCACCCAGAGAGAGACTACAAAGCCAGGTTCTGTCTCGTGGGAAGAACGGGTCTTGCCGGAAATATATTCAGACATTCCAAATGAAAATATTACACTGGAATAAAAAAGCAGAATGTCTAAGATCAGGAAATTCCGGCCAAGAATCCCGGAATATGTGTAAAAAACAGAAACAGTAAAAAACATTCCGAGAATTACACCCAGATACCGACAGTAAAAGAACGGTAAAACAACCGGATGCAGAGACAGATATTCCCATATGCTTACGAATAAAAAAGGAAAATATAAAAGTTTCAGATGTTCCCACACAGATTCATTAACCGGGCAGAAAAGTGCAACGACCGGAGACTGCCCGGTTAAAAAATACAGGAAATGATTCAGTGTTCCGAGAAAGGCAGCAACCAGGATAAAATGCAGAGCTGTGCCTTGAGTGCAGGAGATAATCTCTGTGCAGACAGTATGAAAGATTTTTTTGAAATTGGTTGTAACATAATGGATAATATGGCTCATAAATTCATCCCCCATATCAATATATGAGAAAAATAAAAAAATATGAAAAAAAGTAAAAAAAGTACTTGCATTTTAAAAAACCTTATTATATAATAAGTCTTGTCGTTACGGAGGACGTAACACAGACAATCAAAGATGCGCGATTAGCTCAGTTGGTAGAGCACCTGACTCTTAATCAGGGTGTCCAGGGTTCGAACCCCTGATCGCGCACTATTAAATCACTGTTTTTGCAGACTGCGAGCTGCGGGGATGGTGATTTTTTTGTCGTTATTTATTTCCGGGAACCGAAGGTTAATAATTTCTAATTGAGTTCAGGCTAAGCCTTGAGCCAGAAACGCGTTCGTGTTAGTATAATCATAAATTACGATAGAAGAAAAGAGTGAGAAGATGAGCAGTCATACACTGGAAGGAAAGAAAAAGACACAGAATGGTGTGAAGCGGCTGGCGTTCACAGTGCTTTCGATATTACTGGAAGTAGTGTTCCTGATTGGGATATTTAAGGGACTGAATGAATACGCGGTATTCATAGACAATCTGACCAGAATATTTGCCGTCATACTGGTTCTGAAAATATATGGAAGAAATGAGACTTCCTCGATGAAGACACCGTGGATCATCCTGATCCTGACATTTCCGATCCTTGGAGTAGCACTTTATTTTATGATCGGTATGAACGGTGGAACCCGGAAGATGCGGATGCGTTACAAAAGGATTGATGAGAAGCTTCTGCCACTTTTGCCGGAAAATAAGGAAGTGCTGGAACGTCTGAATGTGTCAGATCCGAAGGCGGGAAATGTTTCTAATTATATAGAAAGAAATGCGTGTTATCCGGTGTATCAGAATACGGATGTGACTTATTTTGATGAAGCGGTCAAAGGACTGGAGGCGCAGCTTACGGATCTTGCAAAGGCGGAGCAATTCATTTTCATGGAGTATCATGCAATTGAGGATGAATATGCATGGAGCAGGATACAGACGGTGCTGGAAGAACGGGTGAAAGCAGGAGTAGAGGTCCGGGTGTTCTATGATGACATGGGCTCGATCGGATTCGTAAATCTGAGCTTTGCGAGAAAACTGGAAGCGAAAGGAATTGCCTGCCGGGTATTCAATCCGCTGCTTCCGGGACTTAATATGTTCCTGAATAACCGTGACCACAGAAAGATTACGGTGATTGACGGAAAGGTTGGGTACACAGGCGGTTATAACCTGGCAAATGAGTATTTTAACTATACACATCCATACGGGGAATGGAAGGATACGGGAATCCGTCTGGAGGGCGATGCGGTGATTTCGCTTACGGCAGCATTTCTGGAAATGTGGGAAGCGTCCGGGAAGACCCCGGCCGGTGCGGACGTTCTGAATATAGAGGCACAGAAAAAATATCTGGTACAGCATCCGTATCAGGCGCAGCAGACGGGATATATCCAGCCGTATGCAGATTGTCCGTTAGACGGAATCCAGGTTGGAGAGGATGTCTATATCAGTATTGTCAACAAAGCGGACAGATACTGCTGGTTCATGACTCCTTATCTGATCATCACGGATGAGATGACACATGCACTTTCGCTGGCGGCCAGGCGTGGCGTAGATGTGCGGATCATCACACCGGGAATCCCAGATAAGAAGCTGATCTACAGTATCACCAGATCGTTCTATCACAATCTGGTACAGGATGGTGTAAGGATCTATGAGTGGACACCGGGGTTCTGTCATGCGAAGATGAGCGTGGCAGATGATTGCATGGCGACTTGCGGCACGATCAATCTGGATTACCGGAGCCTTTATCATCATTTTGAAAATGGATGTTTTATGGCGGACTGTGATGCAGTACTGGACATCCGGCGGGATATGGAGCAGATTTTTGAACAGTGCAGAGAAGTGACGGAGAAGTATAAGTCCGGTCGGAGCGCGACTCTGCGGCTGGGACAGTTGTTCCTGCGATTGTTTGCGGAGCTGCTGTAGGAGAGAAGAAGTTAAGAGAACTGGGAATGCAGGCGTGCATTTCTGGTTCTTTTTATGTTTTGCATATTGACATATATCGAACTGCGATATATACTAAAAACAAGAAGAAAGCAAATTTTTTTATACTCAACTATCGAAAGCCGATATATAATGAAAGCAAATATAAGAAAGGAGCAATCACTATGAAAGTAAACAAAAATATGGTCTCAGGAAATACCGCAATGTTAATTCTCAAATTGATCTCAGAAAAGGATATGTACGGATATGAAATGATCGATACACTCTCAAAGAGATCGGACAATGTATTCGAATTAAAGGTAGGAACATTGTATCCGCTGCTTCACAGCATGGTACAGTCTGGATATTTGGAAAGTTATAACCAGGAGGCGAACGGGAAACTCAGAAAGTATTACCGGATCACACCTAACGGGAAGAAATATCTGGAGAAAATGATCGAAGAATGGAATGCTTATGCCAATGCAGTTACGAGCATGATCCAGTATTCCGTATAGCACAGGTAAGGCAGTGAAGGTGGCAGAAAAGGAGGGTGTTAGATATGAAGGAAAGAGAATATCTGAAAGAACTTGGAAAGAAGATTACCGATTCGTCTGTAAGAAAAGAAATTGTAAATGAATATGAAGCGCATATAGAAGACTGCAAAGCTGCATTAATGGAAGCGGGGATGACGGAAGGCGAAGCAGAGGAAGAAGCAGTCCGCCAGATGGGTGATCCGCAGGAAGCAGGTGAAGCAATGGATAAGATCTATCATAAGGTGATTGACTCGAACATGTTTCTGTGGATGCTGGCACTGGGATGCATACCGATCGTATGTGTGTGCATTTCTTATCTTATCGCAAGAGATCCGAACGCATTTTTATGGTTGTGGAATGAGGCGCTCGGCCTGAATAAAATCCCGGCAGTTATACACCGGAATATCGGAATCGGATTTGCTGTCTATGGAATCGGATTGAGCTTCTGGGAGAAATACACGGGCAAAGCTTTATTCTATGCAGTCGGAAGAGACTGGGGGCAGGGATGTTACGTTGCAAACAGCGGACTGGTACTTTTTATCTCGGCATTATGTTTTGTTCCGAGCTTCCCGGTGAAGGGATATGCGGGAATCCTCTGCTGTGTATTGATTGCATGTCTGTTGAATATGGTACTGAGAGGATTTATGAATCTTTTGCAGAGCAGAAGAGAGACCAGACTTTTATGGGAAATCGGAACGGCAGATACCAGAATCAACTGGAAGGGAAAAGGATATCTGTGCGGACATCATATGAAAGTAAGAGTACAGGGATCTGAGAAGGGAACTGAGATCCCGGCAGGAGCACCGGTGATGGTTGTCGGAATGGAAGGATTCAAGCCGGTGGTGGCGCAGGTATAAAAAGGATGCCGGAAAATCTCGGATAATAATGAGCATGTACGAAAAATGAGAGGCAAAAGTTATGGATAAGACGAGGAAGAGGATCAAGATATTTTCGCTGATCATGCAGTTGATCATGCAGGCAGTTCTTTTGTTCCCGTGGATGAATATGGGAACATGGAAATGCAATGCACCGGGATATCTGTTAAAGCTGGCTGTATCCGGTCAGGGAGGCGGTTATGTAAAAGGCAGCCTTGAAGGCATTGGAGTACTGGATGGCATAGATAATCAGATGATGGTACAGATTGTGGCGCTGTTCATATGTGAACTGGTGCTGGTATTATTCATTCAACTGACTGGACTGGTAAATATCATATGGACATTGAGGAACAGGCACAGAATGATTCTGGATATTCTGGCACTTGTAGCAGGATGTCTGATATCATTTCTGGGAGCAGACGGAGCGGTATTCACAGATCTGTTATCACAGGTATATCCATTCGTACTGGTTGTATTGCTGGTTGTAAATGTGATCGGTGTAAAGATGATCGACTCCTGGCAGGAAGATAAAAAGGTACAGGAAGAAATCAGAGAAAAAGAAGCTGCTTATAAAGAAGAAAAGAAACGTCGTCTTGGATTTGCCGGAAAGTATCCGGAAGGATTCTACCGGGCGATGTGGAAGAACTTTCGAAAATCAAAAAAGGATTTTGCAGTCTATGTGGGAATGAATCTGCTTCCGGCAAGTCTGATCTTCTCTGGCGTGGGGATGGCACAGATCCTGGCACCATTCAATAAAGAAGGAAATATTCTGACCGGACACGGGATAACAGCAATTCTGTTAGAGTTTCTGATTGTAAGTCTGCTGGCATCGCTGTTGCTTATGATTGCAAATCTGCTTTCTTATTTTCGGAAGCGTATGCGTAATTACAGCATATTTTTAAGTCTGGGACTTAGGAAAACGACAATGTATGCATTGCTTGCGGCAGAAATTATAGCCGGGATCATCGGAATGCTGATCGGAGGAGCCTGTATTGCAAGTCTGATCCTTCTTGTGATCCGCAGGATTTTTGTGGCGGGGATTGGAATCGAATTACAACCGGCAAAGGTTACGGCATTTACATATTTATTGTCCGGTCTGATTTTACTGGGAATTACGGGAATCGGGCTGATGATTATAAGAGACTTTTTCCTGTATCGTGAATTGAAAAAATTCAGACTCGGGGATGTTGAGAAAGAAAAGATGCCGGAAAAGGGAATTGCAGTATTCCTGACAGCGGGAATCGTTCTTATAGTGATAGCAATGATCCGTTTCGGAGCACGGAAAAATGCAGAGGGAATTATGATCATTTTAATCTTGCTTGTGGGACTGTATCTTCTGGAAAAGTATGGATTCCGTCTGGCTTTAAAGATTCATAAAAACAAAAAGAAAAGTTATTACGAAAAGCTGATGCCATACAATTCTTTTTATTATCGTTTTAAAAGTACTCTGCGTTATGTGTACGTGATCAGTGTGATACCGATACTGGTGCTGGCCGTGTTCGGGAAGGACATAATCTCTGCAAGGATCGCTGAGAAACCGGAACAGTTATTCCCATATGATTTTGTATGCATGGGGACAGAGGAAGACGATACATTCTGGAATCAGCTGAAAGAAAAATACGATATAAAACTGCAGGAGTATCCAATGGTCCGGGTGACGAATGTTGATAATTCGTCAAAAATGGATGATTCCAGGCAAGTGATCATGCCACAGGGACAGCACATCGGAATATCGGAGACCACATATCGGGAATTAAATGAAGCGTTAGGAAAGAAAAGTGAAAAATTGAATCTGTCAGCAGATGGGAAAGACATTTACATTGTTTATCAGCAGGACAAGGGAACAAAGGCACACCCGCTTGATTATATGTATACAAGAAGCATGCCATATCTGCATATCGGACAGCCGGTGGAAAGCTACTGGTTCATGGACCGGGAGAAGATATTTCCGAAACGTATAGTGAAAGGAGAAAAAATTGATGTACTGACAGGTGCATTCCGTCAGGGAAACGAGGAAAATCTGGTTGTATTCTCAGATAAGTATTTTGAAAAAGTTCAGGATGACTGGAAAAAATATAATTGGATAACCGGAGATCCGGTAAAAAAGAAGGAAGTAGCAGAAGGTGTGAATATCCATCACTGGCCGACACAGCTTGTGCTTCTGAATGTAAATGAGGCAGATTACGAGAAGATAGAAGAGGAACTTCGGACATTTCGAAAAGCACATGAAGAGGATGAGCGGTTTGACAAAGATGTGTTATCCTGTTATTCCAAACGAACGACGATCGAACAGATACAAAGTGAGCGGTTTATGACGACGGTGGTCGATATATTTATTGCAGGTGCATTTTTTATTGGAAGTATTCTAGTCATCTATCTGAAATATGAATCAGAGATGGAAGAGAAGAAAAGACGGAATCATTTCTTAATGCGTATAGGAATGAGGACGAAAGAACGGCGGAAAGTCATCCGGACGGAAACAAGTATCTTCTTCTGGGTTCCGCTGGTGACTGCGTTGTTCACAGTACCGGTATTGACGGGTGAGGTATGGCTGATGAGAAAATATACGCAGGCAGATTGCGGACATTATCTGAAATATCTGCTTATAATGTCGGCAGTGTATCTGGTGATTCAGGGAATCGGAGTAAAGATGATCGAACGCTATACGATAAGAAAGGTGGAAGGAAAGCATGAAAGAAATATTAAAGATAAATAATCTGATCAAGAAATTTCCCAAAACCGGCGGAGAGATTGATGACGAAGATGCGATCTCGGTATTAAAAGGAATCAGTTTTGATGTGGAAGAGGGAGAATATGTCGGAATCATGGGAAAGTCCGGCTGTGGTAAGACGACACTTCTGAAGATTCTGGGATTCATGGATCAGCAGACGGATGGAGAGGTGATCTTTGATGGAGTGAATACGAACGAATTGTGGCGGGAAGAGCTTACCGATATCAGACGCCGTAAGATTGGATTCGTATTTCAGGATTTCAATCTGCTGGACAGCCTGTCTGTGAAAGAAAATATTATGCTTCCGGTGCTGATGGACAAAATAGATCAGGTGAAATGTGAAGAAAAGGCGGAAGCTTTGGAAAAGCAGTTCGGGATTGAGCGGCTGGAGGATAAGAATCCTTACGAATTATCCGGCGGAGAGAGACAGCGGGTTGCAATATGCAGGGCACTTATCAATAATCCAAGCATCATATTTGCGGATGAACCGACCGGAAACTTGGATTCAAAGTCGGGAAAGGTTGTAGCAGATGAGTTCCAGAAAATCAATGAGAAGATGGGAAAAACAATTCTGATGGTAACGCATGATCCGCAGATGGCAAGCCGGTGTAGGAGAGTTATATTTTTGAAGGATGGGCTTGTTTTGAATGATGTGAGAAAGGACGGGACGGAAGAGGAATTCTACAGAACGATCATCGGGGAGATGGAGAAGTTCTGAGGGAAAGAGATATATAGATGGGGATATAAGATGTGCAGTGGATGGAGAATCCGCTGCATATTTTATATTGCCTTGCGTTCGGAAGAAGCTGCCGGTGGCAGGTTCTGTAGATAAATTAATCTTGTAATCATATGAACAATATGCTATTCTAAATTCACTTTAAAGAGTGATATCTACAAACTCTTAAGTATTTCTAAGCCAAAAGGCATCAAGTTTCAATCGTTTCACACCTAAAAATGTCTGAAACATATTTCCAACTTGAGAGAACACGAAAATTTTATAATCTATTCAGGAGGACGTGCCTATGACAAACAAACTTCAACAGTATTTCCCGATGATTCGGACAAGGGAGGAGGTGTTGAATGAGATTGAAAGTAAAAGCAGATTAAAAAATTTATTTTATGAGTGGACAGAGGAAAATCAAAATGAATTTCTGGATTTTTGTACCGGAGTGAAAGGTATAAAAATCATGTATGATTTCATGATAAAAGAAATCCTGAATCCGGAGAATACACCGGAGAGGGTAAATGAATTACTCACACTACTTCTTGGACAAAGAGTGAGAATCGTAGATGTATTACCAAATGACGGGACAAGATTAGCGGATGAATCTACGCTTCTTATTACAGATATGGTGGTGCAACTGGAAGATGGAAGTATTGCGAATCTGGAAATTCAGAAAATCGGATACTATTTTCCGGGAGAAAGAAGTGCCTGTTACTCGGCGGATCTGTTGCTGCGGCAGTATAAGAGAGTGAGAGGAATCAAAGGAAAGCGATTCTCTTACAGAGATATCAAGCAGGTGTACACGATCGTGTTATTCGAAAAAAGTCCAACCGAATTCCAGAAATTTTCCAATAATTATATCCATCGTTTTATGCAAAAATCTGATACAGGGGTAAATATAAATTTATTACAGGAATATCTGTTCATACCTCTTGACATATTCAAAAAGAATCAGCAAAATGAAAATAGAAGTATAAAAATAGAAAACCGGTTGGAAGCATGGCTTGCATTTTTCTGCATGGATGATCCGGAGACGATTATAGATATTATAGAGAAATATCCGGATTTCAAAGAAATGTATGAACAGGCTTATGATGTCTGCCGGAATATCGAAGAGGTGATGCAGATGTTTTCGAAAGAATTGCTGGAATTAGATCGGAATACGGTAAAGCTGATGATTGATGATATGCAGAAGGAGATAGACTGCCAAAGAGAGGAATTAAATCTGAAAGATGAGCAGTTGAGTCAGAAGGATGAGCAAATAAACCAACAAAGTGAACAGATGATAGAAATGAGGAAAGAGATACAACGATTACAACAACTATTGGACAAAAATACGATGAAGAATGTCAAATAATTGTTTCGGCCACTTATAAAAAATAACTAGTCAGTTGAAAGAGGTGATACAGATGTTTTCAGAAGAATTGTTAGAATTAGATCGAAATACAGTAGAATTCATGATTGAAGATATGCGTAGGCAGATAGAAGAGAAAGATGAGCAGTTAAGACAGCTGGATGAACAGTTAAGACAATTGGATGAACAGATAAAACAATCAGAACAAGAAATACAAAAAATGGAGGAAGCAGAAGAGTAATACATAGCCTGGCTGTCTCAGGAACGTGAAACAGCCAGACCGCTTACCTCAAAACACGTAATCCAGGGATATTCCATATAGTTGATGCTAATATCCCCGTCTACAACAACCCCATCAGGCAGATAATAGACATTACCGAGAGGACTGGCCACGCAGACATACCCCTGTGCGAGCATGTCCTCTTTTTCTTTATCGGTAAATCCTACCGATATCTCCAGACGCGGAGGGGCACATCAACTGGTGATTGTTTCGATGGAAAGTATGATGTTGCGGAATCCGCGTTTATTCATATAGGCAACAGCATTGTCGTTCAGGTGTACCATATGTTCAATTCCTTTCATAATTTAATAATATTACAGCAGTAATTGTAAAACAAAGTCCACAGATGGAAAGAATACCTGGTGTTTCGGCATAGAGTACCGCTCCGAATAACATGGCGGCGGCAGGCTCGCTGGAAGCGAGAATCGATGCCTTGCCGGCCTCCATATAGCGCATGGATAAGGAATATAGTGCATAAGGCAGGACGGATGATACCAGCGCATGAATAATCAGGATAAAAAAGGTGGTCCTTTGCCCTGAGACAATCATACTGCTTAAAGAGTGTATATTACTGAAAGGCAGCATCGTCATGCCGGAAAAGAGTGTGCCGTAAAAAGTAATCGTCAGGAAATGATATCCTTTTTGTGTGACTTTTTTGCTTATGATTCCATATACAGCATAGAAAAAGCTTGCCAGAATTCCGCAGAGAATTCCTGTTATGCTCCAGGAAAGTCCATTGCTTTCCAGTACTCCGCTTACCAGTACACAGCCAATGAGTGCGAGTGTTACACAGGTCAGTTTGTGTCTGGTTATCGGTTCATGGAAGAATATAGCAGCCAGAAACAGAACAAAGACCGGAGACATGGCAAGTAATACGGCAGAAAGTGCAAGAGATCCTTTCGTAACGGAAATATTATAAAAGACACTGAGGGCGGTCATGCCGATCATGCCGTTTCCGATAAAAAGCCAGAAGTCACGCCGATGTACATAAAATAAATGTCGGTTATAGAATAGAATCCATATGCCAGTGATCAGAGTTGCAAGCAACATCCGGAAACTAATGATGGAAAAGTTGTCGAGCCCATCGTGTTCCAGTGTACGGACAAAGATTCCGGTAGCACCCCAGCAGATGCCGGAGAAAAATGGCAGCAACCAGGCGTATTTGGTAAGTTTCTGATTCATAAGTACCACAATCCTTTGTAAATATAATAAATTAAGTATAACACAAAAACGGACATTGTTATGAGAACATGTCCGTTTTGTGCATTTTTATGAATCACTATAATCGATTGGAATTATCTTTCAAATGAATATACTCCGCTACAGACCGGTCAAAAGTCTTGATATGTTGGAACAGCCAGTCTACAACATTGCGCTTTACCTGTTCGATAAACTGATCATCAGGTCCTTCATTTTCATTCAGATAATCGTATAATTCCTGAATAGATGTTTTGAATTCTTCATGCTTTGCATGGTGACCGGAAAACTCCGGGTAAGATACCTTTTTCTGAAGTTCCTCTTCTTCCTGAAAATGAAAATTTGTATATTCATCAAGGTAATCTAACATTTTGATCGCTTTGATCTTACTGTCACCGGATTCGCACGCTGCGACAAACTGCCGGATGCGGTCGATCAGTTCCTGGTGCTGGGAATCGATGGTTTTGTTGCCTGTAATTAAGTTATCGTCAAATGTAATATTCATAGAGAAACCTCCTGTCTTTGGTACACATTGAATCCTCGTCCCGCATAGTCTATAATGAATCGTAGAAAATGTTTATCAGCAGAGAAAAGGATTGGATTATGAAGTTACAACAGTTACAGATATTTCAGAACCTGACAGAAGAAGAACTGGAAAAAAGTCTTGTCTGTTCACAGGCTGTAGTAAAGAAATATCCGAAAGATACCTATATTTTCCGTCAGGGTGATGTGCCGTTAAAATTATACTTCATATTGGAAGGAATGGTTGAGCTTGGCAGTATCAACCTGAATGGCAAGATTACCCGAAGCAGTTATGTTACGGTGGGTGAGGAGTTTGGCGAAGTAGAAATGTTTCTGCGCCAGTCTGCTTACTCAGGTTATGCAAAAGCAAAAAATGAAGTGTCGGTTCTGGAGGTTTCACAGAATTTCTTTGGCGGAAGATGCGAAAGAAACTGTGTACACCACAGTAAGGTTGTCTTCAATATGCTTCAGCTATTTGCAGAGAAAGCAGAGAAACATAACCGTCAGATAGAAGTTCTTACCAGTGGGAATCTGCGTCAGCGTGTAGCGGCATACCTGTTGGAAAACTGTGATCCGGATTACCGGGTCCGCCTGCATATGAACAGGGAAGATCTGGCAGTATATCTGAATACTACAAGACCATCGCTGTCCCGCATGCTGCTTGCTTTGCAGGATGAAGGGATCATTCTGCTTGCGGGCCGTAAGGTAATCGAGATCATAGATTATGAAAGACTGCAGTCAGAAGAGTAATTAATCTTCTGCAACAAATACATCTTTTCCTAATCCGCAGATTGGACATACCCAGTCATCCGGAAGATCTTCAAAGGCTGTGCCCGGTGCGATTCCGTTATCCGGGTCTCCTATAGCCGGATCATATTCATAGCCACATGGTTCACATACATATTTTTTCATAGTTAAAATCTCCTTTTATAAAAATTTTTATTATTAAGTGTTGCACAACTTATGTTGTGATTATAGTATACGGCTTCTTATGAAGAATAAACGTAACATATGTTACGAAAAGAGAAAAATTGATTGAAGAATATTAAAAAAATAATATAGGGAGAATTATAGGGATAATGCTCTAATGCATAGAAAAACCACCCTCTTTTATATTTTTAATATACCATATCCGATAAACAGTGCAAGAAAAAGGAATATTAAGTATTCTTAACTTAGCACCACACTTTACCCACTGCAGAATCAAAATTGCAACAAATTTCGTAAAAAAATATCACCAAAATTTAGACCACATTCCAAACATTTATTTTAACAAAATTACCTCTTTCCTTTTTGCCTGTTATAGAGTATCATATTACTTGCACAACATCTTGTGCAGAAAAGATGTTAAAAAAACAATATTTAGTAGTATTTGAGGGTGAGCACATACTACATCGGCAATAAAAATAAGAGAGGGATAGACATGAACGCAGAAATAAAGACGAACGTAATTAAGAGAAACGGCGAAGAGGTAGCCTTCGACCTGGAGAAGATCATTAATGCGATCAAGGGTGCAAACAAGGACGTCGACAAACTGCATCGGATGAATGAATATCAGATCATGGCAGTGGCGGACAACGTTGCAAAGAAAATTGAGGAATCCACTCATGCTGTCAATGTAGAAGATATACAGGATATGGTAGAAAACGGAATTATGGAACTGCGCGGTTATGAAGTTGCGCAGAAATATGTGCGTTACCGCTATAAAAGAGAACTGATGAGGAAGACGAATACAACAGATAACGGAATCCTTGCACTTCTGGATCATATGAATGAAGAGGTGAATCAGGAGAATTCAAATAAGAACCCTGTGATCAACTCTACGCAGCGTGATTATATGGCGGGAGAGGTAAGTAAGGACTTGTCAAGACGTGTTCTTCTTCCGGAAGAGGTTGTACGTGCACATGAAGCGGGAATCATTCATTTCCATGATTCCGACTATTTCGCACAGAAAGAGCATAACTGTGACCTGATCAACCTTCAGGATATGCTTCAGAACGGCACTGTCATCAGTGAGACGATGATTGAGAAGCCGCACAGCTTCTTTACAGCATGTAATGTAACGACACAGATCGTTGCACAGGTAGCAAGTAACCAGTACGGCGGACAGTCGTTTACACTGGCACACCTGGCACCGTTTGTAGATATCAGCCGTAAGAAGATTCGCAGAAATGTCATTGCAGAGCGTGAAGAGTGCGGAGAATCTTTAGACGAGACAATTATTAATAAAGTAACCGAACGCCGCTTAAGAGAAGAAGTAAAGAGCGGTATCCAGACGATTCAGTATCAGCTGATCACATTGATGACATGTAACGGACAGGCACCGTTTGTTACAATGTTCATGTATCTGGATGAAGTAGAAGAAGGAAGAACCCGTGATGACCTGGCTATGATCATTGAAGAAGTGATGATCCAGAGAATGCAGGGTGTAAAGAATGAAAAAGGCGTATGGATTACACCGGCATTCCCGAAACTGATCTATGTATTAGATGAAGATAATATTACAGAAGATTCCAAATACTGGCATCTGACAGAACTGGCAGCAAAATGTACGGCAAAACGTATGGTGCCGGATTACATCTCTGCCAAGATCATGAAAGAGATGAAGAACGGAGAAGTATATCCTTGTATGGGATGCCGTTCGTTCCTGACGGTAGAAGACAGCCAGAGAAATCCGGACGGAAGCCATAAGTTCTATGGACGTTTCAATCAGGGGGTTGTAACGATCAATCTGGTAGACGTTGCATGCTCTTCAGAGGGAGATATGGATAAATTCTGGAAGATCCTGGAAGACCGTCTGGAACTGTGTCACAGAGCACTGAGATGCAGACATGAGCGTCTTCGCGGAACGATTTCCGATGTCGCACCGATCCTGTGGCAGAATGGTGCACTTGCAAGACTGAAAAAAGGTGAAACGATCGATAAGCTGTTGTTTGACGGTTATTCAACCATTTCTCTTGGGTACGCAGGCCTCTATGAGATGTGTGTACGTATGCTTGGCAAATCACACACAGATCCGGACGCAAGACCATTTGCCATGCAGGTAATGCAGAAATTAAATGATAAATGTGCAGAATGGAAGGCAGCTGAAAATATCAGCTATTCAGTATATGGAACTCCGATGGAATCAACCACATACAAGTTCGCAAAATGTCTGCAGAAACGATTCGGAATCATCAAAGGTGTAACCGATAAGAATTATATTACGAACAGTTATCATGTACATGTATCGGAGCCGATCGATGCATTCAAGAAACTGAAATTCGAAGCTGATTTCCAGAAGCTTTCACCGGGAGGAGCAATCAGTTACATCGAAGTACCGAATATGCAGAATAATATTCCGGCGGTACTTTCGGTTATGCAGTACATTTACAATAATATTATGTATGCAGAGCTGAATACAAAGAGTGATTACTGTGAATGCTGTGGTTATGACGGAGAGATCCAGATCAAGGAAGATGAAGCAGGAAAGTTGATCTGGGAATGCCCGAACTGCGGTAACCAGAATCAGGATAAGTTATTCGTGGCAAGAAGAACCTGTGGATATATCGGAACACAGTTCTGGAATCAGGGACGTACGCAGGAGATCAAGGACAGAGTATTACACCTGTAAAAATTTTTCGAAGGTGTCACCGGTGTGGATTAACCAGTAAGATACGGAAAAGATATCAGGAAAGAATAAATTGGGAGTATATCGAAAGATATGCTCCTTTTCTTTGGCTTCTTCTATTCTTCGTGTTTAAACATAAATCAAAATAGTATATAATTAATAGATATCAGAATCCATTATAAGAAGACAAAAGACATAAATGTGTGATAGAGAGGAATGACAAATAATGAATTACGGAAATATAAAAAAATGCGACATCGCAGACGGACCGGGTGTCAGAGTCAGTCTGTTTGTTTCAGGCTGTCGGCATCATTGCAAAGGATGTTTTAATGAAGAAACATGGAATTTTAACTATGGACAGCCATATACAGAAGAAACGGAAGCGGAGATAATCAGGCTGCTGGATTCAGACTTTGTTCAGGGGTTCACATTACTGGGCGGGGAACCGTTCGAGCCGGAGAATCAGGGGGAACTGGTAAAGCTTCTGAAGAAAGTAAGAGAAACATATCCAAAGAAAGATATCTGGTGTTACAGTGGATACCTGTTTGATAAAGATATGATTCCGGGAGGCTGTGTTCATACAGATGTGACTGACGAGATGCTGTCATATATCGATGTGCTGGTGGACGGGGAGTTTAAGGAAGCATTAAAGGATGTGACACTGGTGTTCCGTGGAAGCCAGAATCAGAGAATTATAAATGTGAAAGAAAGTAAGAAACAAGGAAAAGTTGTACTTGAAGATTATTGATACTGGTGATGAGAATATAAAGCATCATGCAATGAAAAATATTGTATATAGAAGAAAGATCATGAAGATGTATTATTGCTATGCCGGAAATAAAAAAGCAGGAGATTATTTCTCCTGCCAGATACGTAACATCTTGATGATCTTTTCTTTTTCCGAAACTGAAAAACCACGGAATACATTGAGCACTTCGTCATTTAACTGGCGCTCTTTTTCGTCCAGAGGAGGAAGGTCTCTTCCCGCATCCAGAATCGTGTCCACGGATACGTTGCAAAGCTTTGAGTAATAAAGAAGAACTCTTAAGTTAAGCTTAGCACGATTGTTCTCGACATTGCTGACGAAAGGAACAGTACAGTTCAGATCTTTTGCTACCTGTTCCTGAGTGATACCGCGTTCACTTCTTAATTGTTTCATTTTTAATCCGACTTTTGAAAAATCTACTTCGTTCATTGCTAGGCTCCTTTGAATTTTAATGTATAACGATATTATATAAATATATATTATTATAAATCTTGCCAATAATCAATACAGAAAAATTTACTTTTCCTTAAAAAAATAGTATAATTAAAATAACTTATACAAAAGACAGGATGATAAGACTTAAAAAGGAGGCCAAAAATATGTTAACATGTATTTATGTAGTTGAAAAGATCGATGGTGACTATGTGGAACTGAGACGTGTGGATGCGCTTGCACAGAATCAGGAAGAAAACAAGGTGATGGCAAGAGCGCTACTTCCGGCTGATATTATGGAAGGAAACAAAATTCTATATGAGAATTTGCAGTACCGTCTGATCACAGAGTAAGATCAGGGCAGACATATCAATTTTGAATGAGCGTACATATAAAATTGAGATATACAACAAAATAATGAAAAGTAAGAAGTGTAACAGTATAAAAGCGGTTACACTTTTTTGCGCCCAAAACAATAGACAATCTTAAAAAAATGTCGTATTTTACAAAGAAAACGAGAGGATTTTCTCAAGAAGAAAATCGAAGGAATTGCTGTTTTGTAGAAAAAGAAGGGAAATGAAAAATAAAAATTGTGCATTTTCCTTGTGAAAAAATGAACGGAAATTGGAACTACCATTTTGATGTGAAAATTTGATGGGAAAAACAGAAAAATTAAAATAAATAAAAGTAAAAATACACAAAAAAATAATAAAAAATTAAGCAAAATGACCACTGGACAAAATGATTGACATCTTCAAAAAATAGCAGTAAACTAGCAAAAAAATTATGAAGGAAGGGGATAGTACGGAAAAGCTTGTTGAAAGCCTTGTAGAAGAACTTAACTGTGAAACCGTATTTACCATCCCGGTATTTGGAGGAATCGCTGTTGACGAAGGTGTTGTTGTAACTTGGATCATTATGGCGGTTCTTACTATTCTAAGTATAGTATTCGTAAGGAATCTAAGCGTAGAGAAACCGGGAAAGGTACAGCTTATGCTGGAATCAGTAATTGGCTGGGCACAGGATTTCTTTGAAGGTATTATAGGAAAAGAAAACAGGGGCTATATTCCATATCTGATGACGGTAGCGCTTTATCTTGCAATATCAAATGTCATCGGGCTGTTAGGATTTAAGCCTCCGACAAAGGACATGAACGTTACAATCGCACTTGCCGTTATGAGTATGTTCGTGATCGAGTGGTCCGGTATCCATAAAAATGGTCTGGTTCACTGGTGCAAACATTTTGCGAAGCCAGTGCCGATCGTAGCACCAATCATGATACTGGAGATCGTAATCCGTCCACTGTCGCTTTGTATGCGACTGTTTGGTAATATGTTAGGCGGATTTGTAGTCATGGAACTGATCAAACAGGTCGTTCCTTTAATTGTGCCGATACCGTTTAGTTTTTATTTTGATATATTCGACGGATTATTGCAGGCATACGTATTCGTATTCTTAACTGCATTATTTATGACAGAAGAGATGGAATAAGGCGAATCAGACATTTACAACATTTAGTATAAGAAAACGTAAGACAAGAAAAGGAGAACAAATTATGAGTGGAACAATTATCGCAATTGGAGCAGGTATCGCAGTACTTACAGGTATCGGAGCCGGTGTTGGTATCGGAATCGCAACAAGCAAAGCAGTAGACGCTATCGCAAGACAGCCGGAAGCAGACGGAAAGATCAGAACATCCCTGATCCTTGGTTGTGCACTTGCAGAGGCAACCGCTATCTACGGTTTCATTATCGCACTTCTGATCGTCCTTCTTTTGAAATAATGTTTGCTGACGATAACAGATTAAAAGAAGGGAAAGGCAGGTAGAGATATATGCTGAGAATAGATTTTAATCTGGTACTGACGATCATCAACCTGATCGTTCTGTATCTGATTCTCAGAAAGTTCCTGTTTCGCCCGGTCATGGACATTATGGAAAAGCGGGAAAAGATGATTGCAGACGGAATCAGCCACGCGAATGAGGAGCAGGATAAAGCACATGCTCTGAAAAAACAGTATGAAGATGCACTGAATGGAGCAAAAGAAGAATCCACAAAGATGATCGAACAGGCGAAACTGGATGCAAAACAGGAATACAACCAGATCCTGAATGAGGCTAACGAAAAAGCAGACAAGGTTATGAAGACAGCAAGAGAAAGCCTGAATCAGGAAAGAGAACAGGCCTTTGATGATATGAAGGCACAGGTTGCAGGGCTGGCAATGGATGCTGCGAAGAAAATCTTACTTGAGAATGCTGACAACATAAGCGGCGCGGATGCATATGACCAGTTTTTGAAAGATGCAGGTGATTCCCATGACAGCGAAGAATAGAAAAGAAGCAGAGCCGGTATTCTGCCAGGTGGCAGCCCTCCGGTATGCAAAAGTTCTGAATGAACTTGGTATTTCGAAAGAAGCTGTCCTGGAGGCAGAAAATATTTTCGGAAAATCACAGGAATTAAAGGCAGCACTGGTTAATCCGGTGATCACAAAAGAGACAAAACATAATATCATTGATAAAGTATTTTCGGAAGAAATGAGAACATTTCTGAAAGTTGTCTGCGATCATGAAAAGATGACGATCGCAGAACAGATCTTTGCAGCATACGAAGAATTACAGAATCAGGCAGCAGGTGTTAAGACAGTCTATCTTCGTTATACAGCGCTTCCAAGTGAAGAACAAAAGAAGCAGATGGGTGACTTTATCAAGAAGAAATATGGTGCCGGAGACATCAAATGGGTTATGGCAGAAGACAAGGCACTGATCGGCGGATTTATCCTGCAGGTTGACGGAAAAGAATATGACTATAGTGTGCAGGGCCGTCTGAACCGTTTACAGCGGAAATTAACGAATTAACATGGAGGTGAAGGAATTGAGTGCAATCAGCTCAGATGAAATTATCTCTATATTAAAAGAAGAGATAAAGAATTATGACGTAATAAGCAGAGATCAGGAAGTTGGTACTGTCATCTCTGTTGGTGATGGAATCGCCTCCGTATACGGAATCGACCACGCAATGTATGGTGAGATCGTCACATTGGAGACAGGTCTTAAGGGCATGGTACAGGACATCAAGGAAAACGAGATCAGTTGTATCCTGTTCGGAGATGATTCAGAGATTAAACAGGGCACAAAAGTGTGCCGTACAGGTAAAAAGGCAGGTATTCCGGTAGGAGAGGGTTATATCGGAAGGATCGTAGATGCTCTTGGAGCACCAATCGACGGAAAGGGTGAGATCAAAGCCGACGGATACCGTCCGGTAGAGAATGAGGCACCTGGAATCGTTGAACGTAAGTCGGTAAGCGTTCCGCTTGAAACAGGTATCCTTTCTATTGATTCCATGTTCCCGATCGGACGTGGACAGAGAGAGTTGATCATCGGTGACAGACAGACCGGTAAAACATCTATTGCAACCGATACGATCATCAATCAGAAAGGAAAAGATGTCATCTGTATCTATGTAGCCATCGGACAGAAAGCATCAACCGTAGCAAGACTTGTAAATGACTTAAAAGCACATGACGCACTGGATTACACCACAGTATTCTGCTCAACAGCCAGTGAGTGTGCACCACTTCAGTATATTGTACCGTATTCGGCAACAGCACTTGCGGAGTATTTCATGTATCAGGGAAAAGATGTATTGATCGTATATGATGATCTTTCCAAACATGCGGTAGCTTACCGTGCCATTTCTCTGTTACTTGGACGTTCACCTGGACGAGAAGCTTATCCTGGTGATGTATTCTACTTACATTCAAGACTGCTTGAACGAAGCAGCCGATTAAGCGAGGAAGCAGGCGGTGGTTCTATCACAGCACTTCCGATCATTGAGACACAGGCAGGAGATGTATCTGCATACATTCCTACGAACGTTATTTCTATCACAGACGGACAGATCTTCTTAGAGAGTGACCTGTTCAATGCAGGTATGCGTCCGGCCGTTAACGTTGGTCTGTCTGTATCCCGTGTAGGTGGAGCCGCACAGACAAAGGCAATGAAGAAAGCCAGTGGTAGTGTCCGTATCGACCTGGCACAGGCAAGAGAGATGGAATCATTTACCCAGTTCAGTTCAGACCTTGACGATGCAACAAAGAATCAGCTGAAATACGGAAGCTGTCTGACAGAACTGTTAAAACAGCCTCTGGGACGTCCGTTAAGTCTTCATGAGCAGGTAATCACACTTTGTGTCGCTACGAATAAATTAATGCTTGATATTGACACAAAGAAGATCAAAGAATTCCAGATGGACATGCTTGCGTTCTTTGACAGAGAACATAAAGAAATCGGCAAAGCGATCGACGAGAAGAAAGTTCTGGATGATGAACTGAAAGAGCAGATTCTCGCAGCAGCAAAGGAATTCAAGGAAAGAAGATAAGCGGGTGTAGCTATGGCAAATGCAAAAGAGATTAAGGAAAGAATGGCCAGCATCGAAGAGACGAGAAAGATAACAAATGCCATGTATCTGATCTCTTCTTCGAAGATGAAACAGGCCAAGAAAAAGCTTGCTGACACAGAACCTTTCTTCTATGCCATGCAGGCGGAGATCGCCAGAATTTTGCGGCATGTGCCGGATATGCACAGCCAGTTTTTTGATGGCCGTGAGAGTATCCCGGCTGAGGAAAGAAAGATTGGCTATATCGTTGTAACTGCTGATAAAGGACTTGCCGGAGCATATAACCATAACGTGATCAAGGCAACCGAAGAACTGTTAAAGAAACCGGGAAAGCATAAATTATTCGTACTTGGAGAAGCCGGAAGACAGTACTTTGCCAGGAAAGATGGAATCGAGCTGGACACACAGTTCCGTTATACTGTTCAGAATCCAACATTACACAGATCAAGAGTCATTTCTTCAGAGATGGTAGAACAGTTCAGGAATGGAGATCTGGACGAGATTCACATCATATACACACGTATGGTCAATGCTATGACAGCGGAGACTGAGGAACAGAAGCTTCTTCCTATGAAGAAGACGACCTTCCTTCCGGAAGATATGCCGGTTCTTGTCGGGACCGGATTGTATCAGGAAGATATGGTGTTCTGGCCATCCACACACAGAGTGATGGCGAACATTGTTCCGAACTACATCAACGGTATCGTATATGGATGCCTGGTAGAGGCCTACTGCAGTGAGCATAATGCCAGAATGCAGGCAATGCAGAATGCAACAGACAGTGCAACAGATATGCTGAACGAATTAAATATTACTTACAACCGTGTCCGCCAGGCAGACATCACACAGGAACTGACAGAGATCATCGGCGGAGCCAATGCACAAAAACGGAAGTAGGATACAGGCGTTCGCAGATGGCGAGATTGTATATAGAACAAATAATAACCACGAAATAATAAAAAAGAAAGTGGGCAGCAGTAATATGACAAAAGGAAGAATCGTACAGGTCATGGGACCTGTTGTAGACGTAGAATTTAATAATAGAGAAGAACTTCCATTTATCAAAGATGCCCTGGAAGTAGACAACGGCGGAAAACGCTGTGTCATGGAAGTTGCCCAGCATGTAGGTAACAACATTGCACGTTGTATCATGCTGGCTTCCAGTGAAGGTCTGCAGAAGGGAATGGAAGTTACCGCTACCGGAGCTGGTATCAAAGTGCCGGTAGGTGAGAAGACTCTGGGACGTCTGTTCAATGTACTTGGAGAGACGATCGATAACGGAGAACCAATTAAAGACAGCGAAGAATGGGTCATCCACAGAAAAGCACCAAGCTTCGAAGAACAGAGCCCGGCTGTCGAAGTATTAGAGACAGGAATCAAGGTCATTGACCTTCTGACACCTTATGCAAAAGGTGGTAAGATCGGTCTGTTCGGTGGTGCCGGTGTAGGTAAGACCGTACTGATCCAGGAGCTTATCCATAACATCGCAACAGAGCATGGTGGATATTCCATCTTCACCGGTGTCGGAGAGCGTTCCCGTGAAGGTAATGACTTATGGACAGAGATGAGAGAATCAGGGGTACTTGATAAGACAGCCCTGGTATTCGGACAGATGAACGAACCACCTGGATCTCGTATGCGTGTCGCTGAGACCGGACTTACAATGGCAGAATATTTCCGTGATGTAGAGCATCAGAACGTGCTTCTTTTCATCGACAATATCTTCCGTTTCGTGCAGGCTGGTTCGGAAGTATCCGCACTTCTCGGACGTATGCCGTCAGCCGTAGGTTATCAGCCGACACTGGCAAACGAAATGGGTGCCCTGCAGGAACGTATCGCTTCTACAAAGAACGGATCTGTAACATCTGTACAGGCCGTATACGTACCAGCCGATGACTTGACTGACCCGGCGCCTGCAACAACATTCTCACATCTGGATGCAACAACTGTACTTTCCAGAAAGATCGTTGAACAGGGTATCTATCCGGCTGTAGATCCACTGGATTCGACATCCCGTATCCTGGAGCCTGCAGTTGTAGGTGAAGAACATTATCAGGTAGCACGTAAGGTACAGGAGATCCTTCAGAAATACAAAGAGTTACAGGACATCATTGCAATCCTTGGTATGGAAGAATTATCCGAAGAGGATAAGCTGACAGTAGCCCGTGCAAGAAAGATCCAGAAATTCCTGTCACAGCCATTCTCAGTAGCTGAGACATTTACCGGTGTTCCTGGAAAATATGTTCCACTGAAAGAGACTGTTCGTGGATTTAAAGCGATCATCGACGGAGAGATGGATGAATATCCGGAAAATGCATTCTTCAATGTAGGTACGATCGAAGACGTGATCGCGAAAGCGAAGGCAGAAGGAGTGGCTTAGTATGAGCACATTTTCATTGAAAATTATATCTACGGATAAGGTCTTCTACGATGGCAAATGTGAATATCTGGTCATCCCGACGATCGACGGGGAGAAGGGTATTCTGGCGCATCATGAGAACATGGTCATCGCAGTGGAGATCGGAGAACTGCGTTTCCGTAAGCCGGACGGTGAGTGGGTAACAGCAGTTGTATCCAAGGGATTTGCAGAGATCGTGAATAACCGTGCTTCTGTACTGGTCAATACGGCAGAGCGTCCGGAAGACATCGATGTGAAGCGTGCAGAGGAAGCAAAGGAGCGTGCCGAAGAACAGCTTCGTCAGAAGCAGAGCATTCAGGAGTATTATCTGTCACAGGCTTCCATGGCCCGTGCCATGACACGACTGAAAGCGTCCAGAAACAGACGCGGGGATATCTGATCTGAGAAATTAATAAAAGCTATGATAATAAGAGCTGGCGTTTTGCGAAAATGTATTCGTGAAAACGACAGCTCTTTTTGTGGTGATCTATCTTGTATGCCGCCTGTAGCTTGCAGGCGTCTCCTCATATTTTTCCTGGAATAATTTATAAAAATAACCCTTGTTATGATATCCGACTGAGTCGGCAATCTCCTCGATACTCTTGTCGGTTGTCACCAGCAGATGCTCCGCGCGTTCGAGACGGATCTGCTGGACATAAGCGGAATAGGTAAGTCCGGTCTTCCGTTTGATCAGACGGTTGAAATAATCCTCCTGATAATGGAACTCATTCACCAGATCCTGGATCGTGATATCTTTAAAATGCGCCCGGATATAATCCGAGATCTCTTCGAATACGATCCAGTTCATGGTCTGCTTCTGCTCCTTGGAAAGAGAAAAATCATATTGCGTACTCAGGATCCGGAAGATCCGGAATAACAGACCTTTTGTGATGTATCGTGATCCGCTGTCCGGCGAATAAGATTCTTTCAAAAGCAATAAAAGACTGTCGTCCAGAGCTTCACTTGCTCCGGCTGATGGACGGAAATGCAGGAACTGCTGGACGTCCTTTTGCTTTAATAAGGCAGACTGCAGGAAAGAAAGAATCTTCTGCGGTGTGGTGTTCTCATTCATGATCTCCGTAAACATATCATTGGCGATTCCGAGAAAAAGAACAACTCCCGACTGGTCCGTCAGGCAGTCCTGATGCAGGCAGTTCTTGTCGATCAGGCAGAGTTCTCCTTTTTGGAATACGACATCTTTATTCAGTATCCGCTGATGGAATTCCCCCTCTACAACGTAAGAAAGTTCCAGATAATCATGCGTATGAAGCTGTGTGTATTCCCCGTCCGAATAAGAATAATGGTAACAGAAATTCTCCGGGGACGGCATCATCGTTGCGTAGAGATTACCGGGAGAATCGAAGTTCCAGCATAATAAGAAACTGCGGTCCTGTCCGAGTAACGGATAGGTCTTGACTTCCTGTACGGACTTGGAATATTCCGGACAGACAAGTCTTGCACCTAATTTATGGTTTTCCGGAAGAAGCCGTGTATCGGGTCCGGTGATTCGGCGGCAAAAATCGGATAAATTCATACAAATACCTCCTTGGATTCTATTATGATTATACCATAACAGAGGTCGGAATAGGTAACTATTTTCCTAAAAGTGCAGAGTTAAGAAATTGAGAAAGCAAGTTCATATTTTTATAA
This sequence comes from uncultured Dorea sp., assembly GCA_900550865.1. GTDB lineage: Bacteria > Bacillota > Clostridia > Lachnospirales > Lachnospiraceae > Dorea_A. The sequence continues at coordinate 75,997 of URTM01000002.1, read as the reverse complement.
TAGAGACATAATGAAGCTGTAAACGAAACAGAAAATTTGAACGAAAAGGAGTAATCGAACATGTTAAAAACAAAGAATTATCAGTTTTGGTTCTGCACAGGATCACAGGATCTTTATGGAGATGAGTGTCTTGCACACGTAGCAGAGCATTCAAAGATCATCGTAGATGCATTAAATAAATCAGGAAACCTTCCATATGAAGTTGTATGGAAACCAACCATGATCACAAACGAAGTCATCAGAAAGACTTTCAACGAAGCAAACACAGATGAGAACTGTGCAGGTGTTATCACATGGATGCACACATTCTCTCCTGCAAAATCATGGATCTTAGGATTACAGGAATACAGAAAACCATTACTTCACTTACATACACAGTTCAACCGTGAAATCCCATACGACACCATCGACATGGACTTCATGAATGAGAACCAGGCAGCACACGGAGACAGAGAGTACGGACACATCTTCAGCCGTCTGAACATGGAACGTAAAGTTGTAGCAGGATACTGGGAAGACGAAGACGTTCAGAAACAGATCGGATCATGGATGCGTACAGCAGTTGGTGTTGTTGAAAGCAGCCACATCAGAGTTATGCGTGTAGCAGACAACATGAGAAACGTTGCCGTAACAGAAGGTGACAAAGTAGAAGCTCAGATCAAATTCGGATGGGAAGTAGATGCTTATCCTGTAAATGAGATCGTAGAAGCTGTAAATGCTGTATCTCAGGCTGATATCGACACATTAGTAGAAGAATACTATGATAAATATGACATCCTTCTTGAGGGAAGAGATGAAAAAGAATTCCGTGAGCATGTAGCGGTACAGGCTGGAATCGAACTTGGATTTGAAAGATTCCTGGATGAGAAGAATTATCAGGCAATCGTAACACACTTCGGAGATCTTGGCGGACTGAAACAGCTCCCGGGACTTGCAATCCAGAGACTGATGGAAAAAGGATACGGATTCGGAGCAGAAGGAGACTGGAAGACAGCTGCTATGGTCCGTGTTATGAAGATCATGACTCAGGGAATGAAAGATGCAAAAGGAACTTCCTTCATGGAAGATTACACATACAACCTTGTACCAGGAAAAGAAGGCGTTCTGGAAGCTCACATGCTGGAAGTATGCCCGACAATCGCAGATGGCAAGATCAGCATCAAAGAGCAGCCGCTTAGCATGGGTGACAGAGAAGATCCTGCAAGACTTGTATTCACATCTAAGACAGGTCCGGCTATCGCAACATCTCTGATCGACCTTGGTGACAGATTCCGTCTGATCATCAACGATGTAGACTGCAAGAAGACAGAGAAACCAATGCCAAAACTTCCTGTAGCAACAGCATTCTGGACACCACAGCCGAACTTAAAGGTTGGAACAGAAGCATGGATCCTGGCAGGCGGAGCTCACCATACAGCATTCTCTTATGACTTAACAGCAGAGCAGATGGGTGACTGGGCAGCAAGCATGGGAATCGAAGCTGTATACATTGATAAGGATACAACAATCAGACAGTTCAAGAACGAACTCCTGTGGAACAGTGTTGCATTCCGTAAATAATTGAAATTACCACATAAGCAGTAACATTTCATTTTGCAGGGGATATCAAAATAGATATTTCCCTGCAAAAATAGTATAATGGGTATATTAAGAAATCTTAAAAATCTATATTAGGAGGAAGCGTACAATGAGCAATGTAAAAGAGATCATTGAAAGCGGAAAAGCATATCTTGGAATCGAATTCGGTTCTACAAGAATTAAAGCAGTACTGATCGATGAGGAGCACAATCCGATCGCATCCGGAAGCCACACATGGGAGAACCGTTATGAGAACGGACTGTGGACATACTCTTTGGACGATATCTGGACAGGCCTTCAGGACAGCTACCGCGATATGGCAGAAAATGTACAGAAAGAGTACGGAGTAACAATTAAAAAACTCGGAGCGATCGGGTTCAGTGCCATGATGCACGGCTATATGGCATTTGATAAAGACGGAAAGCTTCTTGCACCATTCCAGACATGGAGAAACAGCAATACAGGAAAAGCTTCCGAAGTGCTGGTAGATCTGTTCCAGTACAACATTCCACTGAGATGGAGTATTGCACATCTGTATCAGTGCATCCTGGATAAAGAAGAGCATGTAAAAGACATCGCATTCATGACAACTCTTGCAGGATATATCCACTGGCAGATGACAGGGGAGAAGGTTCTTGGTGTAGGTGATGCATCCGGAATGTTCCCAATCGACATGAATACAAAAGATTACGATGAAGAAATGATTCAGAAGTTCGACAAGTTGATCGAAGGCGAGAACTATCCATGGACAGTAAAAGAAATCATGCCAAAAGTTCTGGTAGCAGGAGATGCAGCAGGTACTCTGACAGAAGAAGGAGCAAAACTCCTCGATCCTACAGGTAACCTGGAAGCAGGAATTCCGCTCTGCCCTCCGGAAGGTGATGCAGGAACAGGTATGGTAGCTACAAACAGCGTAGCACAGCGTACAAGCAACATTTCCGCAGGTACTTCATTCTTCTCTATGGTTGTACTGGAGAAGCCTCTGAAAGACTTACATACAGAGATCGACATGGTTACAACACCTGACGGAAGTCTGGTTGCCATGGTACATTCCAACAACGGAACAACAGATTTGAATGCATGGGTAAATCTGTTCAAAGAATTCGCTGATTCTATCGGAGCAGACGTAGACATGAACCAGATGTATGGAACACTTTACAATAAAGCACTGGAAGGCGATGCTGACTGCGGTGGAATCCTTTCCTATGGTAACTACGCAGGAGAGCCTATCACAAATGTAGAAAAAGGACGTCCGATGGTAGTCAGAACACCAGAGACAAAATTCACTCTGGCTAACTTTATGAGATCTCACCTGTACACAGCACTTGGTGTTATCAAAGTCGGAATGGATATCTTAACAAAAGACGAAGGTGTTGAGATTGATACAGTTCTCGGACATGGCGGACTCTTCAAGACAAAAGGTGTCGGACAGAAGATTCTGGCAGATGCGATCAACACACCTGTAGTAGTTATGGAGACAGCAGGAGAAGGCGGACCATGGGGAATGGCTATCCTGGCTGAATACATGGTAAAACGTGCGGAAGGCGAGAAGCTGGAAGACTACCTGAAGAACAAGGTATTCGGAAGTGATGCCGGAAGCAGAATCGATCCGGATCCGGAAGGCGTAGCTGGATACGAAGCATTTATGGAGACATATAAGAAAGGTCTTGACGTAGAGCGCAGAGCTTGTGCAGATCTGTAAGGAATATTATATGAAAGCAGAGGGGGCATAGGTTATGTCCCCGTATCTGCATATTCTTATATACAAAAGGAAATCGTTGATGATGGATTTTCTGCAGGAATAGAAATATAAAGAAATATAAAGGAGATAGAAAGAAATGCTGGAAGAGTTAAAAAAAGAAGTATATGAAGCAAACATGCTTCTTCCAAAATATGGACTGATTACATTCACATGGGGAAATGTAAGCGGAATCGACCGTGAAAAAGGTCTTTTCGTAATCAAACCAAGTGGAGTAGATTATGATAAATTAACACCGGAAGACATGGTAGTTGTAGACCTTCAGGGTAACAAAGTAGAAGGAGAATTAAACCCATCTTCTGACACAGCAACACACGTAGAGCTGTATAACAGATTCCCGAACATCGGCGGTGTTGTACATACACACTCTCCATGGGCAACAAGCTGGGCTCAGGCAGGAAGAGGAATCCCTTGCTACGGAACCACACATGCAGATTATCTCTATGGAACAGTTCCATGTGTAAGAAATCTTACAAAAGAAGAGATTGATGAAGCTTATGAGAAAAATACAGGAGTTCTGATCGCAGACAGATTCGATGAAGATGATCTGGATTATGAAGCAACACCTGCAGTACTCTGCAAGAACCACGGACCATTCACATGGGGAAAAGATGCTCATGAAGCAGTTCACAATGCAGTTGTATTAGAGGAAGTTGCCAAGATGGCAGCAAGATGTGAACTGATCAATCCGGATGTAAAACCGGCACCTCAGGAGTTACAGGATAAGCATTACTTTAGAAAACATGGAGCAAATGCTTATTATGGACAGCCGGGGAAATAATTGATTGTTAAAAGGCTTGGAAAATGCATTAAAAAAGGACTGCATTGTTTGGGAGGAGTGCAGTCCTGAGGAAAAAGTTATGAAAAAGATTTAAAGTGTTGTTCTTTCGAACAATTAATAGTATAGAAGCAATTTGTGATGAAAGTGTGATGAAAGGACGAACGAATTGTTAAGAATTTTAACCATATCGTTATACATCTACAGAAGCTGCCAGTGGCAAGTTCGCTGTATTATACAGTTGTGAACATATCAATTACCTGTCCGGTCATCGGTGCCGGTGAATCTGCAAGCAGGTATACAACTCCTTTTGCAACTTCCTTGGAATCACCCATTTCACATCCGTCCTGTCCGACAGAGTGGTTGTATACGCGCTGGCCCGGTGTATCTGTGATTCCAGGTGCTACTGCATTACACTTGATACCATATTCTTTCGTCTGGATAGCAGTTGTCTTGGTCATTGTTACGATGCCAGCCTTGGCAATGGCATATGCGCCCATCTGAGAGGCGATACGGCCCATTCTGGAAGAGACGTTGACAATATCACCTTTGCCCTGTTTGATCATTACAGGAACGACATTCTTAGTTACAAGGAATGGGATTTTTAAGTTTGTCTTGATGATCTGATCCCACTGTTCTTCTGACCACTCCCAGATCTTGATCGCCTGGTGTTCGATATTCTTGTAGATCTCTTTCGGATATCCACCGGCGTTGTTTACGAGGATATCGATTCTTCCGAATTTATCCATAACGGTTTTTACCATATCTGCAACCTGTTCGCCGTCTGTTAGGTCTCTCGCAACAGAGATGGCTTTGCCACCGGCGTCTTCGATCATTTTTACTGTTTCGTCCAGATCAGACTGTGTTCTTGCTACGGTTACAACGGTAGCTCCCTCTGTTGCGATCGCGAGTGCTGCGTCGCGTCCAAGTCCTTTTCCTGATCCTGTTACAATTGCGATTTTTCCTTCTAATTTACCCATAATATATATTCTCCATTTACATTCATTTTCTGTTTTATTTTATACCAATCTTGCATTTTCTGCAAAGAATTGAATGTCTGTAGATTCGATGAAGCTGTCACCGATTTCATGGAGCAGTATGACATTTAAATTACCGTTCAGATTCTTCTTGTCTAAAGCAATTGCTTCGGTCAGGGTTCCGAGTGTGAGACCGCATTCGGAAGGAAGTCCGTAAGTGTGAAGGACATTCTTAATCTTCTCTGCAGTTCCCTGAGGGGTTAATCCCTTTTCTTCCGCAAGCTTCGTAATCTGGTACATGCCGATTGCAACGGCTTCTCCATGACTTTCCCGCTGATAATGGAAATGTTGTTCAATTGTGTGTGCAAGTGTATGTCCGAAATTCAGCAGCATACGCTCGCCTGTGTCAAACTGATCATTCTCTACAACCATTCGTTTGATGTCTACACAGCGTGTGATGATGGCAGGTAGTTCCTCTTTTAAGTCTTCGAAAGAACTATGTGATTCCAAGGTCTTAAACAAATCCGCATCTTTGATGCAGCCGTATTTGATGACCTCTCCCATACCATCGTTGATAAATCGTTCGTTCAGCGTGTCAAGAACCATTGGATCGATCAGCACCAGTGCAGGCTGGTAGAATGCACCTACCAGATTCTTACCTTCTGGAAGATCTACAGCGACTTTTCCGCCGACGGAAGAATCCACCTGAGCCAGAAGAGATGTCGGAATCTGTACGAATCTGACACCGCGCAGATAACTTGCTGCCGCAAATCCGGTGAGATCTCCGATGACACCGCCGCCAAGTGCGATGACCAGATCACTTCTGGAGATCTTTGTTTCCAGCATTGCTTTGTAGACGGTAGGAAGTGTCTGGAAATCCTTGGTAGCTTCTCCGTGAGGAAGTACCAGATGGTGGCATTCGTAATCCGAATCCAGTGTACGGATCAGAGTGTCACCGTATAGAGGAAATACATTATCATCTGAAACGATCATAATGCGTTTCCCGTGATACATCTTGCGGATGTAATCTCCGGCCTGGGACAATATATTATTTTCAATATAAATAGGATAACTGTCTTTTCCAAGATTAACTGTAAGTTTCATAATAAAGCTCCTGTAAGGTATGAGACTGCGCGTATTAGATGTTTTTTCCAACTACAGCTGCAATCTGTGAAACCTTTTTGATTAATTCATCGTATTTCGTAGGTTTTAATGACTGAGCTCCGTCGCAGAGTGCGGATTCAGGGTCATTGTGTACTTCGATCATTAATCCATCGGCACCTGCAGCTACAGCAGCCATTGCCATGGAATCTACGAGCCACCATTTTCCTCCTGCATGACTTGGGTCAACGATGATCGGAAGGTGTGTCAGTTTACGAAGTACCGGGATACTCTGAAGATCCAGAGTATTTCTTGTATAACTTTCGAAAGTACGGATACCACGTTCGCAGAGGATGACATTCTCATTACCGGATGCCATGATGTATTCTGCTGACATGATCCATTCTTCGTATGTAGCGTTCAGACCTCTCTTTAAGAGGATCGGACGGTCAAGCTGTCCTAATTCTTTTAACAGATCGAAGTTCTGCATGTTACGTGCACCAATCTGGATGAGATCTACCTTCTCGTTGAAAATGTCCAGATATTTGTCTGACATTAACTCTGTAACGATTGGAAGACCTGTCTCTTCTTTGACTGCAGTTAAGATATCGAGTCCTTCAAGCCCAAGTCCCTGGAAGGAATAAGGGCTTGTTCTAGGCTTGAATGCACCGCCGCGAAGTAAGTTGGCTCCGGAAGCTTTCGCTGCTTTGGCAATCTCGAGAACCTGTTCGTAAGATTCTACAGAACAAGGACCTGCGATCATTGCAAGGTTATTACTTCCGACTTTGACACCGGATACATCGATGATGGAATCTTCCGGATGGAATGCACGGTTGGCTAATTTGTAAGGCTCCTGTACATGCATTACCTTGTCGACTGCGGAATCAATCTCGAATAATTTGGAATCAATCTTGGCTGTATCACCGATACAACCGATAATGGTCATTTCCTCGCCCTGTACGACGTGTGTGTTCAGTCCTCTTTTTTTGACCATGCCCTCTACACGAGAAACATCATCTTTGGTAGTACGTGGTTTTAATACGATAATCATAATTCATTTCCTCCAAATGTGTGATTTTGTATAATAACTTATGCCTGTGTGATATTTCTTTCCCGTGTGGATCAACCGCGGTCGCACTGTAAAATATTCGCACTGCAAAACTTTAAGTGTTTAAAGTATGAAACTAATAGTAGTCTAACGCAACTGATTTTGATTGTCAACACTTTTATTGGATAAATTCTTTCATTTTCGAAAAAGTGTGTTAGACTAAAGCTGTATAGTAAAAGGAGTGGGAAAATGGTAAGCGTATGGGCGGCAGATATTACACCATTATTAATAGAAGAAACATATCGTGCATATTATAACAAAGTGCCGGAATGGAGAAAGGAAAAGGCAGATAAACTGCGGAATATGGAGGACCGGGCAAGGAGTGTCGGTGCATGGAGCTTATGGGAGAAGATACAGGAGATGACGGAACTTCCGGAGCATGCCGTATTCAATCTGTCGCATTCGGGAAAATATGTATTGTGTGCCTGCAGTGACCGGGAGGGCGTGCAGGTCGGATGTGACGTGGAGATGACCGGAGTATTGCGGATGGCGGTGGCTGAGCGCTATTTCTGTCCGGCGGAGTGTGAGATCATCCGTGCAGGTGGAGACGAAAAAGAACAGACAGAATGGTTCTATCGTTTCTGGGTGTTAAAAGAAAGCTTTATGAAAGCCACCAGGCGGGGAATGGGTCTGGATATGCGGACGTATGAATTTGCCTGGGGACTGGATGGAATACCGTATATGAGAAGGCAGCCAGAAGAATATCCGGGAATATATCTGTGCAGGGAATACGAACTGAAGCAGGGGGAGGCAAGAGCCGCAGTAATTACAACAGATGAAGAGATCGAGGGGAGATTACACGAAATCAGACTTGCTTAAAAGGGGTGTATGAACATGAGACAGTTAAAGACGAAATGGGCAGACAATATAAATGAAAAGAATGTATTAGGGGAATATCCGAGACCGCTGATGCGGCGGAAAAACTATGTGAATCTGAATGGTATATGGAAATATGCGATCAAAGACTCAAAAGGATTTCCAAAGAAAATGGACGGGGACATACTGGTTCCGTTTTCACCGGAGGCAGTGTTGTCAGGAGTTGGAAGACAGTTGAAACCGGATGAATTCTTATGGTATAAGAGAAGTCTTCCGGAAGAGGTGAAGCCGGAAAAGGGAAGCCGCTGGCTTCTTCACTTCGGGGCCGTGGATCAGTGTGCGGCGGTCTATGTAAATGGAAAGAAACAGGGAAAGCATGTGGGAGGATATCTGCCATTTTCATTTGATATTACAGATGCACTGAAAGAAGAGAAGAATTCGCTGACGGTAAAGGTAAAAGATTATTCCGACACATATTATTACAGCAGGGGAAAACAGAAGCTGGAAAATGGAGGAATGTTCTATACGGCGCAGAGCGGCATCTGGCAGACCGTTTGGATGGAAAAAGTTCCGGAGTATCATATCAGTGATCTGAAGATCACACCGCTGTATGACCAGTCTTCTGTGATGATACAGCTGGAAGATGCAGACGGAAGAAAAGATATTGATTATGAAGTGACAGTAACGGCAAGAAAGATGTGGCCGTTAAAAACTGCCGGCCGGACAGGAGTGCCGTGTATAGTGAAGATCCCACGTATGCGGAGCTGGAGTCCGGAAGATCCGTTTTTATATGATGTGCATATCAAGATGGGCGGAGATACGGTAGAGAGTTATTTTGCCATGCGTAAGATAGAAGTGAAGAATGATAAAAATGGAATTCCAAGGATCTTTCTGAACAATGAACCGTATTTCCAGAAAGGAGTTCTGGATCAGGGCTACTGGCCGGATGGATTGTATACGCCACCGTGTGACGAAGCGATGATCTATGATATCCAGAAGATGAAGGATCTGGGATTCAATATGATCCGGAAACATATCAAGATTGAACCGCAGAGATGGTATTATCACTGTGACCGTATCGGTATGCTGGTATGGCAGGATATGGTAAATGGAGGGCGTGAATATAAAAGCTGGTATGTTACCTACATGGCAACGGCGATGGAAGGAGCACATATCCGTGCAAAGGATACGAGACTTCATCTGATGGGACGGCAGGATCCGGCCGGACAGAAACAGTTTGAAAGTGAAATGAAAGAGATGATCAGGCACTTATATAATCATCCGTCCATTGTGACATGGGTAATATTTAATGAGGGATGGGGACAGTTCAAGACAAAGAAGATGACGGATACGGCCATGGCAGAAGATCATACCAGACTGATCGACGCTGCAAGCGGATGGTTCGATCAGGGATGTGGTGACATCAGAAGTATCCATGATTATTTCTTCCCGCTGCATATAAGACCGGAAAAGCGTGTGACGGCACTTACCGAGTTTGGAGGGTATTCACTGCAGATTCCGAAACACAGCATGTATGAAAAAGATATTTACGGCTATAAGATATTTAAAAGAAGAAAAGAGCTCACCAGAGGCTATGAAAAACTGATAAAAAAGCTCATTATCCCGAATATCAGCCGTGGTTTGAGTGCGACGGTTTACACACAATTATCGGATATAGAAGAAGAGGTAAATGGAATCCTTTCTTATGATAGAAAAATAGTAAAAATCGATGAAAATGTTGTAAAAAAATGGAACGAAAAACTTCATTTTTAAGGCGGAAGCAAGGGCAAATTGATGAGAAGCGTAGTTGACGTGATTTCGGTGATTTGTTAAAATATATAAGGGAAAAATAAAGATTTATCAAGATAGAAAAATGTTTACAAAACCATGAAAAAACACACGAGGAGAGTATGGGAGTGTAAGAATAATTAAGGAGGAATACGATGTTGGAATTAACATTTGGAGAACAGGTCAAGATCATCCTGAGCCGTAAGGGAATGACGATCAAAGAACTTGCAGAAAAGATAGAAAAACAGACGGGAAAAAAGATGTCGCGCCAGAACCTGACACAGCGTCTCGGAAGAGATAATTTCCAGGAGCAGGATATGCGTATGATCGCCAAGATCCTGGAATGCCCGTTTTATTTAGATATATTAGAAGAACATGAAGACCGCACAGAGAAACCTGTGAAAGAGCAGAAAGCTGCTGAGCCAGAGAAGAAAGCAGCACCTGTAAGAGCAGAAGAAAGGGATATTACAATCGGGGAACTGGTTGATATTCATAAAGAATTAGATGCGATCGAGAAAAAGAAGAACAGAAAAAAAGCAAAAAAGGCTGCAGAAGAGAATCCGGAATATGTACAGGAGACGATCTTTGACTTCTTTGTAAATGAGAAAGCAGAAGAACCTGCTACTGAGGAGCCGGAAGAGGCAGTAGAAGTGCCGGCAGTGGAAGAAACGGTTGCAGAGCCGGAAGAGACAGTAGAAGAGTCTGTAGTGGAGGAAGCAGCTGCAGAGCCGGAAGAGACAGTGGAAGCTGCGGTAGAAGAGGAAGTGGCAGAGGAGTCCGCAGTGGAAGAGTCCGCATATGAACCAGAGGCAGAAGAACATACAGAAGAACTTGCGATTGAGATAGAAGCTGCACCGGAAGAGGAAAGCACAGAGGAACCGGTATACGAGAGTGAGCTGGAATATGAAGCAGAGTCAGAGTATGTAGAAGAGCCGGTATACGGAGCGGAACCGGAGTATGCGGAAGAAGCCGGATATGAAGCAGAACCGGAGTATGTAGAAGAGTCAGTAGCTGAACCGGAAGAAGAACCGGAGTATACGGAAGAAACTGGATATGAAGCAGAGCCGGAGTACGTAGAAGAGTCAGCAGCTGAACCGGAAGAAGAACCGGAAGAAAAGAAAGAGCCGGAACCGAAGAAAGCAGAGCCGGAGAAAAAAGCGCATGGCTGGAGAGCATTTTTCGGAATTCACAAGAAGCATGAAGAATCGGTGAAAGAAGAAAAAGAAGAAGAGAAACCAGAAATCCAATACCATGAATTTGACTATTCAGAAGATGGAGAGTCAGGTAAGCTTGCAGAAGAATTCCTTCCGGATGAACCAGAGGAAGAAGAGAACTATGCAGCAGAGGAAGAAACCGCTGTTTATGAAAACACAGATCAGGGAAATGCGAACTATGGTACGGGATATCAGAGTTCCTATGCACAGGAAAATGAAGCTGATTTATTCACATCGACGGAAGAAGATCTGGAGAAAGGAGAACTTAATCCTTACACCGGACATGAATATGAATCGAACAGCGTAAGAATGCATCCGAAGAGAATCGGTTATGTACAGGTATATGACCGTGGAACACATCAGTGGACAGATATGACAGAGTGGGCGTTCCTTGGATATCAGGAGCGTAAGAAAGCACTGCTTGGAAAAGATTATGAGCCGCCGATCTATCTGGATTAATGAAAAGTGAACGTAAGAAAGGAGCTGCCGGCGGCAGGTCCTGTAAATAAGGTGTTCAGCCGGAGATTCGGCTGGACACTTTTTGATACCTGGGTATGCGAGAAAAGTTGCCGGTGGCCAGTCTTGCAGATACCAAAATAAGAAGGAGGATATAAAATGGAGTGGACAAGACTTTTATCTACAAAGAGACAAAGGCAGAGCAAACATCAGAATACCGGTTCCGGAGACACGGATCTGAGAAGTGAATTTGAAAAAGATTACCACCGGATCATCGGAAGTGCTTCGTTCCGGAGACTTCAGGATAAGACACAGGTATTTCCGCTGGATAAGAGCGATTTTATCCGGACCAGACTGACCCATTCCATGGAGGTGTCATCGCTGGCAAAATCGCTGGGACAGAATATCGGAGAAAACATACTGGTACATAAGAAAGACTCCAGTTTCACTCCGGGGATGAAAGAAGACATCTGCAATATCCTTCAGTGTGCGGGATTGATTCATGATATTGGGAATCCTCCGTTCGGGCATTACGGGGAGTCGGCAATCCGGGAATGGTTTGAACGGAATCTTCCGGTGTTAAAGTATCACGGAACGCCGATAGAAGAACTGCTGGAACCACAGATGCGGGAAGATTTTTATCATTTTGAAGGAAATGCACAGGCACTCAGGCTGGTGAGTAAATTGCATTTTCTGGTAGACGAGAATGGAATGAATCTGACATATGCACTTTTGAACACGATTATAAAATATCCGGTGGCATCGACACAGATCCGGCCGGAGTCGGGGGATATCCGGGAGAAAAAGATGGGATATTATTATGCAGACCGTGAGTTGTTTGAAGATATCGTGACGGAGACGGGAGCGGGAAATTGCCGGCATCCGCTGACATTTATTCTGGAGGCGGCAGATGATATTGCATATAAGACTGCAGATATCGAAGATGCATTTGTAAAAGGATTCGTTACTTATCATAGTCTGCGGGATGAACTGCGGAAGCTTCAGAACCGGGAAAAGAAGTTTGCAGATAAAGAACAGGAAGAATGGAAATGGTTCCGACCGGCAGATAAACTGGTAGAATTATATGAGCGTGCAAAGAAAAACGGTGTGGATAATCCGGGAGATTATGCAGTGAAAAACTGGATCGTAAAAGCACAGGGATTTCTGATCGGATGTGCGACATCTGGATTTACGTCGCATTATGAAGAGATCATGAACGGAACATACAAGTCAGATTTATTTGCAGATACACAGGCAGAAAGACTTGTAAAATTACTTGGAGAGATTGCATGTAAATGTGTATTTCAGTCGGAGACGATCTACCGGATGGAAGTAAAAGAAGCTGTGATGCTTGACAATCTGATGGACCGTTTTATGGGTGCGGCGATCAAATACGATGATCCGGAACAGAAGCTGAATTCCATAGAAGAAAGACTGATCTCATTTATTTCCAACAATTATAAAAAGGCATACCGTTATCATGCGGAGGGGCAGTCAGACATTTACCGGCTGTATCTGAGACTTCTGCTGGTCACGGATTATATCTGCGGAATGACCGACAGTTATGCGAAGAGGTTGTATCAGGAATTGAATGCGATAATAGCATAAAAGAAAATTCCTGCGAATAGATTGTGATAAATAACCAGAAACGGGAGAGGATATTTTGAGACGGTTTATTCGATATCTTTATGAATATGAACAAGAGAAAAAGATGCGGAATGTAGGCTTTGTGAAAGTAGAACAGGATATGGATCAGTGTGTGATCCATGTACACGGAAAAGGTTTCTGGATGGAAGAAGATCCAAAAGGACTGGAAGTATATTTGTTCTGGAACCGGAAAGAGAAATGCACCGGAATCCATATGGGAGTGACAGAGCCGCCGGCTCCCGGGTTGAATTATCGGTTGTGTTATACGCCGGAAGATACCGGAGAGAAAGAAAATTATGATCTGGTCAACGGAATCATTTTGAAAGATATGAACGGGCACTGGTATGCTGCGGTATGGAATGACGATGTGGTAAATGTCTGCCGGATGGAGAAGTGGGAGATGGCAGAGGAGAAGACCGGGCAGGAGATGGAATGCAGGTCTGATGTGCTGGAGAAGTTAAGTAAGTCCGGCGATGAGAAGAGGACAGAAGCTGGGACTGGAGAAGAGACAGGTGGAGAAAGGGAGAAGACTGCAGAAGAGACAGATGTAGAAAGGGAGAGGGCGGCCGAAGAAGAGATAGATGCAAAAAGGGAGAAGAATGTTAAAGAAGAGGCAGATGTAGAAAGGGAGAAGACTGTCAAAGAAGAGGCAGATGTAGAAAGGGAGAAGACTGTCAAAGAAGAGACAGATGTAGAAAGGGAGAAGACTGTAGAAACAGAGACGTATGTAGAAAAGACGAAGTACAGAGGAAAAAATCGAACCGTAGAAGAGACAGGTGCTAAAAAGGAGAAAAACAGGTCAGAAAAGACGTATGAAGAAGAAAAGAACGTTGGAGAGATGTCTGGTGAAAAAAACACAAAGAATGGTTCTCCGGATATGTATGACATAAAAAACTGTACATATAAAGAGAATAATGATGCTGAAAAGAGATATAAAGTCAGAAAGATCCAGCGAAAAGATATGGTATGCCTTCCGAGATGTGAGTGGAAGCATGCGAACAACAGCTTTCTGGTTCATGGATATTATAATTATCATCATCTGATATTGACAGTCCGCGGTGGTCAGTTAAAATTAGGAGTGCCGGGAGTATACCATCCACAGGAAGCAAGAGCGGCAGAAAGTTTTGGGTTCCCGGAATTTCTGCCGGTTGAGGAGACCGGACTTGCGCTTATGGAAGAAGAAAAGAATGACAGAGAGACATTTGGATACTGGTGCAGAAATGTCCGCGGACCGGAAAGCTGTGCAGATGTACAAAGTAAAACCAGAGTAGAAGAAAATACCGAAGTGGAGATGGGCGGAAGGTATTAATAAATATAAATAAAAGAAGATGTAACAGACAAGTAAGATGAACAAAAATAGTCAGATGGAGTGTGGCAATGCAAAGTACAGATGAAAAATATATGAAAGAAGCAATCAAACAGGCAAAAAAAGCCTATGCGATCGGAGAAGTACCGATTGGCTGTGTGATCGTGTATCAGGATAAGATTATCGGAAGAGGGTACAACCGGAGAACGATTGATAACAATACCCTGGCGCATGCAGAATTGATTGCGATTAAGAAAGCAAGCAGGAAAATGAATGACTGGAGACTGGAGGATTGTACGATGTATGTGACACTGGAACCGTGTCAGATGTGTTCCGGTGCAATCGTGCAATCCCGTATGACCCGTGTGGTAGTCGGATGTATGAATCCCAAGGCAGGTTGTGCAGGTTCGATCTTAAATCTTCTGGACATGCCGGAGTTCAACCATCAGGTGGAGCTGACGACGGGCGTTATGGAAGAAGAATGCAGTCTGATGATGAAGTCATTCTTTAAAGAACTGCGTGAGGCAAGGAAGAAGAAAAAGCAGCTGGAAAAAGAAGCTCAAGAGAGTGAAGCAACGGAGAAAAAAGAAGAATAAGATATATGCATAAGAAAAAGAAGGAATAATCACATAAATGGGGACGGAGGATTTCCAGAAATCCTCCGTCCCCATTTATTGTAAAAAAATATCCACATGTGGAAAACCACAGTGGATATTGTAGATATCTTTTTTTATGTGCATTGCGCTTCGAACGAGCCTTCACAGACGTTACCTTGGTAGTTAACTCAGCCCAGGCACCCTTACGGCACCCGAGAGGTTCCACTTAGTGCTGCTTCATTCCTGACCTGACACGGTTCATGGAGTCCCGTCGCGTAAGACCCAAACATCAACGCCACTTTCCAAGGGCAGCTCTGCAAAAACAAGCCCTCTGCGCAATATCACCCCTGCTATAGCGGATTGCAGGTGCAAGGTACCGCTAACACCCCGGCTGCACAGCTCAACATTTTAACGTGTTCCGGGCAAAAAGTCAATGGAAATGTTGTAAAAAAGGCGATAGCAATTTATAATACCTAGATATATGAGAATTTATCTTATCCGGCATATGATCGGAGGGGAAATTCTGATCTGGAGGAAAATATAATGAAGATACTACTGGCAGCAGTCAATGCAAAATATATACATTCTAATCTGGCAGTCTACAGTCTGAAAGCCTACGCAGACGATCCGGCAGTGGAGATCGGGGAATATACGATCAATCAGCAAAAAGATGACATCCTGATGGATATCTATAAGAGAAAACCGGACATCCTCTGCCTTTCCTGCTATATCTGGAATCTGGATTATATAGAAGAGATTGTGGCAGAAATCGGAAAATTACGCCCGGATATGCCAATCTGGCTTGGCGGACCGGAGGTGTCTTACGATGCGAAAGAAGTATTAAGACGGCTTCCATGTGTCAAAGGTGTAATGAAAGGCGAAGGAGAGAAGACTTTTAAAGAAATCTGTCAGATATACCGGAAGGAATACGAAAAGAATACAAAAGATTTATCCACAGAAACAGAAGAAAAAGCATGTGGATATCAATTGGAAAATGTGGATAATTCGTGGCAGAAATCGGAGAATGTGGATAAGCAGTTAAAAGGAGTTCTGGGAATTACTTTCCGTATGGAGAAAGCAATGTCAGAGCTATATTCATCAAAAGAAGAAGCAATGTCAGAGCAGCATGCATCAAAAAAAGATGAATTCATCGATACCACATGGCGTCCGATCATGGATCTGAGTGAAGTCCCATTTGTCTATAAGCACATGGAAGATTTTGAGCACAAGATCATCTATTATGAGACCAGCAGGGGATGTCCGTTTTCCTGCAGTTATTGTCTGTCATCGGTAGACAAGCGTCTGCGTTTCCGGGATATCGAATTGGTGAAGAAGGAATTACAGTTTTTCCTGGATCACAAGGTTCCACAGGTGAAATTTGTCGACCGTACGTTCAACTGTAAGCATGACCACAGCATTGCCATCTGGAAATATATCATCGAGCATGATAACGGCATCACGAATTTCCATTTTGAGATTGCCGCAGATATCCTGAATGAAGAGGAACTGGAACTTCTGGAACAGATGCGTCCGGGACTGGTGCAACTTGAGATTGGTGTGCAGTCAACAAATCCGAAGACGATCAAAGAGATCCACAGAGTCATGGATTTTGAAAAAGTGTCCAGAATTGTGAGGCGGATTCAGGATAAGGGAAATGTGCATGAACATCTGGATCTGATCGCCGGACTTCCGTATGAAGATGTGGAAAGCTTCGCACATTCTTTTGACGATGTCTATGCATTAAAGCCGGAACAGCTTCAGCTTGGATTCCTGAAAGTACTGAAAGGTTCTTTTATGCAGGAACACCAGGAAGAATACGGCATTGTCCACAAAGCACATCCGCCGTACGAAGTACTGTATACAAAATGGATTTCCTATGAAGACGTACTGCGTCTGAAAGGCATCGAAGAGATGGTGGAGGTCTACTATAACAGCCGTCAGTTCACGAACACGATGGAAGAACTGGAAAAAGAATATGACTCTGCCTTTTCTATGTATGACCGGCTTGCCGCATACTATGAAGCACATAATTATAATGCTGTTCAGCACAAACGCAGTGCAAGATATCAGATCCTGCTGGATTATGTCAGACAATATCATAATGAAAAAGAAGACACATTCCGGGAAGTACTCACCTATGATTATTACCTCCGGGAAAATGCCAAGAGCCGGCCGGAATTCGCCGGGGAATACCTGGTGGCAAAGGATGTGGCGAGAGCATTCTATGAAAAAGAAGAAGAGACACATAAGTATCTTCCGGATTATGGAAAATATGACAGGAATCAGATGCGGAAGATGACTCATCTGGAATATTTTAAACAGGCAGACGCTTATATCTTATTTGACTATCAGAACAGAAATCCGCTGAATCAGGAGGCGAGAGTCTGCAAGGTGGAGGAAATCAGATTATGAAAAAAAGAACAGGAGAAATCCTCGGACTTCTGGACGCAAAATACGGAACAGAATTCGTTTGCTATCTGAATTACGAGACTCCGTGGCAGCTTCTGATCGCCACAATGCTAAGCGCCCAGTGTACCGATGCAAGAGTCAATATCGTGACAAAAGATCTGTTCCGGAAATATCCGTCTGTCGAAGCATTTGTGGATGCAGATCTGAAGGAATTAGAGCAGGATATCAAACCAACCGGATTCTATCATAATAAAGCGAAGAATATCATAGCCTGTATGAAGGACATCCGGGATAAGTATAATGGCGAAGTCCCATCGGATCTGGAAGACCTTTTGAGCCTGGCAGGAGTAGGAAGAAAGACAGCCAATGTGATCCGTGGAAATATCTATCATGTGCCGAGTGTGGTCGTGGACACACATGTAAAACGAATATCCAACCGTCTGGGACTTACAAAGAATCAGGATCCGGACAAGATAGAACAGGATCTGATGAAAGAACTGCCGGAGGACCACTGGATTCTCTGGAACATCCATATCATTACATTCGGACGCACGATCTGCAGCGCAAGAAGTCCGAAATGTGAGGATTGTTTCTTGCAAAAATATTGTAAAGAGTATAAAATGTAGAGAAATACGTTGCTGTTTACGTAAAATTGATAAGAATGAGAAGAAGCAGTAACGAAAATAAAATCAAAGAAGGTAGAAGAATGAATTTCAACAATAAAAGAACAAGAAGAATTGTATCAATTGTTGTGCTTATCGTCATCATTGCCATGGTAGCGACGATGATTATTCCGTATCTTGTATAAATATAAAAGGGGAACATAATAAACATGAAGTTAGAGACACAGACAGAACAGCTTATAAGTGAAACAGTTACCGTCTACGGTTTATCTCCGCAGATCGGTGTCCACGCACTTGCACAGACTGTGAACGCACTGGCGGCACAGGGTGCAGTGTTTTCTGTCTGCCCTGATATAACAGAGGATGAGGAACAGGAAGCGGATATTCAGAGTGAGGATATGCAGGATGTGCAGGAGACGCATGAACCATCTGCGAATGTCAGCGTTCAGATCGCCTATCCGGAATACGTGTTCAAATCCAGAATCCATAAGATTGAAAAGCTTCTGAAAAAAGCATGCAAAAAGTATAATATCATACTTGCCGGAGTACAGGCATCCGCGAATCCGGCGGTACAGGTGATCGCTGTAACGGTTACAGGCATTGCAAAAGCACCGAAGGAAGAATCCTGGAACCGGGAAACCGCACGAGCCAGTAAGGATATTGTGTTCGCAGGGCATGCAGGAATGGACGGCATGCTCCGGATCACGGAAGAAAAAGAACAGGAACTTAAGACTCGTTTTGCGCCGGTTTTCATGAAGCAGATAAAGTCATACGGACAGCAGATATTTGCTCCAAAAGAAATCGAAGCCGCAAAAGCCGGGGGCGCATTTGTCGTACGTCAGGTCGCAGATGGCGGAATCTTGGCAGCACTGTGGAATCTTGCACTGGAACTGGAACAGGGACTGGATCTTGATATGAAGAAGATCAGTATTTTACAGGAAACGATCGAGGTATGCGAACATTTCCGACTGAATCCATATCAGATGATATCTACAGGAAGTTTTCTGGCTGTGACTGACAATGGGGAAGTACTGGCAGATGCGCTGAACAATCAGGGGATTACAGCAGCAGTAATCGGACATACAACAGACAACAACGATAAGATCTTAAGAAATGGAGAAGAGATGCGTTATATCGACCGTCCGGCTCCGGATGAGATCTTGAAGCTTTACAGCGGAGGTATGAATGATGGAAGAATTAAGAAAGCAGATACTCCTGTATCTGGAGAAGCATAGCAGGGTAGACCTCGGAGAACTGGCAGTTCTTCTTGGAACCGACGAAGTAACCGTAGCAAATGAGATTTCAGCCATGGAAAGAGCAAAGATCATCTGTGGCTATCATACACTGATCGACTGGGATAAGACAGGAACAGAGTATGTGAATGCCCTGATCGAAGTAAAAGTAACACCACAGCGTGACACGGGATTTGATAAGACGGCAGAACGGATCTGCAATTATCCGGAAGTATCGGCTGTATATCTGATCTCCGGTGATTTTGATATGATGGTCCTGATTGAAGGCAAGACTTTACAGGAAGTATCAAAGTTCGTATCAAGTAAATTATCACCGATCGAAGATGTCACAGGAACCAGTACACAGTTCGTATTAAAGAAATATAAAGACCACGGAACAATCATGTTCGGACAGAAAAAACCAGAAAGGATGCTTGTAACACCATGATGAGAAATCCATTATCTAAGAAAATCACAGGCATCGAACCATCAGGAATCCGGAAATTCTTTGATCTGGTAAGTGAGATGCCTGACGCAATATCCCTTGGTGTAGGAGAACCTGATTTTGACACACCATGGAGAATCAGAGAGGAAGGTATCTACACCCTGGAACAGGGCAAGACTTTCTATACATCGAATGCAGGTCTTAAGGATCTGAAGATCGAGATCAGCAAATATCTGGAACGTAAGATACATGTAGAATATGACCCGGATCATGAGATCATGGTGACGGTCGGAGGAAGTGAAGGAATCGATGTGGCACTGCGTGCAATGCTGGATCCGGGAGATGAAGTCCTGATCCCGCAGCCGAGTTACGTATCGTATGTACCGTGTACCATTCTGGCAGATGGTAATCCGGTTGTTATTCCACTTCAGCAGAAGAATGAATTCAAGCTGACCGCAGAAGAACTGGAAGCAGCGATCACACCGAAGACGAAGATGCTGGTCATGCCATTTCCAAACAACCCGACAGGATCGATCATGACGAAAGAAGATCTGGAGCCGATCGCAGAAGTCGTAAAGAGACATGATCTGTATGTACTTTCGGATGAGATTTACTCTGAACTTACATATAAGACAGAGCATGTGTCTATCGCATCCCTTCCTGGAATGCAGGAGAGAACACTCGTGATCAACGGGTTCTCCAAAGGATTCGCCATGACAGGATGGAGACTTGGTTATATCTGCGGACCATCCGTGATCATAGAACAGATGCTGAAGATCCATCAGTTTGCAATCATGTGTGCGCCGACAAACAGCCAGTATGCAGCCATCGAGGGCTTACGTCACTGCGAAGATGAAGTGCAGCAGATGAGAAATGCATACAACCAGAGAAGAAGATATCTGGTAAATGAATTTGCGAAGATGAAGTTAGAGTGCTTCGAGCCATTTGGTGCATTCTATATCTTCCCAAGTATCAAAGAATTCGGCATGACTTCCGAAGAATTTGCAATGCGTTTCCTGGAAGAGGAAAAGGTTGCCGTTGTGCCGGGAAGTGCGTTTGGTGAGAGCGGGGAAGGTTTCCTGCGTGTATCGTATGCATATTCACTGGAAGATCTGAAAGAGGCAATCGGAAGACTCAGCCGGTTTGTTGAGAGACTGAGAAGCCAGAAATAAGGCAGACAGGGAAGAAGCCGTTGGATAGAATCTGAACGGAAGCAAAGTGTAAAATATTAAAAAGATGTAACTATTCAGAACCCCTTAGAATAAGATAAGCAGATTCGTCATGCTTGCATGTAAGAAACTGTTTATCTTATTCGTAAGGTGGCTCGAATAGAGTCACCGCCACCTATATGAGCAAAATTAGCTGTGAAACAGCGAGAAAGCACGACTTGTCGTGCGGTTTTGCGAATGTAGGGGGTGGGGTTCTGAATAGTTACAAAAAGATAATATAAGAATAGAAGCCGTTGAGGAATGTAAAAAAGTAATTCTTCAGCGGCTTTTGTTATCGTTATGCAGCTTCTGCGGATATCAGAAAATACAGAATGAAATTATTTAATCCGGAATTTACTCTTACATTTTACATACATTTTTTGAAAAAATCTTGACTTAGAGCAAACTCCAAGTGCTATAGTAAGGAACGGATAGTAATAAATCACGAATGAAATGAGAATAATGAATGTGGCAGTTCAAAGAATACCAAAGAGCTGTGACAAAAGAGCAAAAAAAGGTGGTGCCTGGATTGACGATAAAAGAAGTAAGTGAAACATACGACATTTCCGCAGATACCCTGCGTTATTATGAACGCATCGGTATGATACCGGAAGTAACACGTACGGCAGGCGGAATCAGAGACTATCAGGAATCAGACCTTGGATGGGTGGAGCTTGTCATCTGTATGAGAAAAGCAGGACTTCCTGTAGAGGCACTGATCGAATATGTGAAATTATATCAGCAGGGCGATGAGACATTTGAAGCAAGACTTCAGCTTCTTTCGGAAGAAAGAGAGAAGTTAGAAGAGCAGAAAGCGCAGATAGAGTCAGCGATCAACCGGCTGAACCACAAGATTTCCAAATACGAAGAAGCAGTAAAGACAGGAGTATTAAACTGGGAGGAGAATCGTTCATGTATATAGAAAAGATTAATGGACCAGAAGACGTAAAGAAATTAACCGTAGACGAGATGACCGTAATGGCAGATGAGATGAGAGAAGTACTGTTAAAGAGAGCCAGTATCCACGGCGGACACTTCGGACCAAACTTCGGTATGGTAGAGGCAACGATCGCACTGCATTATGTATTCGAGTCACCAAAAGACAAGATCGTATATGACGTATCACACCAGACCTATCCGCACAAGATGTTGACAGGAAGAAAGGATGCGTATCTCTATGAAGAACATTACGATGATGTGTCCGGATACAGCAATCCAAATGAAAGCGCACACGATCATTTCACAGTAGGTCATACATCTACATCCGTCAGCCTTGCATGTGGACTTGCAAAAGCAAGAGACCTGAAAGGGGAAGAAGGAAATGTGATCGCAGTGATCGGTGACGGTTCCTTAAGCGGTGGCGAAGCACTGGAAGGATTGGACTATGCAGTAGAATTGGACGGCAATCTGATCATCGTTGTCAATGACAATGACATGTCCATCGCAGAAAACCACGGCGGATTATATGGCAACTTAAAATTACTTCGCGAGACAAACGGACAGGCAGAATGCAACCTGTTCAAAGCTATGGGATTAGATTACATTTACGTGGATCACGGAAATGATGTCGGAGACCTGATCGAAGCATTCCAGGGTGTCAAAGACAGCAGGAAACCAGTTGTTGTCCATATCAATACCTTAAAGGGAAAAGGTTATGCACCGGCAGAGCAGAACAAAGAAGTATGGCATTATAACGGACCATTTCATATCGAGACAGGTGAACCGTTATACGAGATGACAGAAGAAGACTATTCGGATATTTCCCTGAATTATC
This sequence comes from uncultured Dorea sp., assembly GCA_900550865.1. Lineage (GTDB taxonomy): Bacteria > Bacillota > Clostridia > Lachnospirales > Lachnospiraceae > Dorea_A. Next base: position 53,182 of record URTM01000002.1, on the reverse strand, counting down.
TTCTGGATAAGATGAAAAAAGATCCGGCAGTGGTAGCGATCACATCCGGAACCCCGACTGTTATGGGATTCACAGAGGATAAGAGAAAAGAAGTCGGAAAGCAGTTCGTAGATGTCGGTATCGCAGAAGAGACAGCCGTAGCACTTGCTTCCGGAATTGCCGCAAATGGCGGAAAACCGGTTTATGGAGTATACAGTACATTTGTACAGAGAACTTATGACCAGATCGCACAGGATCTCTGCATTAATAACAGCCCGGCAACTATTGTAACATTCTGTGGTTCGGTATACGGAATGAATGACGTGACACACCTTGGACTATATGACATCCCGATGATGGCCAATATTCCGAATCTGGTATACCTTGCTCCGACAACCAAGGAAGAATACCTGGCAATGCTTGACTGGAGTATCGAACAGAATGAGCATCCGGTAGCAATCAAGCTTCCGGGCGGCAGCGTAATCTCTGATGGAAAAGAGATTACAAAAGACTTCGGAGACCTAAACAAATACGAAGTAACACAGAAAGGTTCCAAGGTTGCAGTGATCGGACTTGGAACATTCTACGGACCTGGTAAAGAAGTTGCAGAAGAGCTTAAGAAAGTGATTGGAACAGATGCAACGGTAATCAATCCATACTACATTACAGGCATTGATGCAGAACTTCTGGAAGAGCTTAAGAAAGACCATGATGTTGTGATCACTCTGGAAGATGGAATCCTTGACGGTGGCTTCGGTGAGAAGATCGCAAGATTCTATGGAGATTCCGATATGAAGGTTTTGAACTTCGGACTGAAGAAAGAATTCCTGGACCGCTATGATGTGGCAGAAGTTCTGAAAGAGAATCATCTGACGAAAGAGCAGATCGTGGAAGATGTGAAAAATATAATTAATATTATTTAATAATTGAATAAAATACGCGTATGTGATACACTACTATAAATATAAAAGCAAAAGGAAAATTTTTGCTTGTAATTTGTTGGTATGCCAACAGCTAAAATCATGTAAAATAAGATAGAATCATACTATCAACAATTTTAAAAATACGTGCGAAAAGAAAGCGAGGACATACACATGGATCACATATATGACGTAATCATCCTTGGCGCCGGTCCGGCGGGATTAAGCGCAGGATTATATGCAGGCAGAAGCAGACTGGACACTTTAATTATTGAAAAAGGACAGGCCGGCGGCCAGATTATCAACACAGACGAGATAGAAAACTATCCGGGACAGATCGTAGAAGGAGAGACAGGTGTTTCTCTTGTACGGAGAATGTACGAACAGACAGAGCAGTTCGGAGCAGAACATGTCCGTGATACAATTACAAATGTGGAACTGGACGGAGAGATCAAAGTTCTGACAGGGGAAAAAGATACCTATCAGGCAAAAAATATTATCATCGCAACCGGTGCATACGCAAGACCGATCGGATGCAAAGGAGAGCAGGAGTACAAAGGACGCGGAATCTCTTACTGCGCAACCTGTGATGCGAACTTCTTTACAGATCTGGAAGTATATGTAGTAGGCGGCGGTGACGCAGCGGTGGAAGAAGCACTGTACCTTACGAAATTCGTCAGAAAAGTTACGATCATTCACAGAAGAAACGAGCTGCGTGCGGCAAAGTCCATCCAGGAAAAAGCATTTGCCAATCCGAAGATTGCATTCCTGTGGGATTCGGTAGTCGAAGAAGTGGGCGGTGACGGACTGCTCCAGACGATGACCGTGAAGAATGTAAAGACCGGGGAGCTTACAAAGATAGAAGCCGATCCGAAAGATGGACTGTTCGGACTGTTTGGATTCATCGGTATGATCCCGAATACCGGCGTGTTTGCAGATAAAGTAGAGACGGATGACAAGGGATACATTAAGACGGATGAGGACATGCATACCAATGTGCCTGGCGTCTATGCGGTAGGAGATGTAAGAGTCAAGAGCCTGCGTCAGGTAGTGACTGCAGTGGCAGATGGTGCGATTGCGGCAGTGCAGGTGGAGAGAAGCATGTCAGAATATTAGGAACATCCGGCAGAAATGATAATATTTTCTGCCGGATGTTTTTTATAGCCATGCGTTCGTAAAGAGTTGCCAGTGGTAATTTCTGTATGAAATACGTTTTTCAAGAAGTTGTCTTCGGAGTAATTTCCCGGCTCCGGTACTTCGCCGGAGTAATATGCAGCTCTTTCTTAAACGCCCGGATAAAAGTCTCCGGATTCTCATATCCAAGAATTTCACTGATATCTGCAACGGACTTCTGCGTATTCACCAGAAGCCGTTCTGCTTTCTGTATCCGGAGAAGCCGCTTCCAGTCATTAAAAGACTGTCCGGTCGTGGACTTGATCAGTCTGGAACAATACGATAATGAAAATCCAAAGTGATCCGCAATATCCTGCAGGGTGACATCTTCCAGATGGCTCTGCATATAGTGCATAACCTTAAAATTCTCTGGCTGATGCTCATTTTTATCGCGGTAGGAAGACTCTACGGTATTCCGGTAATGGCGCATCATCTTCGCACTGAGCTGGGTAAGCATGCCGACCAGAACCTGATCGGAAAATGCATCGTGAAAGAGGTGTTCGTGGTATACGTTCAACATCTCTTTCTGTGAATCGATCAGATGCTCACCGCCGGAGTGGAAGATAACGTAGTCGATCTGCTGGGAGTGATACAGTCCTTCCGAGAAGAATTCATTTAACAGATTGTTCCCCTTCATCAGAGGGATGAACATCTGTGAAAATGTGGATTTGCGCAGAAGGATGTTGAATACGATGGAATTATCGTCAAAGACTTCCATCGTATGATACACACCCGGGGCAATAAAGATCAGATCCCCTTCGGTAAAATCTTTTCTGGTCGTGGAGATAGTCTGCGAGCAATGTCCGGTAAATACAAAGATGATCTCAAAAAAGTCATGCTTGTGTAAAAACGGAGGCGTGTACCGGTTATGTTTGCTGATGAATACATTCCGGTCATTGTCTTTAAAGTATTCATCATCATTCATTTCATAAGAAATGATATCCGGCAGCAGTTCCGGGATGATCAGGTGGCGGCGGACGGCATCATTCAGATCTACTTTATCCAGAAATTTCTTCAACTGACCGGAAGAAGCAGAAGCTTCAAAATAATCTTTATAAAATTTCTCATCTTTGTTCAGATCAAATAATTCATTTAATGTTTTCCCTAAATCAGCCACAATATAAGTACCTCCCAGAGAATGCTATATATCACAAAAACAAATGAAACAAAAAAGTCAATATTCATTCATTTTCAACCTTATCATCACATATATGTCAAAAAAAGTCAATTAACGTGTCAAAATATCCGATATTCAGAATACCATTTCTGCGTTATAATCCATTTGAAGTTAAGAAAGCGCGCGATAAATCATAAGAAAGGGATAAGAGATGGGTAATACAAAGTCATTTTTGTACAGACAGAGATTTGGCTATGGACTTGGAGATTTTGCTTGTAACTTAATATGGCAGATGATTTCTCTGTACTTACTGTATTTTTACACAGACGTTATGAAACTCAATGCAGCATCGATCGCTGTTATGTTTATTGTCTGCAGGATTATTGATGCTGTTACTGATGTACTGGTTGGATTCGCAATCGATAAGACCAGAACCCGCTGGGGAAAGAGCAGACCATGGTTCCTCTTTGGAGCTGTGCCGTTTGCAGTAGCAGCATTGCTGGCATTCAGTGTGCCGGATATATCACCGGATGGGAAACTGGTGTATGCATACGTTACATACATTTTCCTGTCATTCATGTATACAGTGGTCAATATTCCGCTGGCGTCCATATTGCCGACTTTGACGGATGATATGAATGAAAGAACCGTACTGGCGACATGGAGAAAATTCTTCGCATTCATGGGTTCCACGATCGTATCAGCAACCGCATTGTATCTGGTAAAAATGGTTGGAAATGGGAACGAAGCGGTTGGATTCCGTGTGGTTATGGGAATCTTCGGAGTTGCGGGATGTGTATGTTTCTTACTTACATTTGCACTGGTCCGTGAGAACAACTTAAGTCAGACAGAAAAATCAGCGACCTTAAAAGAGACGATCCAGTCAGCGGCACATAACACACCATGGAAATTATTCGCACTCAACATTTTGTTCATGTGGACAGGTTATTTCATTCAGTCATCTGCACTGGTGTATTACTACAAATATTACGTGGGAAGTACAAAAATGGCAACCATGGTAGCCACAGTTATGACTATGGTTCCGATGGTGGCAAACTTAACTGTCCCATTCCTGGCAAAACGCCTTGGAAAACGTAACCTTTACAGTGTATCCGCAGGATTACAGCTTGCAGGTCTGGCCGTGATCTTTATCGGAAATGTGAATACATCGATTATTCTGGTTGGAGCAGTGATATCTGCAGCGGGATATGGATGTAAGGAAAGTATCTACTTCTCTATGCAGGCAGATCCGGTGGATTACGGAGAGTGGAAGACGGGTATCCAGGCAACCGGTACGCTGTCGGCAATTAATGGTTTCCTCGGAAAAGTGGCACAGGCAGCAGCCGGAGGAATCTCAGGACTGTTACTGAGCTGGGGAGCTTATGATGCAGATGCAGTTCACCAGACGGCAAATACACTGACGGCGATCAAGATGATGTACATCTACATTCCGGCAGTCCTGATTATCTGCTCGATCATTACGATGTCGTTCTACCATCTGGATAAGGAATTTCCACAGATCCAGAAAGAACTGGAAGAACGCAGGAAAATGCAGAATAAAGAATAGAACGGGCAGAACGAAGGAACATATGAAACAAGGCCAGGGAAACAGATAACTGGAACTTGTGTAACAGAAAGTGAAAGGAATTAATTATGAGTAAATCAGCAGAAACGAAGAAATATATGCCGCTGGTTGGTGCGGCAGGAATCGGATCTATGCTTGGATCCGGTATCATCATCGGACTGTCCGCTACAATTACAGTGTGGCAGTCAGGACTTGGACTTACTGACGGACAGGTCGGAATCCTCTCAGGAGCACTTACATTTGCAATCGCAGCAGGATCACTGCTCGCAGGTAACATTACAAAGTTATTCGGACTGATTCGTTCATTTAATATGATGAACCTGATGTATCTGATCGGTGCGGCAATCTGTGTATTGTCAGGTAACTTTCCGGTATTACTTGCTGGTCTGATCATTACAGGATTTGCTTCCGGAGCAGATCTTCCGATCAGCCTTACTGTAATCTCTCATGATGCACCGAATGAAAAAGTATCTGCAAGCCTGATCGCATCGACACAGGTATTCTGGCAGATCGGTGTACTTGGATCTTACGCAATGGCATTTATCGTATCTCACGTAGAAGGCGCAGCCGGAGCAAGAATGGTATTCGCATTACTGGCCGTACTTGCAGGAATCGCATTCGTATGGAGAACATTTTCTAAGAAATTCAAAGAATTTCATGTGGCAGGAGATGAATACCGCGCGGCAGAAGGCACAAAGACTTCTACAGAAGTATCATTTGCATCTCTTTTTAAAGGAACAGACGGAAGAAAATATATATCATTTTTCTCATGCATCATTATCTTCTATGTATGCTGGAACCTGTTAGCTAATACATTCGGACAGTTCCAGACTTATATTCTGGTGAAAGCAAATGCATCACAGTCACTTGCAACAGGATGCGGAATTGTATTGAACATTGTAGGTCTGATCTGCGGAATCTTATTTGCATCTGCAGCAGGAAGTAAGCACAGAAATAAATTCTTCTACGTAGGTATCGTGATTCAGGCAGGAGCCATGATCGGTATCGCACTTGGCGGTGGAACCATCGCCATGATCGTAGGTATGATCGCATGCTACAACATTGGTAACCAGTTTGCCGGTGAGTCTATCTACAAAGTATGGACACAGGAATCTTTCCCGGTTGAAGCAAGAGCTTCTATGCAGGGATTCATCAACGGATTCTCAAGATTCTGCTGTGGATTATTCGCACTTGTAACACCTTACCTGGTAGCCGGTGACAGAATCCACACAACAATGTATGGATTTGCAGGAATCGTCCTAATCAGTGCAGTTGCCGGAACAAGAATGATTGTGTTACAGAAAAAGCACGGCATCGGACAGATGTAAGCAGGAGGAGAGAACATGGCATTTACATTTCAGATTAATAATGATGTAAAATTTAAACATGACGAAAAGCTGCTGGCTAAAGCAGAAGGCTTCCGCCCGGAGATCAAAAAAGAAAGAATTCATCCAACACGTATTGTCGAAGTGATCGAAGATCCATTGAAATTAAATGGTGTCGGCGTAACAGAAAGTGATAAGAGCATCGATAAGATTGAGGAATACGGACTGAAAAGAAATGACAAGATGATCCTTGATTTTGGAGACCACAGAGTCGGAACATTCAAGATCCATATCGATCAGACCGGATCTCCGATGGATGCACCGCTTTATATGCGTATCAAATTTGCCGAACTTCCTGCAGAGCTTGCAGCGGAGTCCAAAGACTATGAAGGATGGCTCAGCCGTTCCTGGATCCAGGAAGAGTTCATTCATATCGATGAGCTTCCGGCAACACTGGAACTTCCGAGAAGATACAGTTTCCGTTATGTGGAACTGAAAGTGCTGGATACATCTCCGAAGTGGCAGGCAGTATTCTCAGATCCGACGGTTGTGACTGAGACATCTGCAGATTACAGCGGCTTCGAACCGATGAGATTCGAAGATCCGGAACTGCAGAAGATTTACGATATCGGTGTGAAGACGCTGGCGGACTGTACACAGGACGTGTTCGAGGACGGACCAAAGCGTGACAGAAGATTATGGCTTGGAGATCTCAGACTGCAGGCACTTGCGAACTACGCAACATTTGACCAGACAGATCTGGTAAAGAGATGCCTGTATCTGTTCGCAGCTATGACGACAGAAGAAGGTAAGATCTCTGCAAATGTATTCGTAAAGCCAGAGAATGTACCGGATGATACATTCTTGTTTGAATACAGTCTGTTCTTCATTTCGACGTTGTATGATCTGCATCAGGCACACCCGGATGAGGAGATGGTAAAAGAACTGTATCCGATCGCCAAGAAGCAGATGAACATTACATTAAAGATGTTCGATGAAAATGGTAAACTGAATCCGGATGAGAACTATCCGGTATTCGTAGACTGGTCCAATGACTTTAACAAAGACACGGCCGGACAGGCGGAGATGATCTATGTTATGAAGCAGTTTATCGCACTTGCCAAAGCCGTAAGAGATTCTGAGATCAGTATGTATGAAAAGAAACTGGAATTGATCACAGACTATGCAAAGAACGTCCTTTTCCGCCCGGAAAAGAACCTCTTTGCAACAGCCTGGGATGAATACAACATTGCAAGTCAGGTGTGGATGGTGCTGGCACATGTGATGTCGGATGAAGAGAATAAATCCATTATGCAGACAACAATTCAGGAGTTATTCCCGGTGAAGAATATCGCAACACCATATATGTATCATCATATCGTGGAAGCGTTATTCGAGGCGGGACTGGATGAAGAAGCCGTGCATCTGATGAAGAGCTACTGGGGTAAGATGATCTCGCTCGGTGCTGATACCTACTGGGAAGCATTCGATCCGGATCAGCCGGAGTATTCTCCGTATGGTTCACCGATCGTGAACAGTTACTGCCATGCATGGAGCTGCACGCCGGTGTATCTGCTTAAGAAGTATGTGAAGAATAAATAAACCGAAGATATCAAAATAAAATATTACATAAAGTGCGAGAATCCGCCGGACGGGAGAATGTCCGGCGGATTCTTTTGCATTGGAAAGTCGTGTGGTTTATAATGGATTGTGTAAATGTAGAAAAGAGATCATTATGATATAGAAAAACGGAGGACCACAACATGTTGAACATTGTACTACACGAACCAGAGATCCCGGCAAACACAGGTAATATCGGAAGAACCTGCGTAGCCACCAACACCAGATTACACCTGATCGAGCCACTCGGCTTTCGCTTAAATGAGAAGAACTTAAAGCGTGCCGGCATGGATTACTGGGAGCATCTGGATGTCAGAACCTATATTGACTACAATGATTTCCTGGAAAAGAATCCGGGAGCCAAGATCTACATGGCAACGACAAAAGCACCAAAGGTATATACAGAAGTGAACTATGAGTCGGACTGTTACATCATGTTCGGAAAAGAAAGCGCCGGAATCCCGGAAGAGATTCTGGTAGATCATAAAAAAGACTGCGTGCGCATCCCGATGGTGGGGGATATCCGTTCTCTGAACCTTGGTAACTCGGTTGCGATCGTGCTTTATGAGGCACTGAGACAGAACGGGTTTGCGGGTATGAATCTGGAGGGACATCTTCACGAATTACACTGGTAGAAAAGAATCTGATTGTATAAATTTCATATTATTTAGACAAAATAAGGATATTGTCCATTTTCGTTAAGAAAATGAGCAATATCCTTATTTGCATCGCCATGCGTTCGTAAGGAGTTGCCAGTGGCAAGTCCTGTAGATACCAGGTATATAAGTAAACGCAGGAAGTTTTCAGGTATTTCTACTTATTTATATGTGCACAAATATAAAACGACAAATTGATAAAAAGTGCATCAAAGTGATATACAATTTAAAGAAAATGTAAGAAATGTGTGGCAAAATCACGAAAATAATATTATAATTTAAACTAGATTTTGTATTTTTTGAAGGAGAGGTGGTAGATGAATGGTAGAAGAAACCATTAAGGCCATCAAGGAAACGGAGAATGAAGCGGATGAGATTATAAGAAAAGCAGATGCAACGTGTACCGAGATCCTTGAAAAAGCTGCCAGAGAGGCAAAAGAGATAAAAGAGCAGGCTGTAGCAAATGCAAAGAAACAGGCAGAAGCAGATCTTTTGCAGGCGAAAGAAGAAGGAGAAGTCTTAAAGAAACAGGCTTCCGAGAAGACGGAACAGGAGACAGAAGCATTAAAAGCACTGGCTCAGGGAAAAGAAGAGGAGGCGGTATCCGCAGTCATCAAAGCATTGCTCTGATGATACGGAAAGAAGAAAACGTGAAAAAAGTAAAAAAGGAGGGATGCAGTTATGGCAGTATTGCAGATGCAGCGAATCAGTATCTGCGCATTGAAACATGACCGGAAAGCGATTCTGGAAAAACTGCAGTCCATGGGCATGATAGAGATGCATCAGGTCGCACAGGATGAAGCCGGATTTGAGAAGATGGATACGCAGAGTGCGAAATCAAGCTTCGAGAAACGGGTGCAGATCACGGAAAACGCACTGGATGTATTGAATCAATATACACCGGAGAAAAAATCCATGTTCGCCAGTCTGGAAGGAAATGAGCTGATCGATAAAAGGACGATGGAAGCTGCCGCAGCGAAGCAGGAAGCAGTCATGGAAGTGGCGGGACTTCTGATCGCTGATCATAAGAAAATTGCGGAAGCACAGGCTGAGATCGTGAAGCGGAATACCCAGATAGAAGCACTTACACCATGGATGAGTCTGGAAGTTGCGATGAATTATCCGGGCACGAAAAAGACGGCGATGCTTCTTGGAACCATGGCGGCGGAGACGACACTGGAAATGATCTACGGAAAGCTTGCCGAAGATCATCCGGAGATCGAAGCAGTAGATGTATCGATTATAAGCCAGGATAAAGATGCCGTGTACTTAAGCGTGTTCTGTATGAAGGATCAGGCAGCAGATGTGGAGAATACACTCCGCACTGCAGGATTCTCAAGACCGGTTGTATCGACAGAGCAGATTCCGGCAAAGCAGAAAGAAGAACTGGAAGAACAGATCAGACAGATCGAACAGACAATTGCAGATATCCGGGAAGAGATCATATCGCACGCAGAAGACCGGGAGGAACTGAAGATCATCGGCGACTATTACCGGATGCGTGCAGAGAAGTACGAAGTACTGGGAACACTTCCGCAGTCCAGACGTACATTTATTATCAGTGGTTACGCAGCAAAAGAAGCGATACCGGCGATCCGGAAAGGAATCGGGGAAGCATATGACTGTGTAATCGATGTAGAAGAGTTAAAAGAAGACGAAGAACCACCGGTGATCCTTAAAAACAACGGATTTTCGGAAAGTGTGGAAGGAGTCCTGGAGTCTTACGGACTTCCGCATAAAGGAGAGATCGATCCGACCGCGATCATGTCATTCTTCTATGTATTTTTCTTTGGAATGATGTTATCAGATGCAGCATATGGTGCGATCATTGCAATTGTGTGTCTGGTCGTTCTTAAGAAATTTCCGCGCATGAGCGCCGGTATGAGAAAATCCATGAAAATGTTCATGTACTGTGGAATTTCTACCATGGTATGGGGAATCTTATTCGGTGGATATTTCGGAGATGTCGTAGACGTCGTATCGAGCACATTCTTCGGAAAAGAATTGACGATCAAGCCGCTGTGGTTTGCACCGTTAAATGATCCGATGCGACTTCTGATCTATTCGATGGCATTCGGACTGGTCCATCTGTTCGTGGGTCTTGGAATCAAGGGATATATGTTGTTAAAAGACGGAAAGGTACTGGATTTTTTCTGTGATATCGTATTGTGGTACATTTTCCTGATCGGACTGATCCTGATGTTACTTCCGTCGGAGATATTTGCTTCGATCGCACAGACCAAGATCGTGTTCCCGGCAGCGCTGGTTACATTGTCAAAGGCGATGGCCATCATCGGAGCACTCGGGCTGTTACTGATGTCCGGAAGATCGAGCAAGAATCCGGCACTCAGACTTGCGCTTGGAGCGTATGATATCTACAACATCACCGGATGGTTAAGTGATGTATTATCATACTCCAGACTTCTGGCACTGGGACTTGCGACAGGTGTTATCGCATCCGTTGTCAACCAGATGGGAAGTATGCTTGGTAAGAGTGTATTCGGAGTCATCTTATTTATCGTAGTATTTATTGTTGGACATGCAATGAACCTGGCGATCAATCTGCTTGGTGCATATGTCCATACCAACCGTCTTCAATTTGTGGAATTCTTCGGAAAATTCTACGAAGGCGGTGGAAAACCTTTCGAACCGTTTCATGCGGAGACAAAATATGTAGATGTTAAGGAGGAAAAATAGATATGAGTATTTGGAATGATATGGGAATGGTATATGCACTTCTTGGTGCGGCAGTGGCAGTATTCCTGGCAGGTGCAGGATCTGCGATCGGAGTTGGTATTGCAGGACAGGCAGCGTCCGGAGTTGTAACAGAAGACCCAAGCAAATTCGCAAAAGTACTGATCATGCAGCTGCTTCCTGGTACACAGGGAATCTACGGACTGCTGGTTGGATTTATTACATTATCTAAGATCGGACTTCTTGGCGGCGGCGCAGCAGATCTGGATCCGAAGACTGGACTTCTGATCCTTGCAGCCTGCCTTCCGATCGGAATTGTAGGTCTGATTTCAGGAAAAGCACAGGGACAGACAGCAGCGGCAGCAATCGGGATCGTAGCAAAGAAACCGGATCAGTTCGGTAAAGCAATGCTGTTCCCTGCAATGGTTGAGACATATGCAATCCTTGCACTTCTGATTTCTATCCTTTCCGTAACAGCAATTCAGGTATAGAAGGAGTGTGAAGGACAATGGCTGGATTAGATAAGATCAAAAGTCAGATCCTTGACGAGGCAAAAGTGACAGCGGATGCGAAGATCGAAGATGCGAAAGCACAGGCAGAACAGATGAAGCTTAAGGCACAGGAAGAGGGAGCCAGACAGGCAGAGACTATCCTGAAAAAGTCGGAAGCAGATACTGCATCGCAGAAAGAGCGTGTGAAATCAGCCATCGATCTTCAGAGAAGAACGAGACTTCTGGAAGCAAAGCAGGAGATGATCGCAGAGATCATCGAGAAGGCGTATGAAAAAGTTGTAAACCTTGCGCCGGATGAGTATTATCAGATGCTTCTGTCTATTCTGGAAGCTTATGTACTTCCACAGGAGGGAGAGATCTATTTCTCCGTAAAAGATCTGGAAAATATGCCGGTAGGATTTGGCAAAGAAATTGAAGAAAAAGCTCTGGCAAAAGGCGGAAAACTTACCGTGGCCGGAGCCGGCAGGGAAAATATTGAAAATGGATTCATTCTTGCGTACGGTGGAATTGAAGAGAACTGTACGATCAGGGCAATGTTCGATGCGAAGCGGGATGAACTTGCGGACATCGTTCACCGGATGCTCTTTGTATGATATGGAGGGACAACATGAGTGAACAATATACCTATGCGGTCGCAAGAATCCGAGCCCTGGAGGTATCCTTATTTTCCAACAGTACCATCGACCAGCTGATCGCGTGCCAGAGTTATGAACAGGCACTGCAGTTCCTGGAGGAGAAAGGCTGGGGTGATACCGAAAGCAGCGGAGACGCCGAGAAAATCCTGACAAGAGAAGAAGAAAAGATCTGGGAAGTGGTCAAAGAACTGTCAATCGGAATGGAACATTTCGACGTACTTTCTTATCCGAAGCTTTTTCATAATTTAAAAGCAGCGGTCAAGGAAGTATGTACCGGGGAGAAGAACCGGCATATCTATTATGAAGATGTGCGGATCCCGGGAGAAGAGATGCGTAAGATCGTAGAAGACAGAGACTTCGGAAAGCTTCCGGACAGTATGCGGATCGCAGGAGAAGAAGCATACGAGACACTTCTTCATACAGGAGACGGGCAGCTCTGTGATGTGATCATAGACCGGGCGGCACTGGATGCCATCTATCAGGCCGGGAAAGCGTCACCGGATAAGATCATACAGGATTATGCAGAATCCACAGTGGCAGTGGCGGACATCAAGATTGCTGTCCGGTCACAGAAGACCGCAAAATCAACAGACTTTATGAAACGGGCAATGGCAGAATGTGATTCCTTAAGTGTCAGCCAGCTCTCGAAAGCGGCACTTAGCGGCATGGACGCCATCTGTGAATACTTAAGAGGAACGGCTTATGCAGAAGGTGCGGATGCACTGGCAGAGTCGCCGTCGGCATTCGAAAGATGGTGTGACAACCGGATTATTCAGACGATAAGCCCGGAGAAATATCATGCATTTACGATAGGACCGGTAATTGCCTATGTAATTGCAAGACAGAATGAGATTAAAACGGTACGAATCATTTTATCCGGAAAGCAGAATGAACTGCCGGATGATTCGATCCGGGAAAGGGTAAGGGAAATGTATGTATAAGATCGCAGTAGTGGGTGATTATGACAGCATCTTCGGATTCGCAGCACTGGGCCTTGATACATTTGCCGTCCAGACCCGTGAGGAAGCCGCAGAGAAATTACACCAGCTGGCACAGGGCGGATATGGAATTATCTATATCACAGAGAAGCTTGCCGCTGAGTTAACGCATGAGATAGAAAAATATCAGGAACAGGTCACACCGGCGATCATTCAGATTCCGGGTATCGCCGGAAATACAGGCGCCGGGGTTGCAGGTGTGAAGAAATCGGTAGAGCAGGCTGTCGGTTCCGATATTATATTTGGCAGCTAAAGGAGGTTGATTCGTCCGTATGAGTACAGGAACGATTAAAAAAGTAGCAGGACCGCTGGTCATTGCAGAAGGAATGCGTGACGCCAACATGTTTGACGTGGTACGTGTAAGCAGCCAGCGTCTGATCGGAGAGATCATAGAGATTCACGGAGATGAGGCATCCATCCAGGTATACGAGGAGACATCGGGACTTGGACCTGGAGAGCCGGTAGAGTCCATGGATGTACCAATGTCAGTAGAACTTGGACCTGGACTGATCACAAGCATATACGATGGAATCCAGAGACCGCTGGATGACATTATGAAAATCTCCGGAAATAACTTAAAACGAGGCGTGGAAGTTGCTTCGTTAAAACGTGATAAGAAATGGGAATTTGTCCCGGTTGCAAAAGTCGGCGATGAGGTAGAAGCAGGTGACGTACTCGGAACTGTGCAGGAAACCATCGTTGTACAGCAGAAGATCATGGTTCCTTACGGAGTAAAGGGAACCGTTAAAGAAATCAAAGCCGGAGCATTTACCGTAGAAGAAGTGGTAGCAGTGATCGCTACCGAAAAAGGTGACAAAGAACTGACGATGATGCAGAGATGGCCGGTACGAAAAGGCCGTCCGTATCAGAAGAAGCTGCCGCCGGTAAAACCACTGGTAACCGGACAGCGAGTTATCGATACATTCTTCCCAATCGCCAAAGGTGGTGTGGCAGCCGTTCCGGGACCTTTCGGAAGCGGCAAGACAGTTATCCAACACCAGTTGGCTAAGTGGGCAGAGGCTGATATCGTGGTCTATATCGGATGTGGAGAACGCGGTAATGAGATGACCGACGTTCTGAATGAATTCCCGGAACTGAAAGACCCGAAGACCGGACAGTCACTGATGGAAAGAACTGTACTGATCGCAAATACATCGGACATGCCGGTTGCAGCCCGTGAGGCTTCTATTTATACCGGAATTACGATTGCAGAATATTTCCGTGATATGGGATATTCTGTAGCGTTGATGGCAGATTCTACATCCCGTTGGGCAGAGGCACTTCGAGAGATGTCAGGACGTCTGGAAGAGATGCCTGGTGAGGAAGGCTACCCGGCATACTTAGGTTCCCGTCTGGCGCAGTTCTATGAAAGAGCAGGACACGTGGTATCTCTTGGAAAAGAGGGAAGAGAAGGTGCACTTTCCGTTATCGGAGCCGTATCTCCTCCGGGTGGTGATATCTCCGAACCGGTATCACAGGCAACCCTTCGTATTGTAAAGGTATTCTGGGGACTGGATTCCGCACTTGCATATAAGAGACATTTCCCAGCCATCAACTGGCTGACCAGTTATTCACTGTATGTTGACAATATGGCAAACTGGTTTAATGAAGAAGTGGCAGCAGACTGGATGGAAGACCGTCAGAAGATGATGACAATCCTTCAGGAAGAAGCCGAGTTAAATGAGATCGTACAGATGGTAGGTATGGATGCCCTGTCACCGACCGACCGATTGAAGATGGAAGCAGCGAGATCGATCCGTGAGGACTTCTTACATCAGAATTCCTTCCATGAGATCGACACCTATACACCGCTTCGCAAGCAGTATCTGATGATGAAACTGGTACTGGCATTCTATGAGAAATCTGTCGATGCACTGAACAAGGGTGCAGACATGAACGCACTGATCGCCATGCCGGTAAGAGAAAAGATCGGACGTTATAAATATACAACAGATGCCGATATCGAAAGCGAATATAAGAATGTAGAAGAAGAACTGGATAAAGAAGTTGCGGCTGCATTCGGGAAGGAGGACTTCTAAATTATGCCAAAAGAATATAGAACCATACAGGAAGTTGCCGGACCTCTGATGCTGGTACGCGGCGTTGAAAATGTAGCCTATGACGAATTAGGTGAGATTGAGCTTGCAAGTGGTGAGAAGCGCCGCTGCAAGGTTCTGGAGATCAATGGAAATGATGCACTGGTGCAGTTATTCGAAAGTGCCACAGGTATCAACTTAAGTAACAGTAAAGTACGTTTCCTCGGACGAAGCATGGAACTTGGCGTATCTGAAGATATGCTTGGACGTGTCTTCGACGGACTGGGCCGCCCGATCGACGACGGACCGGAGATCCTGCCGGATGAAAGACGTGATATCAACGGTCTGCCTATGAACCCGGCAGCCAGAAGCTATCCGGAAGAGTTCATCCAGACCGGTGTGTCTGCCATCGATGGACTGAACACACTGGTACGTGGACAGAAGCTTCCAATCTTCTCGGCATCCGGACTTCCACATGCCAACCTGGCAGCGCAGATCGCAAAGCAGGCAAAGGTACGCGGAAGCAACGAGAAATTCGCCGTAGTATTTGCTGCTATGGGTATTACATTCGAAGAGTCCAACTTCTTCGTAGAATCCTTTAAAGAAACGGGAGCCATTGACAGAACGGTATTGTTCGTCAATCTGGCAAATGACCCGGCAATCGAGCGTATATCAACCCCTCGTATGGCACTGACGGCAGCGGAGTATCTGGCGTTCGAAAAAGATATGCACGTACTGGTAATCATGACAGATATTACCAACTATGCAGATGCACTCCGTGAGGTATCTGCTGCACGTAAGGAAGTACCGGGACGTCGTGGATATCCTGGATATATGTACACGGACCTTGCAACCTTATACGAAAGAGCCGGAAGACAGAATGGTAAGAAAGGAAGTATCACACTGATTCCGATCCTGACCATGCCGGAGGATGACAAGACGCATCCAATCCCGGACCTTACCGGATACATCACAGAAGGACAGATCATCTTAAGCCGTGACCTGTACCGCAAAGGTATCAAGCCTCCGATTGATGTACTGCCATCCTTGTCCCGTCTGAAAGATAAAGGAATCGGAGAAGGCAAGACAAGAGCTGACCATGCGAACACGATGAACCAGTTATTCGCAGCGTATGCCCGGGGAAAAGATGCCAAAGAATTAATGACCATCTTAGGAGAAGCAGCCCTTACCGATATCGACCTGGTATATGCAAAATTTGCAGATGCATTCGAGAAAGAATATGTATCCCAGGGATACGATACCGACAGACCGATCGAAGAGACACTGGAGATTGGATGGAAGCTGCTGTCTATGCTGCCTAGAGCAGAGCTTAAGCGAATTGATGATAAGTTCTTGGATATGTATTATGGTAAGCAGTAAGCCATGCGCAGATTGATCAGATATGGAATGCAGGTTAACCTGCGATTCCATATCTGGCAAGATGCATAGGGCGTCAGCCCTCAGCGAGAAGAAGCAAAGCGGATTCGAGCTGGCATGGCATCTGGTATATAAAAAAGTATAGAAAGGAGTGATACTATGGCGTCAACCCAGGTAACCCCTACCCGTATGGAACTGACCAGGACCAAGAAGAAACTGGTCACAGCCATAAAAGGTCACAAACTTCTGAAAGATAAACGAGACGAACTGATGCGTCAGTTCCTGGATCTGGTAAAAGTGAACATGGAACTTCGGGAGAAGGTAGAAGCGGGTATCCGTTCGGCCAATAAGAACTTCGTCATAGCCAAAGCCGGAATGGACGAAGCAACCCTGAACACGGCACTGATGGCGCCGAAGCAGGAAGTAGATCTTGAAGTCGGACAGAAGAATGTCATGAGTGTAGACATTCCTGTATTCGAGACGAAGACCAGAACTGCCGATGCGAATGACATCTATTCCTATGGATTCGCATTTACATCGAGTGATCTGGATGGGGCCGTAAAGTCTCTGGCAGATATCCTGCCGGATATGCTGAAGCTTGCAGAGACAGAAAAAGCCTGCCAGCTTATGGCGGCCGAGATCGAAAAGACCCGAAGACGTGTCAACGCCCTGGAGCATGTGATCATTCCGGAAGCACAGAAGAATATCAAGTATATTACCATGAAGCTGGATGAGAATGAACGAAGCACCCAGATCCGTCTGATGAAGGTGAAAGATATGATGTTGGAGGAAGCGCATCATTACAAAGAGAAGGAGTAGGAATACTGAGAAATTCTCAGATAAAAAATCCGCAGATATAAGTTGAAAAGCTTAAATCTGCGGATTTTTTTATGTCAGAATAAGCCGGAAAAATAGTTAGAAACCCATTCTTATTGTACGCAAATTCATTGACAAACCACTATTATGTGATACAATATAGTTAAGAACTACTATAGTATACAAGGTAGGTGAAAATATGTATGATAAATCACAATTAATGAAGGGAACTTTAGAAGGATGTATCTTGCAGATTTTATCCGAGACGGTTACATACGGATATGAGATTGTAACGACATTGACAGAGTTCGGATTTGAAGATGTAAAAGAGGGAAGTATTTATCCATTACTCGTACGATTGGAAAAGAAGGGGATGATTTCTTCAGAGCTACGGCCATCGCCGCTTGGACCAAAACGAAAGTATTATTCATTAACGGCTGAAGGAGAGGCATATTTGCAGGAGTTTATTAAATGTTGGACGGAAGTACAATCATCAGTAAATAAAATTTTGAAAAAGGAGGGGTAGATTATGTTGACGAAGAAGAATAAAAGAATGGTTCGGAAGATGAAAAAATACATCAAGACATTCCCACTTACAGAAAAAGAAATTGACCAAATGATTGAAGATATCACTGGAATGGCGGAAGAAGCACAGGAGCGTAATGAAGATTTTGAAACAGTACTGGGAAAGTCGGTTCATGAATTTTGTGATGATCTGATTTATTCTGTAGGAGGAATCAGAGCACCGGGAGGACGGAAATTAATTAGAGGAACTTCGATATATTTTCAATTGTTGGGACTTTGGGGAATTGTAGGTTGTTTGATTAATGTTTGTTTTTTGGCTGGAGAACGTGTACACACATTATGGATGCTTGCAATTTCAATAGGCATCTGGTATCTGGGACATTATGGGGAAGCAAACTGTAATAATACAGAAAAAACAAAACAGTTAACTGCAGGTATTGTTATCTATATGGGGATTAATTTGTTAATGTATTGCAATGAATTTATCTTTGTAATAGATAAAGGGAAAGCATTTTTAAGAACGTCGGATTTCCCGATTTTAATTATTGGAATGCTTGTTAATTTGGGTCCGGCAATTTTGTATCTGATTGGGGCAAGAAGGAACAGGCCGGCAGAAAAGCGGATGGAAGTTGTGGATAGATAACAAAGATGGGGTTCCATTTTCTTTCAGGGGTTGGACATATGAAGGTATTATTGAAAATAATAAAAGAAAATGTGCATAATAGTATTTTGTGTGTTATGAGTGCTGTTTTAGTTGCAATTATGTTATTTGTCTTTCTGGGAGTTAAAGAATTGGTTCTTGGAACAATGAGTATGGAAGAAAGAGTTCGGTCACAACAGGAAATTGCACTTCAGACATACATGTATATATTGCTGTTTATTGGTCTGATTTTGATCAGCTATACGGTAAGCAATTATAGCCGGATAAGAATCAAAGATTATGGAATGTTTATGGTATTCGGAGAAGAAAAGAAAGACATTATCCGGATGATAATTATGGAATATGGGATTATATGTGGTATTTCGTGGGTGAGTGGGTGTGTAGTGGGAGCAGCTTTTGTAATTCTTCTTCAGTCTATATTCAGAAAAGAAGGGATTCAAACAGTTCAAGATCCCTGCTGGTTTCTAAAGAATATTGGAAGTACATGTTTTTATATGTGTGTTATTTTGTGTATTGCAGTAATTATGAACATAGTAAAAATTCAAAGTAATTCACTGGCTTCGCTTTTAAATACAGAACAAAAAAAGGGGACGGTTCCGTCTGTTAAAGCAAGCGTTATAGGTGTGAGTGTAGGACTAATCTGTTTTGTGATTGCAATTATTCTTTTTTTGAAAGTTCCTGTGACATATCCGTGCATTAAATATGGAGTTATTTTTTCGCTGATTGGATTATATCTTTGGTTTACTTATTTGGGAAATGTTATATTGCGATGGGTGAAAAAGAAAGAAAAATGGTATGACAGGCATATTCTTACGCTAAAAACGTTGTATCATAGATTTTCAGAAAATAAAAATATAATTTTAATTGTTTTTATTATTAATGTATTTGTATGGGTGATTGTAAACATCAATATTATAGAATACGGTAATGTTTCTTCCGAGTATTTATGGAAATACCCATATAATTATGTATGTATGACAGAAGAAAAATATACAGACGAAATTCATAAGGTTATAAAAGAACCAGACGAAAAAATAGATAAATATGCGTATATTCCACTCATAAGTAATGATGGGGGAGAATACGTTGGCATTTCAGAGACTTCATATAACAAGCTTACGAAGAATAAGAGAGAGCATATAAAGCGGGGAGAAATAAAGGCAGTTCTGGAAAAATCAAAACGAGACGATGAAATCATGTTTCAGGATAAACATGTTTATTTAAAAACAGCAACAGGAATGCGTAAATTTGCGATAAAAAAAGAAGTGAAAGAAGTTTTATTTGTTGCTCAACAGTCGGATATTATACGAATTCTGGCTATGAATAATAGCGACTTTGATATGCTTAGATCTATGCAGAAAAAGAATACGATTATTATGACGCAACAAACAGAAAAAGCGAAAGTGATTGATGAGAGCAAATTAAAGGCATGTGAAAAGAAGTATGAGATAATTGGCTTTTACAAAGACACCTTGATGAAAGAAGACAAACAGGATGACCTGACAACGCTTATCTTTTACATTTGTATTGGTGCATTTCTGATTATCAGTGGAATAATGATTTTATTTATAAAAATATGGTCGGATATTTCTAATGTAAGTATGAAATATGGGTTCTTGAAAAAAATAGGCATGGAAACAAAAGAAATAAAGAAAAATGTAAAAAAGGAACTTTCGCTTTCCTTATGGATAGCATTTATACTTTCGGCTGTAATAAGTGGTGGCGCTTTGATTTATATTACATGGAATGTTGAGTGGCTCTTAAAAAAACAGGTATTGATAACATTTTTTGTGCTGTTGTTGTTTCAGGCAGGGTACATTATCTTATTAAGAGAGTATGGATGGAGACTTGTTAAGCAACAAATTCAGGGTGAAAGAAGGGAAAAGATATGGAAGTGATCAGCGGAGAGAAGATTGTGAAAAATTACGGTAAATTTGAGGTGCTAAAGGGCATCGGACTAAATGTACAGGATGGCGAATTTGTCGGGATTATAGGAAAATCAGGGAGTGGCAAGACAACACTTTTGAAAATTCTGGGATTAATTGAATCTGTAACAGATGGGACACTTCTATACAAGAAAAATGCAATCTCAAAATTGTCAGATAAAGAACTTGCGAGAATACGAAGAGAAGAATTAGGCTTCGTATTTCAGGAATTTTATTTGATGGACAGCCTGGATGTTTTTGAAAACATTATGCTGCCTTTCTATATCAGCAAAACAGTAGATGATTCCAAAAAAGAACGAGCAAGAGTGTTAATGGAAAAATTCGGAATCAGAACTTTGGAAAAAAAGATGCCAAACGAATTGTCAGGAGGCGAAAGGCAGAGAGTTGCCATTTGCAGGGCATTAATAAATGATCCAGAGATTGTTTTTGCGGATGAGCCGACCGGAAACCTTGACTCGAAGTCTGGGAAGATTGTGATTGAGTCGTTGAAGGATATTAATGAACATATGGGAAAGACGATTATTATGGTTACACATGACCCACAGATGGCAAGTTATTGCAGCCGGTTGATTCTACTGAAAGATGGTGTGATATTGGAAGACTTGGAGAATAATAGAAATCAAGAATCTTTTTATCAAGAGATTCTTGGAAAGATGAAAGAGTTGTAGAAGTTTCATAAAAATAGAGCAGTTTTAAATTACATATTGAAAACAAAAATAAGGAATGTTATTCTAACTTAAAAACAGGAGCTTTATTCAAAAATATACTCTGTTTTAGGAGGTGCCGCATGTTAAAGAATAATAAAATCAAAATATTATGTTTGCTCATAATTGGAATCGTATTTTTGTATATATATGGACCAATTGCCTTCATGAAAGATGGATTAGTAACGAGACAGAGTGTAAATTCTTTTGATGAATTATACGAGTTAGGACCAGCACGCCGGCATAAATGTGAAAATGGTACACGTATTTATATTGTATATTTTGGATGGTCTGCTCCAAAAGTCAAAAAAGAAATAGCATATCAAAAGAATGAAGAAACACAAAAGCAAATAGTGGATGTTGATACGCAAAAAATTATTCCGGGATTATATTATATTTCATGGGATACAAAAAGTTCTGTATACAGAATTGAAACAAGAAAAAAATATTATTTTGTAATACCTTATTGCTAAGGTGTTTGACATTATCAAAGAAGGGATTCTGGCAGAGTTTTTATTGAAAAATAAGACGGAGGTGATCAAAGTGAGTATCTATGAATATGATAAAGAGTTTGAAGAAAAGAAACTGCGGAAAGCAGAATATGAAGCGGGAAGACAGGACGGAATCGAGATTGGAAGACAGGATGGAATCGAGATTGGAAAGCAGGTACTCTTAGAAAAGCAAATAAAAAAGAAACTGGAAAAAGGAAAATCAATAGAACAGATTGCAGTTGAATTAGAAGAAAGCAGAGAGGCAGTTCAAAAGATAGTAAATGAATTGAAATAGATTCACCATACCTCTTCTCCATGCATATCTTAATACAGATAGAACCGTCAAGGAGCAATCAGGATTATGGAGAATAAATTACCGTTCTATATGGCCTATCCGGTTCCGCTGCTGTATGATGATGACCGGAATGCGAGAAGAGACTATGACTATATGAAAAGCATATACCCGGATACGGCGAAGAGAGTACTTCCTTATATGGAAGAGGAATGTGACAGAATGGAATATGACGGAAGCATGATGTATGATGAATATCCGGACCGCCTGCAGCTTCGTCTGATGTGCCGCAGGATCTATGATAAGGCGGAGAAGGAAGAAGAGAACCCGGGTGCCTGGCTTATGGATCTGATTGAGGTTATGACATATCAGGAACTTTGCAGGAGACGTGTGGAACATAGAGAGATACGTAAAAAAATATATTGATCTACAAGAGGGCATCTGGAAAAAAACTTCCACTTCGCCCTCTTGTGTGTTATACTGTGCGGTGATAATTATAGTTTTCAAATGAAAGAAAAAATTAGAACATAGCATACAGGAGGACGCATCATGGCAGATAATAACATCATTTTTATCGGAATGCCGGCAGTCGGGAAAAGTACAGTTGGTGTGGTAATTGCAAAGAGACTGGGATACAGATTTGTAGACACAGATATTCTGATCCAGGAATCAGAAGGGAAACTTCTGAAAGATATTATTGCTGACGTTGGACCGGATGGCTTCCTGAAAGTAGAAGACCGGGTCAATGCACAGGTGGAAGCGGAACGTACCGTTATCTCGCCGGGAGGCAGCGTAGTATATTGTGAAAATGCGATGAAACATTATAAAGAAATCGGCAAAGTCGTATATTTACAGGCATCCTTTGAGACAATAAACAGCAGACTTAAAAATGCCAAAGGCCGAGGGGTCGTACTGCGTGACGGACAGACGCTGAAAGATCTGTATGATGAAAGAGTAAAGCTTTTTGAAAAGTATGCAGATATTACGGTGTGTGAAGATAATCAGAAGCTGGAAGATACGATTGAATCGGTATTAGATGCATTAGGGGAGTAAAAGTGCACAAGTATAGATAGAACAATTGAAATATGTTACAATAAAATTACATAACTGTAAAAAATATTTTACAATTGAAAAATTTGTGCTATAATAGGCGCGAACCCTTTTTGGGGTTATATTGTGATGCAGAAATTTATGTACAATTTGAGATAATTATAAATATTGAACAAAAGACTTATTGTAATTAGAGATTCATATAAATATTAATGAGGTGTAATTAATGGAACAGTATATTATTAAGGGCGGTCATCCGCTTGTGGGAGAAGTGGAAATCGGCGGTGCCAAGAATGCGGCACTTGCAATTCTTGCAGCAGCAATTATGACAGATGAGACCGTATTAATCGATAACTTACCAGATGTGAATGACATTAACGTACTGATCGATGCAATCGAGGGGATTGGAGCGCAGGTACACCGTGTCGACCGTCATACAGTAAAGATTAATGGAGCCAGTATCAAGAACGTAGATATTGAGTATGATTACATTAAGAAGATCCGTGCTTCTTATTATCTCCTTGGTGCATTACTTGGAAAGTATAAACGTGCCGAAGTTGCACTTCCGGGAGGATGTAATATCGGAAGCAGACCAATCGACCAGCATCTGAAAGGATTCCGTGCGTTGGGTGCAGATGTAGATATTGAACATGGCAAGATCGTTGCAGAGGCAGACCGTCTTGTCGGAAAGCATATTTATTTTGATGTGGTAAGTGTTGGTGCAACGATTAACGTTATGATGGCAGCAGCTATGGCAGAAGGACTTACTATTCTGGAAAATGTTGCAAAAGAGCCACATGTTGTAGATGTTGCGAACTTCCTGAACAGCATGGGAGCCAACATCAGGGGAGCAGGTACAGATGTGATCAAGATCCGTGGTGTACAGCGCCTTCACAGAACAGAATATTCCGTAATCCCGGACCAGATTGAAGCCGGAACATTCATGTTCGCGGCAGCAGCAACTAAGGGAGATGTAACGGTACTGAATGTTATCCCGAAGCATCTGGAGGCTACGATCGCAAAACTGGTAGAGATCGGATGTGAAGTAGAAGAATTCGACGATGCAGTACGTGTCGTATCCAAGGGAGATCTTACAAGTACACATGTGAAGACTCTTCCGTATCCTGGATTCCCGACAGATATGCAGCCACAGATCGGTGTGACACTGGCCTTATGTAAGGGGACAAGTATCATTACAGAAAGTATTTTTGAAAACCGTTTCAAATATCTGGATGAGCTTGCAAGAATGGGCGCCAATGTAAAAGTAGAAGGTAATTCCGCAACGATCGAAGGCGTGGCAGAATTTTCCGGAGCAAGAGTAAGCGCACCGGATCTTCGTGCTGGTGCAGCTCTTTGTATTGCAGGGCTGGCAGCAGATGGAATCACAATTGTAGATGACATTGTATATATCCAGAGAGGATATGAAAGATTCGAAGAGAAGCTTCGCAGCATTGGAGGAATCATTGAAAGAGTAGATTCCGAAAAAGCGATTCAGAAGTTCAAATTAAAAGTAGGCTAGATGATACATTTTCTTAGGTATGTCTATTGACAGTACCGGGAAAATAGAGTAAAGTCTTAGTCGTATCAGAAATAACTTAATAAAAGCAAACTTTCTCTTATTCAGAGCAGTGGAGATACAAAGGATCTGTGAAACTGCGGCAACCCCATGATAGGAAGGTGCCAGCCTGAGCGAGTGATCGAACAATAAGAGGATTGGTTTATGAAGATATCAAACCGTCCACTTATGTAAGTGGACGGTTTTTAAGTGTCAGAATATACAGGAGAAATTGTCATCAGAAGTTCCTGTAGATGGCAGGTTCACTGTATACAGACAATCCCAGGAGAAAGAATGCGGGAACTGTTTTTTTAGAAAAGAAGGAGAGAAGAACGTGGAAAGAAGATTATTTACGTCAGAATCAGTAACTGAAGGACATCCGGATAAAATGTGTGATCAGATCTCTGATGCCATTCTGGATGCATTGATGGCACAGGATCCAATGAGCCGTGTCGCATGTGAGACAGCAACTACAACAGGTATGGTACTTGTTATGGGTGAGATTACAACGAATGCATACGTTGATATCCAGAAGATCGTACGTGACACGATCAAAGAAATCGGATATACAAGAGGAAAATTCGGATTCGATGCAGAGACTTGCGGTGTGATCACAGCAATCGATGAGCAGTCGGCCGATATTGCTATGGGTGTTGATAAAGCACTGGAAGCAAAAGAACATACAATGTCCGAAGAAGAGATCGATGCGATCGGAGCCGGAGACCAGGGAATGATGTTCGGTTATGCTTCTGATGAGACACCGGAATATATGCCATACCCGATCGCACTGGCACACAAGCTCTCAAGAAAGCTTACAGAAGTAAGAAAGAACGGAACACTTCCGTACTTAAGACCGGATGGAAAGACACAGGTTACCGTAGAATATGATGAGAACGGAGTTCCTGCACGTCTGGATGCAGTCGTACTTTCGACACAGCATGATCCGGAAGTAACACAGGATCAGATCCATAAAGATATTAAGAAATATGTATTCGATGCAATCATTCCGGAGGGCATGGTAGATGAGAAGACAAAGTTCTTCATCAACCCGACAGGACGTTTTGTAATCGGCGGACCACACGGAGACAGTGGACTTACAGGACGTAAGATCATTGTAGATACTTACGGTGGAATGGCACGTCACGGCGGCGGGGCATTCTCGGGAAAAGACTGTACAAAGGTTGACCGTTCTGCCGCTTATGCGGCACGTTACGTTGCCAAGAATATTGTTGCAGCAGGACTTGCCAAGAAATGTGAGATTCAGTTGTCTTATGCAATCGGTGTAGCACATCCGACATCTATCATGGTAGATACATTCGGAACAGGTGCAGTAGAAGATGATAAACTGGTAGAGATCGTTCGTGAGAATTTTGATCTCCGCCCGGCAGGAATCATTCAGATGCTTGATCTTAGAAGACCAATCTACAAACAGACAGCGGCTTACGGACATTTCGGACGTACAGATATTGATCTTCCATGGGAGAAACTGGACAAAGTAGAAGATCTGAAAAAATATTTATAGAAATTTTATAAAAGTTTATGGGTGCTTTGGTGTGAAGCACCCATTTTTCATGCTATAATTTTTTTTAGTGGAGGACAGATACATGAAGCTGAAAACGCGATTAGTTATAGCATTTTTTACGATTATCATTATACCGGTCCTTATGGCAGCCATGATGGTTTCAATGGTATGCCGCTATCAGATCGGAGTGGTGGAGAAAAATTATGGGATTACAGGAACGACGATTTCTGATTTTACGAATTCCATGCAGGTACTTGCACGTGTTACGGAGAAGCCGTATCATGAACTGAAGGAGATGTCAGAGCATGCATCTGAGATGGAAGATGCGACAGAACTGGATCAGTTTAATAAAAAACTGGAGAATAAGAATGCATACCTGCTGGTGAGAAAAGATGGAACAATCGTATATACGGGCAGCGACGATAATCGTGTAAAAGCGGTGATCGAACAATTGCCGGGATATGGAGATACAGATACAACATCGGAGAACGGAATTTATCTTGGCGGAGATGCAGAAGCATTGATAAAACAGGTAGATTTCAGATATGATGACGGCAATAAGGGAAGTGCGTTCATTGTGTCAGATGTATCCAATGTAATTCCGGAGGTTGGACAGTTTGTCTGGGAAATCCTGATTGGAATTGTAGTGATACTGATATTTACTTCGGCAGCGCTTATTATATGGATTTATCGTGCGGTTATGGGGCCGATCGGAAAGATGCAGACAGCGGCGCAGAATATCAAGGAGGGGAATCTTGATTTTGAGTTGAAACCGGAGGCTGACGATGAACTTGGAAAACTCTGCCAGAGTCTGGAAGAGATGAGAGGACGACTGAAAGATAGTGCCGAAGAAAAATTGAAATATGACAAAGAAAGCAAAGAGCTGATCAGTAATATTTCACATGATCTGAAGACACCTGTGACAACGATTAAAGGTTATGCCGAAGGAATTATAGATGGTGTTGCAGATACACCGGAGAAGATAGACCGGTATGTCAGAACAATCTACAATAAGGCAACAGAGATGAATACGCTGATCAATGAGCTGACATTATATTCTAAGATCGATACGAATAAGATCCCTTACAATTTTAATATCGTGTCGGCGAATGAATATTTCAACGACTGTGCGGATGACCTGTCGGTTGAACTGGCGGCACAGAATGTAGGATTTGGTTATTTTAATTATGTAGAGAAGAATGTACGGATCATTGCAGATCCGGAGCAGGTAAAACGTGTGATTCATAATATTGTCAACAATTCGTTGAAATATATGGACAAACCAAAGGGAATGATCAATCTGCGTGTCAAAGATGTAGGAGATTTTGTACAGATTGAACTGGAAGACAACGGAAAAGGAATTGCGGCAAAAGATCTGCCGAATATCTTTGACCGGTTTTACCGGACCGATGCGTCGAGAAATTCTTCCACCGGAGGAAGTGGAATCGGTTTGTCTGTAGTAAAGAAGATTGTAGAAGAACACGGCGGTAAGATCTGGGCAACAAGCAGAGAAGAGACCGGAACGACAATGTATTTTGTACTAAGAAAGTATCAGGAGGTACCAGTCAATGAGTAAGATATTAATAGTAGAAGACGAAGAAGCAATTGCAGATCTGGAACGGGATTATCTGGAACTGAGCGGATTCACCGTAGAGGTTGCAAATGACGGAGATACAGGACTTCAGAAAGCACTGAACGAAGATTATGATCTTCTGATCCTGGATCTGATGCTGCCGGGAACGGATGGATTCGATATCTGCCGTCAGGTGCGTGATGTGAAGAATACACCGATCGTAATGGTATCTGCAAAGAAAGACGATATTGATAAGATCAGAGGACTGGGGCTCGGCGCCGATGATTACATGACGAAGCCGTTCAGCCCGAGCGAGCTGGTAGCGAGAGTGAAAGCGCATCTGGCGAGATATGACCGTCTGACAGGAAGTGCGGCAGAGAAGAATAAAGTCATCGAGATCAGAGGACTGAAGATCGATACAACGGCAAGACGTGTGTGGGTGAATGGCGAAGAACGTACATTTACGACGAAGGAATTCGATCTGCTGACATTCCTTGCGAGCCATCCGAACCACGTATATTCGAAAGAAGAGTTGTTCCGTGAGATCTGGGATATGGAGTCCATCGGG
Organism: uncultured Dorea sp.; assembly: GCA_900550865.1. Classification (GTDB taxonomy): domain Bacteria; phylum Bacillota; class Clostridia; order Lachnospirales; family Lachnospiraceae; genus Dorea_A. The sequence goes on along the minus strand of URTM01000002.1, from coordinate 24,852 downwards.
GATATCGCAACGGTAACGGTGCATATCAAGAAGATCCGTGAGAAAGTAGAAGTGGATACATCCAACCCGCAGTATATCGAGACGATATGGGGCGTTGGGTATAGATTTAAAGTATAAAAATATTCAAATAAAAATAGAACCTTTGAAAGCATAGAAAGTGCCTTTCGAAGGTTCTATTTTTTATTCATTTGTATCAACTTTTTTCTCCTCAGATATTGCCTGGATATAATGGGAAATAATCTGTTCCAGATGATTTAATTTGGTAACAGGACAGCTTTTTATCAGACTGATTACAGAAGTATAATCATCAGAACGTGAATCGGGACCGAAGAGCAGGTAATCTACGGGAACGTTAAGAGATTCCGAGATTTTTAATAATGTATTTACAGACATGTTTTTTAGTCCCAATTCCAGATCATAGCAGAAGCGGGGAGTTATGTCCGCCATTTCTGCCAGTTTTTCTCTTGAATATCCATTTAACAGACGTTGTTTTTTGATGCGTTCGCCGATCAGCACAGAATTCGTATTCTTCATGTTATAATGCACTCCCTTTTTAATACTTTAGTGTATATATGTCTCAACTATGAATACTAAGTGGAGAAAAATTAAATAAATATGAACTGTCAAGGGATATAATATTGACATATAGTTCGTAAAAGGAATATAATTACAACGACAAAGTAGCATTAGTATTATTGCAAAAAGAAAACTGAAAAATACAGGATGACACGACTTCAAAAGGGCTTTGTTAAAACAGGTAGAGCGGGGGGATAAAAACAAAGAGAATTATGAAACAAGAAAATAGAATATTGATATTCATGATTCTGTTTGCGGGTCTTTTTGGCGGCTTTTATGAATTCTCAGCGATGTTCATGGCGGCAGTGCTGGTGACAGGCTTAATCATTGCATATAAAAGAAAAGGATACCTGAAAATTCCGAAAACAATAGAATTTGCCGGAGTGCTGATCATTGCAGTAATGTATCTGCTTACCATATTTTATGGAATAGATTCAGGAACATCTGTATCCGGGGTCATAAAGATCGTACCGGTGATATTGTTTTACTTGTATTGGACGAATGTGTCTGATAAGGAAAAATCATTCATATGGACACAGATACCGGTGACGGGAACGATTCTTACGGCGGCCGCAATTGCGTTATATTCGTTCGAAAGTACAAGAGAACTATTGTTCCGGGCGGAAAGACTGGGCGGAACGTTTCAATATTCGAATACATATGCATTATTCTTGTTGATTGGAATCATTGTTTTGCTTTATGCAGAACAATGGCAGTGGAAAGAAAAAATAGAAATCATCGTTTTAACAGCCGGAATTATCTTTACAGGAAGCAGAAGCGTAACGGTGCTGAGCATCGTAACAATAGGAATCCATCTGATATGGAAACATAATGGCAAAAGATTTTTGCTTATTGGTGCAGCGGTGCTTGTGGCAGTTATGGTAAGTGTGCTGGTTCTGGGACTTGATATAGGAAGATTGCTGAAACTGACGCAAGATTCAAGTACGTTGAATGGCCGCTTTTTATACTGGCAGGATGCACTCCCTTTGCTGTGGAAACATCCATTTGGTCTGGGATATATGGGATATTATTTTTTGCAGAGCCAGATCCAGACGGGAAATTATGTGACTAAATTTGTACATAATGATTTTTTACAGATTGGACTGGATGCAGGGATCATACCGTTACTTATTATGATTGGTATGGTTTTGAAAACACTGATATCGAAACAGACAAAAAGAAGAGAAAAGATTGTGTTATTGATTTTGAGTATACATAGCTTATTTGACTTTGATCTGCAATTTGTCTGTATGGTTATGATCGGCATCATGTGTCTGGAAGACGCCGGTGAAAAAACAGTCAGAAAGACGAATAAAAGGATGATACCGGCACTGGCCGTAACAGGAATCCTTTCGATATATTTTATGGCAGCATTTGGTCTGGCATATATGGAAAAATATGATGTGGCATTGAAGTTATATCCTTATAACACATTTGCCAGAGAAGAAAGAATGCAGAAAGAAGTGTCTGGTTCGGATGCCAGATGGCTGATAGAAAAGAATGGACGGATGCCAGACGCTTATGAAGTCCTGATACAGAATCAATGCGAAAAAGGAACAATGGATGGGATAACAGCAGATGTGGAACAGATGCTTGATCATGCCGGATATCAGGCAGAGTATTATGATCAGGCAGTCTATTATCTCAGTATTGTATTGGATAATGCAGTAAGAAGTGGTGACAGAAAAGAATCACAGAAAATATTAAAGACAATACAAGATATACCAGATAAGATTGAAGAAAAATGTAATTCGTCTTCAAAGCTTGCGTATAAGATACATGATAAACCAGAGATAAAACTGGACACAAGTATACAAAATTATCTGGATAAAATCTCAAATGTTACATTGGAACAAAATTAATATAGTTCCGGTTACATTATAAAAACAAATCATACGAGGAGGAGAAAAATGAAGAAGAAAATCAGCAAAATCGTTGCTGTATTTCTGGCTGCGATCATGATCATTGCAGGAATCAGTCCTGTGCAGCCGGTACAGGCGGCTGAGAAGATGAACTTTAATGTAAAAGTAAGTTCGGCAACGGTAAAACCTGGCGATACGATAACAGCAGAGCTGTGGCTGCCAGAAGGTGGAGATGTTGTATCATTTGTAGGAAATTTTACATATGATACGAAGATGTTTGAAATGGTTGGGAAAAAAGGAACGCAAGGTCCTGTATGCGATGAAGCAGATACCATTTTTTCAGCAGATCCGGGAAGTATTTCGATAATGTTGGGATTCGATGAGCCGTATAATGCTGGCGGATTAGTGTACTCAATTAAATTAAAGGTAAAAGACATGCCAGATGCAAATGCGACAGGAGCAATTGGATTTGATTTCCGTGGTGGACAGGTTGGAAAAGATGCAGATAATCCAACTACAATTCCGGCAGGAAAGTCTAACGCAAATGTAAAGGTAACAGATACTAAAGGAAATACACTAAAGAATGACAAAGTAACACTTGACATTCCTGTAAATTCGATTTCCCTTGATAAGAGTGAACCATTCACATTATCAAAAGGCTCTAAGGACAAATTAAATGTAATTGCCAATCCGACAGGTTCCCTGGAAGGAAAGACAGTTGCATGGTCTACAAGCAACAAAGATGTAGTGAAAGTAGATCAGTCAGGTAACATTGAAGCAGTCGGAAAAGGAACTGCAACGATTACAGCGACAGTAGAAGGAAAGGCAGCATCCGTACAGGTAACTGTAAATAACCCACTGAAATCTATTTCTTTAAATAAAACAGAACTTGCACTCCGTAAAGGAAAAACAGAAAAGCTTTCCGTAACATATAATCCGGAAGATGCAGATGAAAAAGATGTAACATGGACAAGCAGTGATCCGTCAGTTGCAACGGTAACAGACGGCAAAGTCGATGCATTGAAAGATGGAACGACAGTGATCACAGCAACTGTTGGAGATAAGACAGCAACATGTAATGTAACAGTAAAAGAAGAACCATTACAGAGCATCAGTTTGAATAAGACTTCTATTGAAGTTGCAAAAAATGAAAACCAGACATTAGAGGTTACTTACAATCCGGTAGATACAACCGACGACAAGACAGTAACATGGACAAGCGCTGATCCGAATGTGGCAGCTGTTGAAAATGGAGTTGTAACAGGTGTAAGTGTAGGAACAACTACAATTACAGCAACGGTTGGCAATAAGACAGCAACATGTGATGTAACAGTTACATCACCATTGAAAGAGATCAAAGTAAATCCTTCCGAAGTAACCGTATTAAAGAATCAGAGCCAGACAGTGAATGTAGAATATCTGCCGGCTGATACAACAGATGATAAGACAATCACATGGAGTATTGATAATTCCAAAGTTGCAGATATCGCAGAAAATGGAGCAGAAGTAACGATTACAGGTAAGAAGCAGGGTGAAGCTGTTGTAACAGCAACTTCAGCGAATGGTCTTACAAGTACTTGTAAAGTAGAAGTAAAAGAAGTACCGATTACAGCAATCAAATTAGATGTGACATCTAAGAAACTCGAACCAGGAGAGACACAGGCAGTAAATGTAGAGTATCTGCCAGCAGATACAACAGATGAAAAGACAGTTACATGGAAGAGTTCCAATACAGATGTAGCAACCGTTGATGAAAATGGTGTGATCACAGCAGTTGCAGGCGGACAGGCTGATATTACAGCAACCACAGCAAACGGAGTATCCGCAACCTGCAAAATCACAGTTCCGATTCATCTGAATGGAATCTCATTAGAAAAGACAAGCCTGAACCTCAGAAAAGGACAGTCATCAGAAGCATTATCTGTAGTGTATGATCCGGTAAATACAACAGATGAACTGCCTACAATCTGGAGCTCTAGTGATGAAACTGTAGCAACAGTGAATGCACAGGGTGTTGTAACTGGATTAAAAGAAGGTACAGCAACAATCAAAGTACAGGTTGGAACATTCACAGCAACATGTGATGTAACAGTATCAGAAATTCATGCAAATGAAATTAAAGTTGCAGAAGATACACCATCCACATTATACAAAGGACAGAACCACAAACTGAATGTGAAAGTTCTGCCGGAAGATACAACAGATGATGTAGAACTGGTATATGAATCATCAGATGATTCAGTAGCAACTGTCAGTGCCGATGGAACTGTTACAGCAGTAAAAGAAGGAACTGCACAGATTACGATCAAGACAGCAGATGGAAGAATCAGCACAGTATATGAAGTAACTGTAAAAGAGATTCCACTTCAGAAGATTGTATTCCAGGAAGAAGTTACACCGCTGGAAGAAGGACAGACAGCGCAACTTTCTATCCTGTATAATCCGGCCGATACGACAGATGCAAAGGATGTAACATGGAGCAGCTCGGATGAATCCGTAGCAACAATTGATCAGAATGGCTTACTTACAGCGGTGAAGGCAGGAAAAACAACAATTACTGCAAAAGTAGGCGATAAAGAAGTTTCTTACGAATTAACCGTTACAGCTAAAAAGATTGATAATTCCAATAATGGAAATAACAACGGAAATGGTAATGGAAGCAGCAACAATAACAGCAATGTAAACAATAATAAAGGAAATGCTGCTGCAAACAACAATGGTGGAAACAAGACCGCGAAAGTGAATAAGACAGCAAAAGCCGGAACGGTAAAAACGGGGGATACAAGTCATGTATTACCTGTAGCGCTGACATTACTTCTTTCTTTCGGTGTGATCGTTTTAGTAATGATGAACAGAAAAAAGAGAGTAAATAGATAGAAAGGCGTAAGGGAGCTCCTTGTCGGATTAGAACCGGCAGGGAGCTTTTTGCATAAAGAAATGAAGAAGATTATAAAGAAGATAAGAATCATTGCAATCACAATGTTGTGCATGATCACAATGTTGAACGGTACGGTATATGCAGTGGAAGGAACGGTATTTCAGGTGAAGGGTCAGAAAGGAAAAGCCGGAGAGACAGTAACTGTTCCAATCGAGATGCACAGTGGGGAAGACGTCGGAGGATTTGAACTGACGGTCTATTACGATAAAGACACACTGGAATTTGAAAGTTTAAGTAAGGGAAATTTAATTGTTTCAGATGAGAGTAATGGATTATTTGATTATAACCACAAAACGGACAATGCATCGATAAAGATTGTATATGTTGTAGCGGATACGATAAAAGCAGACGGCGTAATTGCAAATATCAAATTCAAATTAAAGAAAGATTGTGGAGAAGAACTTCCTATCGGAATGGGGATTGGTCAGGTTGTAGATAACAGTGCTTCGAGCAATGAGATTGGTGGATCCGTGTCCGGAGTAGATGCTGATTTTCAAAAGCAGATAGACAGCCAGAATGGAACAACGACGGAAGTGACAGATTCATCTTCCGGTACAGAACAAGCTGTGGCAAAAGAGGATAATGCGGACAACGCCAAAGGAGATGAGACTCAGGATACAGCTTCTGTGGAAGATAAGAAAGAAGAATCCAAAGACACGGCGAAAAAAAATAAAAATGCCGGAGCAGATGATAAAGAGGAAAAAGATAAGAAAGCTGTGAAGAAAGAAACGAAAGCAGCGGATGATAACAAGAATGTAGTGATAACAATTGTTATTGTGGGAGTGATCGTGATTGTAGGAATAGCAGCAATTCTGATAAAGAAGAAAAAGAAAAACGGTGAGGAGGAGACCAGATGAAAGGAAAAAGAATAGTGGCCTTAGTGCTGACAGGATGCATGACATTTGGACAAACAGTATGGGCAGAAGGAATGGTAAAAGAGGAAAGTCAGAAAGAAACTGTAAATCAGACAGAGACTTCCAACCAGACAAAGACAGAAGAACAGAGTACAGAGACAGCGAATGTGGGAGAGGAAAACAACGAAACTTCTGTACAGAATAAAGACACAAAAGAAAGTACAGAACAAAATGCGGAAAACAGTGAAGCAACTGCACAGAGTGAAGAACTGCAAAGTCAGGATAATAACGGAATAAAAACAGAAAGTGCAGATGACATTATTGAATTCAAAGATGAGAATTTAAAAGCGGCAATCCTTCACTCATATCCATTTGTAGATACCAATTCGGATGGAGAAGTAAGCAAAGAAGAGATAAAATCATTACATGATTTATATGGGTCACGCATGGGAATTAAAAATCTGGATGGATTAGAGTATGCAACGAATCTTGAGAATGCTTATTTCAATGAGAATTCGGAATTAAGTGATGTCCATGTATTATCAGAACTGGATAATCTGAAATATATTGATCTGAGAGAAACGAATGTATCTACAGATGATAAATGGAAATTAGCCAAGATCAATGACGAAATGCAGATCGCATATGCAGACCGTGTGAAGTGGATTACAAATGGTGATATTTTTGATGAGAATGAAGTGAATTTTGAAAAAACAGCTGGAGAAGACATCGTATCAATAAAAGGAAGATTTATGCTGGGAACAAAGGTTGGAACATCAACAGTAAAAGTTACTGCAGGAAATAATTCAAAGGAAATTCAGGTTGAAGTAAAGGGTGTCCCAGCAGAACAATATACAGGGGAAGACAGTGATTCTACAGTAAATGATTATGCAGGTTCTACGATACTGACCAGTAATGGAGAATTATGGACGGTTTATCCAGAAAAGAAAAGAGTGGCAAAAAATGTAAAGAGATATGTTAGCGGATATGTATATCTTGGAGATGAAGAGATTCCATATACATACCGTCTGCAGGACGATGACAGCTTGTGGGCAGATGATAAACAGCTGGCAGAAAATGTAGAGAAATTTTCTGGTCTGTATGTATTGGATAAGAAGGGAAACCTGACCAATATATGTAATACAGAGATGCCGGTACTTACCAATGTAACAGCTTGGGCAGAATACACGGACAGTCAGTATATTGAAACGGATGAAGGCGGATATTGGACAGATAACTACTGGGTATATTATCTGAAAGAGAATGGAACGCTGTGGAGAAGACTGGAAAACGGTGAAAAGATAACAGACCCGGAAAAAGTAGCAGATGGAATTAAAGAATTAGGAAACAGAGGATATTTGTCAAAAGCCGGAACATATATTTCTTTTGATGGAGAAGATGAATTTACAGGTGTAGCTTCTATGCCGGTGACAGATGGAGCTTCTTCCGCTTATTATGTCGGAACGGACGGACATACATATTTTAAGGAATATGATAACCGGTATGATCTGGGGCAGGTAAATATCATAAAAACGGAGAGGATGATGGTAGATACAGAAACGCATGAATATGACGGTTATTACATAACAGATAAAAATGAATTATACCGGGTAAATGGCGGAACACCTGAATTAATTGCAGATCATGTGCAGGATATAAAGAATTATAATGATGGTTTATATCAGGGAACCGATGGTTTATGGAGAAGATTAAGTGATCATACCTGTGGAACAGTTGAGAATCCGATTCAAATTGGCGGAGCAGGATGGTATACCAATATATGGACATTGGAAGATTATGGAGTTGCCAATGATTACAATGTGAAGAAAAATGATATGCTGATTCTGAACCATGTAAAGAAGCTCATTATGTTAGGAGACCTGGATGATGAGAAGGTATACGCTATCCGTACAGATGGAACATTGTGGAATATTCAGGGGGTTCCGGAACAGGTAATGGATTTAAATGTGCAAAAGCTTATGAAGGGTGATGTAGATGGAGACGGGGAAGTAAATATTCAGGATCTCCGTACGATTCTGAGAGCAGTGTGTGAGAAAGAAGAATTAAATGCCGATCAGCTGATATGTGCCGATGTAAATGAAGATGGAAAACTGGATATCCAGGATTTGCGAAAAGTACTCCGGTATGTATGTGGAAAAGAAGAAGCTTTATAAAGTGCTGAATGCGGGGAGAGTGACTCTCCGCATTTTTCAAAGGAGAAAGAGAATGAAGAAGAAAATTATAGGAGTATTTTTTGTTGTTAGTCTGGTGTGTGGAATGCACAGTAAAGTTCATGCTGACCAGATAAATGACAGCATACAAGGGCAGGTACAGGTTGTAAGGGAAAAGTCATCCGGTACAGAGGGATTATATGCAGTTGAAATATCGGATGAAGAAGCAGAACAGATTGCAAATGCTAATCAGAAGAGTACGACAGCGGAATATTATGCCGGAAAAGATGAAAAAGCTTTCTTAAGCTGTGGTGGTGATTATGGGTATCGGGATATGGTGAAAAGATCCAATATGGAGGGACGGCAATATCTCTACCGTGAATTAAAAAAGGCGAGCGAAATATTTACAACAGGAAATGAAAATGCTGAAGAATATCTGCTGAACAATACGTTCCCGATATATATAGTGGGAAAGATTAACGTTCAGCAATATCAGATGACTACAAAAGAAATGGTAGAGACATATTTCACATTCAGAAATGATAATCCACAATTCTTCTGGAGCGATAATATGGTAGTGTATTCGAGCGATTATCTGATGTTATTAAGCTATGGAGATTATGAACAGGCAGCAGACAGAAAAGATGCATTAAATGAAATTATAGATACACAGAAAAATGTATATCAGTCGGGTATCACTTTTACAGATTCTAAATATAAAAAAGTATTAAAGATTCATGATGCATTGATTAAAGACGTAGAGTATGACGAGAATGCATACAGCGGAGAAGAAGCGGAAATATCGCATTCCATTGCAGGTGCTATGACGTCTGCAAAAACAGCGGTATGTGAAGGATATGCAAAAGTCATGCAGTTAATGATGAATTGTTATGATGTCGAAAATATGTATGTGACAGGTATAGCAAATGGTGGAGGACATGCCTGGAATATGGTTCGGATGAACGATGGAAAATATTACTGGCTGGATGCAACATGGGATGATCAGGAGTATGAAGATTTCCAACATTCTTATTTTCTTGTGGGAAACAGTAACTTTGAGGATCATACGATGAATCTGCCGACGAACGAAGGCGGGGACTTCCTGTATGAATTGCCTAAAGCCAATGATGCTGATTATGAATATACAGATGATGAGAAAGATGAGGTTGTAAAGGGAGATGTAACAGGAGATGGCAAGGTAGATATACAAGATCTGCGTACCGTTCTCAGGGTAGTATGCGATAAAGAGACATTGAACGAAACAAAATTACTGGCTGTGGATGTGACAAGAGATGGCGAGGTAGATATACAAGATCTGCGCATGATTTTACGATATGTGTGTGGGAAGATTGAAACACTGGACTGATGATTGTGAGGGAAAGGAGTACAGTGAATGAAAAAGAGAATATTGGCATTATTGCTGACCGTCAGTATTGTAGTTGGAAACGGAGAATTCGTGTATGCAGTAGAGAGCGGTAACGAGAATGCAGGGATGAAACAAGAAAGCACTGTGGAATCCAAAGCTGAAGATATATCGGAAGATATTTCTGCGGAAACTACAAACGATACCGAAAACGAAGAGACAGAAACAGAACCGGAGAAAAGTGAGCCTGTAGAAGAACAATCAACAGTAAATCCACAATCAGCAGATGAAAATGTGGATAAAAGCAACGAACTTTCTGGGAAATGTGGAGAAAATGCACAGTGGACATATGATCAGGAGACAAAAGAGCTGAGAATAAGTGGAAGCGGTGCGATGAGTGATTATAACAACAGTTCAGAAGTGCCATGGTATGGATGGAGAGAAGAGATACATAGTGTGGTTATAGGGAGTGGGATTACAAGGATAGGAAATTATGCTTTTTTTTATTGTGGTGGACTGGAAGAAATCGAACTGCCGGAAGGCTTAGAAGAGATAGGAAGAGAAGCGTTTGAATACTGCAGTGGAATAAAAAAAGCAGAGATTCCAGACAGTGTAAAAGAGATAGGAACAGAGGCCTTTTATTCCTGTGGAAGCCTGGAAGAAGTAGTACTTGGAAAAGGACTGAAAAGTCTGGGCTCTTCAGCATTTCGTTATTGTTATAATTTGATTGAATTGACAGTGCTCGGAAATATTGAAGATATTTCTGATACAGATTTTGGATATACGGCAATCAAAGTACTGAAAATAGGAAAAGAAGTAGAAAAGTTAAAAGAGGATTTTTATAATCTGACTACCTTGGAAAAAATAGAAGTGGATAAAGAAAATAAGGTATATATGAGCCAGGATGGAGTATTATACAACAAAGAAAAATCAGAATTAATTCGTTATCCACAGGAAAAGACGGATGAAGAGTATCAGATACCGGAGGGAGTTGAAACAATAAAAAATGCAGCATTCTGGTATGCTCATGTGAAAGAGATTACATTACCGGAAAGTTTAGCAGAGATAGAAGAAAAAGCATTTTATTATTGCCAGAATATATTGAAAACTGTAATTCCGGATAACGTGAAGAGCATAGGATATGAGGCGTTTTATAGTTGCAGTAATTTGAATGAAATTACTTTAGGAAAAGGCTTGGAAACAATTGATTCTTCTGCATTTCGCAATTGTATAAAATTAGAAAAGATCATTCTTGAGGGATCGATAAAAAATCTTGGGGATTCTGTGTTTGACTACACAACAATCAAGGAACTGCAGATTGGGAAAGATGTAACAAATGTGAAAGAGGAATTCTACAGTCGAAACACATTGGAAAAGATTGAAGTAGAAGCCGGAAGCAAGAGTTATGCGAGCCAGGACGGAGTACTGTATAACAAAGAGAAGACCGAGTTGATCCGATATCCGCAGAGTAAGGCAGATGTAACGGAATACGAAATATCGACCGGGGTAAAGCAGATAAGAAAAAATGCATTTTATTATAATGGGAAAATAGAAAAAGTGACATTGCCGGACAGCACACAGAGCATAGGAGAATACGCATTTTATGCATGTGATAATTTAAAAGAAGTAATACTTGGAAAGGGACTGGAAAGCATAGGGAAAAGTGTATTTTCAAATTGCAGAAAATTGGAGAAACTGACAGTAAATGGAACGGTGAAAGAACTTGGAGATTATGTATTTGACTACACAACAATCAAGGAACTGCAGATCGGGAAAGAAGTAACAAATGTGAAAGAGGAATTCTACAGTCGAAACACATTGGAAAAGATTGAAGTAGAAGCCGGAAGCAAGAGTTATGCGAGCCAGGACGGAGTACTGTACAACAAAGAGAAGACCGAGTTGATCCGATATCCGCAGAGTAAGGCGGATGTAACGGAATACGAAGTGCCGGACGGAGTAGAGAAACTCAGAGAAAACGCATTTTGTTACAATGAAAGTATAGAGAAAGTAACATTGCCAGATAGTGTACAGAGTATAGGAGAATATGCATTTGGCAGGTGCAGAAATTTACAGGACATAAGAATTGCAGACGGGTTGAACAGCATAGGACGGAGAGCATTTGGATATTGTGAAAAAATGAAAAAAATACAACTTCCGGATTCATTGGAAAAGATTATGGATTATGCATTTGAAGGGTGCAGTAATCTCACAATATATTGCAGTGCAAATTCGAAGGCTGCTATATATGCAGAGAGTCACTATATCCCTTATATAACCTCAACACACTGTATCACCTACGACCTCCAAAAAAGCTGTTCAGTATTAAACGGCTATGAAAAAGTAATCGAGCAGGATGCCATACAAAATTATCAGGTAAGACTTTATAACAAAACAACGAAAAAAGAACTGGAAAACTATCATATCAATGGTGGGAACATTGTCTTGAATACAGGAACAGTGAATGAGAATGATACGCTTACTCTGACACTGACCTCTAAAAAGGATGAAACAATCGAATACAAGTCAGATATCATTCTTGATGATAAATGTAGTGCAAAGATTAGTATTCTGGTACAACAAAAAGGCTGTGTGCTTACAACACCGCGGACATCAACAGACACGACTGTTCTCGTATATGATTCACAGGGACAGTTATGCGATACAATGGAATTGTCAGGGAAAGAATGCACAAGTAAATATCTTGAGAAAGGAATCTATAACATTATATATATCCAGGGAAAGCGTTCCATGTGGAAGTTCCAGAGTATCAAAGAATTCAAAGAGAACCGTATGCTGAAAGAAGGCAGAGATTATCTGTTGAAGACAGTCACTGTTACGGATGGACAGATTACGGATACAGGAACGGTATCTGTTCCGGATATAGATATTGAACAGTTGCGATATCTGGATTCTTCGAAATGCTCGTTTGACACGAATGTAAATGCAATCAGTTCCGGCGGTCTGATTACGGTAAGAGGATCGTATGAATTTAAAGACTACAGGAAGAATGAAGTTAATGTAGACAATCTTGAGATAGAAATCCCGGAGGGATGTAAATATATTTCAGAGAGTTTACGGATTGACGGAAAAAGTGTTGCCAATGTGAGTGAAGGGGATAAAATAGTCCGTGTACCGCTCGATAAGAAAAATGGTGTATTCACTTATAATATTAAGCCGATTGAATATGGAACAATCAGTACCAGTGCCAAAATTAATTTTACAGCTTCGGGAGAATACAGAAAAGAGCAGATCGGTGCGGCAGATGTGGAAGTCCCTTATGTAACATTAAGTGCACCGTCGGCAACATCTGAGAAGAACATCACGGTAAGTGGATTGACAGTTCCAAATACAAAGGTTGGAATATATGACGGAGACCACAGAATAGGAACGGCAGTAAGCAGTAAATCCGGAAAGTGGAACAAGAATGTAACATTATACGGAACTTCAGAGGACTCTGTGCATAATATACAGGCAAAGATATATATTGGCACAGCAAAGGAACAGAAATCTGAGGTAGTATCCGTAGCATATTCGCCAAAAGCAATATCAATCAAACAATTTATTATGTATTATAACAATTCGAATAAAGTGGATCTGACGGATATTGCATATAAGGCAAAACCGGTAATATCATTTAATCCGGCATATCCATTTACATTTTCAGTCAGATTATCGAACAATGAAGATGTGGATTATGTATATATTGTAAGTACCAAGAATGGTACACAGAAGTCGATGAAAGCGTCTTATGATACAAATTCCGGGAACTGGATCGCAACAGGATATTTTGACGATAATCATTCGTATGTGCCGGGAGTATTGTCTGTTAAATTTAAAGGAAAGAAAACGAATTATGTAGTTCAGTTTAATCAGGAGAATGAAGAAACACCGGAAGAGCTTCCGGACAAAATCAAAAATGGTTCGTATAATATTACGGAAAATACTTATGATAAACAGACGGATACGGGATCCTATGGCGGAGAGGTTACTCTTGCAGATGAAGATAAAAGCAAAATAGAATTTAACGTATCAAAAGAACAGGTAAATCCGGATGATTATAAAGTTGATACATTAAAAAAGGATGGATACCTGAAAGTTGAAACAGACGATGATTCATCAACATATTACACAAAATCTTATTGCAACAAAGATGGGGAATACGTTACTGAGACCATTCAGTTTGAAAAGAAATATTATGATGATCCGAAACTTGGAAAGACGTTTGGAGAAGTTGCAAAATCAAAGCTGGTGTCTCATGTTAAAAGTTCGCTGATAAAAGAAGCAGAAGGTGCATTACCGGGAATTGGACTTGCATCAAAAATATGGAATACATCTAAGAATATAATTGCCATAGGAGGACGTTTATATAATCTTGATGATGCGAAGAATAGGCTGTTAAAGATGAAATTACCGGTGGATGAATTTGATAAAAGATATAATGCATTAATGGCATTGGAAAGTTCATACTGGATGTATATTGTTGGAAGATCCATTATAAAAGGTGCACAGATTTATACATCAATTCAGTTTCCACTGGTTGGCCCGATTGTTAATTTTGCTCTTGGATTTGCAACGTCATATTTCTATTCATATCTGGATGACTGGTATGACGAACAGCTTAGAATGATCTTAGACTGCGATTTGAGATGGGCAGTAGATCCATCCGGCTATGTATACGAAGCAGTAGAGAACAACAGACTGCAGGGAGTGAAAGCAACAATATACTATCAGGGAGAGGATGGACAAGAAGTAGAATGGGATGCAGGAGAATATGAACAGAATAATCCGCTGATCACGAATTCAGACGGAGAGTACGCATGGGATGTACCGGAAGGTATGTGGCGTGTGAAATTTGAAAAAGATGGATACCAGACGGTATATAGTGACTGGATGCCGGTGCCGCCAATCCAGACGGGCATTAACATTGCTATGATTTCTACTGCCAATCCGAAAGTTACAGAATGTGAACTGTATGAAGATTATGCAAGAGTATCCTTTGATAAATATATGAAAGTTGATACATTGTCAGCGGATACATTTACAGTGAAGAAGACAGATGGAACTGTTGTAAAAGGAAAAGTCGAAGCAATTGATGAGGACAACACAACAGGAAGTGCTCTTGCAAAAGGATTCAGAATTACATTTGACGAAAAACTGCGAGGTGGAAATTATGAAATTGGAATCGATAAAAATGTGAAGAGTTATGCGGATACAAATCTTGCAGAAAATTACAGTAATAAGATGACAATACAGCAGGAAGTAGAGGATATTACAGCAGATGTTCCAAAGAATATTGTAATGAACCAGGATGATATAAAAATTCCTATAAAGATCATTACAGCAGGAACTGCGGAAAATTATGAGATAACAGGTACTTCATCCATTGAAGATTTTATGGAAATTACCAGAATTGAAAATCCGGATAAAGAAGGAAATGCAATCGTTCATGTAAAAACCAAACTTCCTGGAACAGCAACCCTGACGCTTGGAATAAAGGGACAGTCCATTCAGAAAGAGATCAAAATAAATATCCAGCAGTTTGCTTCGGAAGCGGAATATATCAAAGGAGATGTAAATGAAGATGAGAACGTGGATATTCAGGATCTTAGGTTAATTCTTCGTTATGTATGTGGAAAACAGGAGTTCATGGCGAAACAGATCATAATTGCAGATGTGAATGAGGATCAGAGTGTAGACATTCAGGATCTGAGAAAAATGCTTAGATTTGTATGTGGAAAGGAAGCGGTATTATAACGAGAATATACAGATATATATATAATTGTATTGTAAAACAATGAAATTTGTATTAGAATGTGGATGGTAAAAGATAGCAGGCATCCATATGTATAGGAGGAGGCCCCTGAAAGTGTATGACTTTCGGGGGTTTTGCTTTAAAAATAAGGACAAAAGAACATATATGATATATAATAAGTATCAACCTAAAAAGAGTTAATAATGAGAAAATAATAAGAAACACGAGGAACAACATATATGATCACAAGCACATCCAACGCCAGAATCAAACGTCTGGTGAATTTAAAGAAGAAGAGAAAATTAAGAGACGAAGAAGGTGTCTTCCTGGTAGAAGGAATCCGTATGTTCCGGGAAGTGCCGCTCGACAAGTTAAAGGAAGTCTATGTATCCGAATCTTTTTACAAAAAAGAAAAAGATACCGTAAAAGAAGTCCTGAAAGATTCTAAAGTAAGAGTGGAAGAACTGACAGATACCGTGTTCGCCCATGCATCAGATACAAGGACCCCTCAGGGAATCCTGTGCGTGGTGGAGCAGATGAACCATGAAATCAACGAACTGACTTTGGCGAAATGCCCGCTGATCATGGTGTTAGACCATCTGCAGGATCCGGGTAATCTGGGAACAATCCTGCGTACAGCAGAAGGAGCCGGTGTGACCGGCATCCTCATGGACAGAGAATGCGTCGATATCTATAATCCGAAAACAATCCGCTCAACGATGGGATCGGTATACCGCATGCCGTTCGTATATGTGGAAGACCTTGGTAAAGGAATACAGGATTTAAAAGACAAAGGTATCACCACTTATGCGGCACATCTGGAAGGAATGAATTCCTATGACGAGGAAGAACTGACGAATCCATGTGCATTTCTGATCGGGAACGAGGGGAATGGCCTGAGACGAGAAATCGCAGACATGGCAGACTGCTATGTCAAGATCCCGATGCTTGGACAGGTAGAGTCATTGAATGCAGCAATCGCTTCTTCTGTGTTGATGTTCGAAGCTGCAAGACAGAGAAGGAAAGCGTAATTAAATGAGATACAATCCATTCATTTTACGGAAGAAAATTGCTTTCTTTACCAGAGTATAGTAATATAGTGAACAAGAAATAATATATACGGAAAAGAGAGGACGGCTTATGAGAGTGATCTATTGGCTGGCAATATTCATTGTACTGTTGATTATTGAAATCGCGACAATGGGACTTACCACGATCTGGTTCGCAGGAGGAGCACTGATTGCATTCTGTGCGGGACTTGTCGGTTTTGGACTGGGAGTGCAGATCGGAGTATTTGTTATAGTTTCCATTCTGCTTCTGATTCTGACAAGACCGGTCGCGGTGAAGTACTTCAATCAGGAGAGACAGAAGACGAACGCAGAGAGTCTGATCGGACAGCATGCACTGGTGACAGAAGATATTGATACGATAAAGGCAAAAGGACAGGTAGAGATCTGCGGTCAGATATGGTCGGCTAAGACGGATGAGCCGGACGGAAAGATTCCAAAGAACACAGTTGTTGTAGTAAATGGTATTCAGGGCGTGAAACTGATCGTGCGTGCCAGAGAGGAGTAAGGTATGATTTTTGGATTGATTTTATTAGTGATTATTATCTGTGTGGTGATTTCCTGTGTGAAGGTAGTCAGACAGGCGCAGGCACTGGTTATTGAAAGGCTGGGGGCATATCAGGCAACATGGGGAACCGGACTTCACTTTAAGATCCCGATTTTTGACCGTGTGGCAAGAAGAGTGGATCTGAAAGAGCAGGTAGTGGATTTTGCACCGCAGCCGGTTATTACAAAAGATAACGTAACAATGAGAATTGATACCGTTGTATTCTATCAGATCACGGATCCGAAGATGTTCTGCTACGGTGTAGCGAATCCGATCATGGCAATCGAGAACCTGACAGCCACGACACTTCGTAACATCATCGGTGATCTGGAATTAGATCAGACACTGACATCCAGAGAGACGATCAACACGAAGATGAGAGCATCTCTTGATGTGGCAACCGATCCTTGGGGAATCAAGGTAAATCGTGTAGAACTTAAGAACATCATCCCACCGGCAGCCATCCAGGATGCGATGGAGAAGCAGATGAAGGCAGAGCGTGAACGCCGTGAAGCAATCTTACGTGCAGAAGGTGAGAAGAAGTCTACGATCCTTGTGGCAGAAGGTCACAAAGAGTCTGCAATTCTGGATGCGGAAGCTGAGAAGCAGGCGGCTATCCTGAAAGCAGAAGCACAGAAAGAAGCCACGATCCGTGAGGCTGAAGGTAAGGCAGAAGCCATCATGAAAGTGCAGCAGGCAAATGCTGACGGTATCCGTTTCCTGAAAGAAGCAGGCGCAGACGAAGCTGTTCTTACAATGAAGAGTCTGGAAGCATTTGCGAAAGCTGCAGACGGAAAAGCAACCAAGATCATCATCCCGTCAGAGATCCAGGGCATTGCAGGGTTGGTAAAATCTATTACAGAGATCGGTGCAGATGATAAAAAAGAAGAAAAGTAGACTAAAGACATAAGATAAAAGTCAAAGAGTAGAAGCGAGGTACAAAACAATGGATTTAAAAGGCAGAAATTTCCTGACACTGAAAGATTTCACACCGGAAGAGATCACATATCTGCTTGATCTTTCCGCAGAATTAAAGGAAAAGAAGAAAAAAGGAATTCCGGTTGATAAATACAGAGGAATGAATGTGGCATTGATCTTTGAAAAGACCAGTACCAGAACCCGCTGTTCTTTCGAAGTAGCTGCTCACGATATGGGGATGGGAACGACTTACCTTGATCCTTCAGGTTCACAGATCGGGAAGAAAGAAAGTATCGAAGATACAGCAAGAGTTCTCGGAAGAATGTTCGATGGAATCGAGTATCGTGGATTTGGGCAGGAGATAGTGGAGGAACTGGCGAAATATGCAGGCGTTCCGGTATGGAATGGACTGACGAATGAGTATCATCCGACACAGATGCTGGCAGATATGCTGACGATCCGTGAGCATTTCGGACATCTGAAAGGTATCAAACTGGTATACATGGGCGATGCAAGATACAACATGGGTAACTCCCTGATGATCGCATGTGCGAAATTAGGTATGCATTTCGTGGCATGTACATCTAAAAACTATTTCCCGAATGAGGAACTGGTAGAGACTTGCAAAGGATATGCAAAAGAGACAGGAGCAACCATCACACTGACAGAAGATATCGAAAGCGGAACCAAAGATGCAGACGTTATCTGTACGGATGTATGGGTATCCATGGGTGAGCCGGACGAAGTATGGGAAGAACGTATCCGTGAACTGTCTCCATACAAGGTGACAAAGAAAGTAATGGAAAATGCAGGAGAACAGGCTATCTTCTTACACTGCCTGCCGGCATTCCATGATCTGAAGACGAAGATCGGCAAACAGATCCATGACAAATTCGGCCTGGACGATATGGAAGTTACAGATGAAGTATTCGAGTCTCCGCAGTCAAAGGTATTTGATGAGGCAGAGAACCGTATGCATACGATCAAGGCTGTCATGGTGGCAACACTTGGTGAAAGAGAGTAGGCAAGATCAGACAGATTATGAAATCAGAAATATTACGTTTGTTAAAAGAAAGCGATACATATATTTCCGGACAGCAGCTGTGCGAACAGTTCCAGGTATCCAGAACGGCCATCTGGAAAGTGATCGATCAGCTTAAGAAGGAAGGCTATCAGATAGAGGCGGTGCGTAACAAAGGCTACCGCCTTATCGAAAGTCCGGATGTTATGTCAAAGGCAGAGATTGAAAGTCTTGTAGACACAAAATGGGCAGGAAAAAATGTCGTATATTACGATGAAATTGACTCGACCAATAACCGTGCCAAAGAAGCCGGAGATAACGGGGCTGCTCACGGTACTTTATTCGTGGCAGATATGCAGGTGGCAGGAAAAGGCCGCAGAGGCCGTGTCTGGAAATCACCGTCCGGAAGCAGTATTTATATGACGATCCTGTTGTATCCGGATATTCCGCCGGTAAAGGCACCACAGCTTACGTTACTTATGGCGATCGCTGTGGCCGAAGGCATCCAGGAAGTGACAGGACTTGAGACGAAGATTAAGTGGCCGAATGATATCGTTGTGAATGGTCGGAAGATCTGCGGTATCCTGACGGAAATGAGTACGGAGATCGACTATATCAATCATGTTGTGATCGGTGCCGGGATCAATGTGAATCAGGATACATTTCCGGATGATATTAAGGCAACGGCTTCCTCACTTAAGCTGGAACTTGGAAAGAGTGTAAAGCGCTCCGAGCTGATCGCAGCAGTGATGAAGAGCTTTGAAAAATGCTATGAGATCTTTATTGAGACGGAAGATCTGTCGGGCTTACAGGAACTTTATAATTCCATGCTGGTGAACCGGGATCAGGAGGTCAAGGTCCTGGAACCAGGAAATGAATATAAAGCACATGCCATCGGCATCAATCAGACCGGAGAACTGATTGTAAGAACGCCGGATGGAAAAGAGAAAGAAATCTATGCCGGAGAGGTATCAGTTAGAGGAGTATATGGATATGTATGATGGAAAAGTAGTGCTTTGCGGTGCTAATTCATATGAAGAAAAGTATTATCTGAATCCGGATTTTGAACAGCTTCCGGATGATGTGAAGAATGAACTGAAGATTATGTGCGTATTGTATGTGCATGACGTAGGGGGAATCCTTACGCTGGTGTTCGAAGAAGATGGAGAATTATGCTTTGAGGTATCGACTGAGGAATTCGATCCGATGTTCGATGAGATTGGAAGCCAGCTTAAGATCAAGCAGCTGCAGAGAGAGAAACAGGATCTTCTGCAGGCATTGCAGTTATATTATAAAGTATTCTTCCTGGGTGAAGAGATAAACAGCGAAGAGTAACCAGAAGGCAGCAGACAAAACAGGAGGAGAAAGATGCTTCTTGTAATCGATGTAGGAAACACAAATATTACACTTGGTGTGTTTGACAAAGAAGAATTATTTGGTACATTCCGTATGAAGACAAAGCAGCCGAGAACATCGGATGAATATGGAATTACTTTACAGGAACTCGTAGAAAGACATGGGATTGAAAGTTCTAAGATCAATGCAGTGATCATTGCATCCGTAGTACCGGATGTGATGCATTCACTTGGCAGTGCGATCATCAAATACTTTGACGTAAAGCCGGTGGTTGTATCTGCGGGAATTAAGACCGGAATCCGTATTGTTACAGAGAATCCGAGACAGGTCGGTCCGGACCGTATTGTAGATGCAGTCGGTGCGTATACGTTATACGGAGGGCCAACAATTGTTGTGGATTTTGGAACAGCAACAACATTTGACGTGATCGGTCCGGACGGAACATTTGAGGCCGGTGTGATCGCACCGGGAATCCGGACTTCGGCACAGTCTCTCTGGGGAGAGGCAGATATGCTTCCGGCAATAGAAATCCGCAAACCGAAATCAATTCTTGCAAAAGAGACAATTACGGCAATGCAGGCCGGTCTTGTATACGGACAAATCGGTCAGACGGAATATATTATCAGACGAATGAAAGAAGAATCCGGATATCCGGATGCGAAAGTAGTGGCAACCGGCGGACTTGGCAAGATAATTGCAAATGAGACCGATATGATCGATGTGTATGATTCACAACTTACGTTAAAGGGACTTCGCTTCATTTACGAAAAGAATAAAAAAAATAAATAATCTACAGTGTTGATAGTGTAGACTTGCAAAGAAATATGCAGCACTATATATCAAGAAAGCTTCGTGTATGAATATTCGGGGCGGTCTTATCTGATATATAGTGCTGTGTGTTTCTTGCAGGAAATGAAGTATAATTGTGAGAAGAATGATAAGTATCCTGGAATAATCGAAAATAGAAGATGTTTGTAAATTGTTCAGGGATAACCAGGACAGAAGATAATAGTAATTAAAATTAATTAACAGGAGTAGAAAAATGAAAATCGGGAATGTTAATCTGGCAAATCCATATATACTCGCACCGATGGCGGGAGTAACGGATCTGCCTTTCAGACTTTTATGTAAAGAACAGGGAGCAGGGCTTCTCTGCATGGAAATGATCAGTGCAAAAGCTTTGCAATATAAGAATAAAAATACAAAAGCATTACTGGCGATCCATCCGGATGAGTATCCGGTGTCATTGCAGCTTTTTGGATCTGATCCGAAGATTATGAGCGAGATGGCAAAGATGATAGAAGAACTGCCATTTCAGATTCTGGATATTAATATGGGATGTCCGGTGCCAAAAGTAGTACGGAATGGAGAGGGATCCGCACTTATGAAGAACCCAAAGCTGGTACATGAGATCGTATCGGCAGTATCAAAGGCAATTAAAAAGCCGGTAACGGTGAAGATTAGAAAAGGATTCGACGATGATAATATCAATGCTGTGGAGATTGCAAAGATTATCGAAGATGCAGGAGGTGCAGCGGTTGCAGTGCACGGACGGACAAGAGAACAATATTATTCCGGAAAAGCAGACTGGGATATCATCCGTCAGGTCAAGGAGGCTGTATCCATTCCGGTGATCGGAAATGGAGATGTAACTTCAGGAGAAAAGGCGCTTCAGATGAGAAGAGAAACGGGCTGTGACGGTGTGATGATCGGAAGAGGTGCACAGGGAAATCCATGGATATTCCATGAACTTCAGGAATACGAAAGAACCGGTGTTGTTCCGCCGAGACCGACTCCGGAGAAGATCAAAGAGACGATGCTAAGACATGCAAAACTGCAGATTGAATTCAAAGGAGACTTCATCGGAATCAGGGAGATGCGTAAGCATGTCGCCTGGTATACGAAAGGAATGAAGGGTTCTGCAAAACTCAGGGATGCGATCAACCAGGTGGAATCTTATGAGGAACTGGAAGTACTTCTGGACAAAGCAATCGTATAATGTATAGAAATGCTGAAAATAAAGGGAAAACGGGTACTTGCAAGTGATAAAAAGATTGACATAAAACACGCATTTATGTATAATAATGAAATTGTGAAAGTATCATTATTCTATGACAGATTAATTATTCAGATAGATGATTCAGGCATAAAAATGTCAGGGTAATATGGAACAAAAAAAGGAGCAGGAGACAGATGGAAGCAAAGAAAAAATTACTTACTTATGCTGGTTTAAAAGCACTGGAAGATGAACTTGAGAACCTCAAGGTTGTAAAACGTAGAGAGATCGCCCAGAAGATCAAAGAAGCAAGAGAGCAGGGAGACTTATCAGAGAATGCAGAGTACGATGCAGCAAAAGATGAACAGAGAGACATTGAAGCACGTATCGAAGAACTGGAAGCAATTCTTAAGAATGCAGAAGTTGTAGTAGAAGACGAAGTTGATTTTGATAAGATTAATATCGGATGTACGGTAAAAGTATTCGACATCACATTTGATGAAGAGATGGAATTCAAACTGGTTGGTTCTACAGAAGCGAACAGTCTGGAAGGAAAGATTTCCAATGAATCACCGGTTGGCCAGGCATTGATGGGAAAACAGATCGGAGATGTCGTAACTGTAGAGACGCAGGCTGGAGTAATGGAGTACAAGGTACTGGATATCAGCCGTTCATTATAAAATAAGAGACAGACGGACATCCGTCGAAGAATAACCAGAATACATGATTCAGGCCTCTCTCACACGGGAGGTCTGAATTCGGATAAGGAAGGAGAATAAAAAAGTGGCTAAGCAGCAGAACAACGGACAGGAACAGGACGTGAACCAGTTAAGAAAGGTTCGACGTGAGAAATTAGCAGACCTTCAGCAGAATGGAAAAGATCCGTTTCAGATCACAAAATTCGATCAGACACATCACTCATTAGAAGTGAAGAGCCTGTATGAAGCACATGAAGCAGAACTTTTAAAAGACCACCAGACACCAGACGTAGAGGGAATGGATGAAGAGCAGGCAAAAGAGGTTCTGAAGAAAGATTATGAAGAGAGAAGAAGCATCATGGATGCCAATCCGATTCATGTATCTATCGCAGGACGTATGATGTTCAAGAGAGTTATGGGTAAGGCTTCTTTCTGTAACATTCAGGATCTTCAGGGAAGCATCCAGGTATATGTTGCAAGAGATGCGATCGGAACAGACTCTTATGCAGATTTCAAACGTTCTGATATCGGTGACATTTTCGGATTAGAAGGATTTGCTTTCAGAACAAGAACAGGAGAGATCTCTATCCATGCAGAGAAGATGACACTTCTTTCTAAGAGCTTACAGATCCTTCCGGAGAAGTTCCACGGATTAACAGATACAGATACACGTTATCGTCAGAGATATGTAGACCTGATCATGAACCCAGAGTCAAAAGAGACATTTATCAAACGTTCTAAGATCCTCAAAGAGATCCGTAACTTCTTAGACGGACGTGGATTCATGGAAGTAGAGACTCCAATGCTGGTAAGCAATGCAGGTGGAGCGGCAGCAAGACCATTCGAGACACATTACAATGCACTGAACGAAGATGTAAAACTTCGTATTTCTCTGGAATTATACCTGAAGAGACTGATCGTCGGAGGACTTGAGAGAGTATATGAGATCGGACGAGTATTCCGTAATGAAGGTGTAGATACACGTCACAACCCGGAATTCACACTGATGGAATTATACCAGGCATATACAGACTATGAGGGAATGATGGAACTGACTGAGAGTATGTTCCGTTACCTTGCAGAAAAAGTGTGCGGAAGCGCAGTTATCAGCTACAACGGAACAGTTATCGATATGGCAAAACCATTCGAAAGAATTTCTATGATCGACGCTGTTAAGAAGTATGCGGGTGTTGATTTTGCAGAAGTTAAGACAGACGAAGAAGCCAAAGCATTAGCAGATGAGCATCATGTAGAATATGAAGAACGTCACAAGAAGGGTGACATCCTGAACCTCTTCTTTGATGAGTTCTGTGAAGAAAAGATGATCCAGCCAACATTTGTAACAGATCATCCAATCGAGATTTCACCACTGACAAAGAAGAATCCGGAAGACCCGAATTATGTAGAGCGTTTTGAGTTATATGTATACGGACGTGAGATGTGTAATGCATACTCAGAGTTAAATGACCCGATTGATCAGAGAGAACGTTTTGCAGCACAGGAAGAAGCATTTGCAGCCGGTGATGAAGAAGCGAACCATACAGATGAAGATTTCCTGAATGCACTGGAGATCGGTATGCCGCCAACAGGTGGAATCGGATACGGAATTGACAGACTGGTAATGCTGCTGACAGATGCTCAGGCTATTCGTGATGTGTTATTATTCCCAACAATGAAGTCCTTAGATGGTGTAAATAAGAAAAATGATGTAAATAATACAGCTTCTGAAGCAC
>URTM01000001.1 GCA_900550865.1 uncultured Dorea sp. | reverse complement strand
AAGAAGAGAAACATTAGAAACATACACAAACAGGTTAAAACAATTAGAAGATATCACCAACCAGTTCAAGGGTGTTGATAAATCTTTTGCAATTCAAGCAGGTAGAGAGATTCGTGTTATGGTAGTTCCAGAACAAGTATCTGATGCAGATATGGTATTACTGGCCAGAGATATTGCGAAGCAGATTGAATTCGAATTAGAATATCCAGGACAGATCAAAGTCAATGTAATCCGTGAATCGCGTGTTACAGACTATGCCAAGTAGAAGATAAATGAATGGCAGAAACCGGTTGATCATGTGTCAGCCGGTTTTTTATATGCAAAAGTATGCAAAGTATGGAATAGAATCAGGAGGAAGAAAAGATGAGTGAAGACGTAAAACGTATGGGAAGAGACCTGGCATATCAGGGGACAGTTTTAAAAGTATATAAAGATCATATGAAATTTTCCAATGGAAATACAGAGGAATGGGATTTTATCCATCATGACGGAGCAGCAGCGGTCATTCCGGTTATGGATGACGGAAAGATTCTGATGGTAAAGCAGTACCGGAATGCACTGGAAAGAGATACATTGGAGATTCCGGCAGGTAAACTGGATGATCCTGAGGAAGAAGGGGTTGTATGTGCGTCAAGAGAACTGAAAGAAGAGACGGGATACAGTTCTGAGAATCTGGAATGGATCCTTACGATCCGTACAACGGTTGCGTTCTGTGATGAAAGAATTGAAGTGTTCGTTGCGAGAAATCTGGTTCCGGGAGAACAGAATCTGGACGAAGATGAATTTGTAGATGTAAAAGCTTATGAACTGGAAGAATTAAAACAGATGATCTTTGAAGGAAAGATCCAGGATTCCAAGACGATGGCAGCGATCCTTGCGTATGAGTCGAAGTATCTGCATGGACAGAATGCGTAGAATGGATATGAGACGATAAAAGATGATAAACACGAGAAAGCATATCCGCCGGAATGGCACATATAATGAAATATCTGGGAACTGCCGGGAGAACAGTATACATGCACCGGTCAGTTCGTATCTGAACGAAAAAAGGAGAATGTTGTGTGAGGATACAGGGTGAACAAAGATATGTGCTTTTGGCGGGAATGGCAGGTTTCCTGCTTGGAATATGCAGTGCGAATCTATGGATGAAGCAGTACGTACTGGATATCGGGATACTGAATCAGTATTTTCTGGAACAATACAACAGGGCGGACATCGTATATGAATCCTACTTATGGTATCTGGTGAAAAGCAGAGGGGCTCCGCTTATGATACTTCTGGCGGCAGCGGGAACGAGGTATAGGAAAGCGGCAGTGATGCTGGCAACCGTATGGCTTGGATTCTGTTTTGGTATGGTGATCTGTACGGCGATCGTAAAACTGGGATTCAAAGGAATCGTACTCATCATTACGGCTCTTGCACCGCAGGGAATCTTCTATGCGATGGCTGGAATCTTGTTGTTCCGGTATGTGCTGGAATATCCAATGGTCAGATGGGATACGGGGAGAAGTATCCAGTTTGGTCTGTTACTGATAATGGGAATTATAACGGAGTGCTATGTGAATCCTGTGATTGTGAGCCTGTTTTTGAAGACGCTATAAAGAAAAAGGCGATGCACGGGATAAAAATGGGATAAAAAAGAAAAGCGAAATATAAAATAAAAGAACTGATACATGGAAATCTGGCTGATATCATGTATCGGTTCTTTTTTTGGCTGTTTAACACTTTCTGGTATAGATCGACAACCGGAGGATACAGCACAGGAACAGGAAGATCTGGCTGATCAGCAGACCGGCGAGATATCCACTGATTCCGGCGGCCGGGATGAACAGGAAGACCCCGGTGATCCGTATACAGAGACTTAAAAGGTTGATTAGAAAAGAATATGTAGTTTTTCCAAGTCCGTTGATCGTGCTGAGAAGCACCGTGTTGGTATAGAGAAATGGACAGATCCATGCAAGCGTCAGGATGAAACTTCCGGCGAGCGGGCTTTTGAACAGAAAATTTCCAATCCAATCTCCAAATATCAGAAGGACAGCACAACAAAAACATCCAAGAAAAATGCAGGAGCAGGTAATTTTCAAAATGATGGAACGGAGTTTCTGGCGGTCTTTCATTTCCTGAAGTTCGGCTACCGTCGGCAGAAGCATGGATGAAATGGCGTTGGTAACTGCGGAGGGGAATAGAATGCAGGGAAGAGCCATCCCGGTGAGTACTCCATAGGTCTGCAGAGACTGGGACACCGGCATCCCATAATATTGAAGACTGACCGGGATAGAGACGGCTTCTACACTCTGCAGGATATTTAAGAGCACGCGGCTTGCAGTAAGCGGAAGAGCATGACTAAAAAGTGTCCGGAAATGCAGGAAAAAAGAAGCAGGAGAGAGTGAGGCTGTTGCACATTCTTTTGCTGACTGCTTTCGGGAGCGCCGGATAGAATACAGACAGTAAAAAGAAGCGGCGATCTCTCCAAGTGAAAAACCGGCTACGGCAAATGCAATCGAGATATTCTGCCGGTGTCCGGAACGGTATACACAGATAAGAAATACAGACAGAATACGGAAAGACTGTTCAAAAAGCTGTGATACAGCCGGAATTCTTGTCTGTTTTAAGCCAAGTGAATATCCGCAGATGCAGCAGTGAATAGAGGCAAATGGAAATGCGTAAGATAATAAGATCAAAAGATCCTTGCATCGGGAATCATGAAGAAAAATCTGTGCAATCGTATCTGCATTCCATTGGATGAATATGGTGATCATGCAGGAAACAGCAAAAGAAATGAGCAGGCTTGTTTTTAATAGTTCCCGTGCTTTCTGTGGCCGGCCGGCGGCAGCTTCCCTGGCGACACATCTGGACAGGGCCAGCTCCATTCCGGCACAGGAAAGAGAGATGCCGAGCGCATAGACCGGAAAGACGAGCTGATACAGCCCTACATTTTCTTCTCCGAAGGTATGACTCAGGAACATGCGGTAGAAAAATCCCATAAAGCGGGTAGTCAGACTGGTGGCGGTAAGGACTGCTGTCCCACGGATAAGAGTTTGTTTTCTGGACATGAGGGACTCCTTTTTGCGACAGGATTGTATCTTTATAAGTTATTCGGGAATAGTGCTTGACAGAACCAAAAAGCAGTGATATTCTACAGGAGTAAAAAATCCTAGTAAAATACTGGGGATTAAAAAGAGGTGATAAGATGAAACTTTCCACGAAGGGGAAATATGGACTGCGTGCCATGATAGATCTTGCCAGATACAGTGAGAAAGAACCGGTGTCGATCGGCAGCGTGGCTGCAAGACAGGGGATTTCGGAACGCTATCTGGAACAGCTTGTAGCACTTCTGAAAAAAGCCGGGCTGGTGAAAAGTATTCGTGGAGCCTCTGGCGGATATGTACTGGAGAAGAAGCCGTCGGAAATCTCTGTCGGAGATATCTTAAGGGCACTGGAGGGAAGTCTGGAGCCGGTTAAGTGTGCGGCATTTGACACCACAACAGGAGAAGGATGCATGGCATCGGACGGATGTGTGACAAAATACGTATGGCAGAAGATCAACGACAGTATCAATGACGCGGTGAATCAGATCATGCTGGATGAACTGATCCGGGAGAGCAAAAGCATCAATCCGGACGGTGAATGTGAGAATCCCAAGTGCAGCCAGTAATCGGCAGATAAGAATTCTGATAAAAGAAAATATTACAGAATATACAAAGAAAATGGAGGAGATAAAATGAGTAAATTATTATATCTTGATAATGCAGCAACAACAAAGACAGCGCCGGAAGTTGTAGAAGCAATGCTTCCGTATTTCACAGAGCATTTTGGAAATCCATCCAGCGTCTACAGCTTTGCAGCTGCAAACAAAGAAGTCATTAACAAACAGAGAGATGCGATCGCAGAGATGATCGGTGCAAAGTCAAATGAGATTTATTTCACAGGCGGCGGATCAGAATCTGACAACTGGGCATTAAAAGCAACAGCAGAAGCTTATGCAAATAAAGGAAACCACATCATTACAACAAAGATTGAGCACCACGCAATCCTTCATACAGCAGAGTACCTTGAGAAACGAGGATTCGAGGTAACTTACCTGGATGTTGATGAAGACGGAAAAGTAAAACTGGATGATTTAAAGGCAGCAATCCGCCCGACAACGATTCTGATCTCTGTTATGTTTGCAAATAACGAGATCGGTACGATCCAGCCGATCAAAGAGATTGGTGAGATTGCTCACGAGCACGGCATTCTGTTCCATACAGATGCAGTACAGGCTTTCGGACAGCTTCCGATTAATGTAGATGAATGTCACATTGACATGTTAAGTGCCAGCGGACATAAGTTCAACGGACCAAAGGGAATCGGAATCATGTACATCCGTACAGGTGTAAAGATCCGTTCATTCATTCACGGTGGAGCACAGGAGAGAAAACGTCGTGCAGGTACAGAGAACGTTCCTGGAATCGTGGGAATCGGAACAGCAGCAAAACGTGCAGCAGCCAGCATGGAAGAAAGAACAACAAAAGAAAGAGAAGTCAGAGATTATCTGATCGACAGAGTACTGAATGAGATTCCATATTGCCGCCTGAACGGACACAGAACAGACCGTCTTCCGAACAATGCGAACTTCAGCTTCCAGTTTGTAGAAGGAGAATCCCTTCTGATTAAGCTTGACATGAAAGGAATCTGCGGTTCAAGCGGATCTGCATGTACATCCGGATCATTAGACCCGTCTCATGTACTGCTTGCAATCGGTCTGCCTCACGAGATCGCTCACGGATCACTGAGACTGACACTGAACGAAGAGATTGAAAAAGAAGACATCGATTATGTTGTAGACAATCTGAAAGAGATCGTTGCACACTTAAGAGAAATGTCTCCGCTGTATGAAGATTTTATTAAAAAGCAGAAAAAACAGAGCGAAAAATAATCTGGACTGTGCACAGAGCAGACTTAGAAACAGATTTGGAAACGCATTTATACAAAACATTTAGATAAAAAGACAAAAAAGGAGTAATTAAGATATGTATTCAGAAAAAGTAATGGATCATTTTGAACATCCAAGAAATGTAGGAGAGATTGAAAACGCCAGTGGCGTTGGAACCGTAGGAAATGCAAAATGTGGAGATATCATGAGAATTTACCTTGATATCGACGACAATCAGATCATCCAGAATGTAAAATTCAAAACATTCGGATGCGGTGCAGCAGTTGCAACCAGCAGTATGGCAACCGAGATGGTAAAAGGAAAGACAATCCAGGAAGCAATGGAAGTTACAAATAAGGCAGTTATGGAAGCTCTGGATGGACTTCCGCCGGTAAAAGTACACTGCTCACTGCTTGCAGAGGAAGCAATCCACGCAGCTTTATGGGATTATGCAGAAAAGCATGATATCAAGATTGAAGGACTCAAGAAACCGAAGTCTGATATTCACGAAGGTGAAGAGGCAGAAGAGGAAGAATATTAAGCCGGAGAACTTTATATGGAAAAGAAAAAAGTTGTAGTCGGGATGTCCGGAGGGGTTGACTCCTCCGTGGCAGCCTGGCTTTTAAAAAATCAGGGATATGATGTGATCGGAGTCACAATGCAGATCTGGCAGGATGAAGAGGAAGCCGCGATGGAAGAACATGGCGGCTGTTGTGGTCTAAGCGCAGTGGATGATGCCAGAAGAGTGGCAGCAGCACTGGATATTCCGTATTATGTCATGAATTTTAAGAAAGAATTTAAAGAAAATGTCATTGACTACTTTATCGATGATTATCTGCATGGCAGAACACCGAACCCGTGTATTGCCTGCAACCGCTATGTGAAGTGGGAATCTCTGCTAAAGAGAAGCCTTGATATTGGTGCAGAATACATTGCGACCGGACATTATGCCAGAGTAGAGCAGCTTCCGAACGGAAGATATGCGATCCGGAATTCGGCAACTGCGGCAAAAGATCAGACATATGCACTTTATAACCTTACGCAGGACCAGCTTTCCAGGACACTGATGCCGGTCGGAGAATATACCAAGGATCAGATCCGTGCAATGGCAGATGAGATCGGTCTTCTGGTTGCGCATAAGCCGGACAGTCAGGATATCTGCTTTGTATCGGACGGGGATTATGCTTCTTATATAGAGGAAAATTCGGATGCGAAGATCACGCCGGGTAATTTTGTCCTTTCTGACGGAACCGTTGTCGGAAAGCACAAAGGAATCATTCATTATACGGTGGGACAGCGGAAAGGACTGGGCTTATCCCTCGGTCATCCGGTGTTCGTGCTGGAGATCCGTCCGGAGACAAATGAAGTCGTAGTGGGATCGAATGAAGAATCCATGTCCCGTTATGTGCGTGCGGATCAGGTGAATTTCATGACGGTAGAAGATCTGACAGAGCCGAAAAGAGTATGGGCAAAGATCCGCTATAATCACAGAGGCGCATGGTGCACTGTGGAAAAGACGGGCGAAGACGAGATTCTCTGTACATTTGAAGAACCGCAGAGAGCGATTACACCGGGACAGGCCGTTGTATTGTATGATGGCGAATACGTACTTGGCGGCGGAACGATCATTGCTGATAAATAGGCGGAAAATAGAACGAATATGGAAGAAATACAAAATACAGAAAACCTGCCACTGGCAGCTTTTCTTGCATGCTTTGATATAAAGAGGAACAAGTTATGATACAGGCAGATGTGCATATGCATACAAGGTTTTCAACAGATTCGGAAGCCTGTCCACGTGATATGGCGGATGAGGCAGTCAGAAGAGGGCTGAAAACCATTTGCTTTACGGATCATTTTGACAAAGATGATCTGGAATGGGGCGAAGAAGGCATCTTTGATGTAGATGCCTATTTTGCAGAGATGCAGGAACTTCAGAAAGAATATGCAGGAAAATTAAATATCCGGATTGGGATAGAACTGGGACTTCGGACATATCTGAAAGAGTATTATGAAGAACTGACGAAGAAGTATCCGTTTGATTTTATAATCGGATCGGTTCACAATGTCCCGTATAAGAAGGATGCCGGCGGAAACCTGGTTTATACTGATCCTGCGGCAGAAAAGCTTTTTGCAGATCGTACGGACAAGGAAGCGTACCGTCTGATGATGGAGACGACACTGGAAAATGTAAAAACATTTGACTGCTTTCAGACGCTGGGACATCTGGATTACGTCGTAAGGTATGGAAAGACAAGAAAAAAAGAGTATTCTTATGCAGAATTTTCGGATATTATAGATGAGATTTTAAAACTATTGATCGAAAAGGAAAAAGGTCTGGAAGTAAATGCGGCGGGATTAAAATACGGACTTCCGTTCGCCCACCCTCACCCGGATATATTAAAACGTTACCGGAAACTTGGCGGTGAGATCATTACGATCGGTGCGGATGCACACAAGCCGGAACATATAGCATATGATTTTTCGAGAGTAGAGGAGATTTTGAAAGCCTGTGGTTTTAAATATTATACAGAATTTTCGAAACAAAAGCCTGTTTTTAAGCAACTTATATAAAAATAGGAAAACCTCTTGAAATTTTGTATCAGATAAAGTACAATTATTAGCAGTTGAGAGGTCTTGATAGAGCTTCTAAAGGGCTTGGGAAAGATTTCACAATGTAGACTGCATAAGTAGTTAATAAACAAACTTTAGGAGGAATTAATCATGGCAGTAAAAGTAGCGATTAATGGATTTGGACGTATTGGACGTCTTGCATTCAGACAGATGTTCGGAGCAGAAGGATATGAAGTTGTAGCAATCAACGACTTAACATCTCCTAAGATGCTTGCTCACCTGTTAAAATATGATTCTTCACAGGGAAAATATGCTTTAGCTGATACTGTAGAAGCAACAGATGATTCTATCATCGTTGACGGAAAAGAGATCAAAATCTATGCTAAGGCTAACGCTGAAGAACTTCCTTGGGGAGAAATCGGTGTAGACGTAGTTCTGGAGTGTACAGGATTCTATACATCTAAAGAAAAAGCATCTGCTCATATCAAAGCAGGAGCAAGAAAAGTTGTTATTTCCGCACCAGCTGGAAACGACCTGCCAACTATCGTATATAATGTAAACCACGAAACACTGAAACCAGAAGATACAGTAATTTCTGCAGCTTCTTGTACAACAAACTGCCTGGCTCCAATGGCAAAAGCTCTTAACGACCTTGCACCAATCGAGTCTGGTATCATGTGCACAATCCATGCTTACACAGGAGATCAGATGACTCTTGACGGACCACAGAGAAAAGGTGACCTCAGAAGATCTCGTGCAGCTGCAGTTAACATCGTACCTAACAGCACAGGTGCTGCAAAAGCAATCGGACTTGTTATCCCAGAACTGAACGGAAAGTTAATCGGATCTGCTCAGCGTGTACCAACACCTACAGGATCTACAACAATCCTTACAGCAGTTGTTAAAGGACATGTAACAGTTGATGAAATCAACGCAGCTATGAAAGCAGCTTCTACAGAGTCCTTCGGATACAACACAGATGAAATCGTATCTAGCGATATCGTTGGAATGAGATATGGTTCATTATTCGATGCTACTCAGACAATGGTACTTCCACTGGAAAATGGAACTACAGAGGTTCAGGTTGTTTCTTGGTATGACAATGAGAACTCATACACAAGCCAGATGGTAAGAACAATCAAATACTTCTCTGAATTAGCATAATTCAGAACATGAATTAAGACTCACAAAGGGTCCGGTCTTATTGGACCGGACCTTTTTTGAACTTATGACGAGGTATACAGGGCAGCTGCCGGCGGCAGAATCCCTGATATAATGTTATAAAATATATAACCAGGAGGCAGTATTATGCTTAACAAAAAATCTGTAGACGACATTAACGTAAAAGGGAAAAAAGTGCTTGTAAGATGTGACTTCAACGTTCCACTTATTGATGGAAAGATCACAGACGAGAACCGTCTTGTTGCAGCACTTCCTACAATCAAAAAATTAATCGCTGATGGCGGAAAGGTTATCCTTTGTTCACATCTTGGAAAACCAAAGGGACAGCCGGTTCCAGAATTATCTCTTGCTCCTGTAGCAGTTCGTCTTTCTGAACTTCTCGGACAGGAAGTAAAATTCGCAGCTGACGCAGAAGTAGTCGGAGAAAATGCGAAAGCAGCAGTAGCTGAGATGAAAGATGGAGATGTAATCCTCCTTGAAAACACTCGTTACAGAGCAGAAGAGACAAAGAATGAAGATGCATTCAGCAAAGACCTTGCTTCTCTTTGTGATGTATTCGTTAACGATGCGTTCGGTACAGCACATCGTGCACACTGCTCAAACGTAGGTGTTACAAAATACGTAGATACAGCAGTTGTTGGATACCTTATGCAGAAAGAAATTGATTTCCTCGGAAATGCAGTCAACAATCCGGAAAGACCATTCGTAGCAATCCTTGGTGGAGCAAAAGTTTCAAGTAAGATTTCTGTAATTGAGAACCTTCTTGACAAAGTAGATACTTTGATCATTGGTGGAGGAATGGCTTATACATTCGCAAAAGCACAGGGCGGAACAGTTGGAAAATCTCTTCTGGAAGAAGATTACTGCCAGTATGCACTTGACATGATCGAGAAAGCAAAAGCAAAAGGTGTAAAACTTCTCCTTCCTGTAGATAACGTGATCGGAGATGATTTCTCTAATGATGCGAATACACAGGTAGTAAAAGCCGGCGAGATTCCGGAAGGCTGGGAAGGTCTTGACATCGGACCAGAGACAGCTAAGATTTTCTGCGATGCAGTAAAAGATGCTAAGACAGTTGTATGGAACGGACCAATGGGATGCTTCGAGATGCCTAAATTTGCAGCAGGAACTGAAGCTGTAGCAAAAGCACTTGCAGATACAGAAGCCGTAACAATCATCGGTGGAGGAGACTCTGCAGCAGCTGTTAACCAGTTAGGATATGGAGATAAGATGACACACATCTCAACAGGTGGTGGAGCTTCTCTGGAATTCCTTGAAGGAAAAGAACTGCCAGGAGTAGCAGCAGCCAACGACAAATAAAGTGACGACAAATGATTAAGGAGATTTGGAACAATGGCAAGAAAGAAAATTGTAGCCGGAAACTGGAAAATGAACAAAACTCCAAGTGAAGCAGTAGCTTTAGTTGAAGAATTAAAACCATTAGTGGCAAATGAAGATGTAGACGTAGTATTCTGCGTACCTGCAATCGACATTATCCCTGTAGCAGAAGCTGTAAAGGAAACCAACATCCAGGTTGGCGCTGAGAATATGTATTTTGAAGAAAGCGGAGCATACACAGGAGAGATCTCTCCGGCTATGCTTACAGATGCAGGAGTAAAATACGTTGTTCTTGGACACTCTGAAAGAAGAGAATACTTCGCGGAGACAAACGAGACAGTAAATAAGAAAATGCTGAAAGCTTTCGAGCATGGTATTACACCAATCATGTGCTGTGGAGAGACTCTGGAGCAGAGAGAACAGGGCGTAACAATGGACTTCATCCGTCAGCAGGTGAAAGTAGGATTCCAGAATGTAACAGCTGATCAGGCTAAGACAGCAGTAATCGCTTACGAGCCAATCTGGGCTATCGGAACAGGTAAGACAGCTACTACAGAGCAGGCTGAAGAAGTTTGTGCTGGTATCCGTGCATGCATCGCTGAAGTATATGATGAAGCTACAGCAGAAGCTATCCGTATCCAGTACGGTGGATCTGTAAATGCCGGAAATGCAGCAGAGTTATTTGCTCAGGCTGATATCGACGGCGGTCTTGTAGGTGGAGCATCTCTGAAAGCTGATTTCGGAAAGATCGTAAACTACAAATAGAAAATAAGTATAAAAGAATATACTTATAACTTTGAGAACCTGCAGCCTTAACGCTAAAGGGTTGATAAAAGTAATATCAGCCGCAGGAGGCTTTCGTTTTGACTGCTTCCTGCGGTTTTGTGCTGTAAAAGTGATATTACTAACAGATGAATGTGCTATCCCAAAAGATATAAAGGGGTATATTAAGACGATATATAGACGAAAGGTGATATTAAGAATGAGTAAGAAACCAACAGTACTTATGATCTTAGATGGTTATGGACTGAACGAAAAGACAGAAGGTAATGCAATTGCTATGGCAAAGACACCTGTTATGGATAAGCTGATGTCAGAGTATCCATGCGTGAAAGGAAATGCCAGCGGACTTGCAGTAGGACTTCCGGACGGACAGATGGGTAACTCAGAAGTAGGTCATATGAACATGGGTGCCGGACGTATCATTTATCAGGAACTGACAAAGATCACAAAGGCAATTGAAGATGGTGTATTCTTTGAGAATAAGGCACTTCTTGCTGCATGTGAGAATGCGAAGAAGAATGATTCCGCACTGCACCTGATGGGACTGGTATCTGATGGAGGCGTTCACAGCCACATCGGACATATCTTCGGTCTTCTGGAACTGGCTAAGAGACAGGGGCTGGAAAAAGTATATGTACACTGCTTCCTGGATGGCCGTGACACACCACCGGCTTCCGGAAAAGAGTATGTAGAACAGTTAGAAGCTAAGATGAAAGAAATCGGCGTAGGAGAAGTTGCAAGCGTTTCCGGACGTTATTATGCAATGGACCGTGATAACCGCTGGGATCGTGTAGAAAAGGCTTACAAGGCACTTTCTGCAGGTGACGGAGAGACGGCTGCTTCTGCAACAGCAGGAATCCAGGCTTCTTATGACGCAGATGTAACAGATGAGTTCGTAGTACCATTTGTAGTAACAAAGGATGGCGTTCCGGTTGCAACGATCAAAGAAAATGATTCCGTAGTATTCTTCAACTTCCGTCCTGACAGAGCAAGAGAGCTCACAAGAACATTCTGTGACGACAGCTTTGACGGATTTGAAAGAGGAGATAGAATTAAGACTACATTCGTATGCTTCACAGAATATGATGCTACGATCGAGAATAAACAGGTTGCATTCGTAAAAGAAGAGATTACCAATACATTTGGTGAATTCCTTGCAAAGAATGGCAAGAAACAGGCGCGTATCGCCGAGACAGAGAAGTATGCACATGTAACATTCTTCTTTAACGGCGGCGTAGAAGAACCAAACGAAGGAGAAGACAGAATCCTTGTAAAATCTCCGAAGGTTGCTACTTATGACTTAAAACCAGAGATGAGTGCATATGAAGTGTGCGACAAACTGGTTGCAGCAATCAAGTCTGATGAATACGATGTTATCGTAATTAACTTCGCAAACCCTGATATGGTAGGTCATACAGGTGTGATCGAAGCTGCTGTAAAAGCAATCGAAGCAGTAGATGAGTGTGTAGGAAAGGCTTACGAAGCATTAAAAGAAGCTGACGGACAGATGTTCATCTGTGCTGACCACGGAAATGCTGAGTATATGATCGATGAAGAGACAAAAGAGCCGTTTACAGCTCATACAACTAATCCGGTACCATTTGTTCTTGTAAATGCAGATCCTGCTTACAAGTTAAAAGAAGGCGGATGTCTGGCTGATATCGCACCTACATTAATCGAATTAATGGGTATGGAACAGCCGGAAGAGATGACAGGAACATCACTTCTTGTAAAATAATCCGGAGGATATTCTTGAAGAAATCCTTCCGAATATATAATGACAGAAACGGATCGCGGGAAATGGAAAAAGCACATTTTCCGTGATCTGTTTTGTATACCTAAGTATGCAAGAGAAGCTGCCAGCGGCAAGCTCTCTGTATAGTTATCAGTATGATTATACGAAGACAATCATAAGGAGAAAATATGCAGATTGTAATTGTAGAAGATGATAAAAGCATCCGGAAAGAATTGAAGCTGCTTTTGGAAAATGCATTTTATGAAGTAAGGATCATTGAAGAATTCGAGAATGTGGCAGGACAGATATGTAGTATGGAACCGGCACTAGATCTGGTGCTTCTGGACCTGAATCTGCCGGGCGAAAGTGGGTTTGATATCTGTACAAAATTAAGGGAACGTACAGACATTCCGATTATATTTCTGACCAGCCGGACGGATTCCATGGATGAGTTGACCGGTATTTTAAAGGGAGCAGATGATTACATTACAAAACCGTTCAATTCCCCGATTTTGCTGGCAAGAATAGGAGTGGTATTAAAAAGAACTACTAACAGAAATGCCGGAAAACAAAGGAATAATGCGCTTTGCCTTGAATATAAGGAAGTGACCCTGAATCTTGCGGGAGGTTACATCGAACATGCCGGTAAGAGGGTGGATCTTACCAAGAATGAGCTGAAGATTCTGCACCTGTTGTATCAGAAAAAGGGAGAGATTGTTCCGAGACTGGATATGATCGAGTATTTGTGGGATAATGAAGTATTCATTGATGACAATACGTTAAGCGTGAATGTTACAAGACTCAGAGGAAAGCTTGCTGAGATCGGGGTGACGGATTTCATCGAGACAAAACGTGGAATGGGGTATCGGATATGAGATTTTCTGAATACATAAAAGATAAGATGTTGATGTGTCTGCTGCACGTTCTGTGTATGATGCTGATGATGGGTTTCTTCTATATTACAAAGTATAACAGGAATGCTGCTGCACTGATCCTGATTTTCTGGTGGATCATTCTCGGATTTTGGATTGGAACCGGCTATTACCGGAGAAAGAAATATTTTGAAAAAGCGGAACACATTATGGAAAATATAGATCAGAGATATCTGCTGGGAGAACTGCTGCCGCCTTCTCCATATCTGGAAGACAGGATATACCGGGAACTGATACGGACTTCCAATAAATCTGTGATTGAACGGATCCGTGAGATCGAAGATGAAAGAAAAGATTATCAGGATTATATAGAAAGCTGGGTACATGAGATCAAAGCACCGATCACCAGTATCCAGCTTGCCTGTGAAAATCACAAAGATGAAGTGACCAGACAGATCGCCCTTGAAAATCAAAGGATTGAAAATAATGTCGATATGGTTCTGTATTATGCGAGAATGGAAAACGTATATAAAGACTATATGATCGAAGAGACGGATCTTGGAAAAGCAGCTTCGGAAATTCTTATGAAGAATAAGTATTATCTGATCAGCAGCGGGGTGCGCGGGGAAGTAGATTGCCCGGACCCTGTATATACAGATAAGAAGTGGATTCTTTTCATACTGAACCAGCTTGTTCTGAACAGTGTGAAGTACAAAAGTGAAAAAGCGGAGATTCATCCGTATATCCGCTTTTACACGGAAACGTATGGACACGGTGTTCGGCTGATCGTAGAAGATAACGGAACCGGAATCCGGGAAGAAGAGATATCCAGAATTTTTGAAAAAGGCTTTACCGGTTCTAATGGAAGAAACGGAAAGAAATCTACGGGCATGGGACTGTATCTGTGCAGACGGCTGTGCGAAAAGCTTGGAATAGCCATCGAGGCAGAAGCTGTTCCAGGAGAAGGAACGAAGATGATCCTTACATTTCCGATCAGCAGTTATCTTTCAAAAATGTAAGATAACTGAAAGATGCATCAATACAACTTTCTGGTCCAGACGAGTAAAGTAGAGACGTAAAGAAAAATACAGGACGAAAAACAAAAGACCAGAAAGGATGAGATAGATGAGAAGAAAAAAAGAGTCGGCTAAGACAGGTGAGAAAAGAGAAAGAGTCCCGGATGGAGAGATCCGGGTGTGTGACGTGGAAAAATATTACGGAAGTGATACGAACATCACCAAAGCGGTAGACAGGGTAAGCTTTTGTGTCCAAAAAGGAGAATTTGTGGGAATCATGGGAGCATCGGGGTCCGGAAAGACAACGCTTCTGAATATGCTGTCTACGATTGACCGCGTGACGGCCGGGCATATATATTATGGGAATACGGATATTACGGAATTGGGTGAAGATGCACTGTCGGAATTCCGGAAAGACAATCTGGGATTTGTATTTCAGGATTATAATCTGTTAGATACGCTCACGATAGAGGAAAATATTGTGCTGGCAATGACTCTGCACAGCAGGAATAAAAAGGAAATCCGGAAGAAATGTGATGATATATTGACGCTTCTTGATATCGAGACAATCCGGGACAAATTCCCGTATCAGGTATCCGGGGGCCAGAAGCAGCGCTGTGCCTGTGCCAGAGCCATGATCCATCATCCGAAACTGATCCTTGCAGATGAGCCGACCGGAGCGCTGGATTCCAAAGCGGCACAGACACTGCTGGAAACATTCCGCAAGATGAATCACGATATGCAGTCTACGATCCTCATGGTTACACACGATGCGTTTTCAGCCAGCTATTGTAACCGTATCCTGTTCTTAAAAGATGGAAAGATCTTTCATGAACTGGTAAGAGGAGTGGAAGAAAGACGGGAATTCCTGAATAAGATCCTGGATGTACTGTCCCTGACAGGAGGTGAACTGTCAGATGTTCAGTAAGCTTGCATTGCGTAACGTCAGACGTTCGGCCAGAGATTATCTGGTATATGTGCTGACGATGACATTTGTGGTATCCTTGATGTTTGCATTTAACAGTATCATTTTTTCGAAAGATCTTCAGAGAATGTATGAAATGGCAACGATAATGGCAGCAATGATCGGTATTGCCACATTCTTTATTGTACTGATCGTTGCATGGCTGATCAATTATATGGTGCGGTTCATGCTGGAAAAAAGAAGCCGTGAATTCGGTATCTACCTGCTGATCGGGATGAAGAAAAAAGAAGTATCCCGGCTTTATATGAAGGAAAATCTGATGCTCGGTGTATGTTCCTTTGTGATGGGGCTGGGACTGGGGCTGCTGCTTCAGCAGGTACTGCTTGTGATTCTTTACAGTGTTGTACAGGTCGAACTGAGACCGCATCTGGAATTCAACAGGTATTGTCTTCTTATGACGGTGTGCTGTTTTGCGGGATGTTATCTGCTGGCATTATTCCGGTGCGGACGGAGATTCCGTAAGATGAATATTCATGATCTGATGAGTGAGAACCAGAAGAATGAAGAACTGAGAGAAAAGAACGAAAAGATAAAGCGGTTACTTCTGCCGTTGTCGATTGTTATCATCGTCGCATTCGGTATCTGGATACTGAGTGGAAATGTGCAGTCGGTTGGTGCGGCTGCGGGATTTCTGATGGGATTGTTTCTTTCGATCTATATATTCTATACAGGACTTTCTGCGTGGATCATCTGCTATGTGAAGAAAAAAGGAAATGCAATCTACCATGGTCAGAATCTGTTCCTGTTCCGTCAGTTTGCATCCAAATTAAAGACGATGCGGTTTACCATGGGAACGCTTACGGTGCTTTTTATGATCGCATTTCTGGGCTGCTCGGTTGCTTTAATGTTCACTGACTGGCAGAATCAGGTATTAGAGATGAAATTCCCGTTCGATGTACAGGTGAACAGTCAGAATCCGGAATATGATTTCGCAAAAGAACTGAAAATTGTCAAAAAAGAAGCGGGTGTAAAGGATTCCTGTGTATACCGCATTTATGAAAATCATACAAATGTTATGAATACATGGCTGTATACGCATTTGCAGTATTTTGGAGATGAATACCGCAGACAAGATGGAACACCAGATGAAAAGAAGATCCGTAAAGGTGCCGGTGATGCTGTGTATTGCAGATACGATACATATATGGGACTGAGCGATTATAATCATCTGAGAAAAATGCTTGGATATCCTCAGGAAGCGCTTGGAAAAAATGAATATATCCTTCAGATGAAAAAGAGGGTATATAAAGAAACCGGAGATTTTACGAAGGAAGTAAAGGTTCAGGATCAGGGAGAGACACTGACCTGCAGAAAGATCTGCACCGAATCATTTTCACAGGACGGACATAACGGCGGTGATTATATCATCGTTGTGCCGGATGAACGGATACAGCAGATGACACCGTACTATTCGGAACTTGCGGTAAGTGTGAAGAAAAAAGTACCGGATGACCTGCAGAATAAGCTGGATGATCTGTCAGATAAACATGATTATGCCGGTCATACACACATGGAAGAGGATGATGAAAATGTATGTTACGGTACGGATACCATTGTCACATATGATGCGGTAAATCTTGTGCGGGAAAATGCATCGGTTGAGATCCGGTATATGCTGAGCTGTATCACATTTCCGTGCATGTATATCGGGCTTGTGTTCCTGTGTATCGCTCTGACGGTGTTATCGGTGCAGCAGCTGAGTGATTCGGCCAAATATCGTTTCCGTTACCAGGTGCTTTCTAAGATTGGCCTCGGAAGACGCGAGATCCACCGGACAGTATTCCGGCAGTTATTCGGATATTATCTGTGTCCGGCAATCTTTTCGGCAGTGATCAGCGGGATCATAGCGGTGTATATGGGAGCAAGATTTAACTTCTATACCGGAGTCAGTACACCGGTATTGCAGTATTTTGCAATTTCATTTGTGTTGTTCTTTGGTGTATATGCGGTATATTTTGGAGCAACCTATATCGGATTTATCCGGAATATAGAAGAATAAAAACGGGAAAGAAAATGAAAGACCGGTTTGGAGTTTGGGAGAGAGATGTATGAGTAGAAACGCAGTAAAATATCTGGCAATGGCAGCAATGTTCTGCAATCATTTTGCCTATATATTTTTAAAAGAAGGCAGTACCGCACAGGAGGTCATGATTGATATCGGATATTTTACTGCGGTTACCATGTGTTATTTTCTTGTGGAAGGGTATCGCTATACCCGATCCGTGAAGAAATATGCACTGCGTCTGCTGGTGTTCGGTGTGCTTTCGCAACTCCCGTTTATGCTGGCATTGAAGCAGACGAACCTGAATATGATGTTCAGCCTGCTCTTGTGCCTTGGTGTGATATGGATCAAAGACCATGTGAAAAATAAAGGCGAGAGAACGATATGGCTGTGCGTGCTGGTCGTCTGTTCGCTCTGGACGGACTGGGCACTTCTGGCGCCTGTGTTCACGATCCTGTTTGCAGATGCGTATGGAGACAGGAAGAAGGTGACGCTGGCGTATGGAAAGGCGGCCGGACTATTTCTCTTTTTGAATCTGTTGTCGTACGAGCGGGATTACGGACTGGGAAATGCCCTCGTACATTCTGTATGTGCTTGTATTGGTCTGGTGGTATCGGGAGTTGTGATACAGTGCGTGTATGACAAAGAGAAGAAAAGAAAGGTGTACGGATGGGAAAAATGGTTTTTCTACGGATTTTATCCGGTGCATCTTCTGGTTTTATGGATGATACGGTTTGCAAAAATATAGACGGAGCGGTTATAATAATACCGGGGTGTGCCGGATGTGTGAAAACGCAGATGGGAGCTCCGGTATTTTTACGTTGCTAAGTGGTTGAAAGAGGCTGCCGGTGACAGATTTTTTGTGGTTAAGGGAGAGAGGTATGGAAAAAGAAAAGCTGGATAAAACGTATGACATCTGTTTCTTTGATCTGGATGGAACGATCATTGATTCATCGCCGGGAATTACGAATTCGGTGATGTATGCGCTGAAGAAGTTCGGAATCGAAGAGACAGACCGGAAAAAATTGTATAAATTTATCGGGCCGCCGCTTACGGATTCATTTGCAAGGTTTTATGGATTCGATGAGAAGAAAAGCTGGCTGGGCGTAGAGTATTACAGAGAATACTATCAGGATACAGGGATTTTCGAGTGTTCCGTGTATGATGGATTTGAGGAATCGTTAAAGGCATTAAAGGCAGCAGGAAAACGACTCTTTGTTGCAACATCCAAACCGGAGGTGTATGCGAGAAGGATCATAGAACATTTTGGCCTGGAAGAATATTTTGAATATGTGGCCGGCATGGAACTGGATGGCGGAAGAGGCAGTAAGGCAGAGGTAATAGAATATCTGATCGATACCTGCCAGGTAACGGATAAACATAAGATCCTGATGATCGGTGACCGCGAGCATGATGTCCTTGGAGCAAAGAAAGAAGGCCTTGACTGTATGGGCGTGTTATATGGTTTCGGTGACCGTGAAGAACTGGAAAAAGCAGGCGCAGTGTGCATCGCAGAGACACCGGAAGACATTGCAGGGATTATCCTGAAATGATACCCGGAAGAAAATTGTAAAAATATGGGTGGCAATACTTGACAAAAGAAGAAGTTGTTGTTATTATAAAAAAACAGAACGCACTCTGTTTTTTATAAACGATAGAAAAGAGGTGCAATATGCAAAGAGTTTTTTCATTATTGGTAGACAATAATCCCGGTGTTTTAAGCCGCGTATCCGGACTGTTCAGCAGACGTGGATATAGTATCGACAGCATTACTGCAGGAGTTACGGCAGATCCGAGATTTACCAGAATTACCATTGTAGCCAGTGGAGACGAGTTGATTTTATCACAGATCGAGAAGCAGGTCAGAAAGCTGGAAGATGTCATTGAGATCAAAGTACTTGATCCGGAAGATTCGGTATATCGTGAATTGATCATGGTGAAGGTTCGTGCGAATAAGACGGAGAGAACGGAGATCATATCTGTGGCGGATATATTCCGCGCGAAGATTGTTGATGTAGAGAAGGATTCCCTGATGGTGGAACTGACAGGAAATGGTTCAAAAGTAGATGCGTTTCTGGAACTTCTGGAAGGTTACGAGATTCTGGAACTTGCAAGAACGGGTATCACCGGACTGCAGAGAGGAATCAAGGATGTAACAGTCATTGATCAGGAAGGAAACATCAACACATTATAATGGATATATTATAATGGACAAACCGTAACACATTTTAATCAGACATTAAACAGAGACGAGCCCGGTGGAAGGGCGACCCCTTGTTTAAGAAAATAAAAAATCATTTATTTTTTAGGAGGTATGCTAAAATGGCAGCAAGAATTTTTTATCAGGAAGATTGTAATTTATCAGTATTAGAAGGACAGAAGATCGCTATCATCGGTTATGGTAGCCAGGGACATGCACATGCTCTGAACTTAAAAGAGTCCGGATGCGATGTTATCATCGGTCTGTACGAAGGAAGTAAATCATGGGCAAAAGCTGAAGCTCAGGGATTTA
Organism: uncultured Dorea sp.; assembly: GCA_900550865.1. GTDB lineage: Bacteria > Bacillota > Clostridia > Lachnospirales > Lachnospiraceae > Dorea_A. The sequence goes on along the minus strand of URTM01000001.1, from coordinate 153,264 downwards.
AAGTATACACAGCAGCAGAAGCAGCAAAACAGGCTGACATCATCATGATCCTGATCAACGATGAATTACAGGCAGATATGTACAAGAAAGACATCGAGCCAAACCTTGAAGAAGGTAACATGTTAATGTTCGCTCATGGTTTCAACATTCACTTCGGATGTATCAAACCACCAAAGAATGTAGACGTAACAATGATCGCTCCTAAGGCACCAGGACATACAGTAAGAAGTGAGTACCAGGCTGGAAAAGGAACACCTTGCCTGATCGCTGTAGAGCAGGATGCTACAGGAAAAGCATGGGATCGTGCACTTGCTTATGGTCTTGCAATCGGTGGAGCAAGAGCCGGACTTCTTGAGACTACATACAGAACAGAGACAGAGACAGACCTCTTCGGTGAGCAGGCAGTACTTTGCGGTGGTGTATGTGCACTTATGCAGGCTGGTTTCGAGACACTTTGCGAAGCTGGATATGATCCAAGAAACGCTTACTTCGAGTGTATCCACGAGATGAAACTGATCGTAGACCTGATCTACCAGTCAGGATTCGCTGGAATGAGATACTCTATCTCTAACACAGCTGAATATGGTGATTACATCACAGGACCTAAGATCATCACAGAAGATACAAAGAAAGCTATGAAACAGATCCTGACAGACATTCAGGACGGAACATTCGCAAAAGAGTTCTTAGTAGACATGTCTCCAGCAGGACGTCAGGTACACTTCAAAGCAATGAGAAAGCTTGCTGCAGAGCATCCATCAGAGAAAGTCGGAGCAGAGATCAGAAAGCTTTACAGCTGGAACGGAGAAGACAAACTGATCAACAACTAATCAGATCTGTAAGAATACGATACATATAGAAGGATATGGCGTCAGCCATATCCTTTTTGTTACGGATTTTATGGTTGCGTTTATAACAAAAAGCCCGGATCATTGACGGGATGATCCGGGCTGAAAAATTTGCAACTCGAGTTTAATCTCTATTATTAAGCAATTCCGTTAACAGCTTTTGTCAGACGAGAAATCTTTCTAGAGCATGTGTTTTTGTGGTAAACACCCTTGCTTCCAGCTTTGTTGATTTCAACGATTGCAACTTTTAATGCGTCTGCAGCAGCAGCGGCATCTTTGTTAGCTACAGCTGTTTCAACTTTCTTTACGCAAGTTTTTACTTTAGACTTGATTGCTTTGTTTCTAGCAGCTTTTGTTTCGTTTACTAAAATTCTTTTCTTTGCAGATTTGATATTAGCCAATTTGTCCACCTCCGATATCAATGTATTTCGATTTTTATAATTCGATTTCCAGTTCGTTAGAGCCGGACACGGACGATCTAACGAAACATACGAATTTATTTTAGGGCATGAAATGGATTCTGTCAATACATATTTCTGAAAATATTGGAAAAACTAGCATTAATTTGAGAAAGGATGGAGAAAAATGATGGTGGAGAAGTATACGATCCGGACGGATCTAGCGATGGAACAGAAAGAACGGTTTGAATCGGATCATGTAGAAGTGTCCGGCGTTGTGCTGGAAGAAGAATATGACGAAGAAAAGGAGATTAAGATCACGACCGTGAAGATCGAAACGGAGAATGGGGCGAAGACGATGGGAAAACCGGTGGGGACGTATCTGACGTTAGAAGCCCCGAATATGGCATCGGCGGACGACGGATATCACAGAGAGATATCAGAAACATTGGCGGGATTTCTGAAAAAATATGTGGAAGACGAGGAAGTGAAAAACAGACCGAGAGAAAAAGGAAAAGCAGGAAAAACAGAAAATGAAAAAACAGACCGAGAGGAAAAGGCATATTCAATATTAGTGGTAGGACTTGGCAACCGGGAAGTGACGCCGGATGCACTGGGGCCGTATGTGGTGGATCAGTTGAATATTACCAGACACATCGTGCAGGAATATGGGAGATATGCTGTGGAAAAAGAAGAAAGCCGGATCGTAAGTGCAGTCGTACCGGGAGTAATGGCACAGACGGGTATGGAGACAGCAGAGATCGTGCATGGGATTGTGAAAGAGACAAAGCCGGATATGATCATGGTGGTTGATGCGCTGGCGGCAAGAAGCACCAAAAGACTGAACCGGACAATCCAGATCTCGGATGCGGGGATTCATCCGGGAGCCGGTGTGGGGAATCACAGAAGCGGGATCACAAAAGAGTCGATGGGAATTCCGGTGATCGCAATCGGAGTTCCGACGGTGGTGGATGCAGCAACAATCGTAAATGATACGATGGAGAATTTTATCGCAGCACTGGAGACGTCGGAGACTTTGAAAGGGGTTGGCGTAGTACTGCAGGGATACAATTCTGCGGAAAAATACGAACTGGTAAAAGAACTGATCTCGCCGCATCTGAATGGAATGTTTGTAACACCGAAAGACATCGATGAGACGATAAGAAGAATCAGTTACACTATTTCGGAAGCGTTGAATCTGTTGTTTACAGGAAATGTAGAAAAAACAGAAGAACGTATAAAAGAAACCGCATGTTCATGAATTAAAATCAAAAAAACTATAGAAGAGATCGCATATAAAGCAAGAAGATAGCATACCTATATAAGAATTAAAATATTAAGGAATAAAATATAAGAAAATATAAGAAATAAGACAAAGAAATTTGAAAAAATAAAAAGTGCCGAGGTATGCAGATGTGAAAAAGCAAGACATGCAGAATAGATATAAAAAATATATGCAGCATGCAGCGTGGCTCAGCGCCGGACTGCTTCTGGTCTGTCTGATGCAAGAAACCGGTGCGGGAGCCGGAGTAAAAAATGGCAATACGTTTGTCGGAAAAGGAAAACAGGAGATTACGGACAATGTCGTCAGAACGATGTTGCCGGTGCTGGTCTATGCTGCGGAGAAAGATCAGACGGACACTCCGGCAAAGGATCTGGCACGGGCAGTGATGCAGTTATGGCCTGCCGGTACGTATATGACAGAACAAGATCGGGGAGAGACAGCAACCGAAGATTCCCAGACCTATGCCATGATACTGGAAAAACAGGCAAATGATGAGAATGCCGTGGATGAAAATGGGAAACTAATTACGAAGAATCCGGATACAGAGACACAGGAAACATGGAAAACACCGGAGGCAAAAGTAGACATTTCCATGGAAAAGCTGAGAGATTATGAATATCTGATGAGCCATTTTTATACAGTGGACAGCAGCACTATGGCAGATGCCGGACTGATCAATGCAGAGAAGCTGCTGGGAAAAGACATGAAACTGAATACAGAGACGGAAGGCCCGAAAGTCCTGATCTACCACACGCACTCTCAGGAGCAATTTGCAGATTCGGTTCCGGGGGATGCCGGTACGTCGATCGTGGGAATGGGGACGTATCTGTCCGGACTTCTGAACGAGAAATATGGAATATCCACATACCATCACGAGGGTGTATACGACCTGGTGAACGGCAGACTGGACAGGAGTAAGGCGTATCAGCTTGCAGAGCCGGATGTGCAGAAGATCTTGAAAGAAAATCCAGGTATTGAAGTTGTGATCGACCTTCATCGGGACGGTGTGGCGGAAGGAACGCATCTGGTAACGGAGATAGACGGTAAGCCGACAGCGCAGATCATGTTCTTTAACGGACTGAGCCGCACGCGGGCAAATGGAAATATCAGCTATCTGGCGAATCCGTACCTGGAGGATAATCTGGCGTTCTCTCTGCAGATGGAGATCGCGGCGGCAAAGTATTATCCGGGATTTGCAAGACACATTTTCCTGCGGGCATACCGTTATAATATGCATTTCAAACCGAAGACCCTTCTGATCGAAGCCGGAGCGCAGACGAATACGGTAGAAGAGATGCGCAATGCGATGGAACTTCTTGCAGAGCTTCTGCATCAGGTGCTGGCTTGATTCGGAAAAATTTTTATGATAAGATATTCAAAGTATGGAAAAATCTGTATGATCTTTCGGAAGAGAATATACTATAATAGTTTTCAATATTTTTCATACAGATGAAACGGAGAAAGGGTATAGAAAGAATGGCGAAAAAGAATACATATGATGCGGGCAGTATCGCGATCCTGGAGGGACTGGAAGCGGTAAGAAAAAGACCCGGAATGTATATAGGAAGTGTTTCAACCAAAGGTCTGAACCATCTGATCTATGAGATCGTGGATAATGCGGTGGATGAGCATCTTGCCGGATATTGCAGCGAGATTCATGTGACACTGGAAAAAGACGGTTCGGCAACGATCGCAGATAACGGACGTGGTGTACCGGTAGACCTTCATGCAACAGGAGTATCGGCAGCTCGTGTGGTATACACGACACTTCATGCGGGCGGAAAATTCGACGATTCGGCATACAAGACCAGCGGAGGTTTGCATGGTGTCGGTTCTTCTGTTGTAAATGCGCTGTCTACCTATATGGATGTGCAGATCAGCAAGGACGGATATATCCACCATGATCGGTATGAACAGGGAAAACCGGTGATCGAATTGGAAGACGGATTACTGCCGACGATCGGAAAGACAAGAAAGACCGGAACGAAAGTGAATTTCCTTCCGGATGATACGATATTTGAAAAGACAAAGTTCAAAGCAGAAGAGGTAAAGAGCCGTCTTCATGAGACCGCTTATCTGAATCCGGATCTGAAGATCGTATTTGAAGATAAGAGGGGAGCGGAAGCAGAGCAGATCATTTATCATGAACCGGATGGAATCCTTGGATTTATCCGTGAACTGAATCATAAAAAAGAAGCCGTACATGATCCGGTGTATTTCAAAGGGGAAGCAGAAGGCATCGAAGTAGAGGTTGCCTTCCAGTATGTCAACGAGTTCCATGAAAATGTACTTGGCTTCTGTAACAATATCTATAATGCAGAAGGTGGAACGCATCTGACCGGATTCAAGACGACATTTACGACGGCAATCAACCAGTATGCAAGAGAGCTTGGTATTCTGAAAGAAAAGGATGCGAACTTTACCGGGGCTGATATCCGTAACGGTATGACGGCAATCGTATCGATCAAGCACCCGGATCCGAGATTCGAAGGGCAGACGAAGACAAAGCTTGACAACCCGGATGCGGCGAAGGCCTGCAGTAAGGTCACGAACGATGAGATCATCCGTTTCTTTGACCGTAATCTGGAGACGCTTAAGAAAGTCATCGGCTGTGCGGAGAAGGCGGCGAAGATCCGTAAGACAGAAGAGCGTGCGAAGACGAATCTTCTGACCAAGCAGAAATATTCCTTTGACAGTAACGGAAAGCTTGCGAACTGCGAAAGCCGGGATGCATCAAAATGTGAGATCTTCATCGTAGAGGGAGACTCTGCCGGAGGTTCTGCGAAGACGGCCAGAGACCGTATGTTCCAGGCAATCCTCCCAATCCGTGGTAAGATCCTGAACGTGGAAAAAGCAAGTATCGATAAAGTGCTGGCGAATGCAGAGATCAAGACGATGATCAATGCATTTGGCTGTGGATTTTCCGAAGGATATGGAAATGACTTTGATATCAGCAAGCTGCGTTATGACAAGATCATCATCATGGCCGATGCCGACGTGGACGGTGCCCATATCTCGACACTGCTTCTGACGTTGTTCTACCGCTTTATGCCGGAGCTGATCTTTGAAGGACATGTCTATATTGCGATGCCTCCTCTTTATAAGGCAATGCCGAAGAAAGGCGAGGAAGAATATCTGTATGATGATAAAGCACTGGAAAAATACAGAAAGACGCATGACGGTCCATTTACCTTACAGAGATACAAAGGTCTGGGAGAGATGGATGCAGAACAGTTGTGGGAGACAACCCTCAACCCGGAGACCAGACTTCTGAAACTGGTAGAGATTGAAGACGCAAGAATGGCATCCAGCGTAACCGAGATGCTGATGGGATCAGAAGTACCGCCGAGACGTTCATTCATCTATGAAAATGCGACAGAAGCGGAACTTGATATATAGAATAGGAGAAAGAAAATGCAGGATTCACAGATCATCAGAACCGAATATTCGGACGTGATGAAAAAATCATATATCGATTATGCGATGAGTGTAATCATTGCCAGAGCCTTGCCGGATGTAAGAGACGGACTGAAACCAGTACAGAGACGTACACTTTACGATATGCACGAACTGGGGATCCGGTATGACAAGCCGTACCGTAAGTGTGCGCGTATTGTCGGAGATACCATGGGTAAATATCATCCGCACGGAGACAGTTCCATCTATGATGCGCTGGTGGTGATGGCACAGGAATTTAAAAAAGGAATGATCCTTGTAGACGGACACGGTAACTTCGGCTCGATCGAAGGGGACGGCGCAGCCGCAATGCGTTATACCGAAGCAAGACTTGCGAAGATCACACAGGAAGCGTATCTGGCCGATCTGGACAAGGATATCGTAGACTTTATGCCGAACTTTGACGAGACGGAGAAAGAACCGGTTGTACTTCCGGTGCGTATCCCGAATCTTCTGGTCAATGGTGCGGAAGGTATCGCAGTCGGTATGGCGACCAGTATCCCGACACACAACCTGGGAGAGGTTGTGGACGGCGTCAAGGCCTACATGAAAAATGATGAGATCACAACCAGACAGTTAATGAAATATATCAAAGGACCGGATTTCCCGACAGGAGGAATCGTGGTCAACAAAGACGACCTGCCGGAGATCTATGAGACGGGAACCGGAAAGATCAAGATCCGGGGAAAAGTCGAAGTAGAAGACATGAAGGGCGGCAAGAAACGTCTGGTCATCACAGAAATTCCGTATACCATGATCGGTGCGGGAATCGGAAAATTCTTAAATGATGTCTGCAATCTGGTAGAAACCAAGAAGACCACAGACATCGTGGATATTTCTAACCAGTCGTCCAAAGAAGGTATCCGTATCGTCATCGACCTGAAAAAAGGTGCAGATGTAGAGAATCTGACCAACATGCTCTACAAGAAGACCAGACTGGAAGATACGTTCGGGGTCAATATGCTGGCTGTTGCGGACGGAAGACCGGAGACGATGGGCTTAAAGCGTATCATCGAAGCGCATGTAGACTTCCAGTTCGACATGGCGACCAGAAAATATAAGACATTACTTAAGAAAGAACAGGATAAAAAAGAAATCCAGGAAGGTCTGATCAAAGCTTGTGATGTGATCGATCTGATCATTGAGATCTTAAGAGGCAGTCAGAATGTAAAAGACGCAAAAGCATGTCTGATGAACGGTGAGACAGAGAATATCAAGTTCAAGTCTTCTATTTCAAAAAAAATGGCAGGAATGTTAAGGTTTACAGAGCGTCAGGCAACTGCGATCCTGGAAATGAGACTTTACAAACTGATCGGTCTGGAGATTGAAGCACTTCAGAAAGAGCACGAGGAGACACTTGCGAAGATTGCAAGATATGAAGATATCCTGAACAATTATGATTCTATGGCGGCAGTTATCATGGAAGATCTGGACCGTATCAAGAAAGAATTTGCAAGAAAGAGACGTACGGTTGTGGAGAATGCAGAAGAAGCCGTGTTTGAAGAAAAGAAGGTCGAAGAACAGGAAGTTGTATTCTTGATGGACCGTTTTGGATATGCGAAGACGGTGGATGTAAGCACTTATGAGCGTAATAAAGAAGCGGCAGATAATGAGAATAAATACATCCTGCATTGCATGAACACCGGCAAGATCTGCATTTTTACGAAAGACGGAAAGATGCATCAGGTGAAAGTCATGGATATTCCATATGGAAAATTCCGTGACAAAGGACAGCCGATCGACAATATCAGTAATTATGACAGTACACAGGAAGAAATCGTGTACATCTGTGACTCCGAACAGATGCGGTATGCGAAGCTTTTATTTGCTACAAAGCAGGGTATGATCAAAAAGGTCGAAGGAACGGAATTCCAGGTGACAAAGCGTACCATTGCAGCAACCAAGCTTCAGCCGGAAGATGAGGTCGTGAAGATTCAGGTTGTGACGGAGAACCAGCATATCGTACTGCAGACAACGGACGGATTCTTCTTACGATTCCCGGTAGCAGAAGTGACGGAGAAGAAGAAAGGTGCAATCGGAGTGCGGGGTGTCCGCTTGAAAAAAGACGATGCATTGACGAATGTATATCTGTTTGAAGAAGGAACAGAATGTAAGATTTCATACCATGACAAAGAAGTCACCCTGAACCGTCTGAAGCTTGCAAAACGAGATGGTACAGGAACAAAATACAGAGGGTAAACGATATGATACAGAACATTGAACCACATGTATATAGAAATGAATACGTACCGGAGCCGCCAAAAGAAGACAGCGTGATCTTGTATTATGAAGGAAGAAAGATTCTGGTGAAGATTGAAGATCAGGAGATCTCTTTCCTGACATTCAAAGAGGCAGCAGTTTACAATCCGGATGTATATGAAGACTATACGTATCTCTTCTCCATCGACGGACAGGGATATTATCTGGCAGACGGGATCGATCCGGAGAATTTCCAGGAATTCGAGCTGAAGGATAATCAGTATTTCCGCGAGGCAAGACCAAAATACAGACAGTTTGCGGCAGTGACGGGATGGCAGTTGTACCGCTGGTATCAGTCCAGAAAATTCTGCGGTCACTGCGGACAGCCGATGGTGCATGATGACAAAGAACGTATGATGCGCTGCCCGGACTGCGGCATGATGGAATTTCCGAAGATCTGTCCGGCCGTGATCATCGCGGTCACACATGGCGATAAGATCCTGATGTCAAAGTATGCAGGAAGAGAATACAAGAAATATGCGCTGCTTGCAGGATTCAATGAGACGGGCGAATCCATTGAAGAGACGGTAAGACGTGAGGTCATGGAAGAGGTCGGACTGAAGGTGAAGAATCTGCGATATTATAAAAGCCAGCCATGGTCGTTTACAGATACCCTGCTGATGGGATTCTTCTGTGAGCTGGACGGAGAAGACGGCATTACACTGGATACGGACGAACTTGCCATGGCAGAGTGGTTTGAACGGGATAAGATGCCGGTAGAGGCGGAAGACTTAAGCCTGACAAATGAGATGATGATGGCATTTAAACACGGAAAAGTGTAAAAAATATGCAAAATCCCTTGATTTTACAAAAAAACAGTGCTATAGTTAGTCTAGTTACATAAATCAACCGGCAGAAGAGTGGACATATCGTTCACTCTTCTTTGTTGCATATCAAAGTATAAGAGAAGACCGGCTGATATAGAAACATAGATAAGTAAGGTCTGCATAAGGAGGATTTTAGATTGTCAAAAAGAGAAATGTATGAACAGAAAACAGAAGAGATCCTGCTTCCGATCGTGGAAGAGTATGGATTTGAACTGGTGGATGTCGAATATGTAAAAGAAGGAAGTAACTGGTACCTTCGTGCATATATTGATAAACCGGGCGGAATCGGAGTGAATGACTGTGAGGTTGTAAGCCGCAGACTTTCCGATATTCTGGACGAGAAAGATTATATTGAAGATTCGTATATTCTGGAAGTCAGCTCACCGGGACTTGGCAGACCACTGAAGAAGGAAAAGGACTTCAAGAGAAGCCTTGGAGAAGAAGTCGAGATCAGAACCTACCGCATGATCGACAGACAGAAAGAGTTCACCGGAATCTTAAAGGGTTACGATGAGACAACGGTTACGATCGAGATGGAAGATGAGACAGAAAAGACATTTGAAAAAAGCGAGATCGCACTGATCCGATTAGCATTTGATTTTTAAACGGCATGGATAAGTAAGGAGGAACAGACCATGAATACAGAATTATTAGAAGCGTTAAATATACTGGAGAAAGAGAAAGATATTAGCAAAGAAACACTGTTAGACGCCATTGAAAATTCACTGATGAATGCCTGTAAAAACCATTTTGGAAAAACAGATAATATCAAATTGATCATGAACAAAGAAACATGCGAATATCAGTTATATGCTGAGAAAACAGTTGTAGAAGAAGTAGAAGACAAACTGGAACAGATCAGTCTGGAAGATGCAAAAGAGATCGACAGCAAGTTTGAGCTTGGTGATATCGTGCATATTCCGATCGAGTCCAAATCATTCGGACGTATCGCAACACAGAATGCAAAGAACCTGATTTTACAGAAGATCCGTGAGGAAGAGCGTAAGGTTGTATATGATCAGTATTTCGAAAAAGAAAAAGATATCGTGACAGGTATCGTACAGCGTTATGTTGGAAAGAATGTCAGCATCAACCTTGGTAAAGCAGATGCCATGCTGACAGAGAACGAGCAGGTAAAAGGCGAGGTATTCAAACCGACAGAACGTATCAAATTATATATCGTAGAAGTAAAGAATACGACAAAGGGACCAAAGATTCTGGTATCCCGTACACATCCGGAGCTTGTAAAACGTCTGTTTGAATCAGAAGTTACAGAAGTAAAAGACGGTATCGTAGAGATCAAGAGCATTGCAAGAGAAGCAGGAAGCAGAACAAAGATCGCTGTATGGTCTAATGATCCTGATGTAGATCCGGTCGGAGCATGCGTTGGTATGAACGGAGCCAGAGTAAATGCGATCGTTAACGAACTGCGCGGTGAGAAGATCGACATCATCAACTGGAGTGACAACCCGGCGATCCTGATCGAGAATGCATTAAGCCCAGCAAAGGTTATTTCCGTAATGGCTGATCCGGATGAAAAGACAGCAAGCGTTATCGTTCCGGATTACCAGTTATCTCTGGCAATCGGTAAAGAAGGCCAGAATGCAAGACTTGCGGCAAGACTGACAGGATATAAGATCGACATCAAGAATGAGACACAGGCAATCGAATCCGGAGAACTTCCGGAGAACTACATGGAATTAAGCGAAGGCGTATACGAAGAAGAGTACGATGACGATGCAGAAGAATTCGATGTAGAGAGCACAGCAGATGCTGAATATGATGATGACGACGCAGAAATCACATTCGATGAAGTAGAGGATACAGAGGAATAGGTGATAATTCGTGGGAGCAAATAAAAAAGTTCCTATGCGCAAATGCGTAGGATGTCAGGAAATGAAGAGTAAAAAAGAGATGATTCGTGTCATCCGCACATCGGAGGGAGAATTTCTACTGGATGCAACAGGAAGAAAGAACGGACGTGGTGCTTATCTCTGCCCGAACAGTGACTGCCTTGCAAAAGCAGTAAAGAATAAGGGACTGGAGAGATCCTTTAAGCAGGCTATCCCAAAAGAAGTGTATGAAGCACTGGAAAAGGAGATGGAAGTACTTGAGTCAGAATAAAGCATTATCTATGATCGGTCTTGCCACGAAAGCCGGCAAAGTTGCAAGTGGGGAGTTCTGTACGGAGAAAGAAGTAAAATCCGGAAGGGCATATCTTGTGATCGTTGCAGACGATGCATCCGATAATACCAAGAAGAAATTTCAGAACATGTGTGACTTTTATCAGGTCCCAATCTATTTTTACAAAGATAAAGATACATTGGGGCATGCAATGGGAAAAGAATTCCGTGCGTCTTTGGTAATCCTTGATGAAGGATTTGCAAAAGGTATCCGGAAGCATATAGACACAGAGAATCAGACAATTGCATAGAGGAGGCAGATCATATGTCAAATAATAAAGATATAGAAACAAATACAAACGAAAATACACAAAAATCAGAAACACCAAAGAAAAAGAATATCGTGCATGTAATACGTCCGCAGAATGCACAGAACAGCGGTAACAAAGGAAGAAGATCCGGCGGAAACCGTCAGAATTCCGGACAGGGAAAACCGATGCAGGTAAATAACGGCCGTCCGGCAAGACGTTCTGACCGCCCTGCAGCACAGAATGCGTCTGCAGAAGAAGCACAGGCTCCAAAGAGAGCAGAGAAGCCGGTAGCAGAAAGAACACAGAACAGACGTCCGGAAAGAAGTGAAAGACCGGAGCGATCTGAAAGAAATGAAAGATCTGATAGAAATGACAGATCCGATAACAGAAATAACCGTGGCGGCGACAGACGCGGCGGTGGAAGAGACGGACGCGGTGACCGTCAGGAAGGAAGAGGCGGACAGAGATTCCAGAGAGGAGACCGCCCGCAGAACGGACGTTCCGACAGAAACCAGGGAGACCGTGATAACAGACGTGACAACAACCGTGGCGATGACAGACAGGGACGTAAATTCGGAGACAGAAACGACAACAGAAGAAATGACAGAAAGAATAACCCAAGCATTCCGGCTCCTGCAATCGAAGGACAGAAACCACAGAGAAAGAATGCCAAGGGAAAAGACGATCACAAGAAGAAAGATTATCGTCGTGATGATGAAGAAAGAATGTCAAAGGGCAAGAAGAAAAACGAGCCAAAACAGCAGCTTCAGAAACCACAGCAGAAAGAGCAGAAGGTAGAAGAAGAAATCAAACAGATCACAATTCCGGAAGTTCTGACAATCAAAGAACTGGCAGACAAGATGAAGATCGTGCCATCCGTAATCGTGAAAAAGCTGTTCATGCAGGGCAAGATCGCAACGGTTAACCAGGAGATTGATTACGAGACAGCAGAAGAGATCGCACTGGAATTCGATGTCCTGTGTGAGAAGGAAGAAGTCGTAGACGTAATTGAAGAACTTCTGAAGGAAGAAGAAGAGGACGAAAAGAAAATGAAGAAACGTCCGCCGGTAGTCTGCGTTATGGGTCACGTTGACCATGGTAAGACTTCCCTTCTGGATGCGATCCGTCATACAAATGTTATCGACCGTGAGGCCGGCGGTATCACACAGCACATCGGTGCTTATGTTGTAGAGATCAACGGAGAGAAGATCACATTCCTGGATACTCCGGGACATGAGGCGTTCACAGCAATGCGTATGCGTGGAGCAAGCTCTACAGATATCGCAGTTCTCGTAGTAGCAGCAGACGACGGTGTTATGCCGCAGACAGTAGAAGCAATCAACCATGCAAAGGCTGCAGGTGTAGAGATCATCGTAGCTGTCAACAAGATGGATAAACCAAGTGCAAACATCGACCGCGTAAAACAGGAACTGACAGAGTATGAACTGATTCCGGAAGACTGGGGCGGAAGCACAATCTTCGTTCCAGTATCTGCCAAGACAGGAGAAGGTCTGGAAGATCTGATGGAAATGATTGCTTTAACAGCAGAAGTAATGGAATTAAAAGCCAATCCAAACCGCCGTGCAAGAGGTCTTGTACTGGAAGCAAAACTGGATAAAGGAAGAGGTTCCGTTGCAAATATCCTGGTTCAGAAAGGAACACTCCGTGTCGGAGATCCGATCGCAGCAGGTTCTGCATTTGGTAAAGTAAGAGCCATGATGGATGACAAGGGAAGAAGAGTCAAAGAAGCAGGCCCGTCTACACCGGTAGAGATCCTTGGACTTAACGATGTACCGAATGCAGGAGAAGTTATCGTCGGATGCGGCAATGAAAAAGAAGCAAGAAGCTTTGCCGAGACATTCATTTCACAGAGCAAGGTAAAACTTCTGGAAGAAACAAAATCCAAACTTTCTCTGGATGATCTGTTTACACAGATTCAGGAAGGTAACTTAAAAGAACTTGGTATCGTAGTAAAGGCAGACGTTCAGGGATCTGTAGAAGCAATCAAACAGAGCTTACTGAAGCTGTCTAATGATGAAGTAGTCGTTAAGATTATCCACGGCGGCGTTGGTGCAATCAATGAATCTGACGTAAGTCTTGCTTCTGCATCAAATGCGATCATTATCGGATTCAACGTTCGTCCGGATGCAACAGCAAAAGAGACTGCAGACCGTGAGGGTGTAGACATCCGTCTGTACCGTGTCATCTACAATGCAATTGAAGATGTAGAAGCTGCCATGAAGGGTATGCTGGATCCTGTATTCGAGGAGAAGGTACTCGGACACGCAGAGGTACGTCAGACATTCAAGGCTTCCGGAGTCGGAACAATTGCCGGATCTTACGTTCTTGACGGTCTGTTCAAGAGAGACTGCTCTGTCCGCCTGACACGTGACGGTATTGTAATATTTGAAGGACCTCTGGCATCACTGAAGAGATTCAAAGATGATGTAAAAGAAGTAAAGGCAGGTTATGAATGTGGATTCGTATTTGCAAACTTCAATGACATCAAAGAAGGTGACCTCGTAGAGGCATTCGAGATGGTAGAGATTCCACGCTAGGAGTTGATATAAATGAGAAAAAGAAGCATTAAGAATACAAGAGTAAATACAGAAGTGCAGCACGAGTTATCGAACATCATCCGCGGGGGATTAAAAGACCCGCGTGTTGCACCGTGGACTTCGGTTGTAGCTGCAGAAGTTGCACCAGATCTTAAGACATGTAAGGCATATATCAGTGTACTCGGAGACGCTTATGAGCAGGAGCAGACGATCAAAGGTCTGCAGAGCGCAGAAGGCTATATCCGCCGTGAACTGGCAAGAACACTGAACCTCCGTAATACACCGGAGATCAAGTTCGTGCTGGATCAGTCTATTGAATATGGTGTCAATATGTCAAAGAAGATTGATGAAGTAACCAAAGACCTGAAAGCGGAAGGTGTTGAGGAAGATGCTGAATAAAGTATTGGAAAATGTGTCGACGATCGCGATCGGCGGACATATACGTCCGGATGGAGACTGTGTGGGTTCCTGTGTGGGACTCGGACAGTATATCCGGGAGAATTACAGTGATAAGACGGTAGATATCTATCTGAAAGACATTCCGGAATCGTTTCATTTCTTAAAGGGAACAGAGACAATTCTGGAGTCTGTGGATAATGAAGAAAAAATATATGATCTCTTTATTTCCCTGGATTGTGGGGATACAGACAGACTGGAGTATTCCAAACCATTGTTTGTAAAAGCAAAGCATACATTCTGTGTAGATCATCATATCAGCAACATTGGTTTTGCAGAGGTCAATCATATCGTTCCGGAAGCAAGTTCAACATCAGAGCTGGTATATGGACTTCTGGATGAAGAGAAGATTTCGAAAAATGTTGCGGAAGCACTGTATCTGGGAATCGTACATGATACCGGAGTATTCCAGTATTCTTGCGCCAGACCGGAGACATTCCGGGTGGCTGCAAATCTTCTGGAAAAAGGCATTGACGGGCCGAAGATCATAGAAGATACATTCTATGCGAAATCTTATGCGCAGAATCTTGTGATGGGCCGTGCACTGATGGAAAGTATCCTGTTTTTAAATGGAACAGGTATCGCGTCCTATATTCGGAAAGATGTGATGGATTTTTACGGTGTGAGACCGAAAGATCTGGAAGGAATTGTAAGCCAGCTCCGTGTGACGGAAGGAGTAGAAGTTGCTGTATTCATGTATGAGCTGAAACAGAATGAATTCAAAGTAAGCCTTCGTTCGAAAGAAAAGATTGATGTCAGCAAGATCGCACAGTATTTTGGCGGCGGCGGTCATAAGAAGGCATCCGGATTTACAATGACAGGAACACCGTTTGATGTGCTGAATAATCTGTCCAAACAGATCGAGGCACAGATGGAAAAACTGGAAAAGACACAGGAGCAGTAAATTATGATACACGGAATTATCAATGTGTATAAAGAAAAGGGATTTACTTCCCACGATGTGGTGGCGAAACTTCGCGGGATCGCCGGACAGAAGAAGATCGGACATACAGGGACACTTGATCCGGATGCGACAGGTGTCCTTCCGGTGTGTCTTGGAAAAGCAACCAAGCTTTGTGATCTTTTGACGGACAAGGACAAGACATATGAAGCAGTGCTGCTTCTTGGAAAAACAACCGATACACAGGATATCACAGGTGAGGTGCTGGAAGAAAAGTCAACAGAGGACCTGACCGAAGAAAAAGTCAGAGAAGCCATTGAGGAATTTATCGGAGATTATGAACAGATCCCTCCGATGTATTCGGCTCTTAAGGTGAATGGAAAGAAATTATATGAGCTTGCCAGAGAGGGAAAGGTCATAGAGAGAAAGGCACGTCCGGTCAAGATTCTGGATATTAAGATTCTTGAGATGGATCTTCCGAGAGTCCGTATGGAGGTGTCATGTTCCAAAGGAACCTATATCCGTACACTCTGTCATGATATCGGAGAGAAGCTTGGATGCGGAGGCTGTATGGAGTCGCTGATCCGCACAAGAGTGTCGGCGTTTCGGATTGAAGATGCGAAAACACTGGATGAAATCGAAGCGTTAAAGCAGGAAGGAATGCTTGAGAAAATTCTTGTGCCGATCGATGAGATGTTCCCGTCTTATCCGAAGATCACGGTAAAAGATGACTGGAAAGCTTTTGCAAAAAACGGGAATCCACTGGAACTTAAGATGTTGAAAGAGTCAGATGGACAGAATGAAGAAAATCAGGTGCGTCTGTATGATGAAGCAGGTAAATTCATCGCCATTTACCAGTGGAAAGAAAAAGAGAAAAAATACCACATCGTCAAGATGTTTTTTAACGAGTAAACGAGGAAGAAAAGACTATGCAGTATATCAGAGAGCTTGCGGAATATAACGGAAGTGGTAGGGCAGCGGTGACTTTTGGAAAGTTCGATGGATTACACAGAGGCCATCAGATGCTTGTGACAAAAGTCTGTGAATTAGGAAAACAGGAGAATATAAACAGTATCGTATGTTCGTTTGACATGAGACCGTTATGGAAGGAAAAGGGGATCACCCCGGAACTTCTGATGGTCGGAGAGGAACGGCAGGAAAGGGTAAAAGACGAGATCGATTACCTGATCGAATGCCCATTTACCGAATCTTTCCGTCAGAAGAGTGCGGAAGATTTTATACAGGAGATCATCCATGATCTGTTTCATGCGAAATATGTCGTGGTAGGGACAGACTTTACATTCGGATGTGAAAAACGCGGGGATGTGCATATGCTGGCGGAATATGCAGACCAGTACGATTATGAACTGATCGTTATAGAAAAAGAGCGTTATCACGACCGGATCATCAGCAGCACTTATGTAAAAGAAGTGGTGAAAGAAGGAGATGTAGGGCTGGCAGAAAAACTGCTTGGTTATCCTTTTGAAGTGGAGGGAGCCGTTGAACATGGCAGACAGCTTGGCCGTACGCTTGGATTCCCAACGTTGAATGTAGCATGGCCGGATGGAAAGATCGTGCCGGCGCATGGAGTCTATTTCTGTAAGATCGATATCGAAGGAAAGACTTATCCGGGAATTGCCAATGTCGGCATCAAACCGACCGTGACAGAAGAAAAGAAGCTGTTGATTGAGGCGTTCCTTTTTGGATATTCCGGAAATGCATACGGGGAAAAAGTCCGGATTAATCTAAAAAAATTCCGGAGACCGGAGCAGAAATTTGACGGAATTGATGCGCTGAAAGAGCAGATCGATAGGGATATTGCAAAGGGAATGGAATATTTCGGAATTGTATAAGTTTCTCTTTACATGAGGAATTTCATATGATATACTAAGCAACGTTGAAGCCGGTGTTCGGTAACTGGAAACTCCAACCGTTACTTAATATCAGGCGTTTTAATTAAGAGTATATAGGAGGAAACAAACATGATTTCTAAAGAGCAGAAAGAACAGATCGTAGCACAGTATGGTAGAACAGCAGGAGATACAGGATCACCGGAAGTACAGATCGCTATCCTGACAGCAAGAATCAATGATCTTACAGATCACTTCAAAGCTAATCCAAAGGATCACCACTCAAGAAGAGGACTTCTTAAGATGGTAGGACAGAGAAGAGGACTTCTTGCATACCTGAAGAAGACAGACATCGAAAGATATCGTGCACTGATCGAGAAACTTGGATTAAGAAAATAATTCATGCTTTTTATGGGGACATTCGGAAGAATGTCCCTTTTTCTATGTTGCCATGTGTTTTTGGTATAGCTTTTTATGAAAGTGTATGTTATAATAATTAAGATTGTGGATTGGGAAAGCTTCACCGAGACCACTGAAAAGTATATTTGATGCAGAAATGCTGCTGTATATGGCGTTTGGCATAGTGAAAAATGTGTTTTTCAGTAGTTTCGGGGTAATCTTGAACCACAAAAGAAAAAATAAAGGAGAAAACATTTATGTATAAAACATTTGAAATGGAACTCGCCGGAAGAACTTTAAGAGTTGACGTAGGCAGAGTTGCAAAACAGGCAAATGGTGCTGTGTTAATGCATTATGGTGATACAACTGTACTGTGTACAGCAACAGCTTCTGAGAAGCCAAGAGACGGAATTGATTTCTTCCCACTGAGCGTAGAATACAACGAAAGAATGTATGCAGTAGGAAAGATTCCTGGAGGATTCAATAAGAGAGAGGGAAAAGCATCTGAAAATGCAATCCTTACATGCCGTGTTATCGACCGTCCGATGAGACCACTGTTCCCAAAGGATTACCGTAACGATGTAACACTGGAGAACCTTGTATTATCTGTAGATCAGGACTGTGCTCCGGAGCTTACAGCTATGCTTGGTGCAGCAATCGCAACAACAATTTCCGATATCCCGTTTGATGGACCGATCTCTACTACACAGGTAGGTCTGGTTGACGGAGAATTCGTATTCAACCCTACAGCAGCTCAGAAGGCAGTATCTGACATGGCTTTAACGGTTGCTTCTACAAGAGAGAAAGTCATTATGATCGAAGCCGGAGCAAACGAAGTTCCAGAGCAGCAGATGATCGATGCAATCTTTGCAGCACATGAATTAAACCAGAAAGTAATCGCATTCATTGACACAATCGTGGCAGAATGCGGAAAACCAAAACACGAATATGAAAGCTGTGCAGTTCCGGAAGAACTCTTCGCAGCAATCAAAGAGATCGTTACTCCGGAAGAGATGGAAGTAGCAGTATTCTCAGATGACAAGCAGACAAGAGAAGAAAATATCCGTGCCGTAACAGAAAAATTAGAGGAAGCATTTGCTGAAAATGAAGAGTGGCTTGCAGTTCTTCCTGAGGCTGTATACCAGTATCAGAAGAAGACGGTACGTAAGATGATCTTAAAAGACCACAAACGTCCGGACGGAAGAGAGATCGACCAAATCAGACCACTTGCAGCAGAAGTTGATTTGATCCCTAGAGTACATGGTTCTGCAATGTTCACTCGTGGACAGACACAGATCTGCAACATCTGTACATTGGCACCACTTTCTGAAGCTCAGAAACTGGATGGTCTGGATGAAGCAGAGACAACAAAGAGATATATGCACCACTACAACTTCCCATCATACTCTGTAGGTGAGACAAAACCATCCAGAGGACCGGGACGTCGTGAGATCGGACATGGAGCACTGGCAGAACGTGCACTGCTTCCGGTACTTCCAAGTGAAGCAGAATTCCCATATGCGATCCGTACTGTATCTGAGACATTTGAATCAAATGGTTCTACTTCTCAGGCAAGTGTATGTGCATCCTCTATGTCACTGATGTCAGCAGGTGTACCGATCAAGGCTGCAGTAGCCGGTATCTCATGCGGACTGGTTACAGGTGATACAGATGATGATTATCTTGTACTTACAGATATTCAGGGACTGGAAGACTTCTTCGGAGACATGGACTTCAAGGTAGCCGGTACACACAAAGGTATTACAGCGATCCAGATGGATATCAAGATCCACGGACTGACAAGACCAATCATTGAAGAGGCTATCGCTAAAACAAGAAAAGCAAGACTTTACATCATTGATGAAGTTATGAATAAAGCGATCGATGCTCCAAGAGCACAGGTTGGAGAATTCGCTCCAAAGATCATTCAGATGCAGATCGATCCACAGAAGATCGGCGATGTAGTCGGACAGCGTGGAAAGACGATCAACGCGATCATCGAGCAGACAGGCGTGAAGATCGACATCACAGATGACGGTGCCGTATCTATCTGCGGAACAGATGCCAAAGGTATGGAAGAAGCACAGAAGATGATCCACATCATCGTCACAGATTTTGAAGCCGGACAGGTTCTGGAAGGAAAAGTTGTCAGCATCAAAGACTTCGGTGCATTCCTTGAGTTTGCACCAGGTAAAGAAGGAATGGTACACATTTCTAAGCTTTCCAAAGAAAGAGTAAACCGCGTAGAAGACGTTCTGACACTTGGCGATGTTGTTAAGGTTGTATGCCTTGGCAAGGACAAGATGGGAAGAATCTCATTCTCTATGAAGGATGTAGCGGAATAAGATTATAAATTTAATATCAGATGTAATGTGAATGCCTCAGGGTTCCGGTAGTGGAAGCCTGGGGCATTTTTTGCTACTAAAGTATAGGAAAAAAATTGGAAAATAAGGCAAATAGAGCCAGACGTGAAGAAGACTTGCTTAATATACTTAAGTTATAGTAATATACAATTAGACGAAAGTATATTAGATTGTAAGAAGTATGAAAAATGAATATAGGAATAAAGGTGATATGAAATAAAAACCCAAATTTCATATCACCTTTTTGCGTCCCCAGAAAAATACCAGTCATAATCTCTATCCATCCACATATACATGGGTGTAAAGAGGTGATGAACATGAAAAAAGATACAATCTTAAAAGTCCTGCCATGGGATGTCAGAAGTATTATACAAAAGGAAAAGCTGGAGTTCGAATACTTACAGGAGATCCGTCTCCGGGAGGGAAAGCCGCTGATCTTCCTGTATCATGACACGGAAGTTATCCCAGGAGCGAAAGCCAGACGGCCATACCTGGTAACGAAAGATAATATCCGCGAAATGCTGGAATACATCAGTAATTATTCCCTATATGCGTGTGAGCAGGAGATGCGGCAGGGATTTATCACGATCGAAGGAGGACACAGAGTGGGATTGTCGGGACAGGCTATTATGGAAAATGGAAAGGTAAAGAATCTGAAATACATTTCTTCGGTGAATATTCGTGTGGCACATGAGATGATTGGATGCGCCGATGCGGTATTTCCCTATATTGTATGTAACCGGTTGTTATGTCATACATTAATCGTATCGCCGCCGGGATGCGGAAAGACGACACTGTTAAGAGACCTGATCCGTCAGATATCAGAAGGAAATTCATGGCTTCCGGGACTTGCGGTAGGTGTGGTGGATGAACGTTCGGAGATTGGCGGCTGCTATATGGGTGTGGCGCAGAATCATCTTGGAATCCGTACGGATATTCTGGATGGGTGCCCGAAAGCAGAAGGGATGATCATGCTGATCCGTTCGATGGGACCGCAGGTGATCGCTGTGGACGAGATCGGGACACCGGAAGATGTACATGCCATCGAATATGCCATGCACTGTGGATGTAAGATGCTGGCAACGGTACATGCCGAGTCTATGGAAGAATTAAGAAAGAAACCGTTATTCAACCGGATGATCGGAGAGGGAAGGTTTGAACGGTATATTTTACTTGGAAATGATGCGCACGTAGGACAGATCGAAGGAATCTTTGATAACAGAGGCAGTCTTCTGTATAAAGAAGCGCTGGAAATGGCGAAATGATAAAAGCAATCGGAGCTATGATGGTCATCTTTGCGGGCAGCGGCTGGGGGATGCTGCAGGCGGCGAAAATTGAAGAATGTTACAGACAGATGCGTTACCTGCGAAAGCTGATCTTCCGGATCAGAAGTGAGATCCGCTATTCCAGACGGGTGCTTCCGGAAGCGTTCTTAAGTGTAGGAAGTGAAGCTCAGGAACCGTATAAGATATGGCTGTTATCTCTGTATGAGCGGCTGGCAAACAGACAGGGTACAAGTCTGGCGGGAATATGGGAAGAAGAGACGAGAACATATCTGCCGGAAACCGGAATCCCGCAGGATATGCTGGAGAGCCTGATCCGTCTGGGCGGTGAACTGGGGACGATCGATATCGAGATGCAGGTAAGGACGCTGGATCTGTATCTGGAACAAATGGAACAGAAAATGGAGGACATGAGAACGGAGCAGAAGGAGAGAATCCGTCTGTATCAGTGTATCGGAGTGACCGGAGGTGTATTTCTGGCAATCATCCTCCTGTGAGAAAAGGGAGGGTATGTATGACGATAAATCTGATATTTAAAATTGCAGCGGTCGGTATTCTGGTATCGATACTGTGTCAGGTGTTGAAGCACAGTGGAAGGGAAGAACAGGCTTTTCTGACCAGTCTTGCAGGACTTTTGCTGGTATTGTTCTGGATTGTGCCGTATATATATGATCTGTTTGAATCCATCCAGAATCTGTTTTCACTATAAAATGTGCGGAACTAAAGAATGTGCTACACGAAGATGGGAGGCGGAACATATGAGTATGCTGCAGATTGGAGTACTGGGGGTGGCAGGAGTTCTTCTGGCACTACAATTTAAAAGTGGTAAATCTGAATATGGAATTTATATCAGTATCGCTCTTGGTATGCTGATCTTTGCATCTCTGCTTGGAAAAATTGGTTTGATTAAAGATGTATTGAATGAGGTCAGTGATGTAGTGGGACTTAACAATGATTATTTCAAAACATTGTGGAAGATTCTTGGAATTACATATGCGGCCGAATTCTCGTCGGCAATCTGTAAAGATGCGGGATATCAGACGATTGCATTACAGATTGAAGTGTTTGCAAAAATTACGATTCTGGTCTTGAGCCTTCCGGTTTTAAGTGCGCTTTTGCAGACGATACGGGGATTTCTGGTATGAGATACGATATGAAATATAAGAATTTGAATGTGGAAGATAATGGGAGCTGTGGTCTGCAATGTGATGAGAAAAGTGAAAAGAAATATGAAAAAATAGCAGGCGTTTTCATTTGTTGTGTGTTGGCTTTTTTTCTATTACTTTCAGCGGCGGGAAACGCAGGGATTATATATTGTTATGCAGATGAATTATCTGAGGACAGTGAAACTACTGCGGAAGATGCAGAAGAAGAACAACAGAAAATAAAAGAAACCATCCTCTCAGAATTTGAATACGGAGAAATTGATGATTCTTTACGCTCGCTGTTTCCTGAAAAACGGATCACATTTCAAGAAGTAATATCGGAAATCTTAACCGGAGATCTGGAGACATCTGCAAAGCTTCTTTCCGAATTCACCAGAGAACAGATGCTTTATCTGCTTCAGACAGGCAAGAAAAATTTGATACATATTTTGCTGATCGCAATGATCGCGGCATTCATGAATCAGTTCGCAGGCACACTTCAGAACCGGCAGGTGGCCAGTGTCGGATTCTATATGATTTACATGCTGCTGGCGGCACTGACGGTTGCGGCGTTCGATGTGGTCATTCAGTGGGCGGAATCCGGAATACGCAATATCACGTCTTTTATGGGAGTGTTTTACCCGGTGTATTTTCTGGCAGTTGCGGTGGCAAAAGGAAGTGTGACCGGGGTGGCATTTTACAATCTTGTCCTGTTCTTGATCTATGCAGTTGAGATCATAATCGGAAATGTACTGCTGCCGATGGTGCGGGTATACATGATCATCCGTATTCTGAACTTTCTGGGACCGGAAGATATGCTGGGAAAATTATCGGAATTTCTGGAATTAATCATACGTTGGACATTGAAGACTGCACTTGCATGTGTTATTGGTGCAAATCTGATCCAGGGAATGATCAGTCCTGCGATCGATACGGTGAAGAGAAGTACCGTGCTGCAAGGTGCAGAGATGATTCCGGGAGTAGGCAATCTTCTGGGCGGGATGACGGAAGTAGCGCTTGGAACGGCAGTATTGGTAAAGAATGGAATTGGGATGGCAGGAGCGGTGATCTGTATTACCCTGTGTGTCATACCGTTAGTTCAGACTGCGGGAACGGCTCTGCTTTATAAGCTTGCAGCTGCCGTAATCCAGCCGGTGTCGGATGAACGTGTCACGGGATGTGTAGAAGCGGTGGGAGAAGGATGTCAGATACTGATGCAGATTGTATTTACCGTGGGAGTGTTATTCCTGCTGACGATTGCAATCGTGGCGGCGGTAACAAATGCATGACCGGGAAGGAGCGGAACGGATGGAGATAATCTATAACTGGATCTTGAAATTATCATTTTTTGCGGTGCTTGGAAGCGTAATCCTGCAGATGATACCGGACCATGGATTTCAAAAGTATGTCCGCTTTGTCCTTGGACTGATTCTGGCGGCGATGCTGGTTACACCGGTGTTGGAATTATTTGATAAGAGGACTGCATTTGAAGAAATTTATCATAACAGTGCATATAAGATTCAGACCAGTGAACTGGAAGAAAAAAGTCGGGAAGTTCAGGAAGATATTCTCAGCATAGATGGACAGAACGCAGAAACTCACAACACAGAAAATCCGGATACAGGCAGCTGGAATACAGAAGATCAGATGCAGAATCCAAACATAGATAAGTCTTTGGATGAAAATATAGATCAGAACAGTAGAATCGAGGTGGGGCGGATTGAAATCGGCAAAGAATCTGAGTGATTTATTTTCAGAAAAACTTGGAAACTGGAAAAAGTTCTCGTTTAAAAATCTAAAAAAAGATCAGCTCCTGATTCTGCTTCTCGCAGGAATTCTTCTGATGGTGATCGCAGTTCCGGCAGGAAAGACGAAGGGAAATGCTTCGTCCGCATCAGACAGTAATACCGGAAAAACTGTAAGCGAGACATCTGATGGGACGGACGAAGAAGCGTATACCACCTATCTGGAAGACCGCCTGAGCCGGATCTTGTCGCAGATTGAGGGAGCCGGAGAAGTAAAGGTAATGATCACGCTGAAGTCTTCGGCGGAAAAGGTATTAGATAAAGATACGGAATCAGATCAGGAGACGGTGACAGAAGAAGACAGCCAGGGAGGGACCAGACAGTCTTCAAAAGCATCCAAAAAAGAAAGTACGGTGTATGGAAGTGACAGTGAGAACAGCAGTCAGGAAAATGGCTCCCCGTATGTAAGTAAAGAACTGAGCCCTGAGATCGAAGGCGTAGTCGTGATCGCAGATGGCGGCGGCAATGCAGTGGTGAAAGAAAATATCAGCAGCGCGGTCCAGGCATTATTTGATATCGAACCGCATAAGATTAGAATAATGAAAAAGCAGATGAATTAAGAGCAGTGTAAAAGGACAGGAGGGCATAATATTGAAAAAGATTGCAAAGAAGAATCAGATCGTGATCGCAACACTGGCCGTGATGATCGCAGCCGCAGGGTATATGAATTACTCGGGCAAATTATTTCCGAACAAAGCGAAGACACAGGAGACCAATTCTGAACTCGCGAACAAGGAATTGCTGGATATTTCCGATGAAGATACATCGGTGTCATCCGGAGATATCAAAAGCCAGGATGGCGATACCGGCAGCAGCACGGATAGTAATAGCGGAAGTACAGACGACGGAAGTGTAGACGGCACGCCGGGAGAAGCGGTTCTTACGAATGGATCGGTAAGTTCGGTTGCGGCACAGGCGAAGGTGAGCAGGGAACAGGTCCGTTCCAAGAATAAAGAGACGTTGCAGAACATTATCGACAATAAGAATCTCAGCGATGCGGAGAAAGAAAAAGCAGTGAACCAGATGGTACAGATGACAGAGACCGCAGAAAAAGAAGCGGCAGCAGAGTCACTTCTGGCAGCGAAGGGATTTAACGATTCAGTTGTAAGTATTACGGATGACCAGGCAGATGTGATCGTGGGAGCTTCGGAATTAAGTGATGCGAACCGGGCACAGATTGAAGACATCGTGACGAGAAAGACGGGCGTGGCAGCACAGAATATCGTGATCAATCCGGTGAATGCGGATTCGAAGTAAGCTACAGAAAACAAGGAAAAACCTCGAAAATACAGGAAAAATATGTTTGAGCATTTCAAAGACATATGTTATACTGATTAACAGTGCCTATAAACGGATATACTATAAATTAGGAGTGTATAATATATGTCACAGATTACGAATGAAGTAAAGAATCAGATAAAGAAAAGAAGAACATTTGCCATTATCTCACATCCCGATGCAGGTAAGACAACACTGACAGAGAAGTTCCTTCTCTATGGTGGTGCAATCAACCAGGCCGGTAGTGTTAAAGGAAAAGCAACTGCAAAGCATGCGGTTTCTGACTGGATGGAGATTGAGAAGGAAAGAGGTATCTCGGTTACTTCTTCTGTACTGCAGTTTAATTATGACGGATACTGTATCAATATCCTGGATACACCGGGACATCAGGATTTCTCGGAGGATACCTACCGTACCCTGATGGCAGCAGATTCTGCGGTCATGGTTATCGACGCATCCAAGGGTGTCGAGGCGCAGACGAGAAAGCTGTTTAAAGTATGTACGATGCGCCATATCCCAATCTTTACGTTTATCAATAAGATGGACCGTGAAGCGATGGATACATTTGAACTTCTGGATGATATTGAAAATGAACTTGGAATCGCAACATGCCCGATCAACTGGCCGATCGGTTCCGGTAAAGAGTTCAGAGGTGTATATGACAGAGCAAGCAAAAAGGTAGAAATCTTCTCTGATACAAAAAAAGGAACGACACAGGGAGAAGTGAAGAAGGTAGACATCAATGATCCGGAGATCTCATGGCTGATCACTGATGACCAGAGAGTGCAGCTGGAAGAAGAGATTGAACTTCAGGATGGTGCCGGGGCAGAGTTCGACCAGGAGCTGGTAAGCAAAGGAGAACTTTCACCAGTCTTCTTTGGTTCCGCCCTTACCAACTTTGGTGTGGAGACATTCCTCCAGCATTTCCTTCAGATGACGACATCACCGCTTCCAAGAACATCTGACAGAGGTCCGATCGATCCGATGGAAGAAGGAGATTTCTCGGCATTTGTATTCAAGATCCAGGCCAATATGAACAAAGCACACCGTGACAGAATTGCATTTATGCGTATCTGTTCCGGAGAGTTCGAAGCCGGCATGGATGTATATCATATGCAGGGCGGCAAGAAAGTACGTCTTTCCCAGCCGCAGCAGATGATGGCAAGCGAGCGTAAGATGATCAGTAAGGCTTACGGCGGAGATATCATCGGTGTATTCGATCCGGGAATCTTCTCAATCGGGGATACACTGACGACCGCACAGGACAGATTCACATACGAAGGAATCCCGACATTTGCACCGGAGCATTTCGCACGTGTGCGTCAGGTCGATACGATGAAGAGAAAGCAGTTCATCAAGGGAATCAACCAGATCGCCCAGGAAGGTGCGATCCAGATCTTCCAGGAATACAATACCGGTATGGAAGAGATCATCGTCGGCGTTGTCGGTGTGCTTCAGTTTGATGTATTAAAATACCGTCTGGAGAACGAATATAACGTAGAGATCCGTCTGGAGAATCTGCCGTATGAATATATCCGCTGGATTGAAAATGAAGAAATTGATCTGGATAAACTGACCGGAACTTCAGATATGAAGAAGGTAAAAGATCTGAAGGGACGTCCGCTTCTGTTATTCGTCAACGAATGGAGCATTCGTATGACGGTCGACCGGAACGAAGGGCTGAAACTGACCGAATTTGGCAGATCATAAAAATATAACCAGAAATAAAACTCCCGGGGTGACTGGGGGTTTTCAAATGTATATAAGTTTGTTATAATAAAAGACAGTGAAAAACCAGACGGGAGGTCTCTGAGAATATGAGTAAAGAAGAAAAGAATACGTATACAATAAAAACAGATGAAAACCTTGGAGAGATCAAGATTGCAGATGAAGTTGTAGCAATCATTGCAGGTCTTGCGGCAATGGAAGTAGAAGGTGTGGCTTCTATGGCAGGCAATGCAACAAGAGAACTGATCAGCAAGCTTGGAATGAAGTCTTTATCCAAAGGTGTAAAAGTAGATGTGCTGGATGGAATCGTTACTGTATCACTGGCATTGAATCTGAACTATGGATACAGCATCAAAGACATTACTTCCAAAGTGCAGGAAAAGGTAAAAACTGCAATCGAGAATATGACAGGACTTGAGGTGGCAGATGTGAACATCCGCGTTGCCGGAGTCGAGATACCGGAGGAAGCATAAGTGAAGAGAACAGAGCAGAGAGAGCATATCTTTAAATTAATATTCGGTGCTGATTTTAATGAAGAAGCAGAACACGGAACACAGGCAGAACTGTATTTTGAACAGATCGAAGGTGCTTCAGAGAAAGATATGCAGTATATCAGTGAAAAAGCGCAGAAGGTTGTAGAGAAGATTGATACAATTGATGCAATGATCAATGAGCATGCGACCGGATGGAAGACAGGTCGTATGAATAAGGTGGATCTTACAATCCTGAGACTTGCGGTTTATGAGATGAAGTGGGACGAGGAGGTCCCGACAGGTGTTGCGATCAACGAAGCTGTCAATCTTGCAAAGAAATACAGCAGTGAAGACGGTGCATCATTTGTAAATGGAGTACTGGCAAAGCTTGCAGATTAATCAGAGGTAGAGAATGGCTCGAAATGTATATACAGTAAAACAGGTGAATGCATATATCAAGAATATGTTCACCCAGGACTTTATGCTGAACCGTATCTATGTAAAAGGAGAAGTCTCTAACTGTAAGTACCACACATCGGGACATATATATTTCTCATTAAAGGATGAGTCCGGAACGATTGCCTGTGTCATGTTTGCGGGGCAGCGAGGCGGGCTCTCTTTTCATATGAGAGAAGGACAGCAGATCATTGTACTTGGTTCGGTAAATGTCTACGAAAGAACCGGTTCTTACCAGCTTTACGCGAATGAGATCCGTCTGGACGGAGAAGGTACGCTTTATGAGAAGTACCAGATGCTGAAACAGGAACTGGAAGAGATGGGAATGTTTGCGCCGGAATACAAAAAAGAAATTCCGAGATATGCAAAGCGGATTGGCGTAGTGACCGCACCGACGGGAGCAGCTGTCCGGGATATCATCAATATTTCTTCCAGACGGAATCCGTATGTGCAGCTGATCCTTTATCCGGCTCAGGTGCAGGGAGAAGGCGCCAAAGAGTCCATTGTGCGGGGGATCCGTATGCTGGAGATGAAAGATGTAGATGTGATCATCGTTGGAAGAGGCGGCGGTTCGATCGAAGATCTGTGGGCATTCAATGAAGAAGAAGTGGCAAGAGCAATCTTTGACTGCACGGTTCCGGTGATATCGGCGGTAGGCCATGAGACCGATGTGACAATCGCGGATTATGTGGCGGATCTTCGTGCGCCGACACCTTCGGCAGCTGCAGAACTTGCCGTGTGGGATTACAGACAGGTGGAAAACTATCTGGGAGAATGCCGCCTGCGTATGAACCGAAGCGTAACGGGAATCATCCGTATGAACAGGCTGAGGTTAAAAGAAATGGAGACCAGACTTTCTTATCTGCACCCGCGTCATAAATTACAGGAACAACAGCAGCGGCTGGCAGAATTGGAAGATGAATTACGGCAATTGATGAATGACCGTGTGAAAGAAGCGAGATATCGTCTGGCAATCCAGATCGAGAAGATGAATGGACTGTCACCGATCTGGAAGCTGAATCAGGGATTTTCGTATGTAGAAGAAGCAGACGGCGGCGTGGTAAAGAGTATACGGCAGGTAAAAAAAGGTGATGAACTGACGGTGTATGTGACGGACGGACTGATTCATGCATCCGTAGAGGATGTGCAGAATAAGACATATGAGATATAGGATAGCGGGAGAGACAAATGGCAGAAAATAAGGAACAATCTTTGGAAGATCAGAGCCTTGAGGAGATATTCTCTGGCTTAGAACAGACGATAAAAGAGATGGAAGACGGAGAGATTTCGCTGGAGGAGTCATTCCGGCTGTATCATCGGGGCATGGATATGCTGAGAGCCTGTAACAGCAAGATCGACAAAGTAGAAAAGAAAATGCTGTTATTAGATGAAGAGGGTGAGGAACATGAATTCTAAAGAAGAATTTACAATACAGATGAAAAAGAAAGTAGCAGAGATCGAAGAGATCCTGAAAACATATCTTCCGGAAGCGGAAGGATATCAGAAAGTGATTATGGAAGCGATGGAATACAGTCTGATGGCGGGCGGAAAAAGACTGCGTCCGATGCTGATGCGGGAGACATGCAGACTTTTTGGAGAAGAGCCTGCGGCATTACAGCCTTTTATGGCAGCACTTGAGATGATCCATACATATTCACTGGTGCATGATGATCTTCCGGCGATGGATAATGATGAGTACCGCAGAGGCAGAAAGACAACACACATCGTATATGGAGAAGATATGGGAATCCTTGCAGGAGATGCGCTTTTGAATTATGCGTTCGAGACGGCATTCCGGGCATTTGAACAATCGCCGGAAGACAGTCTTAAGATCGGATGTGCGCTTACTGTTCTCGGAAGAAAAGCGGGAATCTACGGAATGATCGGCGGTCAGGTGATCGATGTCAAAGAAACCGGACATGCAGTTCCGAAAGATGTCCTGGATACGATATATGAACTGAAGACGGGTGCATTGATCGAATGTGCGATGATGATCGGTGCGATCCTTGGCGGTGCTTCGGACGAAGATGTACAAAAGGTAGAAAAGATCGCGCATTATGTAGGCGTTGCATTCCAGATCCAGGATGATATTCTGGATGTGACGAGTACAGAAGAAGTGCTTGGAAAGCCGATCCACAGTGATGAGAAGAACCAGAAGACGACTTATGTGACACTTCTGGGAATCGATCAGGCACAGAAGAAAGTGGAAGAATTATCGAAGGAAGCAATTGATCTGCTTCATCAGTTTACAGGGGAGAATGCGTATCTGGAACAGCTTCTGATACAGTTGATTCACAGAGACAGATAGAGGGGATACCTTGTTATGTTAGAAAGAATTCAAAAAGCAAATGATATAAAAGATCTGAAGCCGGAAGAACTTCCGGAACTGGCACAGGAGATCCGGAAGTTTCTGGTCGAAAAGATCAGTAAAACCGGAGGACATCTGGCATCGAATCTCGGCGTAGTAGAGCTTACAATGGCAATGCATCTGGTCTTTGATCTGCCGAAGGATAAAATCATATGGGATGTAGGACATCAGTCCTATACACATAAGATCCTGACCGGAAGAAAAGACGGATTTGATGACCTGAGAAAATATGGCGGGATGAGCGGATTCCCGAAGAGAAAAGAAAGTGCATGCGATGCATTTGATACCGGACACAGCTCTACTTCGATTTCGGCGGGGCTTGGGTATGTATGCGCAAGAGATCTGCAAGGAGAAGATTACAGTGTGATCTCGGTGATCGGAGACGGTTCGCTGACGGGTGGAATGGCATATGAAGCACTGAATAATGCATCCACGCTTAAGAAGAATTTTATCATTGTATTGAATGATAATCATATGTCTATTTCAGAAAATGTCGGAGGAATGTCGGATTATCTGGCAAAGCTGCGCACGGCGGACTTCTATACAGATCTGAAAAAAGGTGTGACAAATGTACTGCATAATGTTCCGGTTGTGGGAGATCCGATGATCGAACATATCCGAAAGACCAAGAGTAGCTTAAAACAGCTGATCGTTCCGGGAATGTTCTTTGAAGATATGGGAATCACTTATCTTGGACCGATCCAGGGACATAATATCCCAATGCTGGTACGTGCATTTAAAGAAGCAAGAAAGATCGAAGGTCCGGTACTGCTTCATGTAATTACCAAAAAAGGAAAAGGCTATGAACCGGCAGAAGAAAAGCCGGACAAGTTCCACGGGATCGGACCATTCCAGGTGGAGACAGGAGAGCCGGAAAGTCCGAAGAAGAAAGATTCTTATACGGATGTCTTTGGTAAAGTGATGTGTGACGAGGCGGCAAGAAATGAAAAGCTGGTAGCAATCACGGCAGCAATGGCAGACGGAACAGGGCTTGCAAGATTCCAGATAAAATATCCGGACCGATTCTTTGATGTGGGAATTGCAGAAGAACATGCCGTGACATTTGCAGCGGGACTGGCGGCAGGCGGGATAAAGCCGGTATTTGCCGTGTATTCGTCCTTTTTACAGAGGGCGTATGACCAGATGATCCATGATGTGGCACTGCAGAATCTTCCGGTGATGTTCGCCGTAGACCGTGCAGGACTGGTTGGAAATGACGGGGAGACGCATCAGGGAATCTTTGACCTGTCTTACTTAAGCAATATTCCGAACATGGTTGTGATGTCACCGAAGCATAAATGGGAACTGGCGGACATGGTAAGATTCGGTATTGCCTATGACGGTCCGATTGCTATCCGGTATCCAAGAGGCAGTGCGTGTGATGTCTGTCCGGAATTCCGAAGCCCGGTGGTATATGGAAAGAGCGAGATGCTATACGAAGAGCAGGAGATTGCCGTGATCTTTGTCGGTCATATGTTTGAGGAAGCATTAGAAGTCAGAAAACGGTTAAAAGAAGCAGGATATTCCTGCTCGCTCATCAATGCAAGATTTGTAAAACCGGTGGATACAGAGATGCTGGATCATCTGACGGAGAAGCACAAACTGATCGTTACGATCGAAGAAAATGTGAAATCCGGCGGATTCGGAGAACATGTGAGTGAGTATCTGATGCGGACGGGTGCGGATGCAAGAGTACTGATCCAGGCACTCCCGGATGATTATGTGGAGCATGGCAATGTGGATGTCCTACGTAAAGAGACTGGTCTGGATGTAGATTCCATAACAGCACAGATCCGTAAGTTATATGAGACGTTATAGATATAAGATGCTATAAAGATGAGACGTAACGGATATGAAATGTAAGATATATGAGACAGTATAGATAACAGGAGAGATTATGAAAGAACGATTAGACGTATTACTGGTAAAGAGAAATCTGGCAGCTTCCAGAGAAAAGGCAAAAGCCATCATTATGTCCGGAATCGTATATGTAGATGGGCAGAAAGAAGATAAAGCCGGAACGACATTTCCGGAAGAAGCCACGATCGAAGTGCGCGGACATACACTTCCGTATGTCAGCCGCGGCGGTCTGAAACTGGAAAAAGCGATCAAGAACTTTGATGTCAGTGTAGAAGGAAAAGTATGTACAGATGTAGGTTCGTCTACGGGTGGATTCACAGACTGTATGCTGCAGAATGGTGCGGTAAAGGTATTTGCAATCGACGTGGGACGCGGACAGCTCGACTGGAAATTAAGACAGGACCCTCGTGTGGTATGTATGGAGAAGACAAATATCCGTTATGTGACCCCGGAAGATATCGGAGAACCGGTACAATTTTCATCTATTGATGTATCGTTTATCTCGCTTACAAAAGTACTGCTTCCGATCCGTAATTACCTGACGGATGACGGACAGATCGTGGCACTGATCAAGCCGCAGTTCGAAGCAGGAAGAGAGAAGGTTGGAAAGAAGGGTGTTGTGCGTGAGAAGAGCACGCATATAGAAGTCATTCATAAAGTGATCGACTATGCAATGTCTATCGGATTCGAAGTGCTGAATCTGGAATTCTCTCCGATCAAGGGACCGGAAGGCAATATCGAATATCTGGTCCACTTACAGAAATGTGAAGCGACTGACAGGATCTCGCCGGAAATCGATGTCGAAAAGACAGTAGATCAGTCATTCGCAACACTTGCGAAAGGTTAGAGGCAGATGTTAAAAAAGTTTTGGATCGTTACCAATGACGGAAAAGATACGAATCATGCGGTGACAGGAAAAGTAAAAGAATTGCTGGAGATAGCAGGAAGAAGCTGTGCATTGTGCGAAAAGGATGCAGAAAAGAACATTATCAGGGAACGGATTCCGGACATGATGGACTGTGCAATCGTGATCGGCGGTGACGGAAGCCTGATTGAAGTGGCAAGAACACTTTGGAAAAGAGACGTTCCGATCCTGGGCATCAATATGGGAACGCTTGGGTATCTTACAGAAGTAGAAGTGAATAATCTGGAAGAAGATATCACGCAGATGCTGCAGGGTGATTATCTGTATGAAGAACGCATGATGTTAGAAGGAACATTTCAGGATGGAAAAAAGGATGTTGCGTTAAATGATATTGTTGTGTCGCGAAGGGGTGATGACCTGCGCATTATTTATTTCAAATTGTTTGTAAATGGGGAACTTTTGAATTCTTACGAGGCGGATGGAATTATCATATCCACACCGACCGGATCTACGGCATACAATCTGTCGGCTGGAGGTCCGATCGTGGAACCGACAGCTTCACTTACTGTGATCACACCAATCTGTTCTCATGCATTGAATACAAGAAGTATTGTTCTGTCTTCGGACGATGAGATCGTAATCGAGATCGGAGAAGGACGCAGAGGAAACATCGAAAAGGTACTGGTCACATTTGACGGTGCGACCAGTGTGCCGCTTGAGACGGGAGATAAGCTGACGATCTGCAAGGCAAAAGAGTCAACGAAGATCATGAAGATCAATAAAATCAGTTTTTTGGAAGTATTACGGAAAAAAATGAAGGGAAATTGATGATATGAAAGTAAACAGACACGCAAAGATCATTGAACTGATCAACAAACACCATATTGAAACACAGGAAGAACTGGCAGAATACCTGAATCAGGAAGGATTCAAGGTCACACAGGCTACGGTATCCAGAGATATCCGTGACCTGAAGCTTACAAAGATACCGTCGGAAAACGGCAAGCAGAGATATGCACTGCATCAGCATAATGAAAACGGAATGAGCGAGAAATATATCCGTGTCTTAAGAGAGGGATATCTGTCCATGGATATGGCGCAGAATATTCTGGTGATCAAGACGGTAGCCGGAATGGCAAGTGCAGTGTGTGCGGCACTGGATGCAATGAAATGGAATGAGATTGTCGGAAGTATTGCGGGAGATGACACAATCATGTGCGCGATCCGAAGCGTGGATGATACGGTGAAAGTAATGGACAAGATCAGCAAGATTATCTTATAGGAGGATGCATGTTAAAATATTTACATGTGAAAAATCTGGCTTTGATCGATGAGATCGAAGTAGAGTTCGGCAGAGGACTGAACATATTAACCGGAGAGACCGGTGCCGGGAAGTCGATCATTCTTGGCTCGGTCAATCTTGCTCTTGGCGGGAGATACACGAAAGATATCCTCCGACAGGGAACGAGATACGGACTGGTAGAGCTGACATTTTCGGTAGAAAGTGAACGACAGATCCGCAGATTAAAAGAACTGGATGTTTACCCGGAGGACGGGTTTGTTACGCTTCAGAGAAGGCTGATGGAAGGAAGAAGTGTCAGCAAGATCAATGGCGAGACGGTGCAGATGGCGACGCTTAAAGCAGTATCTTCCATCCTGATTGATATTCACGGACAGCACGAACATCAGTCATTGCTTTATAAAAAGAATCATCTGACAATTGTGGATGCATTTGCCGGAGAAGAAACGAAAAAGCAGAAAGAAAAAGTGGCGGAGACATGGCGGCAGTATAAAGATAAAATAAGAGAATTGTCGGAAGCAGGAGCGGATGGATCCGAGCGGGCAAAGGAACTGGCTTTTCTTAGGTTTGAAGTGGATGAGATCGTCGGGGCAGAATTAAAAGAACACGAAGATGAAGAACTGGAAGCATGTTACCGGCGTATGTGTAACGGAAAAAAGATTGCCCAAAGTGTTGCGGAATGCTACCAGTATACGGGTGAAGATGGGGAAAGTGCGAGCGAAAAGCTTGGAAGGGCACTCCGAACGCTGTCGGAAGCTGTGGATGCCGATGAGCAGTTGTCACAGTTATATACCCAGCTGGCTGATGTAGACAATCTGCTGAATGATTTTAATCATGAACTGGCAGAATATCAGAAAAACTGTGAGTTTTCGGATGAAGAATTCTATGAGACAGAAAAACGTCTGAATGAGATCAATCATCTGAAAACGAAGTACGGGAATTCTTATGAAGAAATCATGAGGTACTGTAAGAAACAGGAAGAACGGATTGAGATCCTGGAAAATTATGATGCATATATGCAGGAACTGAAGACATCCTGTGAGCAGATGGAACAGAAATATCTGGAACTGGCCGGAAAGCTGTCGGCGCTTCGAAAGAAGAAAGCGAAAATGCTGGAAAAGAAGATCCAGAAAGGGCTCGAGGATCTGAATTTTGAACAGGTACAGTTTGAGATCCATTTTGCAGAAAAGAAGGAATATTCCAAAGATGGTATCGATGATGTGGAATTCCGTATTTCCCTGAATCAGGGACAGCCGGTGAAGCCGTTGACAGAAGTGGCTTCCGGCGGGGAACTTTCCAGAATTATGCTGGCGATCAAAGCAGTAATGGCAGACAAAGATGAGATAGAGACACTGATCTTTGACGAAATTGATGTCGGAATCAGCGGGCGTACGGCGCAGAAGGTTTCAGAAAAGATGGCATTGATCGGAAAGGGACATCAGGTCATCTGTATTACACATCTGGCGCAGATCGCAGCTATGGCGGATCATCATTTCCTGATTGAAAAGAAGACAGAAGATGCGGTGACACGTACGTATATCTATCCATTGGATGAAGAAAAGTCTGTGGAAGAACTGGCAAGAATCTTAGGCGGTGCCAAGATTACAGATACGGTGATGCAAAGCGCCAGAGAGATGAAAAATCTGGCAGTAAAGATGAAATAAAAACAAAATAAAAAGCATAAGAGATACCGAGTATTTTTTTGAAAATACCACATACTAAGACAGACATTTGTAAAAGAGTGTCTGTTTTTTTGTACATACGCTTTGCGGATGAAAGATAAGACAGGGGTGTGGAAAATGAGAAAATACTGGTATCGCAGATGCCTGATCGTGGTGCTTGTACTGTCTGTCCTTTGTTATACAGGATACACAGTCTGGGAGCAGCAGGAACAGGGAAGAAAAGAAGAAGTAAGTGCAGACACCGTGTCCTCGGATACCGTGATCCCGGGAGGGATGCCGATCGGAATCTATCTGGAGACAGAAGGTGTCATGGTGCTTGGTACGGAGAAGATTACCGGACCGGATGGGGAACGGCTGGAGCCGGCCAGACATCTTGTGAAAACGGGGGATTATATTGTGGAATGTAACGGGACGAAGATCACAGATAAAAAGGAACTGCAGAAGGCCCTCAAAAAGCTGGATTCGGAAGAAGTAATCCTGAAGCTTCGGAGAAATGCAGAATATCTGGATGTGAAAGTAAAGCCGGTGCAAAATAAAAAGAATCAGTACATGCTTGGAATCTGGGTGAGGGACAACGCACAAGGACTTGGCACCATGACATTTCTGAATTCCGACAGCCGTTTTGGTGCGCTTGGACACGGAATCCATGATACTGATACGAATACCCTGATGGAGATAAAAAACGGAAGAGTTTATGAGACCAGCATCCGCAGTATTCAGAAAGGGACAGGCGGAGAGCCGGGCGGAATCGAGGGAATCATCGTCTATAACCGCTACAATGTGCTGGGAACGATCGATAAAAATACAGACTGTGGGATATTCGGAACGCTTGACCGTACAGACAATCTGTTCCAGAATACAGATCCGGTCAGCGTTATGCCGACAGATGAGATCAAAAAAGGAGATGCAGTTATCCGGTGCTGCGTAGAAGGAAAAGTAAAAGAATACAAGATTCGTATAACAAAAATTGACAAACATACGAAAGAAGAAAATAAAGGTCTGGAGATCGAAGTGACAGATCCCGAACTCCTTGAGATTACAGGCGGAATCATACAGGGAATGTCCGGGGCACCAATCCTTCAGAATGGGAAAATTGCAGGTGCAGTCACCCATGTATTCGTCAATGATCCGGCGAAAGGATATGGGATTTTTATCGAAAATATGCTGAAACATGTAGAATAATCAGAATATTGTCGATGCAGGTCAGGTTTTTACGACAGCATTTTCTTGTTCGGAAATTACAGAAAATATATAATAAAACTCGACATAATTATTAAGGGACAAGGAGGCACAACGTAAAATGAGAGAAGTTAATGTAGCAATCGCTGACGACAATGAGAGAATTTTGGATATGTTGGGTGAAATCATAGAGCAGGATCATGATCTGAATCTGATCGGCAAAGCCAATAACGGAGAAGATATTTACCACCTGATCAAAGAGAAGAAGCCGGATGTAGTATTACTGGATCTGATCATGCCGAAACTGGACGGTTTAAGCGTGATGGAAAAGGTAAATGCAGACGAACAGATCACCAAACGTCCGGAATTTATCATCGTAACGGCTGTCGGACAGGAACGGATTACAGAAGATGCCTTCCGAAAAGGAGCAAGTTACTATGTGATGAAACCATTTCACAATGATATGATCTTAAGCCGGATCAAAGACGCTGGAAAAGGGGAGAGACGGAACAGTTCCGAAGCAATACCCGGAAGCACAGTGCAGAAGAAGCAGGAGTATAATCTGGAGACGAGGGTGACGGATATGATCCATGAGATCGGAATACCGGCGCACATTAAAGGATATCATTACCTGAGAGATGCGATCATCATGGCGGTGGACGATATGGATGTATTAAATGCAATCACAAAAGTTCTGTATCCGACGATCGCCAAGATGCACCAGACGACGGCAAGCAGGGTGGAAAGAGCGATCCGTCATGCGATCGAAGTTGCATGGAGCAGAGGAAAACTGGATACACTGGATGAACTTTTCGGATATACGGTAAGCAATGGAAAAGGGAAGCCGACGAACTCGGAATTTATCGCACTGATCGCAGACACGATTCGTCTGGAAAATAAAAACCGATAAACAACCCTTTTATTCTGAATAAAAATACGTTATAATGATAAAGTATTCTAAGGTTGGGAGGGAAATGCAATGAAGAAAATATTATTTGCGGCATCTGAGTCAGTCCCATTTATCAAAACAGGAGGACTTGCCGATGTTGTCGGATCATTACCGAAATATTTTGATAAAGAAAAATACGATGTGCGCGTAATGCTTCCAAAGTATATGTGCATGAAAGACGAATGGAAAGAAAAACTTCAGTATCACACACATTTTTATATGGACCTGAACTGGAGAAAACAGTATGTTGGCGTTCTTGAAATGGAATACGACGGAATTAAGTTTTATTTTATAGATAACGAATATTACTTTAACGGATATGCACCATACGGTGATATGTATGCGGATATTGAAAAATTCGCATTCTTCTCAAAAGCTGTATTAAGTGCACTTCCGCTGATCGATTTCAGACCAGACATCATTCACTGCCACGACTGGCAGACAGGACTGGTTCCGATCTATCTGGATAATTTCAGATATGGCAATGAATTTTACCGTGGAATCAAGACAGTGATGACCATACATAACCTGAAGTTTCAGGGAACATGGGATCCGAAGCGTGTCAGAGACATTACCGGATTACCTCAGTATTATTTCGCACCGGATAAACTGGAGGCATATAAGGATGCAAACTACCTGAAGGGTGGAATTGTATATGCAGACAGAGTGACAACGGTAAGTAATTCCTACGCAGAAGAGATCAAGACACCATTCTATGGTGAAAAGCTGGATGGTCTTATGAATGCAAGGGCAAATTGTCTTTCAGGAATTGTAAACGGAATCGACTACGAAGATTATAATCCGCTGACAGATAATAAGATTGAGAGAAATTATGATGTCAACAATTTCCGTAAAGAAAAAATCAAGAATAAGATCGCACTTCAGAAAGAACTTGGGCTGGAGGAAAACCAGAAGACTATGATGATCGGTGTAGTGTCCAGACTGACAGATCAGAAAGGTTTCGACCTTGTTGCTTATGTAATGGATGAGCTGTGCCAGGATGCAGTACAGATCGTAGTGCTCGGTACAGGTGAAGAGCAGTATGAGAATATGTTCCGTCATTTCGCATGGAAATATCCTGGAAAAGTATCTGCAAACATTTATTATTCTGAAGCAATGTCTCATAAGATCTATGCATCCTGTGATGCATTCCTTATGCCGTCACTGTTTGAGCCATGCGGACTCAGCCAGCTGATGAGCCTGCGTTACGGAACTGTTCCGATCGTACGTGAGACAGGCGGACTGAAAGATACAGTAGAGCCATACAATGAGTATGAGAAGACCGGTACAGGATTCAGCTTCATGAACTACAATGCACATGAGATGCTGGCAACTGTACGTTATGCTGAGCAGATCTATTATGACAAGAAACGTGACTGGAACAAGATCGTAGAACGTGCCATGAACAAAGACTTCTCATGGAAGAATTCTGCAAAACAGTATGAAGAGTTATACGAAGGAATGTAAAAACAGACTAAAGGAGAAAGACAGAATAATATGAAAATCAGTGATATATTAGTAGAAAAGACACCCCATCTTTCTTTTGAGGTATTTCCTCCGAAGACAGATGCCGCATATGAAGGTGTATTGAAGGCAACAGAGGC
This sequence comes from uncultured Dorea sp., assembly GCA_900550865.1. Lineage (GTDB taxonomy): Bacteria > Bacillota > Clostridia > Lachnospirales > Lachnospiraceae > Dorea_A. The sequence continues at coordinate 113,255 of URTM01000001.1, read as the reverse complement.
AATTGCAGAACTGAAACCGTCATATATGAGTGTTACCTATGGTGCGGGCGGCGGTACCAGTAAGAATACCGTAAAGATTGCATCACATATCAAGGATAAATATGATGTACCAAGCCTTGCACATCTTACTTGTGTATCATCTACAAAAGAAGAAGTACATCAGGTAATCGATCAGTTAAAGGCAGCAGGAATTGAGAATATCCTTGCACTTAGAGGAGATATCCCGAAGGAGAGCGAGTTCCCGCTTCCGAATCATTATCAGTATGCCTATGAACTGATCCAGGATATCAAGAGCCAGGGAGACTTCTGCATCGGAGCTGCATGCTATCCGGAAGGACATGTAGAGTCCGAACATAAGAAGGATGATATTGCACATCTGAAACAGAAAGTAGACTGTGGTGTAGATTTCCTGACTACACAGATGTTTTTTGATAACAATATTCTTTATAATTTCCTCTACAGAGCGAGAGAAAAGGGTATTACCGTTCCGGTTATTCCGGGAATCATGCCAGTAACAAATGCCAGCCAGGTCAAGAGAATCCTGTCTATGTCCGGAACCAACCTTCCGGAGAGATTCAAAGCAATCGTAGATCGCTTTGGAGATAATCCGAAAGCAATGCAGCAGGCAGGTATTGCGTATGCGACAGATCAGATCATCGATCTGTTCGCAAACGGCATCAATCATGTTCACGTGTATTCTATGAACAAACCGGAAGTTGCTGCAGCAATCCAGGCAAATCTTTCAGAGATTCTGAATAAATAGAGGAAGCAAAATGGACGCAAGAACGAAAGAAGCAATTCGTTACTTGGGATATGGCAGACATGCGGTAGATGATCATACGCTAGCACTTGTGGAAAGCTGTTTTGAAGAGCTTTCCCATGTGGCGTGTGGCAGGATCGTCTATCGCATTTTTGAATTGGAATTTCCGGGGAACGAAAGGATTCTGCTGGGGAATCTGGATATCCACAGTAAAAATCTTTGTAAAAATCTGACGGGATGTAAAAAAGCAGTACTGCTTGGAGCAACGCTTGGACCGAAAGTAGATCTTCTGCTGCGGAAATATTCCATCGGGGATATGGCAAGAGTGGTAACACTTCAGGCATGTGCGGCTGCCATGCTGGAAGAATATCTGGATGAATGGCAGACTGGTCTGGAAACAGATATGAAAAAAGAAGGCTATCATATCCGGCCGAGATTCAGTCCGGGATATGGGGACTTTGATATTGCACATCAGGATATGATTCTGCGGATGCTGGATGCGGCGAAGAAGATCGGGCTGACACTTACCGGCGGCAATATGCTGACACCGTCAAAATCGGTGACTGCAGTGATCGGACTCAGTGAGACAGAGACATCCTGTCATATCAAAGGATGTGAAGTGTGTCAGAAGAAGGACTGCGCGTATCGCAGGTCATAAGATACAAGAAAAGGATAGGAGCAGACAGATGTTATTAGAACGACTGGGAAAAGAATTATTATACTTTGACGGCGGTATGGGAACACTTCTGCAGTCAAAGGGATTACAGCCGGGAGAACTTCCGGAAGTCTGGAATCTGGAGCATGCAGAAGAGATCGTTGATATTCATAAATCATATTTCGAAGCCGGCAGTGATATCGTGCTGAGTAATACATTTGGTGCCAATGCGATTAAATTCCATGATTCCAAGTATGGACTGAAAGAAATCGTGACGGCAGGAATCCAAAATGCGAAAAAAGCTGCAGAGCTCGGCGTGCATGATGGAAGAACAACATATGTGGCACTGGACGTAGGTCCGACCGGTAAGTTATTAAAACCAATGGGGGATCTTTCTTTTGAAGATGCATATGAGGCATTTAAAGAGACCATGATCTATGGAGAAGAAGCAGGAGCAGACCTGATCCATATCGAGACTATGAGTGACAGCTATGAAGTGAAAGCAGCAGTTCTTGCTGCAAAGGAGAATACTTCGCTTCCGGTATTTGTGACCATGATCTTTGATGAAAAAGGAAAACTCCTGACGGGAGGAGATGTTCCGGCAGTGGTTGCGATGCTGGAAGGACTCCGTGTGGATGCGCTTGGTATTAACTGCGGCATGGGACCGGAACAGATGCTTCCGATCCTGGAGGATATTTTGAAATATGCATCGGTTCCGATTATTGTGAAGCCGAATGCAGGGCTTCCGAAGCAGCGTGACGGAGAAGTATATTATGACGTAGAACCGGAACAGTTTGCCGGATATATGGCAAAGATCGTAGAGATGGGAGCGCACGTGATCGGCGGATGCTGTGGAACAACACCTGCACATATCCAGAAGATGGTTGAGACGACCAGAGAAATGAGTGTGAAGCCGGTAACAAAGAAAGATATCACAATGGTATCTTCTTACGGACATGCGGTCATCCTTGGCGGCAAGCCGATGATCATCGGAGAGAGAATCAATCCGACCGGTAAGAAGAAATTCAAACAGGCATTAAAAGACCACGACATGGATTATATCCTGAAAGAGGGGATTACGCAGCAGGATAAGGGAGCGCATATTCTGGATGTCAACGTAGGACTTCCGGATATTGACGAACCGGCGATGATGAAAGAAGTCATCATGGAGCTTCAGAGCGTATCAAGCCTGCCGCTTCAGATCGATACCGTTGATATCACAGCAATGGAAGCGGCGATGCGTATCTATAACGGTAAGCCGATGGTGAACTCTGTAAATGGAAAACAGGAAAATATGGATGCTGTCTTCCCGCTTATTAAGCGTTACGGAGGTGTTGTGATCGGGCTTACGATCGACGAGGATGGAATCCCGGCAACGGCAGATGGAAGAGTCCGCGTGGCAGGAAAGATCATTGAAGAAGCGAAAAAATATGGCATTGATAAAAAGGACATTGTAATCGATGTGCTGGCAATGACGATCAGTTCGGAGCCGGAAGGAGCAAAGGTCACTCTGGAAGCACTGAAAAAAGTCAGAGAGACTTACGGCGTATGTACGGTACTTGGTGTATCGAACATTTCATTCGGACTTCCGTACCGTCCGGCAGTTAATTCGAATTTCTATACGATGGCCATGCAGAATGGATTAAGTGCCGGAATCATCAATCCGTCTTCGGAAGATATGATGCGTTCTTACTATTCATTCTGTGCGTTGATGAATTACGACAAGAACTGCGAGGATTATATCCGTGTATACGGCAGTCAGAAAGCAGGAACGCCTGCACCGGCAGCCAAGACAGAACTGACTTTAAAAGAGGCCATCGAAAAAGGTCTGAAAGAAGAAGCACATCATGCAACAGGAGAACTGTTAAAGGAACAGGCACCGTTGGAGATTATCAATGAACATCTGATTCCTGCGTTGGATACCGTAGGAAAAGGATTTGAAAAAGGAACGGTCTTCCTTCCGCAGCTTCTGATGAGTGCCGATGCGGCAAAGATCGCATTTGCGGTGATCAAGGATGTACTCGCACAGGAAGGCGGGGAAGTCCAGGCGAAGAATAAAGTCATTCTCGCAACAGTAAAAGGAGACATCCACGACATTGGTAAGAACATTGTAAAAGTCCTTCTGGAGAATTACAGTTTTGATGTGATCGATCTGGGGAAAGATGTACCGCCGGAAGTGATTGTAGATACTGCGGTCGAACAGGATATCCGGCTAGTAGGTTTAAGTGCGCTTATGACAACAACGGTTGTAAGCATGGAAGAGACCATCAAGTTATTGAGAGAACGTAAACCTGAATGTAAAGTCATGGTAGGGGGAGCTGTGCTGAATCAGGATTATGCAGATATGATCGGGGCAGATTTTTATGGCAAAGATGCAATGCAGTCCGTATATTATGCACAGAGAGTATTTGAAGAAGAGTAATCAGTGAGCAAAGAATTTCATAAAAATATACAGCAGACAAAAAGGAGACAGAAAAAATGGGATTAATATTACCAGAACATTATGACCCTCGCTTAAGCGTAAGAGAGACACAGGAAGCAATCAAATACATTCGTGATACGTTCCAGAAAGAATTCGGAAAAGAGATGAACCTGGAGAGAATCTCTGCACCGTTATTCGTAGAAAAAAGCAGTGGTCTGAACGATGACCTGAACGGTGTGGAAAGACCGGTACAGTTCGATATCGCAGGCGTTCCGGGAGAGACGATCGAGGTTGTACATTCCCTTGCAAAATGGAAACGTATGGCATTATACAAATACGGATTTCAGCCGGGCGAAGGACTCTACACGAACATGAACGCGATCCGCAGAGATGAAGAACTTGACAACTTACATTCCTGCTATGTAGACCAGTGGGACTGGGAAAAAGTGATCAAAAAAGAAGAACGTACCATTGAGACACTGGAAGCTACCGTACGCAATATCTTCAAGATCATCAAACATATGGAACATGAAGTATGGTACAAATACCCACAGGCAGTAAAGAAACTTCCGGAAGACATTTATTTCATCACTTCCCAGGAACTGGAAGATATGTATCCGGATAAGACTCCAAAGGAAAGAGAAAACCTGATCACAAAAGAACATGGCTGTGTATTCCTGATGAAGATCGGTGACAAACTCGCAAGCGGCGAGCCACACGACGGACGTGCACCGGACTACGATGACTGGCAGTTAAACGGAGACATCCTGTTCTGGTTTGAGACGCTGAACTGTGCACTTGAAATCTCAAGTATGGGTATCCGTGTAGATGAAAAAGCTCTGGAAGAGCAGCTTGTAAAAGCCGGCTGTGAAGAGAGAAAGAATCTGCCATATCACAAAATGCTGTTAAATGGAGAGCTTCCGTACACCATCGGAGGTGGTATCGGACAGTCCAGACTGTGCATGCTGCTTCTTGACCGTGCTCATGTCGGTGAAGTGCAGGCAAGTCTGTGGCCGGAAGAGATGCGGAAAACCTGCAAAGAGCATAATATGATTCTGCTTTAAATTGATTCTCGAAATTAGTTGATAACATTTTCTCAAGTGTCTATAATAGAACTATAGACTGTCATAAAAATGACAAAGGAAAAACAGGAGGAACTCCAACTATGATGAGAGGCATTAATACAACCGTAAGACGGTTGAGAAGAAAAGTTTTTGAAGAAGTTGCAGCACTTGGCTTCAAAGCAGATGCTGATACTTTGTGTGATGATATGGAAGCAATCCCATACGCACTGGTGAATGATGAGACAGAGCAGTACCGTGACAGTGTTTACCGAGCAAGAGCGGTTGTACGGGAACAGGTAAGACTTGCAATGGGACTTTCGCTCCGGCCGGAAGATAAACCGGTACATCTGACAGCGGGGGTGGAAGCAAGTAACATATCAGATAAGTATTATGAACCGCCGCTTATGCAGGTAATTCCATCTGCATGCATGAGATGCGAAGCAAAAGGATATGAGGTCAGCAATATGTGCAAAGGATGTCTGGCACATCCTTGTATGGAAGTCTGTCCGAAAGGTGCGATTTCCATGGTAAACGGCAAATCCTACATTGATCAGGAAAAATGTATCAAATGTGGAAAGTGCAAGAGTGTCTGTCCATATGATGCAATTTCAAAAAAAGAGCGTCCGTGTGCAAAAGCATGCGGTGTAAATGCAATTGAATCAGATAAAATGGGACGCGCTTATGTCAATCCGGATAAATGTGTATCCTGTGGAATGTGTATGGTAAATTGTCCGTTTGGAGCAATTTCTGATAAATCCCAGATATTCCAGCTTGCAAGAGCGCTGTCGGAAGGAGAGCAGATCATTGCTGAGATCGCACCGGCATTTACCGGACAGTTTGGAGACAATATCAATGCGAGAAATTTAAAAGCCGCATTGGAGGAACTCGGATTTTCACAGGTATATGAAGTGGCTCTTGGAGCTGATATCGGAGCTGTTGCAGAGGCACATCATTATGTGGAAAAGGTTACAACCGGAGAACTTCCGTTCCTTTTGACATCCTGCTGCCCGTCATGGGCAATGCTGGCAAAGAAATACTTCCCGGATATGATCGATGAAGTGTCTCAGGAGCTGACACCTATGGTTGCTACTGCACGTACGATCAAGAAAGAACATCCGGATGCAAAAGTAGTATTCATCGGACCATGTGCAGCCAAGAAACTGGAAGCGATGCGCAGAACCGTAAGAAGTGATGTTGATTTTGTAGTGACATTTGAAGAATTGCAGGGAATGTTTGATGCGAAAGGAATCGACCTTTCCGAATATGAGGCAGAGTCTTCCTTCCATAATGCAACGGGTGCAGGACGTGGATATGCGGTTGCAGGCGGTGTTGCATCTGCAATTGAAAAATGCGTGAATGAATACTATCCGGGCGTGGAAGTAAAGATCGAACATGCAGAAGGGCTTGCGGATTGTAAGAAGATTCTCTCTATGGCGAAGATCGGAAGAATGAACGGATGTCTGATTGAAGGAATGGGCTGCCCGGGCGGATGTGTAGCCGGAGCAGGAACGAATATTCCGGTACCGAAAGCACAGAAGAAAGTACAGGAATTTGTGAAAGCATCCAGCAAACAGCTTCCACCAAAGGAACTCGGTGAGATTGAGTTAAAATAAGAGGGTTCCGAATGAGAAAATAAGAATCTGGAATGTCGTTCATGACGATATTTTATGCGCATTTTATGCATATTTAAGTTTAAAAGAGACAGGCGTAATGATTGACAAAACGCCTGTCTCTCTTTATAATTAAAAGTTAGTATTGATAAAAATATTTATACTGATTAGATACATGAATGTAGAGCAGGAGGAAATTATGCAGAAGTATGGCGTAAACGAATTAAGAAGAATGTTTCTTGAGTTCTTTGAAAGCAAGGGACATCTGGCAATGAAGAGTTTCTCATTAGTGCCTCATAACGATAAGAGTCTGTTACTGATCAACTCTGGTATGGCACCATTGAAACCATATTTTACAGGACAGGAGATACCGCCGAGAAGACGAGTTACCACCTGTCAGAAATGTATCCGTACAGGAGATATCGAGAACGTAGGAAAGACTGCCAGACATGGTACATTTTTCGAAATGCTTGGTAACTTCTCATTTGGAGACTATTTTAAAGACGAAGCAATTCACTGGACATGGGAGTTCCTTACAGAAGTAGTGGGACTGGATCCAGATAGATTATATCCATCCATTTACCTGGATGACGATGAAGCATTTGAAATCTGGAATAAAGAGATTGGAATTCCGGAGGAGAGAATCTTCCGCTTTGGAAAAGAAGATAACTTCTGGGAGCATGGAGCAGGACCTTGCGGACCATGTTCAGAAGTATATTATGACCGTGGAGAAAAATATGGATGCGGAGAGCCGGGATGTACAGTTGGATGTGAATGCGACCGTTACATGGAAATCTGGAACAACGTATTTACACAGTTTGACAACGATGGACATAATAACTATACAGAATTAGAGCAGAAGAACATCGATACAGGTATGGGACTGGAACGTCTGGCATGTATCGTGCAGGATGTTGATTCCATGTTCGATATCGATACATTAAAGGCTTTAAGAGACCATGTATGTAATATGGCAGGAGTAGAGTATCAGAAGGATGATAATACAGATACATCCATCCGAGTACTGACAGATCACATCCGTTCAGTAACATTTATGATCTCTGATGGTATCCTTCCGTCAAACAGCGGACGTGGATATGTATTAAGACGTCTTCTCCGCCGTGCATGCCGTCACGGAAGACTTCTTGGAATCAAGGGAGCATTCCTTGTAGAGCTTGCACAGACTGTTATTGACGGATCCAAGGACGGATATCCGGAACTGGAAGAGAAGAAAGACTTTATCTTTAACGTAATCGCAAAAGAGGAAGCGCAGTTTAATAAGACGATCGACCAGGGACTTTCTATTCTTGCAGACATGGAAGAAGAGATGAAGAAGAATGGAGAGACTGTTCTTTCCGGAAAGAATGCATTTAAGCTTTATGATACCTATGGATTCCCAATCGATCTGACAAGTGAGATCCTGGAAGAAAAGGGTCTGACTTATGATGAAAAAGGATTCGAAGAAGCACAGAAAGAACAGCGTGCAAAATCCGAGGGAACATTCGGTACACATAACTACAGTGGTAAAGATGCCAGCGTATATGATCAGTTAGATGCAGAATTATCTTCTGAGTTTGTTGGCTATGATCAGTTAGAAGTTGAGTCTGAAGTAACAGCTATGACAAGTGAGACGGAAGTTGTAGATGCACTGACAGACGGAGATAAAGGTACGATCATCGTTGCCAAGACGCCATTCTATGCAACAATGGGTGGACAGGAAGCCGATAAAGGTATCATCTGTACAGAAGATGGTGAATTTGTCGTAGAAGATGTTGTGAAGCTTGCAGGCGGCAAATTCGGTCATGTAGGACGGGTTACAAAGGGTATGCTCAAAGTCGGCGACAAGGTAACTCTGAAAGTTGACAAAGAGAACCGTGCGCTTGCCGAGAATAACCACAGTGCAACCCATCTGCTTCAGAAAGCCCTTCGTATGGTGCTTGGAAATCACGTAGAACAGGCAGGATCTCTGAATAATGCACAGAGACTGCGTTTCGACTTTACACATTTCTCTGCCATGACAGCGGAAGAACTGCAGCAGGTAGAAGATATCGTAAACGAGAAGATTCGTGAGAATCTTCCGGTTGTAATTAAAAATATGCCGATCGAAGAGGCTAAGAAGACAGGAGCTGCTGCCCTGTTCGGAGAAAAATACGGAGACATTGTACGTGTTGTAAGTATGGGTGATTTCTCTATCGAATTCTGTGGTGGTACACATGTAAGCAATACCGGTAACATCATGGCATTCAAGATCCTGTCTGAGACAGGTGTAGCTGCCGGAGTACGCCGTATTGAAGCCCTGACATCCAAGGGACTTCTGGAATACTACAGCGCTCAGGAGAAGAAGCTTCATGAGACAGCAAAATTACTGAAAGCAACACCGGAAAACATCGAAGAGAAGGTATCTCATCTGATGAATGAAAATAAGGCATTAAAGAGCGAAGTAGAAAGCTTAAAGAGCAAGCTTGCAAAAGATGCCATGGGTGATGTAATGAACCAGGTAGAAGAAGTAAAGGGCGTAAAATTCCTTGCTGCTCATCTGGAAGGTGTAGATATGAATGGTCTTCGTGATCTTGGAGACCAGTTAAAAGAGAAACTTGGCGAAGGTGTGATCCTGCTTGCTTCTGTCAACGACGGAAAAGTAAGCCTGATGGCTACCGCTACAGACGGAGCAATGAAACAGGGGGCCCATGCAGGTAATCTGATCAAAGCTGTTGCCAAATTAGTTGGCGGCGGTGGCGGCGGACGTCCGAATATGGCACAGGCCGGTGGTAAGAATCCGGCAGGTGTAGAGGATGCCCTGAAGGCTGCAAAAGAAGCATTGGAAGGACAGCTTGCATAAAATTTTACTGTCAATTCGCGAAATTTTGCAATTTTTTCCAAAGTGGAAGAAAGTTGTTGACGTGAGAAAAAAATATGTTATAATCATATGTAGTGCAATAAAAATACCCGAACAGTCGTATGATGCACAATATAGGACTGGAGGGGAGGTTAGGTGTGAGTCTATGTCAAATGTAATCGTTAAAGAAAACGAATCGTTAGATAGCGCTTTACGCAGATTCAAAAGAAACTGTGCAAAGGCTGGTATTCAGCAGGAAATTCGTAAAAGAGAACATTACGAAAAACCAAGCGTAAGACGCAAAAAGAAATCTGAAGCTGCTAGAAAACGTAAGTATAACTAATATGTGCAGAAATAGAGTGTCGTATGACACTCTATTTTTTATGCTTTAGCACACTTTAGTGAATCAGCTTGGAAAAATATTTTTGAAAAAATTTCAAAAAACATATTGACGTTTCAAAAACACAGGTATATACTTTGAATCGTTGAAAGGCAAAGGTGCCATACCCGTTAGGGTGTGGTGCCTTTTTTCGTTCTAATGACAGAGTGATAAAAGGATAGGAAAACGAACGAGATCATAATTCAACAAATTCGAAAATGAATGAAAGTGAGGAGTTTTATTATGAGATTAAAGGATACGGGACTTACAGCACAAGAGTTGAAGGACATGGTCAATAAGTATATGGTGGAGACTTATGAAAGATATGATTTTATTGCAGAGAGAGCAGAAGGCATGTATCTGTATGATGAAGAGGGAAATGCATATCTTGATTTCTACGGCGGGGTTGCTGTTAACAGCTGTGGTAACAGAAATCCAAAAGTCATTGCAGCAATCAAGGATCAGTTAGATGATATCATGCATACATTTAACTACCCATACACGATTCCACAGGCATTACTGGCTAAGAAAATATGTGATACGATTGGAATGGATAAGATCTTTTATCAGAACTCCGGAACTGAAGCAAATGAATGTATGATCAAGATGGCAAGAAAATATGGTGTGGATAACTTCGGACCGGAAAGATATCACATCATTACAGCAAAACATGGTTTCCACGGAAGAACATATGGAGCAATGTCTGCAACAGGACAGCCGGACAATGCGATCCAGATGGGATTCAAACCAATGCTTCCGGGATTTGATTATGCAGAATATAACAACCTTGAAGATTTCAAATCTAAGGTAACAGAGAACACGATCGCGATCATGATCGAGCCTGTACAGGGCGAAGGTGGAGTTCATCCTGCAACACAGGAATTCATCGAAGGACTTCGTAAATTATGTGATGAAAAAGATATGTTACTTCTGTTTGATGAGGTTCAGACAGGATGGGGACGTACCGGAGCACCGATGGCATACATGGGATATGGCGTAAAACCAGATGCAGTATCCATGGCAAAAGCAGTCGGAGGCGGAATGCCATTAGCAGCATGTTGTGCAACAGAAAAAGTAGCAAAGGCATTTACAGCAGGAACACATGGTTCTACATATGGCGGACACTGTGTAACATGTGCAGCAGGTCTTGCATCTGTAACAGAGATTCTTGATAATAACTTAAGTGAAAATGCAAAAGAGATGGGAGAATACATGAAACAGGAACTTGCAAAACTCCCACATGTAAAAGAAACAAGAGGACGTGGACTTCTGGTTGGATGCGAATATGATATTCCAATCGCCGTAGAAGTAAAACACGGATGCCTTGACAGAATGGCATTGATCACAGCAATCGGAGACAGCGTAAACCGTATGATTCCACCACTTATCGTAACAAAGAAACAGATCGATGAGCTGATGCTGATCATGAGAGCGTCTATCGAAGATGCAGCTGCAAAATACGAAAGTAAGTAAGAACAATATAAGAAAAGATAGAATATAAATGATTTAGATGTTATCACAATTTTGATTCATAGAACTACCTTCAAAAAGAGGCTGCCGGCGATTTTGCCGGCAGCCTCTTACGCATACCAAAGTATACAAGGAAATCTGCCAGTGGCAGGTTCTGTAGATTAAGTTTCTTCTTCATCAGGAACAGGCTCAGAAACAGGCTCAGGAACCTCTGTATCCCCGGTGTATTCAATGTCCGGAAGCAGTTCAAAATAGAAGTCCTGATATTCTTTTGAAAGAGCCTGAATGATCTCTTTCTGTACGGATTTGAACTTGGAAATAGAGATCATATCACGGTTCATGGTGATATACACGCTGATCCATAATTTCCGTCCGGTACGCAGGATATCATAATATAATTTTGTGTCCCCGTATGTAGCAAGAATCGGAGATACGATATCTTTGATCTCCTGAACCGTTTCTTCCTCCGGAGGGAGTAAGAACAGATCCCGAAGTCCCGTGATCACGGTTTTTATTGGAACCGGAAGCATAAAAAGGGACAGGATGATCGCCAGTATCGGGTCGAGATAAGGAATCAAAGGCTGGAACCATTCTCCGGTTATAACCTGTGGCAGAAAGAATGCGATGCACATACCAAACGATGCGACAGAGTCGATCTGCCATTCCTGGATCTCCATGATCACGATCGGTGAAGTCAGTTTACTGTTCATCCTGCGAAGCAGGAAGATCACGGCGATACTGACTAAGGTGGCGCTCATTTCAAAATACGCAACCATGGAAAAGTTGACATGCTGGCCGCCGTGGAAGATGATCTGGATGTTGTTGATGATCAGTCCGACGGTAACAGCGATCATGATCGCACCTTTTACAACAACAAATAAGGATTCAATCTGCTGGTAACCAAATGGGTGGCTTTCGCTGGACGGCTTGTACATTAGCGGAACCAGTGAAAGTGACACGAATACCATCAGAATCTCGACGCCGTCATAGACACTGTCCAGAAGGACGGCCTGCGACCTTGTGATGACCGCCATAACGATCTCCAGGATTACGAAAATCGTACTTCCTGTGATGGAGATACGGAGTGCGGATTTTTCGTATTTCTGTTTGCTCCGGCTAGAATGCATAATGTATCTTCTCCTTTGGCAAAATGGAATCAAGCTCATGGTAGAGCCGTGCGATCGGAAGGCCGACTACATTATTATAATCGCCTTCGATCCCTTTTACGTGGATGGCAAATGCGCCCTGAATGCCGTAGGCGCCGGCTTTGTCAAGAGAATCACCGCTGTCAACATAAGCATGAAGATCCTCTTTTGTGACCGGATAAAAGGTGACATCCGTTTTTTCGTAGAATGTATGTGAGACCTGCTGCCCGCGGATACACCCTGCGAATGTGACTCCGGTATAGACCTGATGTGTGCGGTCTGCAAGCATGGAAAGCATATCAAAAGCTTCTTCGCTATCTGCCGGTTTTCCAAGAATCTCACCGCGGTAAGACACAATGGTGTCGGCACCGATGACGATACAGCCTTCACCCTGATATGCGGGATTGTCTTTTATCTTTGATTCATATACATCAAGAGCTTTCTGGTGCGCCAGTTCCATCACAACATCGGACGGAATATCTTTGGTGATCTTTTCATCGACTGCAGACGGGATCACGTCGAATGTGAATCCTGCCTGGGTAAGCAGCTCCTGCCTTCTGGGAGAAGCTGATGCTAATACGTATTTCATGTCTTTTTTCTCCTTTATGACCTTTTGAAAATATATAAAATACCAACTATAGTATAACATAGAATGAAAAAAACAGAAATTCATAACGGATAAAATTGTAATGTAAAAATTGCAATCACTGTGCAGATTCGATATAATGTTAACAAGTATAAATATCGGAAACGGAGGTTTATTGTTATGTATATCAGTGAAATAAGAACAAAAGCACCGGCAGACGAAAGAATGCCGTTAGAGCGGAAATTCTACGATACATTGGAAAAATTAAAAATACCATATGAACAGGTGGATAATGATCCGGCATCTTCGATGGAAGAATGTGCGGAAGTGGATAAGGCGATCGGAACAGAGATCCGGAAGAATGTCTTTCTCTGTAACCAGAAGAAGACAACCTTCTTTTTACTGGTAATGCCGGCAGACAAAGCATTTGACACTTCTTCATTCAGTAAAAAACTGGGCGTGTCCCATATGTCATTTGCACCGCCGGAGAAGATGCTGGAACATCTTGGCACAACACCGGGATCAGCGAGTGTTGCAGGGCTTCTGACCGATGAAGATGATTATGTGCAGGTGATTATAGATAAGGAAGTTGCAGAGGCAGAATGGTTCGGCTGCAACCCGGGAATCAACACCAGCCATTTGAAATTTAAAACGAAGGATCTGCTTCAGAAGTATCTTCCGGCGATCCATCACAGAGCAAGAATTGTGGATCTGTAGAAGCCAGAGAAGCGAATAAGAAAAGCAGAGCTACGAAAAAGAGAATAGTGAATAAGAAAAACAGATCTGCAAGAAAGAGAATAGTGAATAAGAAAAACAGATCTGTAAAGGATAGAATAGAGAATAAAAAGGAACAGTAACATTATAAATATGAAGACATCAGAAGATTTAAAACAGATACTGGAGCGTATTGATCACAGAGGATATCCGGCATATAAGGATACCAGAGGCGCATACCAGTTTGGAACATATATACTGGGGATCGATCATGTACAGGGAGATCCGTTTGCGGCACCGTCCAGGCTGCATATACAGGTGGCAGGAAGAGCGGCCCGAATTCCGGGAAATCTATATGACAGCAAATGTAAAAAGACGGCTGTGGCAGATTATCTGCTGCGGAATTTTGCAAAGCAACTGGAACGGTACTCGTTTCAGGCACACGGTTCCGGAAAAAGCGGGATCATCCAGGTGTCAAGATGTGGTCAGGAAGTGCTGGAACGTACGGCCTGTGAGATAGAGGAAAAGACAGGGAATATTATTGTCCGGTTTGAGGTCGGATTCCCGGCAAGAGGACGTACGATCCAGGCAGGAGAGCTGATTAAGATTCTGTATCAGTATCTGCCGGCGTGTGTGGAAAAAGCCCTGTATTATAAGAACATGGACCAGAATGCAGTAAAGAGGGCGGCAGAACTTGCCGTGGATCAGGAATATATTCGGGAACAGCTGAAAAAAGAGGGACTGATAGCATTTGTTGCTGACGGTTCGGTCCTTCCGAGAGAGTCGGGCGTTTCCCAGAGACCGATGAAGGATGCGGTGCCGTTTGTCTCGCCGGATTCTATGAAAGTTACGATGAAGCTTCCATATAAAGGTGTGCTCACCGGAATGGGAATACGAAAGGGAATCACTCTGGTTGTAGGTGGCGGCTATCATGGTAAATCAACGCTTTTGAAAGCACTGGAGAGTGGTGTATATCCGCATATTGCAGGAGATGGCAGGGAATATGTAGTCACAGATGATACCGCAATGAAGATTCGCGCAGAAGACGGCAGAAGCATCCGGCATACAGACATTTCCATGTTTATCAATGATCTGCCGAACGGAAAAGATACGTATGCGTTCGACACGGAAGATGCAAGCGGAAGTACGTCACAGGCGGCGAATGTGATAGAAAGTATGGAAGCAGGAACACAGGTATTTCTGATCGATGAAGATACGAGTGCAACGAATTTTATGGTGAGGGATGAGCTGATGCAGCAGGTGATCCACCGTGACATGGAGCCGATCACACCGTTTATTGAGCGTGTGCGGGATCTTTATCAGGAGTATGGAATATCGACCGTACTGGTAGCGGGAAGCTCCGGAGCCTATTTCCAGATTGCGGATCAGATTATTCAGATGGATAAGTATGTTCCGAGAGAAATCACGGAACTGGCAAAGAAAGCGGCTTCAGACTATCCGGCATTGAAGTTTCCGGAAGAAAAGCCGGAACAGCCATCGTTTGACCGGAAGGTGCGTAAGAATCCGGGCATCCGCCAGAAAGGCAGGGTGAAATTAAAAACAATGGGACGCGATGCGGTCATGATCGGTCATGAGACGATTGATCTGCGGTATGTGGAACAGCTTGTGGACAGTGAGCAGTTAAATACACTGGGGCAGATCGTACGTTTCCTGGAAGAGGAGATATTTGATGGCAGGAAGACACTTGGACAGGCCATAGAACAGGTGGAGAACGTTCTGGATAAAAAAGGGCTTGCCGGTGTGTGTGAAGGAAATACCGTACCGGGAAATCTTGCAAGACCGCGTATACAGGAAATTTATGCCTGTATGAACCGTTACAGAAAGCTTGGAACAGACAGAAAAGAGAGGGGATAGAATAATGAGAGTCATTGCAGGAAGTGCAAGAAGAACACAGTTAAAGACGTTGGAAGGCATGGATACCAGACCAACAACAGACAGGATCAAGGAGACATTATTTAACATGATCGCTCCATATCTGTACGACAGTATCTTTCTGGATTTGTTTGCCGGAAGCGGCGGGATCGGGATCGAAGCTCTGAGCAGGGGAGCAATGGAAGCGGTATTTGTAGAGAAGAATCCGAAAGCCATGGCGTGTGTCAAAGAGAACCTTCAGAAGACACATTTTGAAAGAAAAGGGATGACCATGCAGATGGATGTGATGACAGCACTCTATAAATTAGAAGGAGAAAAACAGTTTGATTATATTTTTATGGATCCGCCGTATAATCATGAACTGGAAAAAAGTGTGCTGACTTATCTTGCAGAATCATCGCTTTTGTCAGAGGAAGGAATCATCATTGTAGAAGCTTCCAAAGAGACAGAATTTGATTATGCGGAAGATCTCGGATATCACATCATCAAAGAAAAAGAATATAAAACAAACAAGCATGTATTTTTGGAACCTGCGGGAAGGAAAGAAATATGTTAACAGGAATCTATCCGGGAAGCTTTGACCCGGTCACATACGGACATCTGGATATCATAAAACGTTCTGCTGAAATGGTAGATGAACTGGTAGTCGGAGTGCTGAATAATAAAGCAAAAACCCCGTTGTTTTCCGTAGAAGAACGTGTTAAAATGTTAGAGGAAGTAACGAAAGACATAGCAAATGTTAAGATTATTCCATTTGAAGGACTGCTGGTGGATTTTGCCCATAAGCTGGATGCGAAGATTGTAATAAGGGGACTACGGGCAATCACCGATTTTGAATATGAGTTACAGATGGCGCAGACAAATCATAAGCTTGCGTCGGATGTTGAGACAGTTTTTCTGACAACGAATCTGCAGTATTCATATTTAAGCTCTACTACAGTGAAAGAAGTAGCGGCCTTCGGAGGAGATATATCCCAGTTTGTGCCGGAATACATAGAGCAGAAAGTCTGGGAAAAAATGAAACATAGAAGGAGAGTGTAAATATTATGAGCAGCCGTATTGAGCAGATCATAGAGGAAATTGAGGAGTATATTGAC
Organism: uncultured Dorea sp.; assembly: GCA_900550865.1. Classification (GTDB taxonomy): domain Bacteria; phylum Bacillota; class Clostridia; order Lachnospirales; family Lachnospiraceae; genus Dorea_A. The sequence goes on along the minus strand of URTM01000001.1, from coordinate 96,624 downwards.
AGTTGTAAATTCCAGCCGCTGTCGACAACAAAAATTATTGTAAATAAAGACCAGATGGATGAACTGTTAAGAGAACTTCGTATGAAGACACCGGATGAGATCAAGCGTTATCAGAAGATTATTGCGAACAAAGACGCAATTCTGGCTGATGCACAGGCAAAAGCAGACGGAATGATCCAGGAAGCGCAGATTCAGACAAATGAGCTGGTAAGTGAGCATGAGATCATGCAGCAGGCGTATGCGCAGGCAAATGAGATCGTAACCGCAGCAACTGCACAGGCACAGCAGATTCTGGATAATGCAACGAACGATGCAAACCAGATCCGTATCGGAGCCATCCATTATACAGATGATCTTCTCTCTCAGGCAGAGAGTGCAATCGGACGTACACTAGATACATATACATCGAAGTATGACAGTCTTGTGAATTCTCTTCAGGAATGTTACGACATGGTACGTAACAACAGAGCAGAGCTGGATGTTCCGCCGGAGACAGAACAGAATGTACAGCAGGAGTATCCGCAGGGTGAATATCCTGCAGAAGAATATCCACAGGATACCTATGAGCAGGATGCTTATGGGCAGGATGATTATCTGGATGATGAGAATTCATACCCGGATGATATGCCGGTTTCTGATTATGATATTCAGGAAGACGATACATTGGATTAAGATACAATCAAATAGCATATATGTAAGCGGAGATGAGAAGACTGGTTACCAATGCGGTGGCCAGTTTTTCTGCTATATAGGGCAGGATTGGTAAGTGATTGCCGGAGATCATGGAATATGTCTGGGCAATACAGCACCAGCCGCCGAAAGAGGTAAGTGCAGCGCACAGAATAATCTTATGGGAGGTATACAGTGCGGATGACGCAAGCTGCCGGATTCCGATGCTGATCTCCAGGCCGGAATACAGAAGAAGGGAGGCTGTATTGTCTGGAAGAGCAGACGCAAGCAGTTGAATCAGGACAGAGAACATCATCATATAACCACCGACCTTTGTGATGGATTTGAATGCATTCATGATACAACGGTCAAGAAACCCGTCAGAAAAATTTCCGGATGGATCGGGGAAAGAACTGGGTGTTGCCTGCGAAAAAGAACCAGAGGATTCTTGTAGGCGGTAGAAGAGGCGGAAGATAAAACTCAACATAAGCGGTGTGAGTGTAAGAATAAGAAAAAAAGGAATGCAAAGATCACTTTTCTTCAGATTCTGGGTCACTACATAGCTTAAGATAAAAGCAGGGCTTGTATTGTTGCAGAAAGACAAAAGGTAAGAGGCTTCCGAACGCGAAATTTTCTGAGCGTCCAGAAGGTCGGAGGCTGTCTTGGCACCCATCGGATATCCGCATAAGAAGCCGGTGAGTACTGCAAATGTGCCATAATAAGAAGTGCCAAGGAGCGGACATAGAAACGGTGATGTGATGCGGCAGATCCAGTGAAGTGCAGGTGTGCAGATCAGAATATTGATCAGGATCATATAAGGAAGCAATGTGGGAAGGACATGCCGGAACCACAGAACAAGTCCGTAACTGGCACCGGTAAAGACTGTCTGTGGAAATGACAGCATACATAAGAAAAAAATCAGTATCGGAATGGTAAGGAAATGACGTCTGGACATAGGAATCTCCCGGAGGACCTTGTTAATTCATTGTATGGATAAGGTTGATTTTTTATGAAGACTGTTAGATAATAGATAACAGTGTAATATAGAAGGAGTGTAGGAAAATGGCAGTATTAAATGAATTAGAACCGAAAGAAGTCTTCCGGTTTTTTGAAGAAATAAGTGCGATCCCGAGAGGAAGCCGCGATACAAAACGTATCAGTGATTATCTGGTGGCATTTGCAAAGGAAAGAGACTTAAAAGTGATTCAGGATGAAGTGAATAACGTGATCATATTCCAGCCTGGAACACCTGGATATGAAGAAAGTGAACCGGTGATCCTGCAGGGACATATGGATATGGTATGCGAAAAGACACCGGATTCCACACACGATTTTAAAAATGACGGACTGGAATTATATGTAGAAGATGGATTTTTAAAGGCAAAGGATACTACGCTTGGAGGAGATGACGGCGTGGCGGTTGCAATGGCACTTGCACTGCTGGACAGCGGGGACATTCCACATCCACCAATCGAAGCGTTGTTTACCGTAGATGAAGAGCTTGGAATGGAAGGTGCCGAGGCTATCGACCTGTCAGTATTAAAAGGAAAGAAACTCATCAACCTGGATTCGGAAGAAGAGAAGACTCTGACGGTTGGATGTGCGGGCGGAGTCCGTTATCAGGGACTGATCCAGGTAGAAAAGGAGACTGCATCCGGAGAGGTGATCAAGATTACGATCCAGGGGCTTCTGGGCGGACATTCCGGAGAAGAAATCCACAGACAGCGCGGCAATGCAAATAAGATGATGGCACGTCTGTTATATCATATTGCGGAAGAGAAGAATTACCGTCTGAGCGAAATCTATGGCGGCTCGAAAGACAACGTTATTGCGATGGAAGCACACGCGTCTATCCTTGCAGAACCGGAAGACTGCGAAGAGATCCTTGCTATGATCCGGGACATGGAAAGCATATGGAATGCAGAATTCATGGGAGAAGAACCGGGCCTGACTGTAAAAACAGAAACTGAAAAAGTAGAAAATATAGTAGTGTTCTCAAAAGATACTACGCAAAAAGTAGTAGGATACCTGACGGCATGCCCGAATGGATTAAAAGAATACAGCCGTAAAGTGGCCGGCGCGACAGAGACCTCTTTAAATCTCGGTGTGGTATCTATGAAAGAAAATGGAGTGGAGGCAGCATTCCTGATCAGAAGTGCAGTAGACAGCAGAAAGCAGCAGGTGCTGGAAGAAGTAGATGCTGTGACAAAAGCATTCGGAGGAACGGGAACAATTTCCAGTGCATATCAGGCATGGCAGTACAAACCACAGTCAGAGCTCCGTCCAGTCATGATAGAAGCATATAAAGAAATCTACGGAAAAGAACCGGAGATATGCATTATCCATGGCGGACTGGAGTGCGGAATCTTCCTTGGAAAACGGCCGGATCTGGACTGTGTATCCTGTGGACCGGATGTTCTGGATATTCATTCATATAATGAACGTCTGGATATTGCATCTACACAGAGAAGCTGGGAATTCCTGAAACTGGTACTTAAAAATTGTAAATAATAACGACGGAGGAGAAATATATGAATCTGCCAGCAGCATTTGAAGAAAAGATGCGTGCACTTCTCGGAGATGAATTTGACGAATATATTGCCTGCTATGAAGAACCAAGATATTATGGCATGCGAGTGAATACAGGCAAGATCTCGGTAGAAGAGTTTGAAAAGATATGTCCGTTTGAGATCAGAAAGATCCCATGGATCGAAAATGGATTCTATTATGACGGGGACAAAGTGTCTCCTGCAAAGCATCCGTATTATTTTGCCGGCCTTTATTATCTTCAGGAGCCGAGTGCCATGACACCGGCGAACCGTCTTCCGGTAGAACCGGGAGATAAGGTTCTGGATGTATGTGCGGCCCCGGGAGGAAAGGCGACAGAATTAGGAGCAAAATTACAGGGAGAAGGCATGCTGATCGCCAACGACATCAGCAGTTCGAGAGCCAAGGGACTTCTTAAGAATATTGAGGTATTCGGAATCGGAAATGTTCTGGTGTTAAGTGAGGAACCGGGACGTCTGGAAAATTATTTTACGGAATATTTTGACAAGATCCTGATTGATGCGCCATGTTCCGGAGAAGGAATGTTCCGAAAAGATAAAAAGATGGTAAAAGCATGGGAAGAACACGGACCGGAATTCTTCAGTAATCTGCAGAGAAATATCATCCTGCAGGCTGCAAGAATGTTAAAGCCGGGCGGTCTCATGCTGTATTCGACGTGTACGTTTGATCCAAGTGAAAATGAGAGAATTATTGAACACCTGAAAAAAGAATATCCGGAATTCCATGTACTTCCGATGGAAAACTATGAGGGATTCTGCCCGGGAATACCGGAAGTGACAGAGGAAAAAGACGAAGAACTGAAAAAGACAGTCCGCATTTTCCCACATAAGATGAAAGGAGAAGGCCATTATGTAGCCCTTCTGCAAAAGGGTGAACCACTGCCTGCAAAAGAACTGAAAACAAAAAAGAAAGCGGGAAAAATCCCGGCCGACCTGGAAGAGTTTATGAAGCAGGTGACCTGGAAACTGGACGGTTCAAGACTGGACATTCATGGTGAGCGCATTTACTATATGCCGGAGGGACTTCCGGATGTGAGAGGAATCCGTTTCTTAAGAACCGGACTGCTGCTCGGAGAACTGAAGAAGAATCGTTTTGAACCAAGCCAGGCATTTGCTATGTGTCTGAAGAAAGACGAATATGCACAGATCATTGATCTTCCGTGTGAAGATGAAAGAGTCAGACGTTACCTGAAAGGGGAGACACTGGATGTGGATGATCTGACAGAGAGAAAAGCAAAAGGCTGGTATCTTGTATGTGTGGATGGATTCCCGCTTGGATGGGGGAAGGTATCCAATGGTACATTGAAGAACAAATATCTGCCGGGATGGAGGCTTTGTTAAGATGATGCGTCTGGATAAATATCTGGCAGAGATGGGTGTGGGAACCCGCCAGGAGGTGAAAAAACAGATCCGTCAGGGAAAAGCTGCAGTTAACGGAACAGTGGTAAAAGCAGCAGATACAAAGATTGATGAGACCTGTGATGAAGTGACGATCGGCGGTCGGAACATATCTTATGTATCGTATGAGTATTATATGCTGAATAAACCGGCCGGGGTGGTATCGGCAACAGAGGACCGGAGAGATACTACAGTGATCGATCTGATCAAAGAGAAGAAGCGAAAGGATCTCTTTCCGGTCGGACGACTGGATAAAGACACGGAAGGATTACTTCTGATCACCAATGACGGAGACCTGGCACACCGTCTGCTGGCACCAAAAAAGCATGTGGATAAAGTCTATTATGCAAAAATAGCCGGAATGGTTACAGAAGAGGATGTGGAGAGATTTGCGCAGGGAATAGATATCGGAACAGATGAGGAAGAGATGACAAGACCTGCGAAACTGGATATACTGAAGAGCGGGGAAGAATCCGAGATCCGACTGACGATCCATGAAGGAAAATTCCATCAGGTGAAGCGGATGTTCCTTGCAGTGGGCAAAGAAGTTACTTATCTGAAGCGAGAACGCATGGGAACCCTGTGCCTGGATGAAAAACTGAAGTCCGGAGAATACCGGCTGCTGACAGAAGAGGAGATAGAGAATGTCAGAAAATAAATTTTTACCGATTTGCAAAAAGGATATGGAAGAACGGGGATGGGAACAGCTGGATTTTGTCTATATTTCCGGAGATGCTTATGTAGACCATCCGTCTTTCGGACATGCGATTATTACGAGACTTATGGAAGCACATGGATTTAAAGTCGGTATCATTGCGCAGCCGGACTGGAAAGACAAGAACAGCATCACGATCCTTGGAGAACCGAGACTGGGATTCCTTGTTTCTGCGGGAAATATGGATTCGATGGTGAATCATTATTCCGTGTCGAAAAAGCACCGCAGAACGGATGCTTATACGCCGGGAGGCGTGATGGGAAAGCGTCCGGATTATGCAGCGGTTGTATACAGTAACCTGATCCGTCAGGTATATAAGAAGACACCGATCATCCTCGGAGGGATTGAGGCAAGCCTCAGACGACTGGCACATTATGATTACTGGTCAGACAAATTAAAACGTTCGATCCTGCTGGATTCCGGTGCAGATCTGATATCTTATGGAATGGGAGAACATTCGATCATTGAGATCGCAGAAGCTCTGGACAGCGGCATTGTGGTCAGTGATATCACATTTATCGCTGGAACGGTCTATAAGACGAAGAGTCTGGACAGTGTCTATGACGCGGAGATCCTTCCGGGATACGAAGATATGAAGCAGGATAAGCTGGAGTATGCAAGAAGCTTTTATACACAGTATTGCAATACCGATCCGTTTGCCGGGAAAAGGCTGGTAGAGCCATATAATGATCATCTGTATGTAGTACAGAATCCACCGGCACTGCCGCTTTCGGAAGGAGAGATGGACGATGTCTACGGACTGCCTTATATGCGTACCTACCATCCTTCTTATGAGAAAGATGGCGGCGTACCTGCAATCTCCGAAGTAAAGTTCAGTCTGATCAGTAACCGTGGCTGTTTTGGTGGCTGCAGTTTCTGTGCACTGACATTTCATCAGGGAAGGATCATGCAGGTGAGAAGTCATGAGTCGTTGCTGGATGAGGCAAAGATGATCACACAGGAAAAAGATTTTAAAGGTTATATCCATGACGTAGGAGGTCCGACGGCGAACTTCCGCCAGCCATCCTGCGAAAAGCAGCTCACAAGAGGTGTATGTAAGAACCGCCAGTGCCTGTTCCCGAAGCCGTGTCCGAATCTGAAAGTAGATCACAGAGACTATATCAAACTTCTGAAAGAACTGCGTGACATTCCAAAAGTGAAGAAGGTATTTATCCGTTCGGGAATCCGGTTCGATTATGTTGTTGCGGATAAAAGTGATGCATTTCTGGAGGAACTCTGCCGTTATCATGTAAGCGGACAGTTAAAGGTTGCGCCGGAACATGTATCGGATGATGTTCTTACATTGATGGGAAAACCAGAGAACAGTGTATATCAGGAATTTGTGAAAAAGTACAATAAGATGAACCAGAAGATCCACAAAGACCAGTATCTGGTGCCGTATCTGATGTCTTCGCATCCGGGCTCTAAAATGAAAGATGCGATAGAGCTTGCGGAGCATATCCGGGATCTGGGATATATGCCGGAACAGGTACAGGATTTCTATCCGACACCGTCAACAATCTCGACGTGTATGTATTATACAGGCGTGGATCCAAGAACGATGCAGCCGGTCTATGTGCCGAAGAATCCGCATGAAAAGGCAATGCAGAGAGCACTGATCCAGTACCGGGATCCGAAGAATTATGATCTGGTCATGGAAGCTCTGAAGAAGGCACACCGCATGGATCTGGTAGGATTTGACAAACACTGTCTGATACGCCCGAGAAAATCCGAAGGCAGATCACAGCAGAAAGCACAGGGGCAGAAACTGCAGAATCAGAAGTCTTCCGGAAAACCGGGACGGAATGACTGGGGAAAAAACAAAAATGAGCATTCCAGAAGAAATACTGTGCAAGGTGACAGGCAGAACAGCAGACAGAATACAGGAACGGATAGAAACAGACAGAAAAAGAAATCGATCCGGAATGTGCATAAGAAGAAATAACAACAAGAGAAATAGCGTAAAGAGAAAAAATGATGAAAAACCGGCAGCCGGATGGATGTAGAGAGGTGTTAAAGTTGAAAATAGCGATCATTACAGGAGCATCGTCGGGAATGGGCAGGGAATTTGCACTTCAGATCCCGCAGCTGTATAAGAACCTGGATGAATTATGGGTGGTGGCAAGACGGACAGACCGTCTGAAAAGTCTGCAGGAACAGGTAAAGATCCCGGTCAGGATCTTCGACGGGGATATGCAGAGAGACTATATTTTCGAAAAACTGCAAAGAGAACTGGATCGCCGGCAGGCAGATGTAAGGATGCTTGTAAATGCAGCAGGATACGGAAAGATCGGTAACGTCAGTGACATTGATTTGAAAGAACAGTGCGGCATGGTTAATCTGAACTGTATGGCACTTACCAGAATGACAGGAATCTGTCTGCCGTATCTGTCGAAAGGCAGCCGGATCGTCAATCTGGCTTCGGCGGCTGCGTTCTGTGCACAGCCGGGATTCTGTGTATATGCGGCTTCCAAAGCATATGTGCTGCGTTTTTCACAGGGACTGGCAGCAGAATTGAAGAAACAGGGGATCCTGGTAACGGCAGTGTGTCCGGGACCGGTACGTACAGAATTCTTTGACCGGGCCGGTGCGCTTGCGGCAAGTGAAAAAGAAGCACTCTGTGCTGAACCGGAAGCGGTGGTGACACAGGCACTTACAGACAGCGTGCGTGGAAGACGTGTTTCGGTATATGGAGCAGCAATGAAAGGTTCCAGAATCCTTTCCAAGATCCTTCCGGACCGCCTGCTTGTATGGGGGATGATGAAGATCAATCATGTGGATATATAAAGGCATATACGGAACGTCTATGAGCCCGGAAAATGTTTTTCACGACAGAAAAAGACGATTACAGAAAAATTATAAATAGAACAGAAAAAGGACAGACAATATGAGAACAGAAAAAGGACAGCCGGGATATGTAAAGGCAAGAAAACAGAAATACCTTCTGGGAGCGGTCATGGAATTTGCAATTGTAATCGCAATCTTTGTGACCGGATATATCCAAACAGGATCCAGACTGAATCTGCTTACCGTTGTGGCAGTAGTCGGATGCCTTCCGGCAGCAAAGATGCTGGTTGAATTTATCACAATGGCACCATATAAGAGTATAGAAGAAGCAAAATATCAGGAACTGGAGGAAAAAGCACCTCTGATCCTGAAGGCATATGATATGATCATTACCAGTTCACAGAAGGTTATGCCTCTGGACGCAGTGGTAGTATCCGGACACATTGTCTGCGGATATGCAAGTAATCCGAAGACTGATGAGACGGTACTTGCCCGTCACATCAAAGATATTTTGAAAGACAATCATTATGATAAGATGACGGTGAAGATTTTCCATGACTATACTGCATTTTTATCGCGTGCGGAGGGCATGAATAATATGGCAGCGGTAGAACAGAAAGAATCATTGCGGAGAGAAAAAAAGATCCGGAAGATCATCTTAAACATTTCTATGTAGAAAACAGCGGGAGTTAGAAGAGAATATGAAAGAACTGATCATTCATGACAATGAGGCGGGACAGCGCCTGGATAAACTGCTGCGCAAATATCTGAGCGAAGCACCGGGAAGCTTTATTTACAAAATGCTGCGTAAAAAGAATATTGTGCTGAATGGAAAGAAAGCAACCGGGAATGAACATCTGAAAAAAGGAGACAGTGTGAAATTGTTTCTGGCAGATGATACCATTGCCAAATTTCAGGCAGCTGGAAAGACGGTGGAAGAAAGCATAAAGAATACGGTGAAGCTGGACGTGATCTATGAAGATCAGAATGTGATATTTATCAATAAGCCATCAGGGATGCTGTCGCAGAAAGCGAAAGAGACAGACGTATCAGTGGTAGAGAATGTGACAGCATATCTTCTGGAATCCGGGCAGCTCACCAGAGAGAACCTTAAGACCTTCCGCCCGTCGATCTGCAATCGTCTGGACCGGAATACCAGCGGTCTGATCGTTGCAGGGAAGAGTCTGGCAGGCTTACAGCAGATGGGAGAATTATTCAAGAAACGTACACTGAAAAAATATTATCTGTGTATTGTAAAGGGAAGGATTACGGAGCCGGCACATATCAGGGGGTATCTTGTGAAAGACGAGAAGACGAACCGTGTCAGCCTTTCAAAGGGAGGCTTTTCAAAAGATGCAAAAGGTCTTCCGGGAAAGAGTCTTCCGGAAAATGGACTTCCTATAGAAACAGAATATGTTCCGATCGCGTGGAATGAAGAGATGACGCTTCTGAAAGTACATCTGATCACCGGACGTACCCATCAGATCCGTGCACATCTGGCAAGTACCGGACATCCGCTTCTTGGAGATTACAAATATGGATCTAAGAAATGGAACGACCGCTATAAAAAAGAATGGAAGATTGAAGACCAGGTACTGCATGCCTACCAGCTTACAATGCCCGGCATGAAGAAAGAACTGGAGAATCTCTCCGGAAAGACATTTTATGCAAAGGTACCGGAGATTTTCTGGAAACTGATAAAGGAGACAGCATGGGAACATGGAACTCGAGAGGCCTTAGAGGTTCTACATTAGAAGATATGGTAAACCGTACCAATGAGTGGTATCTGGAGAAGAATCTGGCACTGATGCAGAAGATCCCGACCCCGATCACACCGGTACGGATGGATAAAGAACACAGACAGATCACGCTTGCTTATTTCGACCAGCGCAGTACGATCGATTATATTGGCGCAGTGCAGGGGATTCCGGTATGCTTTGATGCGAAGGAATGTGTGGCAGAGACATTTCCACTTCAGAATATTCATGAACATCAGGTGGAGTTTATGAAGAATTTTGAAAAGCAGCAGGGGGTTGCATTTGTCCTGATCTATTATTCGTCCAGAAATATCTTATATTATATGCGTTTTGAGGAACTGTACAGGTTCTGGATGCGGGCGCAGAACGGAGGAAGAAAAAGCTTCCGTTTTGAGGAACTGGACGAACGGTTTTTTATGAAATTCTTCCATGGGTGTTATGTTCCATACCTGGATGCATTGAATCTTGATCTGGAACTTCGGGATGAACTTGACAAAACGGATGAAACTGCGTATAATGCAAAGTGATTTTTTAACATGGTAGCACGCTAAAGTGCTAGGAGAAAAATATTACTACCTGGAGGACATATGAAGAAAAAATTACACACTCCGGAAGGAGTACGGGATATATACAACGTAGAATGCGGAAAAAAACTTGCGTTGGAAAGCAGATTGAAAAAAGTATTTCATTTATATGGATATCATGATATCCAGACTCCGACGATCGAATATTTTGATGTGTTCCGCGAGGAGATCGGAACGACACCGGCTAATGATCTGTATAAATTTTTTGACAAAGACGGCAATACACTTGTCTTAAGACCAGATATCACCCCTTCCATTGCAAGAGCATCGGCAACTTTATTCAAAGATGAAAATCTTCCGATCCGTCTGTGTTATACAGGCAATACATTTGTGAACCATTCCAGTTATCAGGGACGTTTAAGAGAGACGACCCAGATGGGCGCAGAATTTGTCGGGGATGATTCAGTAGAGGCAGATGCAGAGATGCTTGCCCTGGTGATCGAATCGATGCTGACGATCGGTCTGAAAGAATTCCAGCTCTGCGTCGGCAATGTTGATTTCTTCCAGAGCCTGATCGAAGATGCAAGTCTGGATGAAGAGGCAGAAGAAAGAGTCAGAGAGTTGATCGGTAACCGTAATTACTTCGGAGTAGAAGAATTTCTGGACAGTATTCAGGCAAAGAGAAGCTCCAAAGAAGCATTTTCTGCACTGAATGAACTGATTGGAGGAATTGATATCCTGGAAAAAGCGCAGAATCTTGCACCGAATTCCAAAGGTGTGATGGCAGTCAGACGTCTGGAGAAGATATACAGTATCTTACGTTATTACGGAGTAGAAAAATTTGTTACTTTTGACCTGAGTATGACAGGAACCTATGGATACTATACAGGAATCGTATTCCGCGGCTATACTTACGGAACCGGAGATGCGGTTGTAAAAGGTGGGCGTTATGACCACCTGATCGAAAAATTCGGTAAAAAATCACCTTCCATCGGTTTTGCAATCGTAATTGATGAACTGGTGAATGCACTGACCCGTCAGAAGATCCGCATCGTATACCCAAGAAAGAATACGATCATCGTATATGCAGAAGGCAAACAGATCGAAGCAATCCGTCTTGCAAAAGATTTCCGCAGAAAAGCCAAGAATGCGGAACTTCTGAAAAAGGATGAGAACAGCGTACTGGAAGATTATATCCGTTACGGAAATGATTATTATGCCGGAAGTCTGGTATATATTGAGGAGACCGGAGAAGTAACGATGGTCAATCTCGTTACCGGCGAGCAGAAGATCGTGAATAGTACAGATAGGAGTTAGACGTTATGAGATACCTGACATTTGCCCTTGGAAAAGGCCGTCTGGCAAAACAGACATTAGAATTATTTGAGAAAATCGGGATTACCTGCGAAGAGATGAAAGATAAAGATTCCAGAAAGCTGATCTTTACCAATGAAGAACTGAAGCTTCGATTCTTCCTTGCAAAAGGACCGGATGTGCCGACTTATGTCGAATATGGTGCGGCAGATATCGGAGTGGTTGGAAAAGATACGATCCTGGAAGAAGGCCGTAAGGTTCATGAAGTACTGGACTTAGGCTATGGAAAATGTAAGATGTGTGTGTGTGGATACAAAGATGCCGCACCGTTATTACAGCATCATGAACTGATCCGTGTGGCAACAAAATATCCGAATATTGCAAAAGATTATTTCTATAATACAAAACACCAGACGGTTGAGATCATTAAGTTAAATGGTTCGATCGAGCTTGCACCGATCGTCGGACTGTCCGAAGTGATCGTGGATATCGTAGAGACTGGTTCCACACTTCGTGAAAATGGTCTGGAAGTGTTAGAAGAAGTGTGCCCGTTATCTGCAAGGATGATCGTGAATCCGGTCAGCATGCGTATGGAAAGTGCAAGAATCAAGGACCTGCTGACAAGACTGCGGGAACAGGTATAATACTGTAACAGACAGAAAGAATGAAAATAATACGAGAGGATGGCGGTTAAGGCTATGAGAATACAGCGTTTGACAAAGGATGCAAAAGAGAACTTACTGGAGGATCTTCTGAAGAGAAGTCCGAATAATTATGGTCAGTATGAACAGGGAGTTCAGGAAATCCTCGCTCATGTAAAGGCAGAAAAGGATCAGGCAGTATTTGAATATACAAAGAAATTTGACCATGCAGAGATTACTGCAGACAACATTAAAGTCACAGAAGAGGAGATCGAAGAGGCATATAAAGAAGTCGATCCAAAACTGGTGGAGATCATCCGCAAAGCCCTTCGGAATATCCGTACTTATCATGAAAAACAGAGACAGTACAGCTGGTTCGACAGCAAACCGGATGGAACGATCCTGGGACAGAAAGTTACACCGCTTCACAGAGTCGGTGTATATGTACCGGGAGGAAAGGCTGTATATCCATCTTCCGTACTGATGAATATCGTACCTGCAAAGGTAGCAGGGGTTGACGAGATCGTGATGGTCACACCTCCTGGAAAAGATGGAAAAGTGACACCGAACACACTGGTTGCAGCACATGAAGCCGGTGCGGATGTGATCTATAAAGTCGGCGGAGCACAGGCGATCGCTGCTCTGGCATACGGAACAGAGAGCATTCCAAAAGTCGACAAGATCGTAGGACCAGGAAATATATATGTTGCTCTGGCGAAAAAAGCAGTTTATGGTTATGTAAGCATTGATGCAATTGCCGGACCAAGCGAGATTCTTGTTATTGCAGATGAGACGGCAAATCCAAGATTCGTGGCAGCAGATCTTCTTTCACAGGCAGAGCATGATGAACTTGCATCTGCAATCCTGGTTACAACATCTGAAGAACTTGCCCGGAAGGTATCGGATGAAGTGGATGGCTTCTTAAAAGAACTTTCCAGAAGTGAGATCATCCGGAAATCACTGGACAACTATGGTTATATTCTGGTCGCAGATACGATGGATGATGTGATTGATATTGCAAATGAGATCGCATCTGAACATCTGGAAATCCAGACAAAGAATCCATATGATGTGATGACAAAGATAAGAAATGCTGGTGCCATCTTTATCGGGGAATATGCAAGTGAACCACTGGGAGATTATTTTGCAGGACCGAACCATGTTCTTCCAACCAATGGTACAGCAAAATTCTTCTCACCGCTTTCTGTGGATGATTTTATTAAAAAATCAAGCATCATCGGATACTCGGAAGAAGCGTTACGCGGTATACATAAAGATATTGAAGCATTTGCTGAGGCAGAGCAGCTGACGGCACATGCCAATTCTATCAAAGTCCGTTTTGAGGGCGAAGAGTAGAAGACAGCAGAAAAGTAAGGAGGCGAGGAGCTATGAACAGAACAGTCACCAGGACAAGAACGACAAAGGAGACAGATATTACGGTAACTCTGAACCTGGACGGAACCGGAAAGACGGAGATTGATACAGGAATCGGTTTTTTTGATCATATGTTGAATGGATTTGCAAGACACGGCTTGTTCGATCTGACGGTACATGCGAAAGGGGATCTGGAAGTGGACAGTCATCATACCATCGAAGATACGGGAATCGTACTTGGACAGGCTATTCTGGAAGCAATAGGAGATAAAGCCGGAATCAGACGTTATGGCCACTTTATGCTTCCAATGGATGAGACACTCGCACTTTGTGCGGTGGATCTCTCCGGAAGACCATATCTGAATTATAATGCGGAGTTTGTGTCAGATAAGATGGGTGAGATGGATACTGAGATGGTAAGGGAATTCTTTTACGCAGTTTCTTACAGCGCAATGATGAATATCCACCTGAAGATTCTGGATGGTATCAACGATCATCACAAGGCAGAGGCACTGTTTAAAGCGTTCGGAAAAGCACTTGATATGGCGACAATGGAAGAGCCAAGGATAAAAGAGGCATGGACCACAAAGGGAAGCCTCTAAAAGGAGACGGACAGACATGAGTTATAAAAGATTAATACCTTGCATTTTCATAAAAGACGGGAAAGCAGTCAGATGGATTGATGATCCGACTGTTGTGTCCAAAGATGTAATTGAACTTGCAAAATATTACAGTGATCACGGTGCAGATGAACTAATCGTGCTGGATCTCTCAGATTCGGATGAAGAACACGATGAAACGATCACACTGATGAAACGGATCAACCGTGTGATCAGGATCCCGATGATCGCAGGCGGCAATATCAGACGCCAGGAAGATATTAAGAAGATTCTGTATACAGGTGCAAAACGGGCAATGCTGAATTTTTCTAAACCGGACAGCGTCAAACTGATTGAGGATGCGGCAAAAAGATTCGGAAAAGAAAAGCTTGCGGTATCATTAAATGATTTTGATGCATTGTTCAAGCATCAGCATCTGATCCAGGATTACAGCAGTGAAATTGTCTTTATGCACAGACTGGATCTGAATTCCATTATGAATGTAACAGATGTACCGTGTGTGATCATTACGGATACGGAAGAAGAGTCAGAGTTATTTAAAATCTTGAAATGTCCGGGTGTCCGGGGGCTTTCGGGAAGATATGTAAGCCGTACAGATATTGATTGTCTGGCATTCAAAGATAAGTGTACGGAAGAAGGAATTAAGATGACATCTTTTGAGAGTATGATGGATTTCTCGCAGTTTAAGACCAATGATCAGGGTCTGATCCCGGTCATTGTCCAGCATTATAAGACGCAGGAGATCCTGATGCTGGCATATATGAATGAGGAATCTTTCTATGAGACGATCAAGACCGGAAAGATGACGTATTTCAGCAGAAGCCGGCAGAAACTCTGGGTAAAAGGGGAGACAAGCGGTCATTTCCAGTATGTAAAATCCCTGACGATCGATTGTGATCTGGATACATTGCTTGCAAAAGTAGATCAGATCGGAGCAGCATGCCATACCGGTAATCCGACCTGCTTCTTCCAGCCGCTTGTAGGAATTGACTATGATGAGACGAATCCGCTTCGGATCTTTGAATCGGTATATGATACGATTGCAGACCGTAAAGAGAATCCAAAAGAGGGTTCTTACACGAATTATCTGTTTGATAAGGGAATCGATAAGATCCTGAAAAAAATTGGAGAAGAAGCAACGGAAGTTGTGATCGCAGCAAAGAACCCGAATCCGGAAGAAGTTAAATATGAGATAGCGGATTTTCTGTATCATGCAATGGTTCTGATGGTAGAAAAAGGTCTGACATGGGAAGACATTGTAAAAGAACTGGCAGATCGTTAAGCAGAAACTCTTAGAAAACATGAAAAGAGCCTGTATGCAGTAAGTTTTGCACATGAGTGAAACGGATATCTCATATATTGTTTCAGAGGTGAGCACATGTGAATGAAGCGGAAAAGCGAAGAAGAGAACTTCTGGAACAGACACGTTACAGGTATCAGGAATCCGGGATACCGGCAATACATCCCAGATACAGAGCATCTTATAGTGAATTGTATGGTGAAGAAGAGACAGAACATGGAAGCCTGGGAATCCGTACATTTATTTGTATGATCCTGTTTGCGGTGTTTGTATTTATGCAGAATGAAGGGAAAGATATTCTGCATGTAAGCAGTGCAAAAGTGGTGCAGGAGGTCAGTAAAAACGCTGACATTACCGATGTATGGGAAAAAATACCGTAGAGGAGTAGATTTGCGACCGTTGGTTAAGAATTGAAACTAACGGTCTTTTTGTGTATACTAGGTATATTAATTAAAAGGAAAGCAAAGAGACTGGCGTCAGCCGGTCCCGGCAGATGAGGAGGAAACAGATATGTTAAAATTATGGATTGTTGGTGCATCCGGACAGATCGGATCGGCCATCAATGAAGTGTTGGATCCATTAGAAATGGAAGTGTTTAACACAGATAAGGAAGAATTAGACATTACGGACACCGATGAGGTGCTGAATTTCGGAGTGATCAACCGTCCGGATGTGATCATCAACTGTGCGGCAGTCACAGATACAGATCTCTGTGAAAAAGAACCGGAACTTGCATACCGTGTGAATGCGCTGGGAGCAAGAAATTTAAGTATTGTGGCAAGAAAGACAGGAGCCAAGATGGTACAGATATCCACGGATGATGTATTTGACGGAATCCGGCATACCCCATATACGGAGTTCGATGACACAAATCCGAAGACCGTTTACGGACGTTCCAAGAGAGCAGGGGAGAATTACGTAAAGGAATTTACACACAAGCATTTTATCCTGCGCAGTAACTGGGTGTATGGAAATGGCAATAATTTTGTAAACCGCGTACTTCATGCAGCAGATACACAGGATGAACTTCTGATTGCATCAGATCAGTTTGGTTCTCCGACCAGTGCAAAAGACCTGGCACGTATTATTCTTTATCTGATCAAAACGAATGAATACGGAACGTACCATGCAACCTGTCAGGGTGTATGTAACCGTTATGAATTTGCGCAGGAAGTTTTGAAACTTGCAGGAAAGCAGATCACGCTGCGCCCGGTTGTGACCAGTGAATCGGATCTTTCTTCTGCAAGACCGGCATATGCAGTCCTGGATAATTTTATCCTTCGTATCATCAATGTATACGATATGCCGGACTGGAGAGCTTCACTGAAAGAATATATGGATGAGAGAATGGAGGACTAATATGGGAGAGACACAGAAGAAGGAAAAGAAGAAAATAGGACTTACAACGAAGATTTTTATTGCACTGCTCGCAGGAGCGGTATTTGGAATCGTTTTATGTTATGTGGTTCCAAGCGGACATATCAAAGATGACATTATCGTAGAAGGTGTACTGTATGTGGTCGGACAGGGCTTTATCAAACTGATGAAGATGTTGGTTGTACCACTGGTATTCTGTTCGCTCGTGTGCGGAAGTATGTCGATCGGAGATACGAAGAAGCTTGGTACAGTCGGTGCAAGAACACTGATCTTTTATCTGGCAACAACAGCACTTGCGGTTACCGTAGCATTGTCTGTCGGAAACCTGATCAATCCGGGTGTGGGACTGGATATGAGCACGATCAAGACCAATGCAGCATCCGTAGAAACTATGAAGGCGACTTCGCTGACAGATACACTGTTAAATATTATCCCGGATA
The DNA here is from genome assembly GCA_900550865.1 of uncultured Dorea sp. GTDB lineage: Bacteria > Bacillota > Clostridia > Lachnospirales > Lachnospiraceae > Dorea_A. The sequence continues at coordinate 79,141 of URTM01000001.1, read as the reverse complement.
ACCCGATTAATTCTCTTGCAAGCGGAGAGATGTTGCAGATCATCGTATTTGCATTGATCATCGGTGTGATCCTTGCAAAATTAGGAGAACGTGCGGAGACAGTTGCGAACTTTTTCAGCCAGTTTAATGATATCATGATGGAAATGACGATGATGATCATGGCACTTGCCCCAATTGGTGTCTTCTGCCTGATCAGCCGCACATTTGCAAACATCGGATTCAGTGCATTTGTACCGCTGGCAAAATATATGATCGGTGTATTGATCGCACTGGCAATCCAGTGTTTCGGTGTATACCAGATCTTACTGAAGATATTTACCGGACTGAATCCTTTGAAATTCATCAAGAAGTTCTTCCCGGTTATGGCCTTCGCATTCTCAACAGCAACATCAAATGCAACGATTCCGCTGTCGATCGATACCCTGTCCAAGAAGGTGGGTGTATCTAAGAAGATATCATCCTTCACCATTCCTCTTGGAGCGACCATCAATATGGATGGTACTTCGATCATGCAGGGGGTAGCCGTTGTATTTGCCGCACAGGCATTCGGAATCCACTTAAGTATGACAGATTATATTACAGTAATCGGAACTGCAACACTTGCTTCCATCGGTACAGCCGGTGTGCCAAGTGTAGGTCTGGTAACACTGACAATGGTATTCAATTCTGTCGGACTTCCGGTTGAGGCGATTGGTCTGATCATGGGTATCGACCGTATCCTGGATATGACAAGAACTGCCGTTAATATTACAGGTGATGCTGTATGTACAACAATTGTTGCACACCAGAACAAGGCACTGGATAAGAATGTGTTCTATGCGGAAGAGAATTAGGATAGAATATCGGAATATAAATGTGTAGAGAAGATATTTATTTCCTAAAATATATTTCCAACAAATAAAAACGTATCTTAGAAATGTTTCCCTTTCAAGCAGAGGGGACATTTCCGAGATACGTTTTTTCATACCTAAGTATGCAAGAGAAGATGCCAGTGGTAAATTTTTTGTATCACCATGTGTTTGAAACAATTACCTTACAGATAATGATACCTGTCTTTCTGGCGGATGAAAAATGTAATGGTCATGATAAGTGTCAGCGCCTCCGCAATGCTGATCGCACTCCAGATACCGTTGATCCCGAACCAGAGTGGAAGTGTCAGGACCATGATGACCTGGAACACTAACGTTCTCAGAAATGAGATGACAGCCGATATCAGGCCGTTATTCAGTGCAGTAAAGAACGAGGATCCGAAGATATTGATACCGATGATCAGGAATGCAATGGCATATACACGGAAGCCGTGCAGTGTCATAGCGTACAGGCCGGTATTGTAACCGACAAATATCTTAGACAGAACAGGTGCCAGTAACTGTGCGGCACCGAACAGGATCACGCCCCAGACCAGTATGATAGACATACTTTTTTTATACAGATTTTTAAGCTCTGCGTGATTTCCGGCACCATAATGGTAGCTGATAACCGGGGCACAGCCAATTGCATAGCCTAAAAAGGTGGCAACAAAGATAAAATTGACGTACATAACTGCACCATAAGCAGCAACACCATTTTCTCCGGCAATCTTCATGAGCTGGAGATTGTATAATGCATTGACTAAGGACATGGACAGGTTAGTCATGAGTTCCGAGGAACCATTGGTGCAGGTCTTAAGAAATACACGTCTGTCGAATACCGGTTTTACAAAGTGAAGGAGGCTGTCGTTCTTACGGAAGAAATATACCACCGGGAGCAAACCGCCGATAAATTCACTGGTCATGGTTGCGAACGCGGCGCCTGCAATTCCAAAGTGTAATACACCGATGAACAGGGCATCGAGAACAATGTTTGTACAACCGGCAGCCACAATGACTTTCAGCCCAAGCTGGGGTTTTCCAGCAGCCACAAAGAAACTCTGGAAGACATTCTGCAGCATAAAGGCGGTCAGGGATATGCAGGAGATCCGTCCGTAAAGGGTACAATAATCAATCAGATCACCGGCGGCACCAAATGCCATGACAATCCGCCTCATAAATATAAAACTGAGAACAGATAACACAAATCCTCCGATAGCAGCAATCGTAACCAGCATCGAAAAATACTGATTTGCCAGTTTTTTCTTTCCTTCACCAAGGGTTTTTGATACAAAAGCACTTCCTCCGGTACCGATCATAAATCCAAGTGCACTGATTCCCATCAGGTAAGGCATAATGAGATTCACGGAAGCAAATGCTGATTTTCCCACAAAGTTCGATACAAAGATGCCGTCCACCACACTGTAGATGGAAGTGAATACCATCATAATAATGGAGGGCAGGATAAAACGAAGTAATTTTTTATAGGTAAAATGCTCTGAGAGCTGAATATTCATACGTATTCTCCTTTTTTATATTTACTGATATGGATGTTTACAATGAATGTAAATGAAAACATATAAGCTAAGTGATTATAGGTTGTTTTTGATGTTCTGTCAAGGAAAATGTCTTTACACATGTAAAACGAATTAATAATTAAATGTTCACAAACGGTAAATCTATGCTACAATAAAAATTACGGCTTTATGCTTTGATTGAAGATATTACTATAAAAGGAGAGAGTTGTTTTGAAGAAAAATAAATATGAGATTGATATGTGCAATGGAACCATCATGGACAAATTGATTTCATTTTCCATACCACTGATGCTGTCAGGAATCTTACAGCTGATGTTCAATGCGGTGGATATCGTGGTAGTGGGACGTTTCAGCGGAAGTCAGGCGCTCGCAGCGGTGGGTTCGACAACGGCACTGATCAATGTGTTTACCAATCTTTTCATCGGAATCTCATTGGGAGCAAATGTACTTGCAGCGAGATATTATGCGGCCGGAAAAACAAAAGAAATGTCGGAGACGGTACATACGGCTATTGCACTTGCTCTGGTAAGCGGAGTGGCGATGGCGGTGATCGGAGTGGTCTTTGCCAGAGGCGCACTGGAAATTATGGGGACACCGGATGATGTAATTGCCAAATCCACACTTTATATGCGGATTTATTTCTGCGGTATGCCATTTTTTATGATGTATAACTATGGAGCAGCCATATTAAGGGCAGTGGGGGATACCAAACGTCCGTTGATCTTCCTGATCGTATCCGGAGTGATTAATGCAGTATTGAATCTGTTCCTGGTCATCGGTTTTCATCTGGATGTAGCAGGCGTCGGGATTGCGACCGTTATATCCCAGCTGGTATCCTGTATCCTGGTACTCCGGTGCCTGCATCACACAGAGAGTAGCTATCAGCTTCACCTTGCAAAGCTTCGGATCAGATCCGTGTATCTGAAGCAGATTTTTGAAGTCGGGGTTCCGGCGGGAATCCAGAGCACGGTAATCAATATTTCAAATGCGATGCTGCAGTCATCGGTCAATTCTTTTGGATCGATCGCAATGGCAGGATATACGGCATCGAATAATATTTTCGGATTCTTATATGTGTCGGTGAACTCCTTCACACAGGCCTGTATGAGCTTCACAAGCCAGAACTATGGAGTGAAGAAATTAAAACGTATGGACAGGGTTCTGATCGACTGTATGATCCTTTCAGTTGTGGTAACTTTGATCCTCGGAAGCAGTGTGTACATATTCGGACCGGAACTTCTGCATATTTACAGTAATCAGGCAGATGTTATCAAATACGGTATGGAGATCTTTTCTTATACAACCGTTACCTATTTCCTGTGCGGACTGATGGATCTGTTTCCGGGAGCACTGAGAGGAATGGGATATTCCACGGTACCGATGATCCTTTCTATCATAGGTACGGTCGGAGTCCGGATTATCTGGATCTATGGACTGTTCCCTTCACACAGATCACTGACTTTCTTGTTTCTGTCTTATCCGGTATCCTGGATTGCAACGATCATCATGCAGGTGATCTGCTTCTGGTTTGTAAGGAAGAAGATCCACAGGACGATGGCGGTTACGGCAGAGTGAGCTTTTTCGAACATATAAAGATATAAAACTCCCGGAGTCTTTGGGGCTCAGGGAGTTTTTTATATCAAAGGATGCAAGACATATTTTGCAGATTATTCTAAAATAAATGTAAAAGGCTGTAACAAAAATGGAATTCATGCGTCTAATAGATAACAGAAGGGAGGTGACAGGTACTTGAAGCTTGAGTTGGAAGAAATTTATAAAACCTATTTTCAGGATGTGTATTATTTCGTTCTCGCAATGAGTAAGGATCCGCACATTGCAGAAGAGATTACACAGGAGACATTTTTCAAAGCACTAAAAGGAGTAAAGCATTTTCAGGGAAAATGCAGCATCAAATCCTGGCTGTGTCAGATTGCCAGGAATGAATACATTTCTTATACCAGAAAAAAACACCGTACGGATCAGGAACTGACAGAACAGGCATACAGTGACGGAAAAACGGATGGACCCGAACAACGTATGCTTCGGAAGGACGAAGCCATGACGGTTTATCAGATCCTTCATTATCTGGACGAACCTTATAAAGAAGTATTTACACTAAAGGTACTTGGCGAATTAAATTATAAAGAGATTGCACAGATATTTGGAAAACAGGAGACATGGGCGAGAGTTACCTATCACAGGGCCCGGGTGAAGATACAGGACATTCTGGAAAGGAGGAGTACATAATGGCAAAGATTCCATGTGAAATCATAAGAGACCTGCTGCCGTTATATCAGGATGATATATGCAGTGAAAAGAGCAGAAATACAATAGAAGAACATATAAAAGAATGTGAATCGTGCAGAACATATCTGAAAAAAATGGAAGGTGAGATTCCGGTGGAAACAGATAAAATAGAAGGCACAGACGAGGAGTGGAAAGGGTTCCGGGAGTTTTCTGAAAAAGTATCAAGAAAATTAAACGGAAGAATCGTTATGGCGTGCGGAGTTGTTTTCCTGATCTGTATAATGCTGACCGTGGCTCTATATTCGGATGCCTTTCAGTCTTATCATTTGTCAGAAATCGCGGCAGAGGATATAAAGGCAGAAGAAGTGTACCAGTTAAAGGATGGCAGACTGTATGTACAATTGAAGAGCAGACGCAGGATCACAGGCCTGTCCTATCCTAAGACAGATATGGATACAACTACCGAAATAGCGGTGGGGAAAGATGCTGTTGGAGCTGCACGTGAGCCGAAGAATACTGTCACATATGAAGTATCTATGGATTCGAGCATCAATCCATTTGCAGGGCTGATGTATATTACATCCAAAGAAGCTGCATATGTCATTCCGTTTGAAGATGGACAGATTATCACAGATAACGGAACAAAGGCATCGGAATTTGACTATGTCGGAAGATCCGGTGAGAAAAAGATCCTGTGGCAGGAAAATGATGAAGTTAAAAAGGCTCCGGCGAGGGTCGAAAAATTTGTGAAGGAATCATTGGAGAAGGAAGAGGATGATCCGGCAGATGAAAATGCGGTGAAAGTATTATGGGTGAATCCGCAGATGCCGCTTCAGTGATATCTGATTCCATTTTCGTAAGAATTAGTGAGAATTAGCGGCATTTAGAGGCGTTCAACCATAAGTGGAGTGCTTTTCTGGGAGAAATATGGCATAATAAAGCCGACAGGAGGTGACGCATATGATTGAACCATTAGAACTTGGAAGGTTTATATCGACATGCAGGAAGGAAAAAAATCTGACGCAGAAGCAGCTGGGAGAAGAACTGGGCGTGACAGACAGAGCTGTGTCAAAATGGGAGAATGGAAAATCATTCCCGGACATCAGTCTGATCGAGCCACTGTGTCAGATACTGGATATCAGTGTCAGTGAATTCATGCTTGGAAAAAGGATTGAACCGGAACACTATCAGGAAGAGACAGAAAAAGCCTGGATTGCATCGCTGGATGAGCCGTTATTGTATAAAATTCAGATGATCATATATATATTAGGAATTGCAGCGGTTGCGGTATTGCAGGTTCCTCTTTTTTCACACGGACCTATGTGCGTGAATATTATATGCTGGGCTGTATGGGGTGCACTGTTCTTTGCTGCATATTACCTGGATAAGAAAATCCCGGAAAGGAAGCTGAGATATTCGAATCCCTGGATCGAAGGGGTGTTTTCAGTGATTTATTTCCTGTGTTATATGTTATGGTTCTTTTTGCGCAAAGATGAATGGGGAACATTGCCGATGTCGGAACAGATGTCGCTTTGGGCGATAATTGTTGTTGGATTGATTGTGGGGGTTTGTGTGAGAGTTTTTTTGGCAAGAAAAAAGAGGAGAAGTGCTGTTTAATGCGTTTAAAACAATAGAAATTGTATCGCAACAGCGATATAATAAATAAAAGATCATATGCCTGACATGGGAAATATAAGAATCAAGGATGAAAATATGAATAAAACAACAATCATAACCAACGTACAAACCCATCTTTTTGAGCTGCAAGACTTAAAATACCGCGACTTCCATGCAAAACTAATGCCGACAGTCAACAAAGAAAAGATCATCGGTGTCCGGACGCCGGCACTTCGTGTATTTGCGAAGAAGTATGGAAAAACGGATGAAGCAAAAGAATATCTGCAGATACTGCCACATCAGTACTACGAAGAAAATAATTTGCATGGACTTTTGATCGAACAGATTAAAGACTATGACACATGTCTGGAAGAACTGGAACGTTTTCTTCCGTATATTGATAACTGGGCGACCTGCGATATGCTTGCGGTCAGGGTAGTGAAGAAACATCTGGATACATTTATAGATGAAGTATACCGATGGATGGAATCCGACCATGCATATACCATCCGGTTCGGTATCAGTATGCTGATGCGCTATTATCTGGAAGATGCATTTCAGATGGAGTACCCGGAGAAAGTGGCACAGATCCGTTCGGAAGAATATTATGTAAATATGATGCGTGCATGGTATTTTGCGACGGCGCTTGCAAAGCAGTATGATAAGATTCTCCCGTTTATCGAAAAACAAAAATTAGATGTCTGGACGCATAATAAGACGATCCAGAAAGCTATCGAAAGTTATCGGATCACGCCAGAGCAGAAAGAATATCTAAGAGGGTTAAAGATTAAAAAATGAAATCCATATCCATTTATACGATCACAAGAAATCAGAATATCGAACAGCTGCAAAAACTGGAACATCAGTTATCTGGAAGAGACTATTTTCTGAAAATACGGGAATGGGAACTGGAAAGTATGAAAGCACTGACAGCCGAATTGGAAACCTGTATGGAGGATGTATATGCACTTCGTTTCTTTTATTCGTTTCAGATTCCGAGACTGGGAAAAGAATTTGATCTTCTTCAGATCAAAGAAGACCAGATTGTAAATATTGAGTTAAAAAGTGGTGTGGTATCAGATGAGGCTATCTGCAGACAGCTTCTGCAGAACCGCTATTATCTGTCGGTGCTTGGAAGAACGATTCATTCGTATACTTATATCAGCAGCCAGAACCGTCTGGTAAGACTGACGAATCATGATCATATCGCAGAGGCAGACTGGGACGAATTATGCAGAGCTTTGAAAAGAAAAAGTCCGGATTATGACGGGAATATCGAAGAACTGTTCCGCGCAGAACTCTATCTGATCTCACCGCTCAGAGAGCCGGAACGCTTTTTACAGAAAGAATATTTTCTGACGGCACAGCAAAGAGATATCGAACGACAGATCCTGAAAGGAATCCGTGCAAAACATTCCGACTATTACTGGTTCAGCGGACTTCCGGGGACGGGAAAGACATTGCTTCTGTATGATCTTGCGATGAAGTTGTCGGTACGTCAGAGAGTCTGCATGATTCATTGCGGAGAATCAGGAGAGGACTGGAGAATTTTACATAAACGTCTGCGCCGGATTGATTTTCTGTCGGATCGTCAGTTATCACTTCAGGCAGCAAAGCAGACGATGACAGAAAATGTGTGTGCGGAAGAAGCGTTTGATACATTCTTAAAGCCATACAGTGCTATTTTGGTGGATGAGGCACATCTGCTTTCTGTGGAGCAATTAAAGATATTAGAAGAATGTAAAAAGCAGATTCCGATAATCTTCTCCAGTGATACGGAAGATATGATCTCGCCTGAAGAACTGGATCGTGAAATACCGCAGCGGCTTGCCGGTTTGCCGGATGTGCAGAGCTTTCATCTGACAAATCGTATCCGTACAAATGCAGAGCTATCTTCCTTTATCCAGAATATGATGGATTTGTCTCGTAGAAAAGGGAAGAATGGCTATCCCAATATTGAAGTAGTGTATGCGAATGATGATACAGAAGCAGTATGTTTGATGCAAGGCTATGCGAGACGGGGATATCTCTATCAGAATCCGGCAATGCGGGATGTGAACCGCCTGGTAGCCGTACTGGATGAACAGTATTATTATGATGAGGACGGTTATCTCCGTGCGGGAAAGATTAGTGAAGCTTCTTATGAAATAACCCGTATAACAACGAGTGAAGGCAGAAAATCAAATGTGAGACTTCTTTTTCATCAGCTGAATCAGGCAAAAGAAAAACTGGCGATTGTGATCAAAGACAATCCGTCAGTGTATGATACGATTTTGGATATATTATAGATGCGTAAAAACAGATAAAGAACTGTTTTTACGCATTTTTCTGTATCAGTCATTTCCAGATATTTTCAGAAAGAAAATTTGCCCGGTTCCGAAATGCGTGGTACAATATTCTTCAGATAAAATATTGAATCAGAGAGGTTTTTACAATGGGAGAAAAAAATTACAGTAAAGTACCTGTATTTGAAAATGGACTGGCACAGCCTGTTTTCAAATTCACAGACGGAAAGACAGGAGAAAACTATGATCCTGCCACATCAAGTATCGTAAGATACTGCGTATATGTGGAATCTGACTACGACATGGACGGTGATGGAAAAAGAGATCTCGTCAAAGCATTTATTCAGGTTCCGAGAAGTGCTGTAGAAGGCAGTTATAAGGCGGCAACATTATATGAAGCACGTCCGTATTGTGCAGGAGTGCAGGCAGACGGATATGATCATATGAAAGAAGTAGAAAGCAAAGAATACCGCAAATTTGACTTTGCAGATCTTGACAAAGAAGTGCCTGCACGTATTCCGGAAGGGACGATCAGTGCCATGGATCTTGCATTAAAGGCAGATCCGGCAGACTGGTATTATCCGGATAAAGGAAACAATAACAGCATGGTATATGAAAATCTGGATAACTTCAATTATTATCTGGTGCGCGGCTTTGCAGTGGTTGTAAGTGCCGGATTCGGAGCGCTTGGCTCAGATGGATTCAACTATGTCGGTTCAGAGTATGAAAGAGATGCATTCAAATCTGTTGTAGAATGGCTGCATGGCGACAGAGTGGCTTACGCAGACCGTGAAGGAAAGATCGAGACGAAGGCAGACTGGGCGAATGGGAATGTTGCCATGACCGGAAGATCTTATGCCGGAACCATGCCGTTTGCAGTTGCAACCACAGGCGTAGAAGGCCTGAAAACAATTGTTCCGGTTGCAGGTATCGCAGACTGGTATACACAGCAGAATATGCAGGGTGCACAGCGTTACTGGCCAAAAGAGATGCTGAACAGTTTCCTGGCATATTTCTGTTCCAGCCGTTATAACGATGAGACATTATCTGAGAAACAGTTGGATGATATTGCAGCATTCCATCATGAATTAAGTCTTCAGCAGTTAAAATGCGGATTCGACTATGATCCAAAATTTTGGGGAGCAGGAAACTACCGTCTGCATGCAGACCAGATCCAGTGCAGTGCGCTGATCGTACATGGATTCAATGATGAAAATGTATCTACAAAACAGTTCGAAATGATGCATACCGCATTCGAACAGGCAGGACAGACAGTGAAACTGATCCTTCATCAGGGTCCACATATCACACCGACCATGGCGAATAAGAATTACGGAATCCTGATCGATGGAAAATTCTATGATGATATCGTAAATGAATGGATATCCCATTATCTGTACGGAGTAGAAAATGGTGCCGAAAAGATGCCGGAAGTACTTGCTCAGACGAACTATGATCAGAAAAAATGGGAAACAGAAAGTGCATGGGAAACAGAGTATACCATGAAGCTTACTTCAAAAGAAGAGAGTAAGACAGTGATTGATACAGACTGGGAAAAAGCCGGTGTCAGTGCAGAAAACTTTGATGATGTGATGGCACTGAAGTCTACAAATATGGCTCAGCGTTATGTGACAGATCCATTTGAAAAAGCCGTGACTGTACAGGGAACGGTATGCCTGAACTTAAAGGCAGCATTAAAAGACGGAAATATCGAAACAGATTTCGATCCGGAAAACAGAAACGATGTGGATACACTGACCATGCAGCTTGGTAATTCCAAAGTATCCGGCAAAATGGATGATGTAGAGATTGCAGTGCTTTTCTGTGATGTATGTGACGAAGAATTCGACAGTATCCAGACTGTAGATCCGGAAAGAAATATTGTTCCGGTCACGACAGTAAAAGAAGGCGGAATCATGAATGGCGGAGATCTTCCGGCATTTGATGAGGCAGAATTCAATACTGTACATAAAAAATACCGTGTGATCACACGTGCATTTGCAGATCTGTGTAATCCGGAAGCAGGTTACGCACCGGAAACGGCACAGAACAGCATCGAGCTTAAAAAAGGTGAATATCATGATTATACCGTATATCTCAATGCGACAAGATATACCGTAGAGCCTGGTCACAGACTTGCAGTAGTTGTTGCAACAGAAGATCCGGTGAACTGTCTGATCCATAAGACATATTCGGTCGAGATTGATGACAACTCTGTGATGGTGGAAGTTCCTGTGACAAAAGCGAGTGAGGACATGGGACTGAATAAAGCGGAATAGATAGAATATCTATCGGAAATGAGAAAAGTACGAGCTGCTGGTTGAAAATATTAGAAGTAAATGATTGAAAAAATAAGAACTGCTGTTTTAGGAGTAAAGTCTTAAAATAGCAGTTCTTTTGTGTTGCCATGTGTTCGTAGGGAGCTGCTTGGCTGCCAAAACATCTGTAAGGAGCTTTGCCAATGGTAAGTTTTCTGTATCAGCAGACGTTTTTTCAAGAATTCATGGCCACAAATCCTGGAATTCATGGCCAGTTATAACAATATTTGTAACTATCGTGGTACAATGAATGCAATAATTATGTGAATAAATACGGAGAAAATATAAATGTTTCAGATAGCAATGATAGAAGATGAAGAACATACAAGACAGGAAGTGGAAAGACTTATTAGCCGGGAGTTCGAGAAACTTAAGGTGCAGGATATAACTACCGAAATATATAAAACAGCCGAAGAATTTCTGGAAGTTAAGAAGCACTACGATGTAGTTATCTCGGATATTGATCTTCCGGGGAAAAGCGGGATCGATCTGGGAAGTATTTTAAAGGCAGAACAAAAAGATATCTGCCTGGTATTCCTGACATCGTACGCCGAATTTGCAGTGGATAGTTATGTCCTCGAGGCATATCAGTATATTTTGAAAAGAGATATGAAGGAACGTTTGCCGGCAGTATTACAGAAAATTTATCAGGAAAAGCAAAAAGAGAGCCAGAATTTCTTATGGATCGGCGGTGTGACGGACCAGAGAAAATTATATCATAAAGACATTATCTGTATCCGCAAGGTCAAAGGGCAGAAGTATGTTGAATTTGTAATGGTAAATGGTGCATACAAAGAACGTCTGGCGCTGCATCAGACTTTTGAAGATCTGAAAAATCCGTCTTTTGTGTTTGTCGGAAGAAGTCATATTATCAATATCGATCATGTAGACAGGATCACAACGGATGCAGTCTATCTAGAAGACGGGATTAAGATTCAGGCAGGGGCAGAGACTATTCAGGATGTGAAGACACGGATCATGGAATATTGGAGAAATGTAGAATGAAAAAGTTGTAACATCCGGAACTGGTGTCATCAGAATTGATAGAACTTTTGAAGTATATGGAACACAGCACGGAAGAAGTGTCAGAACAGTGTACAAGTGAACGGATTCAAAATAATCGCAACGGGAGAGACCATCTGACATTATTCAGATGGTCTCTCCTGCCATTTTTTAATGCTTATACTGTTCCGGTAATTGTCAGAGTGCTGAATCCCGGATTAGAACTCCATTCACCGGTAGTCTCGTTGACGGTAAATGTTGCTGCAGGAACAGTAACTTTTCCGGCACCGGTAGCAAAAGTACCGGTAATTTTATCATAAGTGTAGTCTTCACCTTCTGTCCATGTGCTTCCGTTAAAGGTGACAGTCAGATTAGAAAGTATTGGATTAAACGTATCGGTAACGATTACGGCCGTGGCTTCATTTGCAGGAACGTTTCCTTCATTCTGAATCAGGAACGTGTAGGTCAGGCTTCCGTTTTCAGTAACAGGTACCGGACTGATAGATTTTGTGATACCTAAGAGCGGCAAGGCTTCTGCATTTACCGTTTCCTTAGCGGTGATAGAAGTAATGCCGTCGCCGCTTGCAGTAACCGTGTTGGTAATGAATGATTCATTGGTGAGAGGAGCGTATTGATTTACAGCTGTTTCATAGACCAGTGTCAGATTGCCATTTGCGGGAACAGTTAATCCAGAGAAGACAAGCGGAGGACCTGCGGTTACAGCAGGTGCAGCTTGTAACGTTCCGTTTGTATAGTATTTTACCGTGTTATCCAGATACGTTAACGGTGTCAGTGAAGTAGTAGAAAATGCATACGCACCAAGGTCATCTGTGAGTGTAAGTCCTGTAATAGGAGTGGTACCGGAGTTAACAATACTTATAATATAAGTGACGGTACCTCCTGGATGATAGGTATTTTTTACTGCAGTTTTCGAGATTGACAACACTTCGAGAATCTCACCGACGGCAATATTGGAATTAGTAACAGAATTTCCGTAACGGAGTTGTGCCTGGTTCGTAAATTGAGCCATATTTTTAACCTTCCTTTCATATATGTGTCTACAATATAATATATGTCTGTGGAGTAAAATTGCCTGGGGATAATTTGTAGAAGATTTACAAAAATTGAGCATTTCTAAAATATATACTGAAAGCATGAATAGAGTATGTTATCATATGCATAAAGCTAAACTGTAATCGCTTAACAGGAAACAGAGAGCTTAAGAAGAATATTTTGCATTAATTAGGCATGCATTATATTATATTAAAGAACGTTCAGAATTGGACATACTAAAATAATATACTACTAGGATGATTATACATTTAATTATAAGGCAAAGAGGAGGTGGAATATATAATGAAAAAAATATTTTTTGGAACACTAAAACATAAGTTTGGTCATTATTTACTGGTTATATTATGTGGTATACTAATGGTTTCGACAATATATGTATCATATGCATTTAGTGACAGTATTGAAGGAATTATAAATGGACAAAATTCTGGCATAGTGGAAGAAATGTACACTTTTATTAATTTTCAAGAGACATATATTCTCTTGTTTATATTAATGGTACTGGTTATTATTTCGTACATACAAAAAAAATCCTATGATTATGTTCTGCTTGATACGATGGGATTAAAGAAAAAGCATAGATATATGTTTATTGGATTTGAATATGCAGGGATTATATTTTCCTCGGTAACTGGTGGCTTGATTTTAGGAAAAATATTAGCAGAGTGTGCAAAAACAGTATTACAAAATATCTTTTATAATACAATTACTACAGAGGTTAATTATGGATTTATTGCACTGAGGAATACATTGGTGATTTCATGTGAAGTTTTCGGCATCCTATTCATTGTTTTTGATGAATTGATAGCATGTCTGGGAATGGATGCATTGTTGACTGTTGGAAAAAAGAACGGGAAACCACTGAAGAAGAGACCGAAAACTTTACTGATTGGGATATTTTTGATCTTGATTGGTCTTATAAGTTTATTGTTTTATTGGGGAAAAATATCCAAAAGTATTCCGACTGTATTTTTGAATGCGGGCATGTGCCTGCTTATGATTAGCTTGGCAGGATACTATTTTGTTCGATTGAATAAAAAGGAGAAGAAGTATTATAAACGAATTACATGGTTGGAAAACTGGTATCATAGATTCTTTTATAATATAAATATGTCTTTTGTCGTTGCAGCATTTCTTGTAATTATTATGACGGATTTTTCTATAAAATTATTGGATAACCTTCCGATTACCGAGCCGAAGAATTATCCGTATGACTTGGTATGGATGGCAAATAAAGATGATGAAGAGTTTTTGAATCATTTAACAGATGATGAAGGGGTTGAACTGAGAAAAGTACCATGTGCTAGAGTAACAACGACAGATATTGCTGAACATATGGGGATTCCGGCATCAACTTATGAAAAATGGACTGGAAAATCACTGGATTTGAAAGACAATGAAATATTTGTTGTATATCAAAGGGAGCGGTTTGAACGAAACAAAGTCGGAATTGGTTACAATACAAAAAATCCATTAATTTATATAGGAAAAGCAAGAGCTGATTTGTGGTTGTATATAAAAGAAGTAGCAGCACCTAAAGTACAGTATTTTACGGAAAAATTCAAGGTTGTCGGAACAGAAGATAGAATTCTAACAGGTGTGTTTGGAAGTGAAACATGTGAACATATTATTGTATTCTCAGACGAATATTATCAAAAGAACTGTGTGAAAGCAGATGGGGCGAATATGGCTGTTATGATGAACATACCTGAAAATTATGATAAAGTCGTCGAAGAAATAAAAGCGTATGCCAAAGATCATTCCCAGGTAAATTATTTTGATGTTGATAATGGGAATCTGATTTACGAGAAGAAAGAGCTGCTGTTAGAAAGAAGTAAAACAAAGCTTTTATATGTGGCTTCAGCAGCGGGAAATATTATCATTATGCTTTTGTGTGGAATATTTGTATTGAGTATAAAAATGGAGTGCGATTTTCCGGAGACAGAATGGAAATACCGATTTTATATTCAATCAGGAATGTCTTCTGCTAAAGTCAGAAAGGGAATCTTAAAAGAGTGTCTGCTTTCAGGAGGACTGCCTGTTATATGCGGTACAATTATTTCAATTTTGTATTGTAGCATGCTTTTGTATGCGAAACATTTACAGATTGAGTGGATTCATAAATATTTTAAAGGAATAATCTTAATTGTAGGTGCTATATGGTTGCTTTTTGCTGTTTTTATTCTGATATTTGCTTATAGAAATATTAGAAAAATAGAGGGAGATAGTAGAGATGGAAAAAAGTAAAAAAATTTTAAAAGTGGAAAATTTAAAAAAGGCATATTACTCAACTTCCCGAACAGGAGAAAGCATTACTTATCCTGTTTTAAATAGTGTTTCATTTGAGATAGAAGAAGGTGAATTTGTAGGGATTATGGGACGTTCTGGTTGTGGAAAAACCACATTATTAAAGGCAGTGGGAATGCTAGACAAACCAGATGACGGAACAATATATTACAAAGATAAAGATACAAAAGATATATACCGGGCTGAACTGGCAAGACTTAGAAGAACAGAGATTGCTTTTGTATTTCAGGATTATTATCTTATGGATAGTCTGTCTATAAAAGAAAATATTATGCTTCCGCTTATTTTGGATGAGGCAGATGTTCAGGAGAGTAAGAAAAAATGTGAGGAAATGGCTGAGAAGTTTGCAATTACGGATTTATTAGATAAAAAACCATATGAATTATCAGGAGGAGAAAAACAAAGAACTGCGATTTGCCGCGCATTAATCTACAATCCGGATTTGATTTTGGCGGACGAACCAACAGGAAATCTGGACTCTGCCTCATCAGAGGTTGTAATACATACTTTAGAAGAGATTAATAAGAAGATGGGGAAAACAATTCTGCTTGTAACACATGATCCTATTATAGCAAGTTCATGTGATAGAATTATTTTCTTAAAAGATGGAAAAGTAAAGGAAGACCTGAAGAGAACCGGAGATAAGGAACAATTTTATAATGAAATAATTACAAACTGGTGCTGATTTGCAAGTGCTATAAGATGATTTACAGTGTCTTTGACTGGAATATTCCAATGAGAATAGAAAAATAGAATAGTATAGATAAAAAGAGAGCACTATTTAGCGCTTTCTTTTTATTTGTCCAAATGTTCAACTAAAAAAATAATCTGACATTCTATAGTTAGAACAAAAGTAAGAGCTTAGTTTTTGCGTGGATTATACTAGTCATTATCGGAAGCACTGATACTTTTCTGAGCGTAGTATCTTGACATATAGCATATCTTTGATTACAATTCATTTAACAATTAGGCTAAATGTTAAATGAAAGGTCGTGATGAATTCTTGGGTATACAAGATACATTAAAAGCACTGGCTGATCCAATACGACGTGAGATTTTGAACTTGTTGAAAAATGGGCGGCTTTCAGCCGGAGAAATATGTGAGCATTTTTCGGTAACGGGAGCATCTATATCAAGACATCTGGCGATATTGAGGGAAGCTGATTTGATTCGAAATCAAAGAGAAGGAAAGTTTATTTATTATGAATTAAACACTTCTGTACTGGAAGATGTCATGTTATGGATAACAGACTTGAAAGGAGTAGCGGACGATGAAAGAAATGATAAAAAAATATAGAAATACATTAATGAGCTCTGCATTGTTAATTCTTGCAGGAGTTCTGGTGGGTTTTACGAGTATACAAGGTAAGTGGATAAATCTATTTTTTGTAGTGATGCAATGTGTGTTTGTTGCAATCATATTTTATGATAACAGGAACAGACAACAGAGTCGTAAGGTTATAGGGATGACCATATGGATTATACCTGTTATTACATTGCTTTATAATGGTATTGCCAGATTGGTCAATATGGGAGCAGATATAGAGAATCTATTTATGGCATTCATTTATTATGGAACAGGTTTACTGTTCATGATTATAGGAAATTATCTGCCAAAGGTAAAACAGAATAATACGATAGGAATCAGGATCGTATGGACATTAGAGGATGAAGAAAACTGGAGTGCAACGCATAGATTCAGTGGGAAAATATGGGTGGCATCAGGCATTCTGTGCATGCTTTGCGGTCTTTTTGCAGAAAGCATAGCTGCACTTGTTTTGTATGTTGTAAGCATTATGGCAGCAGTAATCATCAGTGTTCTTTATTCCTATCTCTTTTATAAGAAAAAGATAGAAACCGGAGAAAAATTAAAAATTCAATATAAAAAAAAGGCAATTGTGGGATACGGAATCGTAACAATTTTAACTATTATATTCATTATAGGAAGTTTGTTTTGGGGAAGTATTGATATTCAGTTCCAAGATAACAGTTTTACTATCAAGGCTCAGGGATGGAGTGATTATACCGTAGACTATACGAAGATTGACAGTATCTCGTATGAAGAAAATTTATTTCAGAACTCGAATGATTATAGGACCAATGGATTAGGGAATTTTAAATATGCTATGGGAAATTTTAGAAATGATGTTTATGGAAATTATATCCGTTATACGCATTCATCCTGTCATTCATATGTAGTGATGAGCATAGGTGGAAAAATATTAGTTGTAAATGGTAAAAATGATCAGGAGACAAAGGAAATCTATCATAATATTAGTGAGAAAAAATGAGATTATTAAGACTTCCCATACCTAAAAAGGGATTTATTTATATTTGCCCCATTCACTGATTCATGCTAAAATAAACAAATATGGTAAGACGAAAACATTTTATTATCATAATCAATGAATCAAGGAGTAACAATGAGAAGATTAGCATTAACTGATGATATATTAATGAAGATTGAAAAGCCTGCCCGCTATATCGGGAATGAGGTGAATTCAGTTATGAAAGACAAGGCAGATGTAGATATACGCTTTGCGATGTGCTTTCCCGATGTTTACGAAATAGGAATGTCGCATCTGGGAATACAGATCCTTTATGACATGTTCAACCGCCGGGATGATGTGTGGTGTGAGCGTGTCTATTCACCGTGGACCGATCTCGATCAGATCATGAGAGAAAAAAAGATTCCGTTGTTCGCACTGGAATCGCAGGATCCGATTAAGGATTTCGATTTTCTTGGAATCACGATCCAGTATGAGATGTGTTATACCAACATTTTGCAGGTGTTGGATTTAAGTGGGATTCCGATGCAGGCAGTAGACCGCACCTGGGATGATCCGATCGTGATCGGCGGGGGACCTTGTACGTATAATCCGGAACCGCTGGCGGAGTTCTTTGACCTTTTCTATATGGGAGAAGGCGAGACAGTCTATGATGAACTGCTAAATGTCTATAAAGAGAACAAGAAACGCGGCGGGACGAGAAAAGAATTTCTGGAGATGGCAGCAGAGATCGAAGGAATCTATGTGCCTGCGTTCTACGATGTGACATATAAGGAAGACGGAACGATTGAGAGCTTCCGCCCGAACAATCCACATGCAAAAGAAAAGATCAAAAAGCAGGTGGTTATGGACATGACCAGTGCAACGTATCCGGAGAAACCGGTCGTGCCGTTTATCAAGGCGACACAGGACCGTGTGGTTCTTGAGATCCAGAGAGGCTGTATCCGAGGATGCCGTTTCTGTCAGGCCGGAATGTTATACCGTCCGACCCGCGAGAAGGATGTAGAAGTATTAAAAGAATATGCATACAAGATGCTGAAGAATACAGGACATGAGGAAATTTCCTTAAGTTCCTTAAGTTCCAGTGATTACAGCCATTTAAGAGAGCTTGTAATGTTCTTGATCGAGAACTTCAAGTCGCAGGGAATCAACATCAGTCTTCCGTCACTTCGTATTGATGCATTTTCACTGGATGTGATGGGACAGGTACAGGATATTAGAAAGAGCAGTCTGACATTTGCGCCTGAGGCCGGATCACAGCGTATGCGTAATGTGATCAATAAAGGGCTTACAGAGGATGATATCCTCGGAGGTGCCGGACAGGCGTTTGACGGCGGCTGGAATAAGGTAAAGCTTTATTTCATGCTTGGACTTCCGACAGAGACGGAAGAAGATATGAGAGCCATTCCAGAACTTGCTGACAGAATTGCCAGACGTTATTATGAGATTCCAAAGGATCAGCGGAATGGAAAGTGTCAGATTACAACGAGTACGTCGTTCTTTATTCCAAAGCCATTCACCCCGTTCCAGTGGGCAAGAATGTATACGAACGAAGAATATATTTCAAGAGCAGCGATCGTAAAGCATGCATTTAATGAACAGCTTAACAGAAAGAGTCTGAGATATAACTGGCATGATGCAGAGGTTACTGTGCTGGAGGGTGTCTTTGCAAGAGGGGACAGAAAAACGGCAGCAGTAATTAAAGAAGCGTATCGTCTGGGATGTCTGTATGACTCCTGGAGTGATCAGTTTGATAATGAGAAATGGATGCAGGCGTTTGAAAATACAGGTATTGATATCACATTCTATAATCACAGGGAGCGACCTTTAGATGAGGTATTCCCATGGGATTTCATCGATATCGGTGTAACAAAAGAATTCCTGAAACGAGAATGGAATCATGCGATGAATGCTGAAGTAACACCGAACTGCCGTATGAAATGTTCCGGCTGCGGTGTCGCAAAATGGAAAGGAGGTGTCTGTATTGAAAGTAAGAATTAAATTCCGCAAATATGGAGTGATGCGTTTCATCGGACACCTGGATGTGATGCGTTATTTCCAGAAGGCGATCCGCAGGGCGGAGATCCCGATTGCATTTACAACCGGATACAGCCCACATATGATCATGTCATTCGCACAGCCGCTTGGAGTCGGTGTGACGAGTGACGGGGAATATTTTGATATCGAGATCACGGAGCCGATTTCTTCTGAAAAGGCGGTTACACAGTTAAATGCAGTGATGGTGGAAGGAATAGAAGTCATAAGTTTCCGTGAGATTTCATCGGATAAGAAAGCCAGTGGTATGACGATCGTTGCCGCCGCAGATTATAAAGTAACATTTCCTGAGACGTTCCGGCATGCAGAAGAGATCCGCATGCTTCCGGAAAGCTGGAAAGGAAAGGTGGAGGCATTCATGGCGCAGCCGGAGATCGTGGTGTTGAAAAAGACCAAGCGAAGTGAAAAAGAAGTCAATATCAAGCCGATGATCTATGAAATGTCTGCACTGGACGATGGACTCTATCTGTATCTTGCAACCGGAAGTGAGCAGAACCTGAAGCCGGATCTGGTGGCAGAAGCGTTCTTGAAATTTGCAGGAGAAAATCCGGAAGAAACACCGGTGCATATCCACCGCATTGATGTGTATGCAAAGAATCCGGAGGCAGCAGAAGGACAAACTGAGTTTATAACACTGGAAGGTCTTGGAAAAGATATTTTATAAAATAAATCCGGAGATCATTTACAGTGATTACTAAAATGATATCGATATAACGGACTTCCATTAATCTGACAGGAGTGATAAAACAATGAGTAAAAAGGAAGTAAAGACAAATGCCATGCGTATGCTGGACCGTGCAAAAGTATCCTATACGTATGAAGAATATGAATGTGACGATTTCACAGATGGTATTGAGACCGCAGATAAGCTTGGCTATGACCATGCGCTGGTCTATAAGACGTTAGTGACAACCGGAAAGACGGGGAATCATTATGTGTTTGTGATTCCGATTGAAGCAGAGATTGATTTTAAGAAAGCAGCAAAGGTGGTAGGTGAAAAATCGCTCGAGATGCTGCATCTGAAAGATCTGACCAAAGTGACGGGATATGTGCGCGGCGGCTGTACGGCGATCGGCATGAAGAAGCAGTTCCCGACCGTAATCCAGGAAGATGCAAAAGAGCTGGAATATATGCATGTCAGCGGTGGAAAGCTTGGAATGCAGATCAGACTTGCACCGTTAGATCTTCAAAAGGTTGCAAAAGCAGAATTTGCAGATGTGATCCGTCCATAACCGGATGTGTAATGGCGTGCAGAGTATCTGCGTATACCCGAAAAGTATGTATATTTATGCAGTAGTTCTAAAAATCATCCGCTATTCGCGTGCATATTAACACATTATTGCATTGAAGTGCGCGCAAAAATGATGTAAGATAAATACAGTTACGTTTTTATAGCGGAAGAATATGAATACATTTCAGAAAATACTTGGTTGGAGGAATACGAAAAGTGAAAAAAGTTGTAAAATTTGGTGGTAGTTCGCTTGCAAGTGCCGAGCAGTTTAAAAAAGTAGGTAACATTATCAGAAAAGAGGAATCCAGAAGATATGTCATTCCGTCTGCACCTGGTAAACGTACGCCGGATGATACAAAAGTAACGGATATGTTATACAGCTGTTATGGACAGGCAATCCTCGGTGAAGATGCAGAAAAAGACTTTGAAGAGCAGTTAGATGCAATCAAAGAAAGATATAACAGCATTATCAGGGGATTGAATCTGGATCTGAGTCTGGATGAGGAGTTTAAGACAATCCGTACAAACTTCAGCAAGAAAATCGGAAGAGATTATGCGGCTTCCCGTGGAGAATATCTGAATGGTATCATTATGGCTGCATATCTTGGATATGAATTTATCGATGCTGCAGAAGTGATCGTATTTGATGAGGATGGTAATTTTGACGGAGATAAGACGCATGAGATCCTGTCTACAAGACTGGAGAATACGGAACGTGCAGTCATTCCGGGATTCTACGGAGCAAAACCGGACGGAAGTATCCAGACATTTTCCCGTGGCGGCTCTGATATCACAGGATCGATCGTTGCAAAAGCGGTACATGCAGATATGTATGAGAACTGGACAGATGTATCTGGTTTCCTGATCGCTGATCCTAGAATTATCAAAAATCCAAAGCCGATCGATGTGATTACATACAGAGAACTGCGCGAGTTATCTTATATGGGAGCAACCGTACTTCATGAGGATGCGATCTTCCCTGTACGTAAAGAGGGAATCCCGATCAATATCCGTAATACAAATGCACCGGAAGATAAGGGGACTCTGATCGTAGAAGACACATGCAGAAAACCTCGTTTTACGATCACAGGTATTGCCGGTAAGAAGGATTTCGCTTCTATCACAATCGAAAAAGCAATGATGAACTCAGAAGTCGGATTTTGCCGCAAGGTATTAGAAGTTTTTGAAAAAAATCATATTTCTATTGAACACATGCCGTCAGGAATCGATACTATGACGATCTTCGTTCACAGAGATGAATTTGAAGAAAAAGAACAGGATGTCATTGCGGGAATCCACAGAGCCGTAGAGCCTGACTTTCTGGAACTGGAGTCGGACCTGGCACTGATCGCTGTTGTTGGAAGAGGTATGCGTGCGACCAGGGGAACTTCCGGACGTATCTTTGCAGCACTTGCACATGCAAATGTCAATGTCAAGATGATCGATCAGGGTTCCAGTGAGCTGAATATCATCATTGGTGTCAGAAGCCATGATTTTGATGCTGCTATCAATGCGGTTTATGATATTTTTGTAAATACAATAGTTTAATAAATATGATAATATAGCAGTGTGCAGAGTGATCTGTATACTGCAAAAGTAAATTGGGGAGGCTTTCATTAGCTATGAATATTATGTTTTTTCTGAAGCCGAAAAGTGATCTTGCTTACATTTATGATTATCACACTTTACGTCAGGCTTTGGAGATTATGGAATATCACAAGTATTCCTGTGTACCGATATTAAATAAAGAGGGGAAATATGTCGGTTCTATCACAGAGGGAGATCTTTTATGGTCACTGAAGGAGCTGGATCTCTTTAATATTAAAGAGGCAGAATCAATCAGTATCATGAAGATTAAAAGACGTGTGGATTATCAGTGCGTGACAGCAGAATCGAATATGGAAGATCTGATCGGACGCGCAATGGAACAGAATTTTGTTCCGGTGATCGATGATCAGGGACATTTCATCGGAATTATCACCAGAAGAGATATTATTGGTTACTGTTATGACAGATTAAAAGAATGTGGAGAGTAAAATGATCATTGATTTCCATACACACATATTTCCAGATAAGATAGCCGGGCGGACGCTCGACTATCTTTCTGGCATTTTTGGAGCAAGTCCGTTTGCAGATGGGACATATGCAGGGCTTTGCAATTCGATGAAAGAAGGTGCGGTTGACATTTCCATTGCCCTTCCGGCTGTGACGAAGGTATCACAGGTGACATCTATCAACCGTTTTGCATCCGCGTATACGGAAGAACCGGTCATTTCTTTCGGAGGAATCCATCCGGAATGTGAGAATTATAAAGAAATATTAAAAGAGATAAAATCTCTGGGACTGAAAGGGATCAAGTTACATCCGGATTATCAGGATATGTATTTTGACGATATCCGCTATGAACGTATTATTGATACCGCATCGGAACTGGGACTGATCACGGTGGTACATGCGGGCGTTGATCCGAAATGTCCGGAAGATGTACATTGTACGCCGGAGATGGCAAGAAAGGTTCTGGATGATGTGAGACCGGAAAAACTGGTGCTTGCCCACATGGGCGGTAATGAGATGTGGGATGATGTAGAGCGTTATCTGGTGGGACAGAAGGTATATTTTGATACGGGAGTCATACTGGATATTATGCCGCTGGAACAGTTCTTGCGGATTGTACGCATGCATGGCGCAGACAGGATTCTGTTCGGGACGGATTCGCCGTGGGCAGATCAGAAGAACTTTGTTACATTATTAGAGCAGATGCCACTGACAGAGGAAGAGAAGGCTGCGGTCTTTTCGGAAAATGCAAAGAGACTGCTTGAAATATAATAAAGAAGATAAGAAATCAGAATACGGAAAATGAGTGATAAAAAAATTGCCGAAAAACCAAAAAATATTTCGGATAACACTTGCATTTTCGAAAAACGTATGCTATTATCTTCTAGTATGCCGCACAGTGAGGTTGAAGTTCTGCTGAAATCATCAGTCAGACACCGTAACTGGCGAGTAATGATAATAGGAGGTGCCATATGTACGCAATTATAGCAACAGGTGGTAAACAGTACAAAGTAGCCGAAGGCGATATCATTAAAGTAGAGAAACTTGGTGTAGAGGCTGGAGAGACTTTTACATTTGACCAGGTTCTTGCAGTAAGTGACAACGGATTAAAAGTTGGTAACCCGACAGTTGCAGGTGCAACAGTTGAAGCTTCTGTAGTTGAAAACGGTAAAGCTAGAAAAGTTATCGTTTACAAGTACAAGAGAAAATCTGGATACCACAAGAAAAACGGTCACAGACAGCAGTATACTGCAGTTAAGATTGAAAAAATCAACGCTTAATATTGGAGAGCATCCATGATTCATGTAACGATCTTTCAGAACAAGTACAAAGAATGTGTAGGTTTTCAGACGGAAGGACATGCCGAATATGCAGATCCGGGACAGGATATTGTATGTGCCGCTGCTTCTATCCTGGTGATCAACACAATGAATGCAATTGAAGAATTTACAGAAGATGACGCAAGTCTGATTTCGGAAGATGAGACGGGAATGATTTCCTATCATCTGAGTCATCCTTCAAAAGATGCACAGCTTTTGCTGAATACAATGATCCTTGGTCTGGAACAGATGGTAGATGATGACAACTATGCAGAATATATTGATTTAACATTCGAGGAGGTGTAACAACCATGATGAAATTAAACCTTCAGTTTTTCGCTCATAAAAAAGGTGTAGGTTCTACAAAGAACGGTAGAGATTCTGAGTCTAAGAGACTTGGTGCTAAAAGAGCTGATGGACAGTTTGTAAAAGCTGGTAACATTCTTTACAGACAGCGCGGAACAAAGATTCACCCAGGAATCAATGTAGGACGCGGCGGTGACGATACATTATTCGCACTCGTTGATGGCGTTGTAAGATTTGAAAGAAAAGGAAAAGATAAGAAACAGGTTTCTATCTATCCGGTAGCTTAATTATGAGTTGAAAAAGTGCGTTGCAATGATTAACTTCTTTCGGTTATGATGCAGCGCGCTTTTTTTAACTTCCGTTTATTTATATAGATGAAAGGAATATAGTATGTTTGCAGATAGAGCAAGGATATTTATTAGAGCAGGAAAAGGCGGAGACGGTCATGTGAGTTTCCGTCGTGAGAAGTACGTGGCGAATGGCGGTCCGGACGGCGGAGACGGCGGACGCGGCGGTGACGTTATATTTGAAGTCGATGAAGGATTGAATACGCTTCAGGACTACAGACATAAGAGAAAATTTACAGCAAAAGACGGTGAGCAGGGCGGAAAGCGCAGATGCCATGGTGCAGACGGTGAAGATATTGTCCTGAAAGTTCCGGAGGGAACGGTTATCAAAGAATCAGAATCCGGAAAAGTCATTGCAGATATGTCCGGAGAAAACCGCAGACAGATCATCTTAAAAGGTGGTAAGGGCGGTCTTGGAAACCAGCATTTTGCAACTGCAACCATGCAGGTTCCAAAGTATGCACAGCCAGGACAGCCGGCAAAAGAATTATATGTAGATCTGGAATTGAAAGTGATTGCGGATGTAGGACTTGTAGGATTCCCGAATGTCGGAAAATCTACATTTTTATCACGTGTGACGAATGCACAGCCGAAGATCGCCAATTATCATTTCACAACATTGAATCCAAATCTTGGTGTTGTGGATCTTCCGGATGCGAACGGATTTGTCATCGCAGATATTCCGGGACTGATCGAAGGAGCATCAGAGGGTGTCGGACTCGGACATCAGTTCCTGCGTCATATCGAACGTACTAAACTGATGATCCATGTAGTAGATGCAGCCGGAACCGAAGGACGTGATCCGGTAGATGATATCTATAAGATCAACAATGAGTTAAAAGCATATAATGCGGATATTGCGAACCGTCCACAGGTGATCGCAGCAAATAAGATTGATGCGATCTTTACCGATGATGATCCGGTACAACGTCTGAAAGATGAATTTGAGCCGCAGGGAGTAAAGGTATTCCCAATTTCCGGTGTGACAGGACAGGGTATCAAGGAATTACTTTACTATGTATCGAACGAATTACAGCATCTGGATCAGGAGACGATCGTATTCGAACAGGAATATTTCCCGGAGGAAGAGATCCCGATGAACGATCTTCCGTATACAGTCGAGAAAGAAGACGATATGTATGTGGTAGAAGGACCGAAGATCGAGAAGATGCTGGGTTATACCAATCTGGATTCCGAGAGAGGATTTGCATTCTTCCAGAAATTCCTCAAGGATTCCGGAATTCTGGAGCAGCTTGAAGAAGCTGGTATCCAGGAAGGTGATACAGTACGTATGTATGGCCTGCAGTTTGATTATTATAAATAACAGATCAGATGCAGTCCGCTGATTGTGATAAAGAGGAGATTAAAGATGACAACAAAACAGAGAGCTTATTTAAAAGGTCTTGCCATGAATTTAGATCCGATCTTCCAGATTGGAAAGAACAGCATGACACCGGAAGTTACCAAAGCGATCCAGGAAGCACTGGACGCAAGAGAGCTGATCAAGATCAGTGTGCTTAAGAACTGTGCAGACGATCCGCGTGCACTTGCAGAAGTGATCGCAGAACGTACACGTTCACAGGTTGTGCAGGTAATCGGTAAGAAGATCGTATTATACAAAGAAGGCAAAGACAAGCATAAAAAGATCGAGCTGCCAAAATAAATACAGGTAGGAGAATCGAATGAAGATAGGGATTATGGGAGGAACCTTTGACCCAATCCATAACGGACATCTGATGCTGGGACATGCCGCATATGAGGCATTTTCCCTGGACCAGGTGTGGTTTATGCCGAATGGGAATCCTCCGCATAAAAAAAGTGAGTCGATAAAATCTACAGCAGAAGACCGTATGAAGATGACCAGTCTTGCAATCGCACCGTTTCCGGAGTTTGTGCTGCAGCCGTATGAGGCATTGAGACAGGAAGTATCCTGTTCTTATCAGACAATGGAGCATTTTAAGAAAGTGTATCCGGAAGATGAGTTTTATTTTATTATCGGTGCGGATTCCCTTATGGCGATCGAGACGTGGGTACATCCGGAACGCATCTTTCCGACCTGTACCATTCTTGCGACTTACCGTGATGAGGTGAAGACAAAAGAAGAGATGAATGAACAGATCCGGCATCTGTCCGAAAAGTATGGTGCACGGATCCTGCTTATGGAAACGCCGCTTATGCCGGTAGCTTCTCATGAACTCCGGGCCAGTCTTCAGACAGGAAAATCTGTTTCAGAATATGTTCCGGAAGCTGTGTGCAGTTACATTGAGGAACATGATTTGTATCGGTAATATCAACAGTGAAAAAGCAAAAGAGGAAAATGGCAATGGATGAAAGAATTTTAAAAATACAGCATACGTTAAAGAAAGAACTGGATGAAAACCGCTATCATCATACGCTTGGCGTAATGTATACGTCTGCTTCCATGGCTATGCGTTACGATGTGGACGTCCAGAAGGCCCTTTACGCGGGATTACTGCACGATTGTGCAAAATGTATCCCTGGTGACAAAAAAATCCGTCTGTGCGAGAAATACGACCTTCCGGTATCGCCTGTAGAGAGAGAAAATTCAAGCCTGTTGCATGCAAGACTCGGAGCATATCTGGCACATGAAAAATATGGTGTGGAAGATGAAGAGATCATTCATGCAATTGAAAGCCATACGACCGGACGGCCGGGTATGACTATGCTGGAAAAGATTGTCTATATCGCAGATTATATTGAGCCGGGCAGAAGGGAACTGCCGAATATGGCAGATGTAAGACGTCTTGCTTTTCAGGATATTGATGAATGCCTTTACCGGATTTTAAAAGATTCACTGATATATCTGAACAGCAGAAAGATTACAGTGGACCCTATGACACAGAAAACGTATGACTATTATAAAAAAGAAATGGGAAAGGAGGAGTAATATGGATCAGGCAAAGGAAATGGCAAAAATCGCATTTGAAGCGTTAGAAGATAAAAAAGGCGAGGATGTATGTGCGATCGATATCTCATCGGTGTCTGTTCTTGCGGACTATTTTGTAATTGCAAATGGTAACAGCGACAGCCAGGTACGTGCACTTGTCGAGAATGTAGAAGAAAAGATGCACAAAGCCGGATATGCAGCAAAAGAGACGGAGGGACACAGAAGCGGAGCATGGGTACTGATCGACTTTGGTGATGTGATCGTACACATCTTTGACAGAGAGAACCGTCAGTTCTATAATCTGGAGCGTATCTGGAATGATGGAAAGAGAATTGATGATGTGAATGAATTATAAATCGCATCAAATACCTAAGCATGCAAGAGGACCTGCCAATGGCAGGTCCTCTGTACGTTATATTTAACCAAAAAATCGGAAGACTCCGATTACTTTTCCCATAATCTGAAGATCACGGACGATAATTGGTTCCAGTGCATCGTTCTCCGGCTGAAGACGGAAAATGCCTTCTTCTTTGTAAAATCTCTTGACTGTAGCACTGTCATCAAGCAATGCGACTATAATATCTCCATTATCGGCAACGGAAGACTGTTCGACCAGTACAAGATCTCCATCCAGGATTCCGGCATTGATCATGCTTTCTCCGTGCACCTTAAGCATAAATGTCTGTTTGTTCGGCATATATTCCATCGGGATAGGGAAGTAGTTCTCGATGTTCTGTTCTGCAAGAAGCGGTTCTCCTGCAGCAACATGTCCGATGACAGGTACATTCACCATCTCACGGCGGTTAAAGTTAAAGGAATCATCCAAAATCTCAATCGCACGGGGTTTTGTAGGATCTCTGTGGATGTATCCGTTTTTCTCCAGTGTTTCCAGATGTGAATGAACAGAAGAGGTAGACTTCAGATGTACTGCCTCACAGATATCTCTGACTGACGGCGGAAATCCACGCTCCAGTATCTGGGATTTGATATATTCCAATATTTCTTCCTGCTTTGCAGTTATTTTTCCCTGTGCCATATATATGTCCTCCTTAAATGGGATTGGGTTCCGTTAATTTTTATATAGTTAATGATAACACAGTATATAAGAAAACGCAAACAGATGTTTAGAAAATATGTTCGAAATATACGGCAGAATCTATTGACAAACGTTTGTTCGAATCGTATAATAAATGTTGCAAAGAACAAATGTTCGCACACAACTGTTTTGAAGAATAAATGGAGGGGCACGAGATGAATACAAAGAGAATGTATATGGAAAGCATTAGCGGAAATATTAGTAATATCACTGGAGAAAACTTCAGTAAGAACAACGGCGAGGAAAGCAATTACCCTGGTTATAACAGAGCAAGCAGACGGAGAAAAAGAAGTGTACATGTGAAGAAGTTATTTGTTGGTATGTTTTCTTTAATTATGATTCTTGGACTCAGTGCTTTTTATGGAAGCGGTCTTGTGAGTGCACACGATAATGCCAAGGATGATCAGGTAAGATGTAAGTATTATAAAAGCATTCAGATCCATTCCGGAGATACTCTGTGGAACATTGCAGAGGAATATATGGCGGATGATTATGAATCTGTCAGTGACTATATTACAGAAGTGAAAAAGATCAATAAGCTTTCTTCTGATCAGATTCAGGACAGCCAGTATCTGACCGTTCCATATTATGATTACAGATAATTAAGGCATTGATGAAATCAAAGAATTCTTCAAAACAGAATCATTTCGATATATATGCTGAAAGGCTTATATATATTATACTCACCCACGGCAATGAATGAAAGATAGTAGTTCATTGCCATTTTTTATTAATTATAGGAAGCCGATAGATGATGGCACAGGATGATAAATATGAAAATCTGTGTAGAGAGTGTTTGGTTCAAGTGATTGACATCTATACGACAAATACCGATTTTTCCAAAAGATATAGACGAAAAAGACCGATTCTGCTATAATTATATTGATTTTAAGATATTTATATTATGTTTTATTTTTTAATCAGGAGGTTCTATTATTATATGATTGATTCATCTACGAATTTAACCAATACATCATCAAACAAGCCGCACAATTATCATGAACAGAGTCAGATCGACCAGACGTTACGGCTCCGTGAGGTTTTAAAGACCTTGCCGCCTTTTGTTAAGGACTATTTCCGTGCTATGGAACCAAAATCATCAGCGCGTACCCGTATTAACTATGCTTATGACATCCGCGTGTTCTTTCATTTCCTTATGGAAAATAATCCTGTATACAAGAATTATACGATGGACAGATTTACCCCTCAGGATCTTGAAAATCTTGAACCTGTAGATATCGAGGAATATCTCGAATATCTGAAAGTATACAAGCGTGACGAGGACGGTGAACTGATCACCAATGGAGAAAAAGGTCTGGCTCGTAAAATGTCGGCTCTTAGAAGCTTTTACGGATATTATTTCAAACACCAGATCATACAGAAGAATCCGACACTCCTGGTGGATATGCCAAAGCTGCACGAGAAAGCAATCATACGTCTGGATACTGATGAGGTTGCATTGTTATTAGATTTTGTGGAATGTGCAGGCGAACATCTGACCGGACAGGCACTGAATTACTATAAAAAAACGCGTGACCGTGACATTGCGATTCTTACGCTATTATTAGGAACCGGTATCCGTGTATCCGAATGCGTCGGACTGGATCTGAAGGATGTGGATTTTAAGAATAATGGAATTATGGTCACCAGAAAAGGCGGAAATCAGATGGTTGTATATTTTGGTGATGAGGTTGCGGAAGCACTTGAAAATTACATAACAGGTGATCGTGAGGCAGCTACTCCCCTCCCCGGCCATGAACAGGCGTTGTTCTTATCGACGCAGAGAAAACGTATGGGTGTTCAGGCAGTTGAAAACATGGTGAAAAAATATGCCAGACAGGTGACACCGAACAAAAAGATCACACCTCATAAATTGCGCAGTACATATGGTACTTCTCTCTATAAAGAGACAGGGGATATTTATCTGGTGGCAGATGTCTTAGGACACAAAGACGTTAATACGACGAAAAAACACTATGCTGCGATTGATGATAACCGGCGCCGTAAAGCTGCTTCTGCAGTTAAATTGCGGGAATTATAAGCTATTGGGATATACAGATTAAAATATATAGATATATAGATTCAAGCTATATTATTTTCTGAGGCTTTGGCATAAAAAACTCTGACACAGAATTCACTTAGTGTTTATTCTATGTCAGAGTTTTTATTACAATTTTCTGTCTGTAATACTTTCTTTTAATTCTACTAACTGTTCGATTGCTTTTGCTGTTCCGTCAATTCCAAGAAGGGAACTGTCCAGACAGATATTATAGCTTTCAGCAGCACCCCACTTTTTATTGCTGTAATAGTTATAATAGCTGGAACGTCTTTTATCTGTCTTTTTGATCAGATCTTTTGCTTTTGCGTCGGTCAGATCATAGATGCGTGCGATTCTGCGAACTCTTGCATCCATATCAGCATGAATGAATACGCTTAAGACATTGTCGAACTCTTCCAGTGCATAGTCTGCACAGCGTCCGACGAGAATACAAGGACCTTCCGATGCAATCTTGCGGATGGTGTCGAACTGTGCAAGAAAGATTTTATGGTTGATCGGCATGTCTGTATAGCTGGATGATGGATATCCGAATGAATAAGAATCCATGACCAGAGAATACAGAAAGCTGTTCGTAGGTTTTTCATCATGTGTCTCGAAAAGCTCTTCGCAGATACCACTTTCCTTCGCTGCACGCTCCAACATTTCCCTGTCATATAATTTGATTCCGAGATCTTCTGCAACCTTATATCCGATCTGGCGTCCAGCACTACCATATTCACGGCCGATTGTAATGATTGTATTTGTCTTTGCCATATAAATCACGCTCCTAAACAAAATTAATATAAACATATTATACAGCAAACTCAGAAAAATGTATAGAATTTTCTCATAATTTAACTATAAATATTCCTTAGTCTGTCTAATAGTTCAACAAAATATTCCGGAAGCGGTGCGTTGACTTCCAGATATTCTCCTGTAGACGGGTGAATGATACCAAGAGTACGTGCATGCAAAGTCTGTCCCAGCAATCCTTTGAAAGGACATTTTTTTGGTCCATAGACTTCGTCTCCGACCAGAGGATGTCCAATGCTTGCCATGTGGACACGGATTTGATGGGTTCGTCCGGTCTCAAGTTCACACTGGATATAGGTATAATCTCCGAAGCGCTCCAGAACTTTGTAGTGTGTAATGGCTTCCCGTCCGTTTTTACAGTGTGTGCTCATCTTCTTACGGTCTGTCGGATGACGGCCGATCGGTGCGTTGACTGTGCCGGAATCTTCTTTGATATTGCCATGTACGATCGCAACATAGATACGGCGGATAGAATGCACTTTTAATTGCTCGGAAAGGCTCTGGTGCGCTTTGTCGTTCTTGCAGACAACTAAGGAACCGGTGGTGTCCATATCGATGCGGTGAACGATTCCCGGGCGCATGCAGCCGTTGATACCGGACAGTTCATTACCACAATGATACATAAGTGCATTGACCAGTGTTCCGCTGTAATGCCCCGGCGCAGGATGTACAACCATCTGTTTCGGCTTGTTGATGATGATGATATCCTGATCTTCATATAAGATATCCAGTGGAATATCCTCAGGCTCGATATCCGGCTCTTTTGCCTCCGGAAGGGTAACTTCTACCCTGTCATCAAAAGAAAGCCTGTAATTGGATTTTACAGGCTTCTGGTTTACTTTTACATATCCGTCTTTGATGATTTTCTGAATATAGGATCTCGATCTGTCTTCAAACTGTTCGGAAAGATAGCGGTCGATCCGCTGGCCGTCGGTATTATGATCGATGGAAAATTCTTTCAAGGTCTTCCTCCTTATAGTAAACAAGTATTAATATAATTAACAGAAATGCTGCAACCGTAACATAGATATCCGCAACATTAAAGATCGGAAAGTCGATTAACTTGAAATAGAGAAAATCGACTACATAATTCAGGCGGATACGGTCAATACAGTTACCGAAAGCTCCGCCGATGATCAATACTGCGCAGATACGAAGCGGCAGGTATTTTTTCTCCATAGGTACTTTGCTGTAGAACCAGATCACAGCTGCTGTGATCACGATTACACTGATGTAAAAGAAAACTCTTTGGTTTTGCAGTACACCGAAAGCGGCACCTCTGTTTTCCAGGTATTCTAACTGGAATACATTTCTGATCAGTACATAAGCCGGCTGGTCTTTCAGATGTGCTACAACAAGAGATTTGGTAAACTGGTCAATGAATACCAGTACAGCAATGCTGATCAGTGCTGTTATATAATGTGTGATGCGTTTGGTATTTGTGTTCATGATGCTCCTTGCTGATCATACTGTGAATTTTTGAAATCCATAGTACAAAACTATATATATTTGCGTACAGAAACCATATAGCGCCCCTTCTTTGTCTCTGACAGGATTCCGTTATAGGAAATACGTCCCATTTTACGAACAGAAATGATATCATTCTCTTTTAACCGGTATCCGTTGCTGGTGATCAGTTTTCCATTTACGAATACTTTTCCTGCCTCAATCTGAGCCGTAATCTTACTTCTGGATAAAGGATATGCCAGGGCAAGAACACTGTCAAGGCGGACGGATGATACGGTTCCTTTTAATTCTTCATATCTTGGCTCATAATCAACCTGAAAATCAGTGCCGATCGTTGTTTTCACATGGGTATGTCTGATCTGTGTCAGGTTATCTGCGACATATTCTGCCATTTCTTCTTTCACAAAGATCAGTGCTTTCTGATCTTCTACAATAATATCTCCAATCTTACAACGTTCAATCCCAAGATTCATCAGTGCACCAAGGTAATCACGATGAGTAAGATCTTCCGAAAATTTTCTGTTCAAAGAGCTGACTTCTATTATCTGAATCGGATATTCATACTCATAATAAAGAGCATCAGGTAGAAATACAGCCATCTGACGCTCTGATAAGTCATATCCACCATAAGTCTTATACTGTGATAAGAACATATCTTTCGGTGTTGTATGAAGAATATTCAGTTCATTCAAATTAAGAAAGTCAGAAAATATAACAATTCCCCTGTTATATGCGAGTCTGGAAAGTTCCACCAGACGTTTCTGTAACATACTTTCTTCTTTGTTCATAATTAAAATCTTGTCCTCATAGATGAAGAATCCAGAGATGTGTTCAACAGATCCTGGAGGTCTCCCGAAATATCTACATTTGTAGGTGTTACCAGGAATATGTAGTTAGAGATTTTCTGCAGGTTACCACTGATTGCAAATGTAGCACCTGAAGTGAAATCAATAATACGCTGTGCGATCTCAAGATCCAGTCCTTCCAGATTCAGGATAACAGTACGTCCGCTTAAGAGGGTTTCTGTAATCTCTCTGGAATCTTCAACAGAAGTTGGCTTAATTACACATACTTCCATGTTAACCGTAGTTCTACGGGACGGCTGGCGCATTGGGGTTACTTTATTATTAGAGAATGAAGATTTTGTTTTTACAGGTGCTGTATAATCCCCATCTTCTTCCTCGTCTAAATCTTTGTCAGTATCTTTTGCAGGTTTATGAAAGAGGCTTCTCTTGGGCTTTTCTTCATAATCATCATCATATTCGTCATCGTCGAAGAATTCATCATCATCGTATTCGTCGTCTCCGTCGTCTAACTTCATGATATTTAAGAACTTATCTAATACTCCCATTTTTAATAAATCTCCTATCTTCCGTTTATACTTGATGAGTATAGTCTCGTGCTCCGAAGATTCCGGTTCCTACACGGACCATGGTAGCTCCTTCTTCTATGGCTACCTGATAGTCATTCGTCATACCCATAGAAAGAATACTCATAGTAATATTATCAATGTTTTTCTTTGCGATGTCAACAGATAATTTGCGTAAATGAGCAAAAACAGGGCGATTTTCCTCCGGATTTTCTACAAATGGAGCAATTGTCATAAGTCCTTTCACTCTTATATGTGAGAATTTGGACATCTGTTCTACAAATGCAGGAAGTTCTTCCGGCATTAATCCGAACTTACTTTCTTCTTTTGCTACGTTTACTTCAATCAGTATGTTAGCTGTCACACCGTGTTTTTCAGCTTCTTTATCAATTGTTTCAGCCAGACGGATAGAATCTACAGAATGGATCAGATCTACCTTATCGATAATGTATTTTACTTTATTACGTTGCATATGACCGATCATGTGCCAGTGAATATCTTTTGGAAGGACCTCATATTTGGCGGCAAGTTCCTGGGCTTTATTTTCTCCGTTTACGCGGACACCCAGATCGTAGGCTTCCTGTAACATTTCTACAGGTTTTGTTTTACTGACGGCGATCAGTGTTACGTCTTCTCTTTTACGTCCGGCACGGTCGCATGCGGCCTGAATATTTTCTTCTACTTTTTCAAGATTTTCTTTTAACATGTTTTTCGCTCCTTTTCTTTATCATACTCAAAGGTAATTGTCAGTAACTGCTTATTTCGCAGCAGAATCTATTTAAGAGATCACATCGCCTTCCTGTACATCTTTTCCGGTCAATGCAATATGATCATAATTGGAAAGACCATAATCATCGCCACTTTGTACAATGTAATACTCATCACTTTCACATAAGATCTGCACCTGACGGAATACGGCATATCCACGGTTGATATTATAAACGCCCTTCAATTGCTTGGTCTCTGTTAACTGACAGGTATCCGAAGAACCGGATTTCCTTAATGTTGTATTTTTTTCAAAATCATCCGGATCAACATAAACAGCTCCTGTTGATGGATCACGGTAATAAATATTGACTGTCTGAAATTCAGCGTTTTCCTTCCCGGTATCGATTAGCACACCCGTACTGTTACTGTTTCCACCCTGGGTAAGATAATCTTCCGGAATAACATAGAAATCTTTGGTTGTAACGGCAGATTTCGGAATTTTAAGTCCTGTCTGATCTTCCAGAATCAGTTCCACGTCGACAAAACGATCCTGAGCATAACGGATCATGGAGTTATCAAATGCAAGATATCCGAGATATGTACCTTTTACTTTCTTCATGGAAAACGCTGCAGTCATAGTCTCGTTATCTTTTGGAAAACGTACCTGAACACTGGAAGAATCTTTCAGTTCTTTTGCCGCCTGTCCGGTCAGTGGAATAATCAGAGTCCAGTCATCATCTTTGACTAATTTGTACACTGGTGCACCAGACTTGATCTTTGTATTATTTTTCTGTTCTTTTTTGTTGTAATTTTCTTTGTTTAGCATATCAGGTGTTACATCGTCAGCAGTTGTTTTTTCAAAACCATCTACATAATAACATATAATGCCATCAGAATCAGCCGAAAAAACCTGAATCGCGTCTGTGTCGCTATCAGTCAGGGTAGCAAGCTGTGCCTGACGGTTTTGATTAGATTTACCATCCAGTACGCTTGAAATATTATTTCTTAAGGTATAGACATCACTAAAACTGTTGTCAGAATAATTTTCACAGAAAGTCTGTGTCTTCTGCCGGATATTATTCTGTTCGCTGGAAGTCAGTTTCTGACCGTTTTTCGTTTTCGAGTCGAATTGAAGTTTCTGGGCGGAAAGAGAATAAATCTGTGTTTTTGCACCGACTTTACTTCCGGAGGATACAAAGTAATTAACATATCCATTGTCTTTGGAACGGATGATCGTTTCATTGCGAAGCGCAAGTCCTGTGTAAGAATTATCTCTTAAAATAGATCCTTCACGGACTTCATAAACGGAAATATGTTTTTCTGTCAGATACATCAGTACTGTTATGACAAGATAAATAAATATCACACCAAAAATGATGAGTCCAATATTAAAATGTTTTTTCTTTTGATATACTTTGATGTTTGATGAGTGTGTGTGTGCAGCCAAATTTTCGGCCTCCTATCTTTATTGCTTTAGCATGCGCAATGCTGCTCCATCCAAATAATTGAAAGATTTTCCCTGATAGCTCTGTCTTTCTGCCATGATTTCAAAGAGTTCATCTTTTAATTTCCACCAGCTGGTGTTCCAGTTGCAGAATACAGCATCTTTTTCCGGAATACGGCTGAAGAGACGTTCAACGGCAATATCTGGTCTCAGGTATTCCAGAAACCAGGTAAGGCGGTTCAGGTATTCATCTTTTTCGCACAAAGTTATTGTACCATTTTCATATGCTTCGCACAACAGCGTGTTCTTTGCGATGTAAAGGGAATGTGCCTTTACGATCTGTACAGGAAGTGCAGATAATATTTTTGCTGTTTCAATGGCATCATCCAGATCATCTCCAGGCAGATTTAAGATTACATGTGTACAGATATCAAAAGAATATCTGTTGATACGCAGGACTGCATCAATAAATTCCGCAAGGGAATGTCCCCTTGATATCTGTTTTAAAGTATGATAATTCACGGTCTGGAGACCCAGTTCGATCGTGATCTGAATGCCTGTTTTTTCACGGACCGCTTGTAATACATCGAGGTAGTCCTCCCGGATGCAATCTGGCCGTGTGGATACAGCAATTTCAACGATATCAGGAATTTGTGATGCTTCCTCCATATATGAGCGGAATGTCTCAAGAGGCAGAAATGTGTTTGTGAAGTTTTGAAAATAAGCGATAAACTTGTGTGCATGATAACGCTTTTCAATGTAAGTACGTGTTTTCTGAAGCTGATCTGTAACAGATACCGTAGAGTTCATTGCTTCAAATCCGGTTCCTTCTTCGGCACAAAACGAACAGCCGCTTCCAGCAATTCTGTTTGGACAGCTGACCGGAAGATTTACCGGAAGTTTATATACTTTTTCACCATATCTTTTTTTCAGATATTGTGAATATGGATAATATTTTTCGTTTTCATCCATGATAAAAATCCTTTCCGTAATGTATAATCCAACTTTTTCTGGTAATACTATTATCATTCGATAAAAGGAGGATTACTCAGATGAAATGGTTTGATAACACAGCACTGACGCTTGTGATTATTGGTGCGCTTAACTGGCTGCTGGTTGGTATATTTAAACTGGACATGGTAGCCGTAATATTTGGAAATCTTACATGGCTTTCCAGAATTATCTATACGATTATCGGTCTGTGTGGACTTTATCTCATCAGCCTTTATGGAAGAATCGGAAGTTCATCTTAAAAAAGGGGTATCCGTAATCTGGATGCCCCTTCAATTATTATTTTTCAGGAATTGCTTCTACAATTGCTGTCATGTCCTTGTAAAGTAATGGCTTGGTATCAGCATTCATTACAATAGAAATATATGGATGATCATTCTCATCTTCTGTAAGAAGGACCAGGCAGTTGCCTGCCAGCTTGGTTGTTCCGGTTTTTCCACCGATTACAGTTACATTATCTGGTTTTTCAGCTTCGCCTGTAGCATAAAAATTCGTTGGCTCCCAGGTAATGCTTCTGACGGCACCACTGCTTCCGGTGATCTTTGCAGTATGTGATTTTGCTTTGATAATTTTAACAAAATCATCGTTTTTTATACATTCATTAAAAATCAGATAAAGATCGTATGCAGTCGTATAATGATCGTCATTGTGAAGACCATTGGAATTCACAAAATGAGTACCTGTTGCCATCAATTTTTTGGCTTCTTTATTCATCATTGCTGCAAATCCATCCATGCTTCCGCCTACATATTCTGCGATTGCTGTTGCATTATCATTCCCGGAATGAAGTAACAGGCCATATAGCAGGTCTGATAACGTAATCTTATCTCCTGCCTGAATTCCACATGTTGCTTCATCTGCCGCAAAACTGTTCATGTCGGCATTCTGTGAGACAGTTACAACATCTGACAGATCGGCATTTTCCATGGCAACCAGAGCAGTCATAAGCTTGGTTGTACTTGCCGGATAGATTTTATCAAACATCTGATAAGAAAAATCTACCTTTTTGCTATCTACATCAAAGAGTGCTGCCGAATGCAGTGTATCCGTTTCATCTGAGGTGATTCCATTAAGTTTTACATCACCTGAAGCAACACAAAGGTCTTCAGCAAATAACTCACCGGTATACAGGCTTTTGTTGTAGTGTTCACTTTCATATTCTGCAACTACATTCTTTGAACCAAAACTACATCCGGTTGTCATAACAGCTGTCAATGACAGCATGGCTATTAATTTTGAATATTTATCGATACATTTCACGCCAGTCTAAATCTCCTCTGTCAATTGCTAAGATAATGATTTCTGCTGTTGCAAGGTTAGTTGCCAACGGAATATTGTAAGTGTCACACATACGGATCACGTCATTCAGATCCGGATCATGTGGTTTTGGATTGGAAGGCTCTCTTAAAAAGATCAGTGCATCAATATCGTTTTGTGCGATCTGTGCTCCTAACTGCTGCTTTCCTCCTAAAGGACCGGCAAGATATTTATGAACTTTCAGGTTCGTAACTTCTTCAATCAATCTTCCGGTCGTTCCTGTAGCATAAAGACTGTGTTTGCTTAAAATTCCTCTATAAGCGATACAGAAATTTTGCATCAATGCCTTTTTTGAATCGTGTGCTATCAGACCTATATTCATATCATTCACTCCTTACTGGTATTTTTTCGGTTGTAATCCTACGTTCAAGACTAATCCAATTCCAATATATAAACTTACAAGAGAAGTCAGTCCGTAACTTACAAAAGGTAATGGAACTCCAGTATTAGGTAAGATCTTGGTAGCAACGCCAATGTTAATAAAACTTTGTATGCCAATCAGTCCCCCAACACCGCAGCATATGATTCTTCCTGCAAGGTCTTGCGATCGTATCCCAACTAAGATACATTGTATCACAATCAACAGTAATAACGCAATAATTATACAACCTCCGACAAAACCTAATTCTTCACCAATAATCGCAAAAATGAAGTCTGTCTGTGGCTCCAGGATAAAATTACCGTTTTTTACGGATGTTGTTGTATTATTATCCAGTCCTTTTCCCGTCAGCTGACCGGAACCAATTGCCATAACAGAGTTTTTCTGCTGGTAAGCTTCATCACTTTCATATTTTTCGGGTTCGATAAAAGCAAGGATACGCTTCTGCTGATAATCCTTTAAAAGCTTCTGGTCAGGCTGAACAACGATACTTAAAAAGATGACTGCGACCGGTACTAATATAACAAGGACGGTACCGATGAATTTATAACTTAGTCCGGCTACATAGATCATAAGACAGATCATAAGAGCGGTACAAATGGTTGTGGACAGGTTTGGCTCAATTAAGATCAGCGCCAGTGGAATACCCGCAAGGACAGCGTATTTCACCAGAGTAAATTTATCATTGATATCCTCTTCATGTTCCATTAAGAACTTGGCAAAAAATATGATCAGTAAGATTTTTGCAAGTTCAGAAGGCTGGAACTGGATAAAACCTACTTTGATCCATCGGGTCGCTCCATTTACATTCTCACCGAATAATTTTACTGCTGCAAGCATAAGGATGGAAAGTATATATAATACCCAGTAAAAATTCATGATCCACATATAGTCGATCAATGATACAACGATCATAGCTGCAAAACCTATCACAACACCGAGAATCTGCTTGCTCTGAAGTGACTCTTTGGCGCTGCCTACGACTAAGATTCCGATAACGGATAGAATTCCTACAAGTGCAACTATTCCAAATTTGTAATTTTTCCAGTTATATGGTTTAGTAAATCTATGTGATCTCACGTTTCTTCTCCTGCTATTCTTATCACTATCTGTGAACGGTTAATTTCTACTTGAAAATCATCTTCTGTAAGTTCCACGTATTTGGAAAGGGTCTGATAGAGGTCCCGGCAGATATGATCATAAACGGAAGGTGTGCATTGCACACGGTCTGATACGACCAGGGCCCGGAGACGGTTCTTGGCAACCGATACGGAAGAGCTTTTCAACATATCCCAGACCTCCTAATTCTTCTTGAATGCGTGTGAGATTCTTGAGAAGAATCCTTTCCCGGAATCAAGATTCATATAAGGCACTTCCAGTCCCAGAATACGTTTGCAAATATTTAAATATCCCTTTCCAGCTTTTGAATCAAGACCGATTACCGGCTCGCCCTGATTGGTTCCGATAACAACCTGTTCATCATCCGGAAGAATTCCGATTAATGGAATCGAAAGAATTTCGGTAACATCGTCAACCGACATCATATCGCCGCGCTTTACCATATCCATCCGGATCCGGTTAATGATCAGATCAATCTTGCGGATATGATTCTGTTCGAGAAGTCCGATGATCCGATCAGCATCGCGAATAGATGACACTTCCGGAGTTGTAACAACAAGTGCACGGTCGGCACCTGCAATTGCATTTTGGAACCCCTGTTCAATACCGGCGGGACAATCCAGAAGTATGTAATCAAATTCTTCTTTCAACTCAGAAGTAAGCTTTTTCATCTGTTCTGGAGATACTGCAGACTTGTCTTTGGTCTGGGCCGATGGAAGTAAATACAGATTTTCATATCTGCTGTCGCGGATCAATGCCTGTTTCAGACGGCATCCGCCTGTTACGACATCGACCAGATTATATACGACCAGATTTTCCATTCCCATTACAACATCCAGATTACGTAGTCCAAGATCTGTATCTATGATCACCACTTTTTTGTCGAGTTTTGCTAAACCTGCTCCGATATTTGCAGTTGAGGTTGTCTTTCCGACACCGCCTTTTCCTGATGTAATTACAATAACTTCGCCCATGAATAACTTCCTCCTATAATTGGTTTTACTTTCACTTCGCCTATCCGCAGTTTTTTTGGCTGCATATGAAGTGCCGCTATAACAGCATCTTTGCGTCCGGACGCACCTGCGATCACCGTACCATATATGGTTCCGGTTACTACGACATTTCCCTTAGATGCAACAGTAGCACCTTCTTCGACATCGCCAATGATCACAATACTCTGTTCCGACTCAAGAACCTGTCTTCCTCTTAATGTACCTTTATAGAACTGCCCGTCTTTTTCATGGATAGCTTCAAGGCTTTCGTCCAGCATTTTTTTGTGGACTTGTTCTGTAACAGTATTTTTCTCAATGATGCAAAGTATTTCCATACCGGCAGCCGATTCGATTTCTCTTGTCAGCTGCCGCTCTTCT
The DNA here is from genome assembly GCA_900550865.1 of uncultured Dorea sp. Classification (GTDB taxonomy): domain Bacteria; phylum Bacillota; class Clostridia; order Lachnospirales; family Lachnospiraceae; genus Dorea_A. Next base: position 37,265 of record URTM01000001.1, on the reverse strand, counting down.
TCTTCTGTGAAAGAACGGCCTTCGTATTCTACAGCCATTTTTGCGTGAGCAAAGAACTTGGACGCCGATTGAAATTTGCTTTTTACGACTTCCAGAAGTTCTTCAAATGAACTGTCTGAATCAAAATAAATAGTAATGCCGTATTTGTTACTCTTAATGAGCACCTGGTCTTTCACATAGAATCATCCTTTCTTTAATCTCCACCGTTTGATCCGGTACCGATATCTGATGCCGATCCCGTGATCAGTTCATTTTCTGGTGTAACTTTATAGTAGTACTCCATGACATCGTTACCGACTTCAGCTGCGAATGTCGAACTGTAGCCGTTGGCAATACGGACTGCAAATGCAATCTGCGGACTGTCACTTGGAGCAAATCCTACAAACAGACCGTGGTCTGGATGAGTCTGACTTTGCTGTGCGGTTCCGGTTTTACCGGATAATTCAATACCGCTGGAATTTAATTTTGTGAAAATATCTTTATCTTCTGAGGTTACAACTGCCCGCATACCTTCATGAACTGCCTGCCATGTGGATGCAGATACATCAGTAACTTTATTCTTCACTTCAGGAGTATAATCCTTTACAGTTTTTCCTTTTGGACTTGTAACTTTATCTAAAAGACTTAAGTTATATACGGTCCCTTCATTTGCAACCGCTGTAATATATCTTGCAAGCTGGCTGGTGGTATAGTTATTGGTACCCTGTCCAATAGCAGATAATACAGAGTTGTCATCTGATATCTGTGGATCTGATTCGGGAATTTCCATACCTGAGGTATCGCCAAGACCGAATTCTTCTGCGTATTTCTGGAGTTTTGCAATACCACGTTCGCTGGAATAATAATTTTGTGTACTTTTTCCATCTGAGGTATCACTGTCCAGTTTTGAGTCACCGGTACTGCTGAGTCCCAGTCTGTAACCGACTTCATAGAAGAAGTCATTACAAGAATGTTGAATTCCCTGGGATACATTCAGGTTGCCATGTGATGACGGATAGATCCAGCATTTTGGATTTGGTGTAACTTTCTTATATACTCCGGCGCATGGAAGGTATGTGTTGACATCAATCACGCCTTCAGTCAGACCTGCAATGGCAGATAATGGCTTATAAGTAGAACCTGGTGCCGTCTTTTCCTGGGTTGCATTGTTATAGAACGGACGGGACTGATTTGTAAGCAGTTTGCTGTAATAATCAGAGTCCATGGTATTTGCAAGACGGTTATTGTCATATCCTGGGTAAGAGACACAGGCAAGGACCTCTCCGGTATTTGGATCTGTTGCAACCAGAGAACCGGTACAAGGTTCAAGTCCCAGTTGTCCAGGGGTAATCTCCAGTGACTGAATTTTACTTCGCATAAAGTCATATGCAGCAACACTTCCGGTTTTCAGTCCGCTATACTGATCTGCATCCTGATCTAAGATACCCTGTTCGTATAACATCATACATACCTGTCTTCCGGTAATAGATCCCGCTTTGATCATATAACGGTAGATCAGCTTGTCAAAACTATTGTCTGAATCGATGTAGTCCATAATATAATTAATTATTCCCTGATAAACTTCACTGGAATCTGAATACTGTTCGTTGGATTTTACATAATCTTTTAAGAGCGAAGTATCTATCCAGTTTTTGGAAATTGCGTAATTCAGGTACGTATATACATTAATGGATTCATCATCTTTCCAGGCTTTATAAGTATCATCCTTTGCATCAATGGATTTGGACATCAGCACACCTGTTCCATTGGTCAATATATCTGACACCAGATATGTGAGGTAGGCCTGCATTTCTTTTGGCTGATCTTTATATGCAGCCGCACTGGAATCATTAAATACTTTTTCCAGGGAATTTTTTACTTCTTCTTTGCGTACGGCAAAAGCGGAAGCAACTTCTTTTTCAGCTTCTCCGGCATTTGCATCTGTAAAATGTGTCATATCAAGAACATCATTATTGATCAGTGCATTATATACATCACCGATCGGAATGATCACATCACTTCCATCATCAACTTTATTTCTGTCAAAGTCCAGACTGTTTTGTATCTTGGCAAGCAATACTCCTGCAAGTTCCTGTTCCAGAATGTTATAAGCCGCCTTTTGAAGATTTGCATCAATTGTCAGATAAAGATCATTTCCGGCTTTTGGATTTGTCCCCTTTACTGTTTTGATTACTTTACCTACGTTATTAACGTAAAGTTTTTCGCTACCTTTTTTTCCCTGAAGCTGGGAATCCATTGTTTTTTCAAGACCTGCTTTACCGACCGTATCTGTCTTGCTGTATCTTTCCTGATCGGCTTCGCTTAAAGCATCGTATTCTTCCTGAGATATCTGACCAGTATATCCAATGATATTGGCAAAACATTTGCTGTCAGCATATTTTCTCAGAGATTCCTCTTCTACATTGATACCGGATAATTTATCCAGATTTTCCATGATGTCTGCAACAGTCGCATCACTGACATCCTCGGCAATCGTCGTTGAAATATATTTCTGATAACTGTTCAGCCAGATCTGATAGCGGATGTTGATCAGTTTTAATACCATGGATTTGTCCATAGATTTTTCATCAATACCGAATTTCTGCTTATCTGTACACAGATAATGGATCAGATCATCGGCAGTGGTCGCTTTCTGTTTTTTTGAAAGCTGATCAATTGTTGATTTACCATATACATCGGCGATAAAACGCAATTTCTGGGTTTCATTCTGTGCGACAAACTGATACATATTATTGCTGTCCAGAATGATTCCAAAGTTATTGATAACAGTATCGCCATTGGATTCTACCATTTTAATAACGGAAGAAATCGTCTTATTCAAAACTTCATTCTGTTGTGCAATACTGTCATAAGAACCATTATCTTCGATTGTGACGGAATATGCCAGCTCATTATAAGCCAGCAGATTGCCGTTGCGGTCATAGATATTACCACGGGTTCCCTGAATTTCTTTCGTTTTCTGAATCTGCAGTTTATAATCGTCAAGATATTCCTGCCCTTTTACAATCTGAAGGTAGAATATTCTCTGTACCAGAATTGCTGATGTGATACAAAAGACAATGATCAGCACGAATATTCGAGATTGTACGAATTCTGCAATGCCGGATTTGATCCGTTCCCATAAACTATACAAATTTACTTGCACTCCTTTGCTCTTCTGCTTCCAGTTTCTTATTAATGTGTAATATAATCTGATACAGAATCAGTGTGACCAGAATGGTATATACAAGTTCTGGCATAATAATCTGTCTCAGGTATGCTTCAAAAGCAAAATCCCCCTGCAAAAGATACATACAGAAGTATGTAACCAAACCATATATCAACTCGCTTCCTGCAATCAGTGCGATCGGGAGTTTGATATCATCATCATAAAAAAGTCTTCGGAATGACCCGTTCATATATCCGATCACCGAAAAAAGTAAGGTGTAAAATCCAAGAGCATTTCCCCAGAATACATCTGTCAGGAATCCGGAGAAGAATCCGACGGCAAGACCTTCTTTTTTTCCACGCATAAATCCAAATGAAGATGTGACAATGATCAGCAGATTAGGTTTTATGGATGCAAAAGCAAGTCTGTGAAAAATCGTACATTCCATTAAAAAACATATGATAATGATAAAAAATGTAATAAGCTTTCTTTTCATGAATTACTCTCCCTCAGTATTACCGGATTCCTGTTTGATCAATTCGCTCTTGGTTGTGGTGATAACCAGCACTTCCTGAAGCTTACTGAAATCAACTGCCGGAGTAATGTATCCGGAACGGGTAAGGTTATTAGAGTCGGTTTTTACTTCGCTGACATATCCGATAAAAAGTCCCTGAAGAAATCTGTCACTGACATGAGAAGTAACAACCTGTTCTCCTACTTCGATCTTATTATCATTATTCGCCAGTTTTTCAAAACGGATTCTTCCATTTTCCATCTGCTTCAGATCACCTCTTACAACACATGTATCAGAAGTAGAAAGAAGCATTGCACTGATATTGCTTTCATCATCAATGATCGAACGTACCCGTGCATAATGCGGTCCGACTTCTGTAACAATACCGACCAGACCACTTCCGGCAAGTACATTACAATTCTTTTTGATGCCGTCTTTCTTACCTTTGTCGATTGTAAAATCACTGAACCAGTTAGAACCATTATTGGAAATAACATGCGCCCCAACTTTTTTATAGTCAGAATAATTTTCATCCAGTTTATACAATTCTCTCAGGCGTTCCAGTTCATATTGATCCTGACGGAGTCTTGTATTGTCAATTGTAAGATCATCTACTTTGGACTGAAGCTTTTTATTCGCTTTTTTCATATCCTGCAGTGTCTCGAAATTATCGGAAAGGTCACTCATATACCGGCCGACATATCCGATTCCTTTCTGCATAGGAATGACTGTATAGTTTGCAACAAAACTGATTGGTCCGTTCCCTCCTGTAATACGTTCTACTCCCATCAGAATAACGCAGATGACGATTACGATGATCAGCCAGTATTTACTTGGAAGGGAAGATTGATTTTTTGTCTTCATTATCTCATCCACCTATAATTATCTTCTATCATTGAAAATGTCAGTTTTCTCAAATCTTTTGACATAATAATACGTTTCAGTCCATTGACTGCACACGTATCCGGTTCTAGAGCGGTTCTTGATTTGATTCCCACCATCTGTTCGATGTAAATTTCAAGTCCCGGCATATTTGCAAGACCTCCGGTAAGGAAAATACCATTCTCATAGATTGCTTTGCGAACTTCCGGCGGTGTTCTGTCAAGAAGTGAATTGATCGCTTTGACACATTCCAGAAGCGGGTCTTTCATTGCTGCGCGGACCAGCATAATAGAAATCGGTTTTCGCATTGGTACACCTGTGATCAGATCTCTTCCGGCTACGGACAATATAGAATCAGAATCCCCGGTAAAAACATTGAAATTACGTCTCAGCACTTCCGCGGTCTGACGTCCGATCAGGAAGTCGTGACTGTGTTTTACAAGATTGATAATTCCCTGATCAAAGGTATGACCGCCGACTTTTACAAGACGGTTTAATACCATACCACCTCCGGCAAGCACAGACAATTCTGTGGTCTCACCGCCAAAATTTGCAATCATAATACCTTTGGTGTTCTGAATATCAAGATTTAATCCGACCGCATCAGCAATCGAGCGTTCTACAATATTTACTTCTTTGGCTTTGGCTGTTGAGTGAATCACAAGATCGAAGAAAGCCTTCTTTTCTACTTCGGTAACATCTGTTGGAACTGCAATTACATATTCAGAACCTCGTGAAAACTGTCTTCCCCTTTTTAATAAGTTCTGAAGAAGGAACTGCATATCATTGAATCTGGAAATAACGCCTTCTTTCATTGGAAATGTGATCTCTATATTGGATGGTGCTTTTCCATACATACTGAATGCATCGTCACCAACTGCAAAAATATCACGGTCACGGTTATCTTTGAATGCGATTACGTTTTTTTCTTTCCAGATTGTGTCCTTTTTCTTATCATAGACCTTAATGTCATAAGACCCAAGGTCCAGTCCGTATACATTTCTTGCCATTTGACAGAATCCTTTCTATCTTCTTTGCAGAATTACAGCATGCCCTCCTCACGGAAACTCATATAGCAATTATTGCCAATGATGATATGATCTAACAGTTCAATTCCAATCAATGCGCCGGCATCCAGAATTCTTTTTGTCGTCAGCATATCGTCCCTGCTTGGAGTAGGATCACCGCTTGGATGATTATGTAAAATTATAATAGATACTGCATTTTTCTGCAATGCTTCTATAAAAAGCTCTCTTGGTGTAATAAGGGAAGCGTTAACAGTTCCTTTTGAAATGATCGTTTCACCAAGAAGCTTTGCCTTCGTGTTTAACATTAATAATTTCATATGTTCCTGTTTTTCATGTCTTAAATCTTCCATATAATATTGCGCAATCGTTTTGGGATCGGTAAAACATACTGTGTCCCGGTAAGAAGCTTTTGCAAGTCTTTTTGCCAGTTCGGATATACAGGATATCTGGATTGCTTTTACTTTACCGATACCCCTGATCTGTCTCAGACGTTCAATGTTGAACTGGTGGATCCCAAGAATACCGCTTTCGCCTGCATGATAAAGAATCTTTCTTGCAAGCTCCATGGCATTCTCCCCGCGTGTGCCTGTCCGTAATAATATAGCCAATAACTCGACATCACTTAAACGTTCTGCGCCAAGGCGGATACATTTTTCATACGGACGCTCGTCTTCCGGCATTTCTCTCATGGTATTTGATTGATTCATATTTTTCTTCAGATTCGCACGACATTTTTGCAAGTGCAGTCAAAAGACTGCGCCTGTAAATTATAAGAAACGATATATGATAATGGAAAGAATCACGCCAATGATACTTGCCATGGTTATCTTTATCGACAGTCCAAATGTTATGACCATTACTCCGAGATTCAGAACGATCGGATCGTCTATCCCGAAGGCTTGTCCATAACTCAGCCAGGATAAAGCCGGCACCCCTTTTGCCAGTTCGCCGATAAAGCCACCAAGAACTACTCCTGCTAACAGAAGCAGAAATAAAGCCCAGGCGTTTTTACTTCCTGCACCTTTCATATGTACTCCTCCTCGTTTTTCCTATCTAAAAAACTCAATACATTTTATCACATTTCAGAAAAAGTGTATAGGTTTATGATATTAAAAAATTCTTAAACTTCTTTTCATTTTTTTACATAAAATGAGCAGATTAGATAAATGGATGATAAACAGAGGCAATCATTTCGGCAACTTTGATACCGTCCATGGCGGCAGAAGTAATCCCTCCGGCATAGCCTGCACCCTCACCGCAAGGATAGATCCCGCGGATTTCACTCTGCAGGGACGTGTCTCTTACAAGCCGTACAGGCGAAGATGTCCGGCTCTCCACTCCGGAGACAATCGCATCATACCGTGCATATCCCGGAAGTTTATGATCAAAGATCTGAATTCCTTCTTGCAGAGATTCTGCAATGAAAGAAGGAAAAATGTTTCTGACGTTTGCAAGCTGATACATTCCTTTTATCTGCGGAGTAATCTCTCCAAGCTGTCCGGAAGGCTTGTTCTGACAAAAATCTCCGAATAACTGCACCGGAACTTTACCGTTCCCTTCAAGATATGCCGCTTCTTCAAGCTTTCTCTGGAATTCGACACCTGCAAGCGGGTGATCATTTCCGAAATCTTCCGGCGATACGGTAACGATCACTGCGGTATTGGCGTTCTGACCATCCCGGCGGCTGTAACTCATTCCGTTCACGGCAAGACAGTGTTCTTCGGAAGAAGCATTTACAACGTATCCACCAGGACACATGCAGAATGTATAGACTCCTCTTCCATTCGCAAGATTCGCGGTCAGTTTATACGGGGCAGCCGGCAGAAAGGAAGGATAATCCTGACCGTATTGATCCTGATTGATCATTTCCTGTGGATGTTCCATTCTGACACCGACAGCAAATGCTTTCGGCTGCATAGGAAGTTCGTGCTGATACAGCATGGAAAAGGTATCTCTCGCGCTGTGACCAATGGCAAATACTGCAAGATCTGTATCAAGCAGATAATTCTCCTGCTTTTGCGAATCATATACTTCCAGTTTAGTAAGAAGCTTTTCTCCGTTATCATTAAAAATGGTCTGTATATCAGTAACCTGTGAATAGAACCGTACCTCTCCGCCATGGACACGGATATATTCCCGCATCTCTTTTACAACTTTGGATAACACATCGGTACCGATATGCGGTTTACTCTGGTAAGTAATTGATTCCGGGGCACCGTGTTCTGCGAAGATACGGAGTACCTCGTGATTGCGTCCGGATTTATCTTTTACCAGAGTGTTCAGCTTTCCATCTGAAAATGTTCCGGCTCCGCCTTCTCCGAACTGAACATTTGATGATGGATCTAGCTTACCGGTTTTCCAGAATGCTTCTACATCTTTGGTGCGCTGCTCTACATCAGCTCCGCGTTCCAGAAGGATCGGCTGGTATCCGTGTGAGGCAAGCATGTAACCACAGAACAGCCCGGCAGGACCTGTTCCGATAATGACCGGACGATGTGCAAGTTCTTTTGTCCCCGTTATTTCAAAATGGTAGGTATCCGGTTTTACCTGAAACTGTATCTGATTCCCTTTCATTGATTTTCTGACTTTTGCTTCATCTTTTACCTGAACATCTACAGAATAGACATAATAAAGCTCTGGCTTCTTCCGGGCATCAATCGACTGTCTGCGAATCTGAAATCCCTGAAGTTCTTCTTTTTTTATACGAAGTGTCTTTAAAATTTTCCGTTCAAAATCAGCTGGTGTATGTTCAATGTTCAGTTTCATCTGGTTGATCCGAATCATATGTGTTTTCGCTCCTTTTACAGTCTGTGATCAGTCTGTCTTTTTACTTTTTATATCTCGTATATATTTCGTGTTTGCATCTTATATTTATATATCTTTATACAGCTTTTGCGGCAGCGGTTCCGGCGAGATAACCGGTCGCCCATGCCCATTGCAGATTGTACCCGCCGCAGATACCGTCAACATCCAGTAATTCTCCCACAAGATAAAGTTGATCCACATAACGGGATTCCATAGTTTCCGGGTGGATTTCTTCTGTTGAAATCCCACCGGCACACACCTGTGCATTGTCAAAACCGTTAGTGGTATCAATTGTTACTACGCTTTTCTTGACTACCTGAACAAGACTTTTTAGCTGTGTATCTGACAGATCGCCTGTCAATGTGTGCATCCGGATACGGGCCTGTTCTAAAAATCTCGGAATCAGTTTCTGGTGGAAGATTCCAAGAAGATATTCTGCACATGTCATCTGTTCTCTTCCGTTTTTGCGCTTCAGCAAAAGCTCAAAAAGCGCTTCTTCTGTAAAATCAGGTAGAAAATCGATCTTTACCTTTGCTTCCTGCTTTAAGTACAGTGACCTGGCAATATAACGGCTGATCTGGAAAACCGGTATTCCGGAAATACCGTAAGCGGTAAGCTGTAATTCTCCACGGTCAGAAGCTACAGGTTTTCCGCTGCATATTGCAGTTACCACAGCGTCGGTACGGACACCTGCTGCCTTGACAAATGGGTGGTTCTTGACTTTTAACTGAACCAGAGCAGGTACGACCGGAACCATTGTATGGCCCAGCTTCTTTGCAAGCGAATAACCGCTTCCGTCTGATCCGAGTTTGGAATTCGCTTTTCCACCGCAGGCAAGAATTACGGCATCGGCCTTTTGCTTATACTTTTCTGTTCTGATCGTAAAACCATGAGATGCTGGAACGATATCAGTCACAGGCGCATCTGCAGAAATTTTTACATGCAGACGTGCCAGTTCTAATTTTAATAATTCCAGAACCGTGGAAGCCTGATCGGAATATGGATAGACATAATTTCCCCGTGCTTTGGTCAGAAGTCCAAGGGATGTGAAAAAAGCGATGGTATCTTCATAGCCAAATTTTTGTAATATTTCTTCTACAACCGGAGGATTGTCACTGCGGAAATAAGACGCTTTCATGTCTTTGTTTGTCAGATTGCATCTGCCGTTTCCGGTTGCGAGGATTTTCTTTCCTACGGTATCTTTCTTTTCGTATATTGTGATCTGCGCCTGCGGGTTCGTTCTTGCGGCTGCAATTGCAGCTACAAGACCAGAAGCACCGCCGCCAATGACTGCTATTTTCTTCATATCTAATTCTCTTCCAAGTGTTGCGTTATTGCATCCTTATTATGTTGTGAGGTTACAGTGTTACAATTTTGGCACGTACCAGATATTCCAGTGACATCAGAATTCCAAGCTTGGCATGCGGCCAGGTAAGTCCGCCCTGAAAATATACGGCATATGGCGGTTTGATCGGGCCGTCTGCACTTAACTCGATGGATGATCCCTGGACAAATGCACCTGCTGCCATGATTACATCCGAATCATATCCCGGCATCGGCCAAGGTTCCGGAGTTACATAGGAATCAACAGGTGCAGCTGCCTGAATGCCTTTACAGAACTCAATGACACCTTCCGGAATTCCGAATTCTACAGCCTGGATGATGTCGTGCCTGCTCTCTGTTCCGTTTGGAATTACAGGGAATCCCAGTTTTTCATAAATGTTGGCTGCGAAGATCGCACCTTTTAATGCAGAAGCTGCTACGGTTGGTGCAAGGAACAATCCCTGATAAAAATCTTTCATCACCCCAAGAGAGGCACCGACTTCTCGTCCAAGTCCCGGAGAAGTCAGACGGTATCCACACGCATCGATCAGATCTTCACGGCCTGCGATATATCCGCCGATCGGGGCAAGTCCGCCGCCCGGATTCTTGATCAGTGATCCGACCGTCATATCTGCGCCGACATCGCTTGGTTCAATTGTCTCAACGAATTCCCCGTAGCAGTTATCTACCATACAGATCAGATCCGGTTTGATCTCTTTGACAAATGCAATCAGTTCGCCGATCTGCTTTACCGAAAAGCTTGGTCTTGTCTGATAACCTTTGGAACGCTGGATCGCAACCATCTTTGTTTTATCCGTGATTGCTTTTTTGATGTTTTCATAGTCAAAGGTGCCGTCTTCCAGAAGATCTACCTGCGAATAAGTAATACCATATTCCGCGAGGGATCCATTTGACGGACGGATGCCGATGACTTCTTCCAGTGTATCGTACGGCTTTCCGGCAGGTGCCAGAAGTTCATCACCGGGTCTTAAATTTGCTGCCAGAGCCAGTGCCAGTGCATGGGTTCCACAAGTAATCTGCGGACGTACCAGAGCACTTTCTGTATGGAAAATCGATGCATATACTTTTTCGAGAGTATCTCTTCCCTGATCATCATAGCCATAACCGCTGGCGTAATTAAAGCATCCGGCACTGACACGGTTGTCCTGCATAGCCTTTACCACTTTCAACTGGTTGTATTCAGCAATTTCGTCAATCTTTTCAAAACGTTCTTTCAGATCTTTTTCTATTGTATTTCCAAACGAAAGGACTGTTTCGCGGATGCCCATTTCGTTATAAATTGTGTTGATTGGTGTCATAATCTATATTTATCCTTCTTTCTGATTTTCTTCTTTCTGCTTAGTACATAAGTGTTTGCGGAGGAATTACCGGACTTCCAACAGCTTGAAACGCAGAGATTCACACATTGCATCAAATGTTGGATTGATGGACGGGATCTGTTTCAGAACTGCTTCTGCTTCACGGTACCTTTCCATGTCGTATAAAAGGGATGCTTTGTTAAGATCGAACATCGCCTGCTCCCCTTCATATTTGATCATCGGTTCCAGGCCGAGCAGCTCGCGGTAAGCAAATGCCGTGTCCTGACTGCGGGAATAGATTTCCATCAGTTCGTTCATTTTTCTTAAAAATTTGGATTTTCCTCTTAACTTTTTCTTCAGCATATTCTTCCTTCCAGATGTGAGATCATTGCCTTCAGAATCTTTTCTTCATCATAATCATACGTTTCTTTCTGGATCCATGTCACCTGACGTTCACGCCGGAACCAGGTAAGCTGCCGTTTGGCAAAATGTCTGGTGTCGCGTTTGATGGTATAGATCGCCGTATCCAGATCGTATTCCCCGTCGAGGTATGACAGAATCTCCTTGTAACCGAGCCCCTGCATGGAAACCATCTCTTTTGTACAGCCCAGTTCCTTCAGATGTTGTACTTCGTCAACGAGCCCGTCTTCTATCATCTGATCTACGCGCCTGTCAATTCTTTCGTACAGCTTTTCCCTTGGCGCATTCAGAACAAAATATGCGAATTCATATGGAGACTCTTTCCGGCGTTCCTCTTCGTTATGTTCTGACATCTTCTGTCCGGTCTGGTGATAATATTCCAGTGCCCGGATCACACGTTTTATATTATTGGCGTGGATATCTTCGGCAGATTTCAGATCGACTTTCCGTAGCATTTCATGCAGATATTCAGCTCCCTTTTCTTTTGCCAGACTTTCCAGTTCTTTCCGGTAACTATCATCCTGCGGGGTGCTGGTAAAATCAATATCATACAGCAGCGCCTGGATATAGAATCCGGTTCCGCCGACAACGATCGGGATGTGTCCGTTGGCATAGATCTGTTCCATTGCTTTTTTTGCCATCTGTTGGAAACGGACGACGTGGAATTCATCCCACGGCTTCAATTCATCTACCAGATAATGCGGAACACCCTGCATCTCTTCCGGGAGAATCTTCGCAGAGCCGATATCCATATATTCATATACCTGCATGGAATCGGCGGAAATGATCTCTCCGCCGATCGCTTTTGCAAGCCCGATGGAAGCTTTTGTCTTTCCGACAGCCGTAGGCCCTGTTAGTACTACTAAAGGTTTCTTCTTCATTTTATACAATCCTCTTGAATTTCTTTTCCAGTTCTCTCTTAGTCATTGCGATAATGGTCGGTCTGCCATGCGGGCAATGATAAGGGTTGTCTAATGACAACAGTTCACCGATCAGCGCATCGACTTCCTGGACCGACAGTTTCATATTGCCCTTTACGGCAGCCTTACATGACATCGAAGCAATCTTCTCATCGATGAGATCCGGAGACTGATTTCTGGTAATTTCATCCGAAAGACTGTCCAGCATCTGGATCAGCAGTTCTTTCTTCGCAATACTGAACAGATTATCCGGTACGGCGCGGACGGCATAAGAATCCTGGCCGAACTCCTCAATCTCGAATCCAATCCTTGTAAACTGATCCATGTAGGTGTTCAGAAGCTCTGCCTCCTGCATGCTTAAGTTCAGTACGATCGGAGGACTGATCATCTGAGAGGTGAATTCCCTGGTTTTCATGGATTTTAAAGTCTTTTCATACAGAACACGTTCGTGCGCTGCATGCTGATCGATAATATAGAGGCTGTTATCATATTCTACCAGCCAGTAGGTTTCGAATACCTGACCAACGACTTTATATTTCTGCATGGCCTCTCTGGTAAGCAGATGATCTTCAAAAAGTTCCATCTGTTTCGGTGATTCAGCAAGAGATGGTTCTGATTTTTGCGGTTCGTCCGCATTCATCGACATTGTTATTGGCGATTTGTTGGAAGCATTCTGCATATAAGGTGTTTTTCCTTCTGCCATATTTTTTGCCGTATTTACTGCCTGCTTTGCTGCAATCTTTTCTGTTCTCTTCTTCTCTTCGTACTCCGCCAGAACCCGTTCTTTCATCCTGGACATGAAGTATTCCAGATCACGCTCCTGCGGAGGCGGCACAACTGCTTTTTTCTGCTGCGGCATCTGTGATGCATACGCCGTTGCCGGTGTATTGGAGACAACCGGCTTTGGTTCCGGCATCTCCACATGCGGGATCAATTCTTTCTCATGAAGCCCCTGAACAACCGCCGAATAAATGGCATTGTATACTTCCTGCTGATTATTAAAACGCAGTTCCATCTTGGTCGGATGTACATTGACGTCTACATGCTCTCCGTCAATCTCGACATGCAGTACGACAAACGGATATTTGTGTTGCATGGTAAAATCTTTATATGCATCTTCAATGGCTCTGGAAATAATATTATTCTTTGCATATCTGCCATTGACATAATAATTTTCAAAATTACGGTTTCCTCTGGAAATAATTGGCTTTCCTAAAAATCCTGTGATTCTAAGCCCCGGTGCATCATATTCCGCTTTCAGAAGATTTGCCGCGATCTCACGTCCGTAGATGTGATAGATGACATCTTTCAGCTTTCCGTTGCCGGACGTATGTAATTTTGACTGTCCGTTATTGATAAACTGAAACGAAATATGCGGGTGGGAAAGCGCCAGTCTTGTCATCAGATCTCCGACATGGCTCGCCTCCGTCATCGGCGTCTTCAGGAACTTCCTTCTGGCGGGGGTATTATAAAATAACTGCCGTATGATAAAGGTGGTTCCGTCCGGAGCACCGGTATCTTCCAGATCCTCTTCTTTTCCGCCTGCGATACGGTATAACGTTCCAAATGTCTGATCTTTCGTCTTGGTGATCAGCTCTACCTGCGCAACCGCCGAGATACTGGACAGTGCCTCACCGCGGAATCCCAGTGAACCGATATGAACCAGATCATCAACGGATCGTATCTTACTTGTCGAGTGCCGCAGGAATGCGGAGCGCACATCTTCCCGGTCGATCCCGCAGCCGTTATCCGTAATACGCATAAAGGAAATGCCGCCTTCTTTGATCTCTACGACAACCGCCGTAGCACCGGCATCAATGGCATTTTCCACCAGCTCTTTTACGACAGAAGCCGGCCGCTCGATCACCTCTCCAGCTGCGATCTTATCAATTGTAATCGGGTCTAACACCTGAATTTTACTCATCGTTTACCACCTGTTTTTCAGCTTGTTCTGAAGCTGATATAATGTATTTAATGCATCGATCGGAGTCAGATTGGCAAGGTCCAGTTCTTTTATCTCCTTGATGACATCGTCATCTTTTACGGTATCAAAAAGTGACATCTGGGCAAGATCTACCTCATCAAAATGCTTTGCCTTTGGCTTGGAAGACTCGTGTCCCTGTACTTCGATATCTTTGATCTTTCCGGTTACATCTGCCTGTACCAGTTCTTCTACGATCTCTTTTGCTCTATCCGTAACCGACTGTGGAACACCTGCAAGTCTGGCAACCTGGATTCCGTAACTTTTGTCTGCGCCGCCTTTTACGATCTTACGCAGGAAAATAATATCATCGCCCTTTTCTTTTACGGCGATACAGTAGTTATTGACATTTTCAATCTTTCCTTCCAGCTCGGTCAGTTCGTGATAGTGTGTTGCAAATAAAGTCTTTGCTCCTAATAATTTGCTGTTGCTGATATATTCGATCACTGCCCAGGCAATACTCAACCCATCAAAGGTACTGGTACCACGGCCGATCTCATCCAGGATCAGAAGGCTCTTATTCGTCGCATTACGGAGAATATTGGCAACCTCTGTCATCTCTACCATAAAGGTACTCTGTCCGCTTGCAAGGTCATCTGACGCACCTACACGGGTAAAGATACGGTCTACCACACCGATATTTGCCGAAGAAGCCGGAACAAACGAACCGATCTGTGCCATCAGGACGATCAGGGCTGTCTGTCGCATGTAGGTCGATTTACCGGCCATGTTCGGTCCCGTAATAATGGAAATGCGGTCCTTTTTGTCATTGAGATATGTATCGTTACAGATGAACATGTCATTGGAGATCATCTTTTCTACGACCGGATGACGGCCGTCCTTGATATCAATGAGACCTTTGTCGTTCATCTTTGGTCTGACATAATTATTCTGTTCTGCAACCAGCGCAAGAGAGGCAAATGCATCTAACTTCGCAATGGCTTTCGCTGTCTTCTGGATGCGGACGACTTCTTTGCCGATGGTATCCCGCACTTCGGAGTAAAGCTGGTATTCGAGTGCATACAGCTTATCTTCTGCACCAAGGATCGTATCTTCCAGTTCTTTTAATTCCGGGATGATATAACGCTCTGCATTGGCAAGTGTCTGTTTTCTTGTGTAATAATCCGGTACCAGATCCTTGAAAGAATTGGTAACCTCCAGATAATAGCCAAATACTTTGTTATACTTGATACGCAGATTTTTAATTCCCGTCTTTTCACGTTCGTCTGCTTCCAACTTTGCAAGCCAGTCTTTTCCGTCGGATTTGGCATTACGGAGCTTATCTACTTCTGCATTGTAACCATCTTTGATGATGCCGCCTTCTTTCATTGCAATCGGCGGATCTTCTTTGATCGAATCACTGACCAGCTTACACAGATCTTCGAGTGTATCCAGTTCTTCGTTCAGTTCTTTTAAAAGCGGTGTCTGCATATCGCTTAAGATGCATTTGATATGCGGAAGCATCGCGAGGGAGGTCTGGAATGCGATCAGGTCTCTTGGATTCGCAGACTGGTATGTGATCCTGCACACCAGTCGTTCCAGATCGTAAACTGGTGAAAGGTATTCACGGATTTCCTCTCTGGAAATCGCATTTTTCATCAGTTCGTCTACAGCATCGAGTCGTTTCTCAATCGCATTTTTATCGATCAATGGCTGCTCGATATATTTACGCAGGGTTCTTGCTCCCATGGCTGTCTTTGTCTTATCCAGCACCCACAGAAGGGAACCTCGTTTCTGCTTGTCACGTAGTGTCTCGCACAGTTCCAGATTTCGTCTGGTCGAGCTGTCCAGAAGCATGTACTTTCCGGATGCATAGATCGTCAGATGGGAAATGTGTGATAAGTCCCGTTTCTGCGTCTCTACGAGATACTGCATAAGCGCACCGGCTGCGATCACACCGCAGTCGTAATCGGTAAGTCCCAGTCCTTCGATCGTGCCGGCATGGAAATGTTCTTTTAAGACACGTTCACAGATCGCATCATCAAAATACCAGGCATCCAGAGAATATACGGTGATTCCAAGCTTTTCTTTTAATAACTCAAAATTCATGCCACTCATGTAAAATGCCTCATTACAGATCAGCTCTGACGGCATGAACTTGTAGATCTCATCAAATAATTTCTCGGAATTCTCAATCTCGGTTACCATATACTCGCCGGTTGACACATCGGCAACGGATACACCGTAATGATCCGATGCATAGGCAATACACATGATATAATTATTTTTTGTCTCGTCCAGTGCCTGGGTATCCAGATTGGTTCCTGGCGTTACGATTCTTACAACATCTCTTTTTACAATCCCTTTTGCAGTTGCCGGATCTTCCAGCTGTTCACAGATGGCTACTTTATAACCTTTGGATACCAGTCTGTTCAGATATCCGTCCACTGCGTGATACGGGACGCCGCACATCGGCGCACGCTCTTTCAGTCCGCAGTTCTTTCCGGTTAATGTAATCTCCAGTTCTTTGGATGCAGTCAGTGCATCGTCAAAGAACATTTCATAAAAGTCTCCCAATCTATAAAAGAGGATGCAGTCCGGATATTCTTTTTTCGTCTGCATATACTGCTGCATCATTGGTGTTAATTCTGCCACTTTTCTTCTCCTCTTATCATTTGATTTTTACATTTCATTATAGCATTTATATTTTGAATTTGAAAGGATAGATTTTCTCACAAACTGAGGCTTCTCCTCTCCGTACAGAAGATACAGGATATTGGCACTTAAGTAGATCCCTACTGCACAGAGACATGCAAACAGCATCATGAACGGCAGACAGATCTGCCCGAACAACTGAAACGGCATACGGCTGTAATCCCATACATGCAGTGCAAACCATTTATTTACAATAATTCCTGTGATAAATTCCGATGCAGTCACAAAGATGCTGCAACGGAATACCTGCAGGAGAAAATCATCCTGCCAGTGCACCTGCTGTCCCTGATAAGTAAAAAACATCATACAGATCCCGCCAAGCACGAACATGGACCAGTGGGAAAAGCCGCGGAAGATAACTTCCAGCGAATAATAGATCCATCCTCCGATTCCCCATAAAAATAAATACTCACTGATTTTTTTCATACAAAAACGCCCTCACTATCTTATTGATATTACATAGTTTGAGCGTTTTTATGGTTAATTATAATACATTTATTCTGCCAGCTCTCCCAGATAATAGAAACCTTTGCATTCGGTCAGTCTGACATCTGCCAGTCGTCCGATCATTCCCTTATCTCCTTTGATATGTACCAGCAGGTTATTGCTTAAGCGTCCGGTCACCATGGACGGATCATGTTCGCTTACGGATTCGATCAGGGCTGTCTGAACAGTTCCTTCATGTACAGAACATACTTCTGCTGCGATTTCATGGACTTCTTTCAGCAGTCTGTCAAAACGGTTCTTGACCACATCTTCTGGCACCTGGTCTTCCATCACAGCGGCAGGTGTTCCGGTACGTTTGGAATAGATGAAGGTAAATGCGCTGTCATAGCGTACTTTTCTTACGATATCCATCGTCTCTTCGAAGTCTTCCTCTGTCTCGCCAGGAAAACCAACGATAATATCAGTCGTAAGAGAAATATCCGGAACTTTCGCGCGGATTTTTTCTACCAGTTCCAGGTATTGTTCTTTCGTATAATGGCGGTTCATCTTCTTTAAGATCTTGCTGCTTCCGGACTGTACCGGCAGATGCAGGTGCTTACAGATCTTCTTTGATTTGCGCATCACTTCGATCAGTTCATCGGATAAGTCCTTCGGATGAGACGTCATGAAACGGATACGCTCCAGACCTTCAATCTGTTCGATTTTTTCCAGAAGCTGGGCAAATGTAATTGGCTGCTCCAGATTCTTGCCGTAAGAATTCACGTTCTGACCAAGCAGCATGACTTCGACTACGCCGTCTGCAACAAGCTGGCGGATCTCAGATACGATTGCCTCCGGATCACGGCTTCTTTCACGTCCACGTACATATGGAACGATACAGTAACTGCAGAAGTTGTTGCATCCGAACATGATGTTGACTCCGGATTTGAAAGAGTATTTACGGTCATTCGGAAGATTTTCAACAATCTTGTCGGTATCTTTCCAGATATCAATCACCATACGCTGTGATTCGAATCTTGTCACGATCAGCTCGGCAAATTTGAAAATATTATGTGTCCCGAAGATAATATCCACATAGCGGTAACTTGTCTTTAACTTTTCTACGACCTCCGGTTCCTGCATCATGCAGCCGCAAAGACCGATCATCATGTGCGGATTCTTCTTCTTTCTCGGTTTTAACTGTCCAAGACGTCCGTAGACACGCATATTTGCGTTCTCTCTTACCGTACAGGTGTTGAAGATGATAAAGTCAGCTTCATCTTCGGACGCTTCCACATAACCGATCTTTTCCAGGATTCCGCAGAGTTTTTCGGAATCGCGGGCGTTCATCTGACAACCAAATGTGGTAACACAGAATGTCAGCGGACGTCCCAGTTCCTCAGACTTGCGCTGTACATAAGCTTTTGCCTTTTCGATAAAATAATACTGGCGTGCAGTATCATCCGCAGGCGGTTCTTTTGTGATATCTATATCGTAATTCATGTTATTAAGCATCCTTTTTGCTCCTTTGTATTATTTATTAGACAAACTGTTGTGTAGTTTTGTCATATTCGTAATCGATCGCTTTTAAAGCAGTTACGATTTCTTCTTTATCGACATTCATATCGTCGCACAAAGCATCCAGGCTGTGATAATAGTCCCTCAGCTTTGTATTGACTACACTGAGTAACAGCATAGGATCTTTGGGTAATCCGTTTGCCATTTTTGCTCACTCCTTTAAGTATATTCTGGTTTTATTTATCTTTATTTTTATCCGGAGTCCAGATTTTATCCGGATTTATAAAAAGTCCTCATTTGCTTCAATTGGATAGACTTGTTTTTCCGTAATAACTTTCTCCGGTTTTATATCGTGTTCCTCAAAAGGAAGCTCTCGGTGCATCTGCAGTTCAAAGGCAATTGCAATGGCATGCAGATCCGGATGCTTTTCCAGGTATTTATCATAAAAGCCGCCGCCGTATCCGATCCGGTGGCAGTCTTCGTCAAAAGCAACCCCCGGCATGATCAGAAGTCCATCATTTCCATCGGCTTTATGATCTCCCGTCGGTTCCGGAATACCATACGCCCCCGCCTGCAGGTCATCCTTGCTTTCCACCAGATAAAAATTCATCTCCCTGCCTTCGACTCTTGGAAACCATACATTTTTCCCAAGTTTCCAGGCCTCCTCCATGATCGCAGAAGTTCCTGCTTCGCCGTTATAATTCGCATAACAGTAGATATCGGTCTCTTCTAAAAAACGTGGATGACTGATAATCTTTGCTGTGATAGCATTGGTCGCCTGCTGCCACACAAGCGGATCCATCTCTTTTCTGAGCCGGATGATCTTATGTCTAATTTCCCTTTTTGTTTCCAAATTTCTCACCTAAATTCGTAATACTTCCGTCTTTTTCCTTTATGGAAATGTTATTTAACTGTCCGCGCAGATTTCTTTTGAAAGAATCGATGTATTCTTTTCTTAAGATCTGCTGCTCTTTTAATTCCTCTGGTGTCAGGCCTTCGGCTTTTGACTTGTGATATAATTCATTGATTCTTGCTACTTTTTTATCGTCCATTATCTTTTGTCCTTTCTTGAGATGCAGGAATCGCACTCATAGTTCTATATTTATAAGAATTTGCTGTTATTTTCAAATCTATATTTCTATTTTCAAATCTAACTTGAATAATTTTCGAGAAAACCATACAATTCCTCTGATGTCTCTACATATTTTCCATTTTTAATCTCTTTCTGGAGAGTCTCGGGAAGACCATCTAACAGAATATCAGTGTATTCATATACCGTCTTTTTATCGTTCAGATATACAACCACATAGCCGTTCAGGGCTTTTAGATAGTAACAGTCTTCTTTTAACGCCTGTCCGTCTGCGGCGACAGAAAAATCCTCCTTTTCTGTCTGCTCTTTTGCTTTTATCTCTGCCTGAATTTCACGCTTCCCCTTATTTAAACTGAGCTGATAGGCACAGGTGATTCCAAATACGACGAGGATCAGAAACAGTAAAAAGCCAATACCATACTTATTTTTCATAATGATGACTCCTTTTTTGAGTACAGTATTCGCTTAATACATTGTATTTATACAATTTTTCTTAATGTTTTTTCAATCAGAAGACCTTCCCGTTCCGGGTAATCGTACTTTTCACTTTCTCTGATACATGCACATACAAACGCATGTGAAGCCTGGACACTTTCCAGAAGAGAATTGCCCTGCAGAAGCTTTGCGAGGAACATTCCGTCAAATGCATCTCCGGCTCCGTGGAATTCTTTTAAGACTTCACCGTTTCCGATATAAAGAAATGCGTCATCTTCGTATAATACGATGCCCTTTTTGCAGTCATCTTTCGGGACACTGGTGACGATCATGTTTTTTGCGCCCAGTTTTCGAAGCTCTTCGCACAGATGGAGAACATTTCTGTGATTACCTGTAATCTGATATTCTTTTCCGGCAAGCAGATACATTTCGGTCAGGTTCGGAAGGATCACATCCGCATATGGAAGCATTTTACACATTGCTTTGCCATATGATTCATCAAAATTCGTGTAATAGGTTCCGTGATCTCCCATAATCGGATCCAGAATAACTTTCGTTCCCGGGAACTGATCAATGAAATAGATCACTGCGTCGATCACATCTGTATTTCCCAGATATCCGACGAAAATTGCATCGAATGTAATATGTTCTTTCTTGTAGTGATCTGCACATGCACGGATATAATCTCCCGGCACATGGTATACTGCCGGCAAGCCATAGCCGCCGGTATGCGTTGATAACAGTACCGTCGGAACCGGGCACGCCTCGATTCCCATCATGCTTAAGATCGGTGTCATATTCATCATGGCTGCCTTGCCGACACCACAGATATCATGTAATAGTGCAATCTTTTTTACTGGTCTCATTCTTACCTGTATTCCCCTCTTATCAAATGTAGTCTGCGGCATATTGTCACAAGGGTTGCTCCTTTTGGCATGCCAAGTAATTCTTCTTCTGTAATTCCGCCAAGTGCAACAATGGACACACCATATGTAGCAACTGCTGCCAGAAGTGCGATGATTGTTGCGATATACGGTCCTGCAAACAGTTCAAAGATCAGATGAATCACAATTGCGATCACACCCATGATCAGAGAAGCAAGTGCAGGGATTAAGAATGTTTTCTTCTTTTCCTGTACATAGCCGATTCTGTCGCGGAGTGCTTTTGCGTTCAGGACACAGATCGCACCTGAGAAAATGATCTTACTCAAAACAACGGCATAGATATTCCATTTCAGTACTACCAGCATCAGGAATAATGTTACGATATGAATCACCAGTGAAATCGCTGCATTTTTTACCGGTGTCATCATATCATCCAGCCCCTGTAATACAGAATTGGTCACTGTTGACAGACAGAAGAATACAACCGAAAGCGCACCCATCTGAAGCATCAGTGCGGCTGTCGTATTATCCTGTGTGAAATATAATAAATTCAGGATCGGTTTTGCCAGCGTAATAAAACCGACTGCACACGGGATCGCGATCACCATGTTAAAACGGCTTACGGTATTAATCTTGTTATGTACCTGCTTACGATTACCGGTCTGTACGGTAGCAACCAGGCTTGGAACCAGTGATGCTGCCAGAGCACTGGAGATAGAGAGCGGTACATTGATCATCGTACTGTACTGCCCCTGGAAGATTCCAAGAAGACTTGCGTATTCTTTTTTGCTGAATCCCTGAGCCGCCATAACGTTGTTAAAAAGTGCGGTATCCACAAAATCGCTGATATTATATACTGTCGCACTTAAGATGACCGGTGCTATGGTTACAAACAATACTTTATAGACAGTCTTATAGCTTTCTTTCTTTTTGGAATTGTCACGTCTCATTTTCTTCTTGAATATTTTGTGATATGCAAGGAAAATGAATCCGACAAATAT
The DNA here is from genome assembly GCA_900550865.1 of uncultured Dorea sp. GTDB lineage: Bacteria > Bacillota > Clostridia > Lachnospirales > Lachnospiraceae > Dorea_A. The sequence continues at coordinate 14,916 of URTM01000001.1, read as the reverse complement.
CAATGCGCTCAGTGCACCCAGAACGGTTCCGAGTGTTCCTCCCGCTGCCGCATAAGCAGGTCCGAAGGATTTGTCACCTCTGGTCTTTCCGATGGCTCTTCCGGCATTGAATAATACATATGCCCCAGCGATCGATACAACCGCATTTACGATCTGTTCGATCACCTGTGAGATTGCTGTCGGGATCATGGATCCCATTCCCTGGAAAAACCCACGTAATACACCAAGCAGTGCTACGATCAGGATACATGGTGCCAGGACGCGCAGTGCATAGGCACTCATGTCCAGATGCATAATTGTTGTCGCAATAAAATCTGCTCCAAAAAATACCAAAAGGGATACAAATCCACCGGCCAGAAGCGCAAATGTCATAGCCCCTCTGAAGATTTTATTCGCATTCTTATATTCGCCGACCGCTACTCTTGCTGATACCAGTTTGGATACAGCTAACGGCAGACTGTAAGAAGTCAGCATCAAAGCAACCGAATAGATTGAAAAAGCAACCGAATAATATCCATTTCCTTCCGTTCCGATAATATTCAGAAGTGGTATACGGTAAAATGCTCCGATCAGTTTTGTGATAACTCCCGCAATTGCAAGGATCGATCCCTGTATCAGGAAATTCTTCTCATTTTTTTTATGTTGTTCCGACATACAGCTTTAACTCCATCATTTTGTAAAAATTTATTGAGATCAATGATTATCTCAGAATGTCCAGGCGTTCCATGATCTCACGCTGTTTCTGCTCCATCACCAGGCGTTCTTCCTCTTCCATATGGTCATAACCTGTTAAGTGTAACACAGAATGGGTAATAAGAAAAGCATATTCTCTCTTTGGACTGTGCCCGTACTCTTCTGCCTGCGAAAGGACCTTCTCTTTTGAGATCACGATATCCCCAAGCGTCAGTTCCCCGCTTTCCGGATCAAAACAGTCTTCCTGCTCTTCCAGAAAATCGAATGTCCCCGGTTCCGGATAGTCGATCATCGGAAAAGACAGTACATCGGTTGTCCGGTCGATCCCTCTGAATTCTTTGTTCATTTCATGAATCTGTGCATTTTCTGTCAGAAGCAGGTTTACTTCTGCTTCATAAGGACAGCCCACGTAATCCAGTGCTGCTTCTACTACTTCCTTTGCAAGTGATTCACATTCCAGAGGAAGTTTTATTTTGCCCTCTTCTTCAAAATATAATGTCATGATCTTCGCCTCTTATCTTTTCCTTTGTATTTTGCATCATTGCCGCGGCGGCTCTCGTGTTTACTTTCGTAATCTTCGTATGCTTTTACGATCTGCTGTACCAGCGGATGACGTACCACGTCTTTGCTGGTAAGATGGCAGATGCTGATATCTTCGATATCTTTTACTACTCTTGTTGCCACATCAAGACCGGACACCTGACCGGCTGGAAGGTCTTTTTGCGTTGCATCACCGGTGATCACGACTTTTGAGCCAAAACCGATTCGGGTAAGGAACATTTTCATCTGTGCCGGTGTTGTGTTCTGCGCTTCATCCAGAATGATGAAGGCATTATCTAATGTACGTCCACGCATATAAGCAAGCGGCGCAACTTCGATCAGGCCTTTTTCCGAATTCTTCATAAAGCTTTCTGCTCCCATGATCTGATACAGTGCATCATAGAGCGGACGCAAATATGGATCGATCTTACTCTGGAGATCTCCCGGAAGGAATCCGAGCTTCTCTCCCGCTTCGATTGCCGGACGTGTCAGGATGATGCGTCCTACTTCATTATTCTTGAACGCAGTGATCGCCATTGCCATCGCAAGGTAAGTCTTACCGGTACCGGCAGGGCCGAGTCCGAATACGATCATCTGTTTGCGGATCGCATCTACATATTTCTTCTGTCCGAGTGTCTTTGGTTTGATCGGCTTGCCCTGTAAGGTATGACAGATAATATCTTTGTCAATCTCCAGTACGTTTTCTTCGCTGTCTTCCATAACCAGTGCCAGTGTATAATCTACATTCTGTTCCTGGATCGTGTTACCTCTTTTTGAAAGTTCTACAAGCTGATCCAGCACTTTTTTTGCCTTTTCTACCTTCAAAGCATCTCCCATGATCTTGACACTTTCACCTCTTGCGATCAGTGTCACATGAAGAGCGCGTTCTATTTTCTTTGCATATGCATCGAACTGCCCGAACACATTGGCTTCGTGTTCTGCAGGTATATCGATGACTGTCTCCATTAATCCCATGCATTAATCTCCATTCTTTGTGTCGTCTTCTGCGGTATGTTCTGGCAGAAGCGGTGTGGACGGAACCTGTTTTCCGACGGAACATCTGATTCTTAGTGTTCCTTTTGCAGAGTACGTCTCAGACCCTGTGTATATTTTAACATCATTCTGGATAATTTCTACCCCTTTTTTCTGCATTTCCTTACAGTAATTCTGAAAATCTGCGGATAATATCTTTTGGATCTGAGCTTTTGTATAATTTTTTTGTTTTTTCTGATAGGGAGTTGCTGTGATTTTTTCGAATGTCAGAGAAGCTATATTCGCCGGCATGAGCTTTCGCTGGGTGATGTGTTTTTCAAAATATGGATAGGTGTTTTTTACGGAACCGACCCGGACAACATATCTTCCAATCCGGACGGCATATTCTTTTTTCTGAATAAAATGATATCTTGATCGGTAGTATTTTTTTTCAAGATAACTTTTTGAGAGTGTCTTTTGATAGACAATACTTGTTTCTCCGGATATGTCTGCATCGGATCTGCATGGAGTATATCCGGTAATTTCTTTTTCATCATTGCAGATGGGAATCTGTCCCGATACCAGAAGATCTCCTTTTTTCACCTGTGAGCCCTTTTTTACCTGTGCGATGCCCGAACGTGTAGTAATACTGGTAATGATGCAGTCGGTGTCGGCAATAATGTCTGTAGACTGATCCGTTGTTGTAGATGTATTATTATCTGCAACTGTATTGTCTTTAGCGGAATCAGTTGTTTGTAGAATATTTTCAAGACCGTCTTCATTTTCTTTTATTTGGATCACTAGCCGGCACCCGTCTATGGAGGCGGATACCCATATGATCCCATCATAGGTGCGTCTCAGATCCCGGACGATCTTCTGACAGTCTACATCTGACTTTTTCATACCGTCTTTGATCTGTTCGGATGCAAGAAATTTCTTTAAGGCATCATCGGTATACGACAGGTTTCCCCGGATATCAATTCCCCAGATATAGCGTGTCATAAACAGAACCAGACTGATGCAGAGAAAGAATCCGGCAAGCAGGATATGCCGTTTCCGGTAGCGGTGTGAAAGAAAAGGAAGACCACAGCGGCGGATGATGCACACCTTCGTACCGGTCTTCCTGACAATTTCTTTCAGTCTGCGGAATCCATTGAGGGAAAGATTCATCTCGTATGATCCACAGACACGTTTCAGATCCCATATATAGATGTTCTTATAACGGCAGGCATTCAGAAAACGTTCGGGGGAATATCCCGTCACACGTATCCGGACATAGCCTTTCAGATACCAGATTAACTGTTCAAACACACCGGTCCCTCCTATGCTTGGTATTCTATCGCCCTGATGTGGCCGTGGATCATCATCTCATCATTGGTATAATAGATAACCTCCAGCTTCTTGCCGGTGATCTTAATCTGTCCGCATCGGGACTGCAGCCGGATGAGCTGGTCTGTATATTCGGTCATTCCTCTGTAGTTTTCCACACAGAGTTCATTCGTTCCGGTAATCGTAAGAATCGGGAGCCCCATTGCTACATCTTTTGGGACTCCCGACATCTCCGCCGCTTTTTCTTTCCATTCCTGACGTTTCATAAAAATACCGCGCTGGTAATTTGTATCACTCTATGCGTTCCGGACGGAATATATACCTGACGTTTACTTAAATCTCGTGATATGCCTGTGCATAGAAATATTCCTGTGAATTCAGCGGTGCATGTTCATTTATTACACGCTGATAGTTTCCATCTGCACCAAGATATCGTGCTTTCTGGTTATCTTCAAGCATGGTATCGAACATATCCTGCAATTTGTTCTGCAGACGTTCATCGTATACCGGTGCGGCAACTTCTACACGTCTCACGGTATTTCTTGTCATAAAATCTGCGGATGCAATATAGTATTTTCTGCGTTCCCGGCTTCCGAATATATAGATTCTCGAATGCTCCAGAAATCTTCCGACAATGCTGATGATACGGATGTTTTCTGTCTTTCCTTCCACACCCGGGATCAGGCAGCAGATTCCACGGACAACCATATCGATCTTCACACCTGCTTCGGAAGCTTCGATCAGTTTATCGATGATCTTCTTATCTGTAAGAGAATTGAGCTTGAATCCGGCATAAGCTTCTTCTCCGTTTCTTGCATGTGCGATCTCTTCATCCAGCATGGCAAGCACTTTGTTCTGCAGACATTTCGGCGCAACCAGAAGATGTTCGCTGTGTTCTACGACTTCACCCTTTGACAATGCCTGGAATACATTGGAGGCTTCCAGTCCGATCTCTACGTTAGCTGTCATAAGAGAAAGGTCGGTGTACAGTCTGGATGTTTTTTCATTATAATTACCGGTACCGATCTGTGTGATGTATTCTACCTGACCTCCGTTTTTGCGAGTGATCAGGCACAGTTTGGAGTGTACTTTATAACCATCCAGTCCATAGATCACCTGACAGCCGGCATCTTCCAGAAGTCTGGACCAGCCGATATTATTTTCCTCATCAAAACGGGCTCTCAGTTCTACCAGTACGACAACTTCTTTTCCATTCTCGGCTGCTTCGATCAGTGCCTCTACCACTTTACTCTGCTTCGCCACACGATACAGGGTCATCTTGATGGAGATGACATCCGGATCTTCGGCCGCTTCCGTCAGCAGATGTAAGAACGGACGAATGGATTCATATGGGTAAGATAACAGTTTGTCTTCTTTCCGGATCTGTTCTATGATACTTCTTCCATCCTGGAACTGGTCAGAGCGCTGCGGTGTGCGTTTTGGAAAATATAATTCCGTATGCTTTCTGAGAAGATCCTGGATCTGGAATACAAACGACAGATCCAGTGGTGTCGAAGACATGAATACATGGCTTTCATCCAGCTCCAGATATTCACACAATACGGCAATTCCTTTTTTATCGATATCTCTGGAAAGTTCCAGACGGATCGGTGCCAATTTCTTTCTCTGTTTGATCAGCCCTTCCATGAATTCGCGGTAATCCAGATCTTCATCGTATAATGCATCTGCATCGATATCCGCATTTCTCGTAATACGGAGTAAAGATTTTGATTTGATCTTATATCCCTTGAATACCGCCGGTGCGAAATGCAGGATCAGTTCTTCGGCGAGCATATAGGTTCCCTGCATTCCCGGAACTGCGATCAGACGTCCGAAGATGTTGCTGGTACATGGAATAATTCCCAGACGGTCTTTCTTGCCCTTGGAACCAAGTATGGCTACGGCATAGATTTCTTTATTTCTAAGGAATGGGAATGGCTGTCTTCTTCCTACAACGGTAGGTGAGATTAACGGTGCGATCTCGGATTCAAAATAACGCTCGAGATATGCAGCCCCTTCTTCATCGAGTTCATTGAAACGCAAAATGCGGATGCCCTGTTCTGCCACACGTTCCATTAGTTCTTCATAGACCGCCTCTTTGCGTTTATTGATCTGTTTGGTACGTTTTAAGATTGCATCAATCTGCTCCTGGGATGTCATGCCAGTCTTGTTTTCCCGGATTTTTTTGTCAAGGAGTGTCTGGTCATATAATGATCCCACACGGACCATGAAGAACTCGTCCAGATTACTCTGATAGATCGATGCAAATGTCAGTCTCTCACATAATGGGACTTCTGGATTTTCAGCTTCCTCCAGTACACGTTCATTGAATTTCAGCCAGGAAAGCTCTCGGTTCATATATATGCTGCTCATAGTATTTCTCACCTTTCTCTGTGTATTTTTTACCCTTATCTTTTCCGAAATATTCATTCCAGTATTCCTAATATAGCATAGCATTCCCTGACTTATATTAGATATATGTTAAATCTATGTTAAATCAGCCCGCCAAAAAAGGCAGGCTGATAAACAGGTTCTATACGGGTATATTATTTTAAGGTTACATTTAGTTTTACCGGCTGATGGTCGGTATATTCGAACTGTGTGTCGATATTTTCTACCTGATCGATCTTCAGATTAATAACAGTAGTTTTGTAGAAAATCCATTCATAAACCACGGAAAATACGGACAATTTTACGGTAGTTTTCCGGTAGATATCAGTGTTATAATGAGCCATATGATGTAAGGAGGAATTTATCTATGACTACACCACTTCTTGTTGTGATCATACTGGCACTTGTTATCGTTGCATCGATCATAACGTCTATCGTTACGTATATCATTTTATCCGGGAGAAATAAAAGAATCCGCCTGGCAGAGCAATACCGCCAGATAGGTATTACAGAACAATATCTGAAGATTCAGGATGAAATCGAGAGAATCATCCGTTCCAAAGATATCAAACTTACAACGGCGTCACCTGTAAAGATGTCAAATCCGGAAGACGGACAGAATGAAAAAGAAACAGAATCAGGAACATTTGCAAATGACCTCTGGTTCATCGTCCGCGGAAAGGACAGAAAGACATCTGAAAAGTTTCTGGAATACTGGCATTTCATCTGTGAGAATTCCGAATGGAAATGTATAGAGCGTAAGAAAAAAGGTTAAAAATCAGGAAAACCGACAATCTGTACCATACGGGAATCTGCTTCATTTGAAGCGGGTTCGCCGGGCACAGTCTGTCGGTTTTATTTTCTGTATTATTCTGCGTATTTTTATTTTTCGATGGTTTCTTTCTTATAAACTTTCTGCTGTGAAAATCCTCTTCCACGTACTTCATTTACATTTCCAATGATCATAAATGCATGTGGGTCGATCTCCTGTACCAGCTGGTTCAGGCGCATAAGTTCACGATTGGAAACTACGGTAAGGATCATCGGCTGATCGTTTTTCAGATATCCGGTCTGTGTATAGACCAGTGTCGTTCCACGGTCAAGACGCTCCTGGATCAGACGGTTCAGTTCTTCGTGTTTTTCAGTCATGATCTCTACTTTTGTTCTGGTAGATCCCATCAGCAGTACCTTGTCCAGAATGACGGTATAGATCAGTACCAGTAAGATACCGTATACAATCTCTTCTTTGTTGGTGAAGAGCATCTGTGAGATCAGGATTATAAAATCAAATACATACAGCATCACAGATACCGGAAGTCCGAACTTTTTGTTCAGAACCAATGGCGGAATATCCATTCCTCCTGTCGATGCGCCGCAACGTATTACAATTCCGATTCCCATTCCGATCATCAGACCGCCGCAGATTGTTGATAACATCTTATCGTCTGTCACATTCTGAAGTGCCGGTATCTGTTCGAGCACACCCAGAATAACCGGGTAATAGAATGTACTGACCAGTGTTGTAAGTGCAAATTTCATTCCAAGAACAGCCGCTCCAAGTAAGAACATCAATGTATTGAAGATTAATACAAATGTATGGATCGGAAGTCCGAAATAATGGTGGATTGCAATACCCATTCCTGTCGTTCCGCCCGTGATCATATCATTCGGCAGAATAAACATGACGATCGCCAGTGCATAAACTGTATTCCCCAATAAAATCATACACAGATTTTTTAAATTCACTTGCTTCATAGTATATCCTCTCCTGACATTTTCATCCTTATTAGTATAAAGGATGATATCTTCTGAAACAAGAATTATTTATAATATCTTTTATATATCTACAATTGTTTCTATAATATTTTCTTTTATTCCGGTATTTTACTTATGATATGGCTCATGGCTGATGATCCGGTAGCTTCTGTAGATTTGTTCCAGGAGGATCACCCGCATCAGCTGATGTGGAAATGTCATCTTTGAAAAACTCAGTGCGTAATCCGAGCGTTTCAGCACTTCTTTTCCAAGTCCGATCGAGCCGCCGATGATAAATATAATGTGACTGGTTCCCTGGATTCCAAGCTTGTCAATCTTTTCTGCCAGTTCTTCTGAGGTCAGAAGTTTTCCCTTGATTTCAAGCGTAACGACGTAGGCATCGTCTTTGACATATTTGAGGATCCGTTCGCCTTCTTTGTCGCGGATACCGTCTCCTACGGTCTCACTTGCGTTATCCGGAGTCTTTTCATCTGCCACTTCGATGATCTCCAGTTTACAGTAGCGGCTTAAACGTTTGCTGTATTCTGCAATTGCATCTTTTAAATATTTTTCTTTTATCTTTCCCACTGTGATTAATGTTATCTTCATTCTATTGTTCTTTCTATCTTAGTGATTAGTGTTCTTCTATTCTGTTATCTGATACATATATAATTCATGTAATGCTCTTGTCGCGCAGATATATTTAGCCTGATTCAGCATCGGGTTTCCGGCATTCTGGAATACACCGAATACCTGGTCGAATTCCAGACCTTTTGCAAGATAAAAGGTCGTGACGGTAAGTCCTTTTTTGAATGCGGAACTGTTGCGGTCGATATAATGCACTTCTTCGCCGCGGGCTTTTAATATCTGGTATAAGGTGGATGCCTCTGCTTCCGTCATGGCAATAATGGCAGCAGTCTCATATTCGTCTTCTCCAAGTTTTGCTTTTGAAAGGATTTCATCCAGAACTGCATTTTCTGTCTGGAATTGCTCTTCTACTACTTCTTTCCCATGACGTTTTAAGAGTTCTACGTCTTTGACACCAGTCAGTTTTTCGGCATATCTGGCAATCTCCATTGTATTCCGGTAACTTTTATTCATTACGATCTTACGGATCTTCTGATCAAATACGCCCGGAAGGAACTGTAATACATCACGCATCTGTTCATCTAAAGTCTGTGCTTTATCACCGAGAATAGTCATCCGGCATTTGAAGATCTGATTCAGGATCACATACTGCAGATAAGAATAATCCTGCATTTCATCAATGACCAGATGTTTGATGTGGTTATGCACAGCTTTTCCGGTCAGACGGTACTTCAGATACAATACCGGAAATACATCTTCGTATTCCAGCTTGCGTTTTTCATATTCGACATCCGGAAGTGACGGATAGCCGCATTCTTCCAGAAGCCAGCCGTATATCTTGTAGATATCCTTTGTTACATACATCTTATCGAATTTATCCTGTACGATCAGGAGCTCTTCTTCCGAAAGATCACGTCCAAGTAGTGTCTCATATTCATCAACACAGTAGTCTCTGATCGCATCCACCCGGCTGAGTAGAGGTGCATTCTGGAATTTGAAATAAAAGAGATTGATCAGTTCTTCTTCTGTCTTCTGAATTCCTTTATATTCGATTGCACGGAAATCCATCAGTTCATCTTCCAGTCTTGCAAGGAATCCTTCCATCATTCCGACAAAGCCTTCCGACTGCTTTTCTTCAAAACGTTCTGTCAGATACGGATCCTGAAGCTTCATGGTCCTTTCCAGCTGGTCATAGCGGTCTTCACAGTCCGGAACGATACCTTTCAATTCCCGGTATGCAAACAAGTCAAAACTCATCTCCTGAATATTTTCCTCGCCTAGTTCCGGCAGAATATGGGAAATGTAATCTGAAAATACACTGTTTGGAGAAAGGATCAGTACATTAGAGGATTTTAAATGCTCTCTGTTATGATACAACAGATAGGCGATCCGGTGTAAAGCAACGGAAGTCTTACCACTTCCGGCAGCACCCTGGATCGCAAGGATACGATCATGTGTATTACGGATGATCGCATTCTGTTCTTTCTGGATCGTACGCACGATGTTTTTCAACTGTACATCGCTGTTCGTTCCCAGTTCCTGTTTTAAAATATCATCGTCAATCTTGGTATCGCTTTCAAAGGCATAGACCATCTTTCCATTCTTTACTTTGTACTGCCATTTGGCTGCGATCTCGCCCTCGATCAGTCCGGCAGGTGCTTCATAGGATCCCGGTCCCTTGTCATAATCGTAAAAAAGTCCGCTGACAGGCGCTCTCCAGTCATAGATCAAAGGCAGCATACCTGTACGTTCTGCAAAATTCCCGATACCGATATAAAAGATCTCCGGTTCCTCTTCTCCATCATAGATAAAGTCCACACGTCCAAAAAACGGGGCTTCCAGCATCTTACGGAGACGATGTCTCATCTTCTGCTTTTCCTGATTATCATTTACCTGATGTAAAAGCGCCTGTTGGTTATCGTAATTTTCATAACCGTATTCATCCATTTCGGTATAGTTCTCCCAGTAGTATTCATTCATACTCTGGATGTCTTTCTGTCCTGCTTCAATGGATGCATCTACTTCTGTCAGTCGTGTGCGGATCTTCTCTGTTACTTTATTTAAAAATATCTTTCCGTCTTTTAAATCTAATTCTGTCATAATCTCCAACCTGTCTTTTTGTTTTATCCTTGCTTGTCAGCAGGATTGATTTTCAGCTGTTTTCAGCATTAAATGTGTCTTACAATCATACCACAGATATATGTTTTTGTTCAAGTCCGGATGTACTGTCTCCAGAACCTGCCATCGGCAGCTTCTTACGAACACATGGCGGTCTATAGGGCCAGTCATTGACAATTTCTTCCAAACAAATGGCAAGCAAAAAGAGATATACACCAGAATCATTCTTGTGTATATCTCTTATATAATGATATGAGTGTCAAAAGGTCTTTTGCCACTCATTTGATACCCCGGAGTACTTATAGCATCATCTTTTCACTGTGCACAAAGAATTAAGCATTCTTTTTAGACAGATATTCGTGGATACCTTTGGCACCTGCTTTACCTGCACCCATAGCAAGAATTACAGTTGCAGCACCTGTTACGGCATCTCCACCTGCGAATACGGCAGCTTTTGAAGTCTGTCCGTTTTCTTCTTCTGCTACGATACATTTTCTCTTGTTTGTCTCAAGTCCCTTTGTTGTAGAAGAAATCAATGGGTTTGGAGATGTTCCAAGAGACATGATCACTGTATCGAGTTCAATCTCGTATTCAGATCCAGGGATCTCGATCGGACGTCTTCTTCCGGAAGCATCCGGCTCACCAAGTTCCATCTTGATTACTTTCATACCTTTTACCCATCCATTTTCATCAACGAGGATTTCTTTTGGATTGGTAAGAAGGTCGAACTGAACGCCCTCTTCTTTTGCGTGATGTACTTCTTCTACTCTTGCAGGAAGCTCTGCTTCACTACGACGGTATACGATATGTACTTCTGCGCCAAGACGAAGTGCTGTTCTGGCAGCATCCATAGCTACGTTACCACCACCGACAACGGCAACTTTCTTACCAGCTGCAATCGGTGTATCGTAAGAATCATCGAATGCTTTCATCAGGTTACTTCTTGTCAGGTATTCATTTGCAGAGAATACTCCGTTGGCTGTCTCACCAGGGATTCCCATGAACATTGGAAGTCCTGCTCCGGAACCGATGAATACAGCTTCGAAATCTTCCTCTTCCATTAACTGGTCAATGGTTGTAGATTTACCGATGACAACATTTGTCTCGAATTTAACGCCAAGCTCTTTGACTTTTTCAATTTCTTTTTTAACAACTTTCTGCTTTGGAAGACGGAATTCAGGAATACCATATACCAGAACACCGCCAAGTTCATGCAGTGCTTCGAATACAGTCACTTCGTATCCGAGTTTTGCAAGGTCTCCGGCACAGGTAAGTCCTGACGGACCGGAACCGATGACTGCTACTTTATGTCCGTTTGTCTTTTCCGGTTTTTCCGGTTTGATATCATTTTCCAGTGCATAATCTGCGACAAATCTTTCCAGTTTACCGATAGATACTGCATCACCTTTGATACCACGGACACACTTGCTCTCGCACTGTGATTCCTGTGGACATACACGTCCGCAGATAGCAGGAAGTGCAGAAGACTGACCGATCACTTTGTAAGCCTCTTCGATATTGCCCTCTTTGATCTCTGCAATAAATGCAGGTATGTTAATGGATACAGGACATCCCTGGATACATCTTGCATTCTTACAGTTCAGACATCTGGTTGCTTCTTCCATTGCTTCTTCTTTATTATATCCGTAACATACTTCTTCAAAATTCGTAGCACGAACCTTTGGCTCCTGTTCTCTTACAGGAACTTTCTTTAATACATCTGCCATTACTCGTCACCTCCGCACTGACCACATCCGCCATGGTGTGTGTCACCTTCCTGTAATTTCAGCATTGCACGGCCTTCCTGGGTCTTGTACATCTGCTGTCTCTTCATAGCCTCATCGAAGTTGACAAGGTGTCCGTCAAATTCCGGACCATCTACGCATGCGAACTTAATCTCATCTCCTACATGCAGACGACAGGCTCCGCACATACCGGTTCCATCTACCATGATCGGGTTCATACTTACAACAGTAGGGATTCCCAGTTTTTTTGTAAGGAGACATACGAATTTCATCATGATCATTGGACCGATCGCGATACATACATCATATTTATTTCCCTTTTCTACCAGTTCTTCTACCATTGTCGTAACCATTCCGGCATGACCGTAAGAACCATCATCTGTACATGGATAATAATTTCCGGATACTGCTTCCATCTCTTTTTCCAGGATCAGCATGTCCTTTGTCTTGGAACCGATGATAACATCAGCATCTACGCCGTGCTCATGCAACCATTTTACCTGTGGATAGACAGGTGCTGCTCCAACACCGCCTCCTACGAACAGGATCTTTTTCTTCTTCAGTTCTTCGATATCTTCTTCTACGAGTTCTGAAGCATTTCCTAACGGACCTGTGAAATCGCGGAAATAATCTCCTGCTTTTAATTCTTTCATCTTGGTTGTGGATGCTCCGACCGGCTGGAATACGATGGTGATCGTTCCGGCTTCTCTGTCATAGTCACAGATTGTGAGTGGGATTCTTTCCCCTTTTTCATCCATCTTTACAATGACAAACTGTCCCGGTTCACAATGTCTTGCTACACGAGGAGCTTCTACATCCATCAGAAAGATGTTAGCAGTTAATTGTTCTGCTTTTAAAATTTTGTACATCTTATTTCCTCCTAATTCCCAATATTACTATTATCATAATACGGCTTGTTCTATTTCGCAAGCAAAACCATATTTTTCAAAAAATGTCGATAAAATTGTTCAAGATTCGCTCTGTTGTATATGGAATAGATTTTAATTTTTATACCAAAGTACGCAAAATGGCTGCCACATAAACCTATGTGACAGCCGCCGTTATCTGATTCTTGTTATTTAAAAATCAACTTCTGTTCCATAATATGTACATGTAAATAATTTAGCCATTGTTGCAGGATCAATTGCTCTTGGATTAGATCCTGTACAGGCATCACCAACTGCAAGTTCTGCAATCTTATCCAGTTTTTCTTTGAATTCCTCTTCGTTGATTCCGAATTCTTTCAGAGTCTTAGGAATATTCATCTTCGCATTGAACTCATCAATCTTTGCACACAAGCTGTTGATCAGAGCTTTTTCTGATGTTCCAGGAAGTCCCATTCTGCGTGCAATCTCTGCATAACGTGATGCAGCCACTTTATCTTTTGCATTGTATTTGATTACATATGGCAGATAGATCGCATTGGCACATCCGTGAGGAATATGTCCGGTTGAGAATGCTGCTCCTGTCTTATGAGCCATAGAATGTACGATACCAAGTAATGCATTCGAGAATGCCATACCAGCCAGGCACTGTGCATAATGCATCTGCTCTCTTGCTTCCATGTTAAGATTGTAAGATGCCGGCAGATAATCCAGAACCATCTCGATTGCCTGCAGTGCAAGTGGATCTGTAAATGGACAGTTCAGTGTTGATACATAAGCTTCGATCGCATGTGTCAGTGCATCCATTCCTGTGTAAGCAACCTGTTTCTGAGGAAGTCCTTCTACCAGTTCAGGATCAACGATTGCAACGTCTGGTGTGATGTTAAAGTCTGCCAGAGGATATTTGATTCCTGTATTGTAATCTGTGATTACGGAGAATGCTGTTACTTCTGTTGCAGTTCCTGATGTAGATGGGATGGCCGCAAATTTTGCTTTCTGACGGAGTTCAGGGAAGCTGAATGGTGTGATGATATTCTCGAATGTTTCATCTGGATACTCATAGAATACCCACATAGCTTTAGCCGCATCAATCGGAGATCCGCCGCCCATTGCTACGATCCAGTCAGGCTCGAATTCCTGCATTACTTTTGCGCCTTTCATAACAGTCTCTACAGACGGATCCGGTTCTACACCTTCGATCAGTTTGACTTCCATTCCGCCTTCTTTCAGGTAGTTCACTGCTTTGTCCAGGAATCCCTGACGCTTCATAGATCCGCCGCCGACTACGAGGACAGCTTTTTTACCTTTCAGATTTTTTAATTCGGATAAACATCCTTTTCCGTGATAAACATCTCTTGGCAGTGTAAATCTAGCCATTTCAAACACGCTCCTTTTAATTAAATATTTGATGCATTGTATATTTTGATAATATTTTTTATCGACAAAGCATCGTTAATCTTTTAACATAATTGTACTACTAAGGAATTGGTTTTTCAAGTGCTTGGAAGTTTAAATTTTTATTTTTTCGAGGAATGCATAATATCATTTCATTTCTTCTTTCATCCATTTTTTGTAATTATAACTTCACCTTTGTTTTTTTACTTGTTTTTTCAGATGCTATGTTTTGTTCTAATCACTTCCCATTTTGAGATTCTTTGAGTATATTTTCGACCTCTGAAATATCAATTTCCAGCATTTCTGCAATTTGTTCGATTGAGAATTTATTAGACAACTTTCTCGTAAGTTCTTGCTTCTCTTCTAATTTTCCTTCTAATCTTCCTTCGGCAATACCTTCCTGTTTTATAAGTATCTTTTCTTCCCATGTCTGCATATATTTTACCTCTGCCTTTTCACTTGCTTTGATCTGACAAACTCGTCTATGCATCTCTTGAATCCGCTTA